>JAZSKQ010000003.1:0-12428 GCA_045534905.1 Christensenellaceae bacterium | reverse complement strand
GACTATAAAAAGGTTGTCGACGACTATCTAAAGGTTGCAGACTGGCGTGTTAAAGAAAACTCAACCGTTACCTATTCGGTAGGTGGCTTGATTTTATCAAACAGTGGTGCAGTTACTGCAAACTACTGGCTAAGCGGAGTTTAAGATGAAGAAATTGGCGCTGCTCATAGAAACGCTGATATTCATATTCACGACCTTTCAATGCTTACAGGTTATTGCGCAGGTTGGTCACTTCGTCAACTTATTAAAGAAGGTTTAGGTGGCGTTCCTTGAAAGATTACTTCTTCTCCTGCTAGTCATTTGTCAACCTTATGTAACCAAATGGTAAACTTCTTAGGTATCATGCAAAACGAATGGGCAGGTGCGCAAGCGTTCTCGTCTTTCGACACTTATCTTGCACCTTTCGTTAAGGTAGATAAACTTTCTTATAAAGAAGTAAAGCAATGCATTCAATCATTCATCTATGGTGTAAACACTCCGTCAAGATGGGGTACTCAAGCGCCGTTTACCAACATTACTCTTGACTGGGTAGTTCCAAACGACTTAGCGGAAATGAACGCTATCGTTGGCGGAAAGGAAATGGACTTCAAGTACAAAGATTGCGTTGAAGAAATGGCTATGGTAAACAAGGCGTTTATCGAAATTATGATTGAAGGTGACGCTAATGGAAGAGGATTCCAATATCCTATTCCTACCTATTCAATCACCTCTGATTTCGATTGGTCTGAAACCGAAAACAACAAGTTGTTATTTGAAATGACTGCTAAATACGGCACTCCTTATTTTAGTAACTATATCAACTCTGACATGGAACCGTCAGACGTTCGTTCAATGTGCTGTCGTTTAAGACTTGACTTGCGTGAACTCCGTAAAAAGAGTGGTGGTTTCTTTGGAAGTGGTGAATCAACCGGTTCGGTTGGTGTTGTAACCATCAACATGCCGAGAATCGCATATACTTCTACCACGGAAGAAGAATTCTACGATAAGTTAAAGCACATGCTCGATATTTCTGCACGTTCCTTAAAGGTTAAGAGAGATACTATCAGCAAGTTGTTAGAAGCAGGTCTTTATCCGTACACCAAAAGATATTTGGGAACCTTTAACAATCACTTCTCAACTATCGGTTTAGTAGGTATGAACGAAGCTTGCTTAAACGCAAGATGGATTAAAAAAGACATGACTCAACCAGAGGCTCAAGCGTTTACTAAAAACGTTCTCAATTTCATGAGAAATAAGCTTTCTGACTATCAAGAAAAATACGGTGACCTTTATAACTTAGAAGCAACTCCTGCAGAATCAACTTCTTTCCGTTTGGCAAAGCACGACAAGAAGAGATATCCTGATATTATTACGGCGTCTGATAACGACAATACTCCGTACTATACCAACAGTTCACACCTCCCTGTAGGATATACTGACGATATTTTCTCTGCGTTAGATATTCAAGACGAATTGCAAACCCTTTACACTTCTGGTACGGTATTCCACGCATTCTTAGGTCAAAAATTGCCCGACTGGAAGTCTGCAGCAAGCTTAGTAAGAAAGATTGCTGAAAACTATAAACTTCCATATTATACCATGTCGCCGACCTATTCTGTATGCGCAGACCACGGCTACATTGCAGGCGAGGTTTATAAATGCCCTATTTGCGGAAGAACTACCGAAGTTTATAGCCGTATAACCGGCTACTATCGTCCTGTACAAAACTGGAACGACGGTAAGAGAGCAGAGTTCGCAGAAAGAAAGGTTTATAATATCGAAACGTCTAAATTTAACGTAAAAGAAAAGGCTACTTGTTCTTGCGAAAAGAAGGAATCCACTCCCGAACTCGACGGACTTACTTTGTTTACGAGAAATGGTTGTCCTAACTGCAAAACCAGCAAAATGATGCTTGATAAAGCAGGTATAAAATATACCGTTGTAAACGCTGAAGAAGATAAGGAAATGACTATCAAATACGGCGTTAAAAAAGCACCTACTTTGTTAGTTCCTAACGGCAGTGGTTTTGAAACTTTTGACAATGCAAGCGAAATAAGAAAATATATTGAGAGTATAAGATAATGTACGATTTAATAGTAATCGGTGCGGGTGCGGCAGGTATGACCTCCGCACTCTACGCATTAAGAAACGGAAAAACGGTATTAGTATTGGAAAGTGAAAGTTTAGGTGGACAAATTGCTACTTCTCCTAAGCTTGAAAACTTTCCTTCTATAAAGGAAATTAGTGGCGAACAGTTTGCGGATAACCTTTATGAACAAATTTCTCACCACGGTGCCGAAGTAGAAATAGAAAAGGTAATTGGCGTTGAAAAAGAAGGTAAAATATTTACCGTAAAAACCGAATATAACGAATATCAAAGTAAGACGGTAGTAATAGCGTCAGGCGTAAAACATAAGCACTTGAGAACTAAGTCTAATAGAGATGATTTAGTCGGTCGTGGCGTATATTATTGCGCTATTTGCGACGGACCTTTCTATAAAGATAGGGAAGTTGCCATAATAGGCGATGCAAACACGGCACTACAATATTCGCTTTTACTTTCGGGATACTGTAAAAAGGTTTACGTCTATACACTTTTTGATAAATTCTTCGGTGATAAAATGCTTGTTAAGGCGCTTCGCTCTAAAGAAAATATCGAAGTTAGACCAAATACTAGTGTTATCGATTTTATTGGCGAAGACGAACTTACTGCAATAGAATATAAGGATTCTGACGGAGAGATTAAACGCCATGAAATTCCAGCTGTTTTCATTGCGATAGGTCAAGTTCCCGATAACTCTGCGTTTGCTAATTTGGTTGACCTTGATAAAGACGGTTATATAATTTCGGACGAAACTTGTAAGACTAAAACGGAAGGTCTTTTCGTTGCGGGTGATTGCAGAACTAAGGCGATTAGACAAGTTTCCACGGCAGTTGCGGACGGTGCTATTGCGGCGACCAACGCATCTGTATATTTAGAAAGCTTAGACGTCTAAAATAACAAAAAATATTACTTTAAGCGGAAAGTAAACTTTCCGCTTAAAAATTTTTAAATAATATAATAATATATTAGATTAAAATCAAATTTTGCCGTTGACAATATAGTTGGTTTATGTTAAATTATATTATATAATTTAAAACTTTTTAGAGGAAAATTGTGTTAGGCGTTTTAGTTAATACGGGTACCGTAATTTTGGGCAGTTTAATAGGATTATTACTAAAAAAGGGTATTCCGGAAAGGGTTTCACGTGCGGTGATGTCCGTAATAGGTTTATGCACTTTAATTATAGGCATATCGGGGGCATTGCAGTCGTCTAACGTAATTGTTATTATACTGTCGCTTGTAATAGGAACGGTTGTAGGGACGCTACTTAAGATAGAAGATGGGATAAATAAATTAACCATAAGCGTTGAACGTAAATTTAAAAAAGAGGGTGGTAGTTCGATTGCCGAGGGTTTGGTTACAGGTACTCTTTTGTTTTGCGTCGGTGCAATGACTATAACGGGGGCCTTTTACTCGGCAAACGGTGACCATAGCGTATATTATACAAAATCCGTGTTAGATTTAATTTCCTCTTGTGTCTTGGCGAGTACGCTTGGGATTGGCGTATTATTTTCGTCGGTTGCGCTTTTTATTATACAAGCAGGTTTAGTTTTACTTGCGGGCGTTCTTCAAGGTATAATGACTTCTGAACTAATTGCCGTCACCTGTGCAACGGGTGGGGTAATAATTATAGGTTTAGGGTTAAACCTAATTGGTGTTACAAAATTTAAAATTGCTGATATGCTACCGTCGTTCTTGGTAGTGCCGGGTGCGTATTATTTGGCGATTTTATTAGGAATATAGTTAAGGAGAAAAACTATGGAAAGAGAGAAGATTGGCTCAAGGTTGGCATTTATATTGATGTCGGCAGGTTGTGCGATAGGCGTTGGTAACGTTTGGAAGTTCCCGACAATGACGGGTGCAAACGGTGGTGGTGCTTTCGTGTTAATCTACTTAGTATTCTTGATAATAATGGGTGTTCCCGTTATGAGTATGGAATTCGCAGTAGGTAGAGGTTCGCAAAGAAGTCCTGTTAGACTTTATCACGCACTAACCCCCGAAAAGAAGGCTTGGCGTACTCACGGATATGCGGCACTTGTTGCAAACGTGCTATTGATGATGTTTTATTGCGTGGTTTCGGGTTGGATGCTTTTCTATTTCTTCAAAACAGCATTTGGTGGAACGGCAAGTATTACCACTCCAGAACAGTCTGCTCAAGCATTTAATTCGGTAACTGAAAATCCACTCATTATGATACTTTCAACAGTTGCTATAGTAATTATAGGCTTTTTCGTATGTTCGTTTAAATTAGATAAGGGCTTAGAAAAAGTTACTAAATATATGATGCTTGCGCTTTTAGTTATAATGTTCGTGTTGGCTATATACGGTTTTACGCTTGACGGTGCTGGTAAAGGCTTAAAGTTCTATCTTGTTCCCGATTTTAGTAAAATCAATTTTAGCGTAATAGTTGCAGCGATGAATCAGGCGTTTTTCACGTTGTCGCATGGTATCGGTTCTATGGCAATCTTTGGTAGTTACATAGGTAAAGACCGTTCGCTTATGGGTGAATCTATAAACGTAGTCGTATTAGACACTTTGGTTGCAATAACTGCAGGCTTGATAATTTTCCCTGCGTGTTACACTTACGGTGTTGCACCGGACGGCGGTCCGTCACTTATATTCCAAACCTTACCTTTGGTATTTAATTCATTGCCAGGTGGCGTTGTTTGGGGTAGCATGTTCTTCTTGTTTATGACCTTTGCAGCGTTCTCTACGGTGCTTGCCGTATTTGAAAATATTATTGCTTGTGTAAGGGATATTACTGGTTGGAATAGAATTAAGGCTTGTGTAGTTTGTGGGATAGCAATGTTAATACTCGTTATGCCGTGTGCATTATCGTTCTGTGCGTTCGGAACGAGCTGGGCAGTTCTTAATATAGAAGACTTCTTAGTAAGTAACGTATTATTACCACTCGGTTGTTTAACACTTGTAATATTCTGTACGCAAAAGTTTGGTTGGGGCTTTAATAATTTCAAGAACGAAGCAAATATTGGTAAAGGTGCAAAAGTGCAAAATTGGATGCGTTTTTATATGACGTACGTTTTACCGTTAATTATTATAGCATTGTTCTTGATAGGCGTAATCACCTTCGATTACAGTGGAAATATATTCAGTTTGTTTTAATTAAATTTAGAAAAAAACTTAGGGGTTAAAATAATGGACGTAAAATCAATGGAGAAAATAATTAAAAAAATAGAAAAAGCCGACGTTTCAGAATATCGTTCGATACCGTTTTGGAGTTGGAACGACAAGTTAGATAAAGAAAGGCTTGTTGAACAAATTTCTTGGATGAAAAAACAAGGCTTCGGTGGGTATTTTATGCACGCTCGTGGCGGTCTTCAAACGGAATATTTGGGCGATGAATGGTTTGAATGTGTTGAGGCTTGCGTGGACGCCGGTAAAAAAGAGAATATGGCTACTTGGGCGTATGACGAAAACGGTTGGCCAAGTGGATTCGTTGGTGGTAAACTTTTAGAAGACCCCAATAACCAAGACGAATACTTAACCTATGAACAAGGCGAATTTAAATCAGACGCTTTGGTTTCTTACGAGGTTACTGAAAAAGAACTTATAAGAGTTGAAAAAGGTGAAGAAGGTAAAACCTATCTTAATATTTTCGAACATAAATCTGGTGTAACGGCAGATATACTTAATCCCGAAGTTGTAAATAAGTTTATTGATGCAACTCATAACGAATATAAAAAGCGTTTAGGTAAAAAGTTTAGCAAACACTTAAAGGGCTTTTTTACGGACGAACCACAATATTATAGATGGGATCATCCATATACCAAAATGCTTCCAAAATACTTTTTAGATAAATATAAGGAAGATATTTTAGACGGTTTAGGATTGTTATTCCTTGATAAAGAAGGTTATAGAGCGTTTAGATATAAATATTGGAAAGCAATGCAAGATTTGCTTCTTACCAATTTTTCCAAGAACGTCTATAACTGGTGTAATAAAAACGGGGTAGGTTTAACCGGTCACTACATCGAAGAAAGTAGGCTTGATACTCAAATGTGGTGTTGTGGTGGTATAATGCCTCTTTACGAGTATGAAAATATTCCGGGTATGGACTTACTTGGAAGATGTTCGTCAGGCTCGGTTGCGCCTAAGCAAGTAGCTTCGGTTGCACGTCAACTTGGCAAAAAGAAGGTTTTAACCGAAACCTTTGGTCTTTGTGGTTGGGGTGTGTCACCCAGAATATTAAAGACTATAGGTGAAAGTCAATACGTACACGGTATAAACGTTATGTGCGAACACTTATTACCCGTTGCCGAATACGGTCAAAGGAAAAGGGATTACCCTGCACACTATTCTGACGTTAACCCGTGGATAAAGGAAGACTTCAAGAGTTTTAATGATTATTTTGCTAAATTAGGTTACTTAATAGCTGAAAGCGAAGAAGAAGTTTCAGTTGCGTTGTTTAACCCGATTAGAAGTTTATACTTTGATTACAAGAGAGAATTAACCGGATATGGCGATTCTCCGTTCGAGGTTGATCAATCTTATATGGCATGGTGTGAAAAGCTTGCTGAAATGAATATACCGTATCACATTATAGATGAAACGGTTATGGCAAAACACGCCAAGGTAAAGAACGGCAAGTTAATCGTTGGTGAATGCGAATACGATACGGTTATCTTCCCCAAGACCATTACTATGGATAAAAGTTCGCTTGCACTATTTAATAATTTTAACGTACAAGGCGGTAAGTTGTTGTTTACCGAGGGTAAGCCTACCTATTTAGAAGGTGAACCGTTTAAGTATTCCTTAGAAAGCAATATTACTTTAGACGACATTGTAAATGCACAAAGTTATAGGGTAGATAAGATTGATACGCCTATAAGAACTTGTATAAGAAAGTTCGGTGGTAGTAGGTTTATATTTGCAGTAAATACCGATTGGGAAAATTCTTATACCGTAAAGTTTGACGGTGATTTTAATGGGTTTACTAATCTTGATTTGGAAACAATGGCAACCAAAGATATGCCAACTGAAATCACGTTTAGACCAGGTGACTCTTTCGTGTTGTTCCTAAACGACCAAAAGGTAGAAATTAAAGAAGATAAAAAGCATATAATTTTAGACGGTGCGTTTGATATTATAGATAGTACCGACAACTTTATGACGCTTGATAAACTTCGTTATTCGACCGACGGTGTAAATTATAGTGATAGACTTCGCTATATGGGTGTATTCTTTGAATTACTAAATAAGCGTATTCAAGGCGACGTGTACCTAAAGTATGAATTTAACGTAAAAACCCTTCCTAAAAAGATAGAGTTCTTAACTGAAGACCAACACGTTATAGATTTAACAGTTAACGGCGTCAAGGTAGAGTTTAACGGACACGCACCAGAAGAAAAGAAATTACTTAAAGCGGACGTAAAAGACGTATTAAAGGTAGGCTTAAACGAAGCCATAGTAAAAATTAACTTCTACGAAGCACAAAAAGTTTACGACATTTTATTTGCGGATACTGACACTGAATCGCTTAAAAACTGTTTGGCGTACGACACCACGATAGAGGCGTCCTTCTTAAAAGGTGACTTTGGCGTATATTCTGAAGGTGGATTTAGAGACGGTGAAAAGATTAGATGCGTGCTTTGTGAAGACGACTTTTATATTGCAGATAGAAAGACTAAGGTTGTTGACGCTGTAAGTGAAGGATATCCGTTCTTTGCCGGAAATATGACGTTCTATAAACAGTTTGAAAGTGATGGAACGCCTACGATACTTGATTTGCAAGGTGATTTCTGCATCCTTTACTTAAAGATAAACGGTAAGAAAGTAGAAAAATCATATTTTGCCGAAAGTGTAGATATTAGTGATTATATAATTAAGGGAACGAATACTGCGGAAATTACCATATTTACAGGTAACCGTAACTTACTTGGCCCACACCACTTGAAAGAATCTGAAGATAGCGAAAGCGTTTCTGTATATTCATACGAACTTGACGGCAGTTGGGAAAACGGTGTAAGTAACTTAGAAAGGGCAAATTACTCGTTTGTAAAAATGGGTTTGTATAAAGTAAAATAAAAATAAAAACAAAATAAAAAATCCTTTGCGTTTAGTGCGTCAGTAATAGAGATTATTGCTGACGCACTAGTTATATTTGCCTATCGGCAAGTTATATTGCTTTCGCAGTTATATTTTGCTATGCAAAGTTATATTTACCCACAGGGTAAGTTATTGGCAAATATAATATAACTTCTTCGAGAGAAATATAAGAACCTGCTAAAGCAGAACCTTGAATTTTCCTCTCGAAAAATATAACGCAAGGAACTTGCATATCACTTTTAGCCACAAGGCTAAAAATATAACTATAAATATTAAATCTTTTGTGGATAATAAAAGCACACTACATTCACTTTTAGTGAAGTATAGTGTGCTATACTTTTATTATGGACTAATAATCCCTATGGGACAAGCACTTTTGCAAAGGATTTTTTGTTGTACTAAAACTAAATTTTTTCGATGTAGCCACCGTTTAAGATACCGCTTTCTTCCAAATAGAATTCCATAGCGTTAGCAAAGGAGTTAACGACCTCAATTTTAATATTAGCAGTGCCTTGTTTGTGTTTGAACTCAAACTCATAAGGTTCTTTATAAATCTTCTTAACAAGTTTATTGTCAACGTAAACTTCAACGACGTCACGAACTTTTGGAAGAACCAAACGATAAGCGCCTTTTTCGGGGAGTTCTGCGTTGAACGAATAGGTAACTTTGCCGGAATAGAAAGGTTGACCTTGAAGTGCCCAAGACGTATCGGTTTTAAGTGAATTTCTTCTCTTAGATAATACTACGGTAGCGTTTTCAGGTATAAAGGTGGTTAAATTATATTCCGTAAAGATTGCTTTGTATTCAGTCTTGTCAGAAGCAATAACTACGTCGAAGTTACCGTTCATAAAGCAAACGTCGTATTGATTAAACGCTTCGTTTCTATTAATTTCGATAACGTGTTCACCAACGGTGATGAGCGGGAGTTTATAAGAAACGTAAGCTTCGTCGTAAACCAAGCACGGTTCACCGGTAAGTTCTTCACCGTCAAAAGAAATTTTGTTGCACTTGTCAACTGCTTCTTGTGGGATATAAATAACGTTGTCGGAAATTTCTTCTTGTGCAGTAAACGGGAAGCAAATTTCTTTATCGTCGTCTGTTTTAACCACTGCTTTACCGTTAGATTCCCAACGTTCTAAAGCAAGCCTATTGTAGTCGTCGAATTTAGCATTAATTTCGTTAGGTAATACGAAAACCTTTTCGCCGTGAACTGGGATATCCGGAATATCGTCGTATTTTGCCGAAATATATCTAACGTCACCTTGATAAAGAAGAATTTCTTTTTCTCTACCGTAAGCAATAATTTTACCACGGATAGGTGCTTCGTTTTCAATATTAGCAATAAAGGTAAATTCTTCGCCGTCAATAACCTTTCTAACGAAATGAGGAGTGCCTTCGCCAACGTAAGAAACGCCACACGGAATAATATCTTTAAGTTTATCTAAAGACTTGTTGTCAAGTACCACAACGCCTTTAGCCTTAAGCATTTCTAACTTCTTCTTGTCGGGTGTCCAACCGGAAACTATTGCCACCTTAAATCCTAAATTGTTATTAAGAATATTGTCAATATCGCAAATAACGTAACCATACGGTAAGCGATTAAGTTTAGCAAAACTATCGAAATAATCGTTGTGATTAAAATTATTTCTCCAAGTAGCTTCGGTTGGGTCAAGTAAAGCGATAGGGCAAACGGACTTACCAATACTCATCATGCAAGCAAGTTCTGCAAGTTCGTGGTTAAGTTCGTTAATGTATGTGCCGACCATTGCACGTGACGAGAATTCCGGTGGAGCAAAATACTTAGACCAGTCGAAATATTTGTAGTGGTAAGCGTGTTCAACTATAAACGTTACGCCTTGAGTGATTTGGAAAGCTGCAATTTGCTTTAATTCTGCGGGTGAAACGCCGTAGTTAGAAGCTGCAAACATTTCACACATAACTTCTTTTTTGTTGTAAATAAATGCGGTAGAGCCTACTTGCTTTGCACGTAAGTCTTGTGTAACGTCTGAATATCTTTCCATACGAGGCGTATGAATTTCGTTACCCCAAATAGCTTTTGGTGAGTACCAGTTATGTGCCACCATGTGCTTGCCACCGTCAAGAGCCAAAAGTTCTTGGTCGGTTCCAGGGAAGTCGAAAACTTTTTGTACGTCAGAGAATCTGCCTTCGGTAAAAGATGAGCCTCTTGGTGCGTCTTTATATAAATAAGGTGAAGTATCGCCGGTATGACCGGTAGCTAAAAGACCGTTTTGGTGTAACCATTCGGTATTAGAAATGAACCACGATTGATAAAGGTGACCTGCGTGTTCCCAATAATCAACTGCTTCTTTAATATCCTTTCTATTAAGAACGTCAACCATAAAAGGCATGATATCGTAGCCGTATTTAGCCTTGAAGGTTTCTTCAAAAGTATCCGACCAAGGGAAATAATCTCTGCTCGGGTGATTTTCATTAAGCATAGCAGCGGGTAGGACACGTCTATTGTCGCCGTCGGTAAAGAAGCCAACGATAGTTTTGCCAAAATACTTGCCAACGTGTTTTTTATACTTTTCGTGAACTAATTGATGGAAAAGTTCGGGCGATAGTGGGTTTTCGAAAGCAGGATATCCCCAATCGGCTTCCTTAACGGTAGGAACGCCGTTTTCAAGTATAATACGTTTTTGTGGAATATTTGGATTAAGTTTATAAAGTTGACCACCAACGCCTCCCGGGGGGTAGTCGTAGCCGTCGTTAATCCACATTTCAAGTTTAAGTTTTTTAGCTTCTATGGTGAAAAGTTTAACCATAGTGAACCAATCTTCGTTCAAGTAATGATCTTCATCAAAACCTTTAGGTGGTTTATTAAAAAGAATAAAACCACGGAACCCGCACTTTTTAAGATCCAACAAAGATTCTCTAATTTTTTTGCGGTTAAACTCTGCCATATCTCTAGTAGTGATAAAGAAGAACGGTTCGGGTAGATAAGAGTTGACCTGTTTTTTTGTCAAATGGTACTTCATTTTATTTAGCTCCTTTTATATCATAAAGTTTACGGTGTTCCGCCTTAAATTTATATGGGGTAGTGCCGTAGAACTTTTTAAACAATTTAATAAAGTGTGCGACGGAATAAATTCCGACCATATTACATACTTCTTCCATAGAAATGGGTAAATTAATAATATAATATTTAGCCGTTTCCATACGGAGGTTTGTTAAATACTCTAAAAGTGAACAATTAAAGCATTCCTTAAATTTTCTGCCGAAATAAACGTCGTTGTAGGGGAAAGCGCTTCTAATTTTTTCGCTAGCCTCGTTATCGGTAAAATAAGAATGGCAAAGTGTAATACATTTTTTAGAAAATTCAGAAGATTCTGTCGATTTAACGTCTTTAGAATAGCATACCGAACCAATTATTGTGGATAGAATTAAATTAATAAACCCTAATTTTTTTAACGGTTCGGGGTAAAGATAAAAAGAATATAGTTTATTTTCAATAAAATCGACGTCGGTTTGTGATAAATTGAATAAATATTGACCATTATTATTTAAATGTTGCAAAAGCAAACCGTCGGTAGAAATTTTATTACAAATATCCGTAAATTCAGTTTTATCGACTAAAATTTGTCTAAATAGAGAATTTTTTGCGGGATTGATTATAAACGAAAAATCGGGTGCAATAATAAACCCGTTACCAATATTTAAATTATAGGTTTTATCGGTAACGAATTCCGCTTGCCCCGAAGTGACGTAAATTATTTGATAATAATTAACTTTTGCAGTATTTTCCCCCGATTCTTTAATGGTGGAAAAGAAAAAACCGCTGTTTTTTTCTAAATTACCCACAAATTCTCCTTTATCTAAAAAAGATTTTAACATACTAAATATATTAGTGTCAATAAAAAACGTAAAAATAGTAAAATTTATGTAAAAAATATTTTTTTCAAGGTAAAATGTAAAAAAAGGAAAAAAATATTTTACAAATAAAGTATTGACTAAACCTTGAAAAAGTGTTAAAATACTACTGTATAGTAGTTTATTATGCGCATTTTATACTTTTTAAATATAAACAATAATATTTTTCCAAATAATAAACATTATATAATAATATAAATAATATCCGTTAAACTATAATATGGGCGCGAAATTGTGACGGTGATTATAAAAATAATACCTCTTATATGGGGAAAGGAGTTTTTTATGACAAAGAAGAACAAATTACTTTCAATAGTTTGTTTGGCTGTTATCTCACTTGTATGTGCATGCGGTGTGATGTTCAGTGGTTCGGCGTTATCTTCAAAAG
>JAZSKQ010000014.1:0-19436 GCA_045534905.1 Christensenellaceae bacterium | reverse complement strand
ATAATGGGGCTACATCGTAGGGCGGGGGCTTGCTCCCGCCGTGACGAAAGGTTTATGCCAATGAGGCGGCGGGAGTAAACCCCCGCCCTACAAAAATAAGGGGTATGGGCTTAGCTCTGTGCATTTGTAATACAAATGCGAAACTGGCGATAAATAGAACGATAAATAAGAATTTGTAAGGATAGAAAGTATGATTGTTTTAATAACGAGAGCATCGCACACAGGCAAAACCGTACTTGCTCAAATGTTGCTCGAAAAATATAAATACCCATATTTCTCAATTGACCATCTTAAAATGGGATTAATTCGTAGTGGCAACACAGAACTTACCCCAATGAGCGACGATAAGGATTTAACCGCATACTTGTGGCCAATTGTTTGTGAAATGATAAAAACTGCAATTGAGAACAAGCAGAACTTAATTGTTGAAGGTTGCTATATTCCGTTTGATTGGCAAAATGAATTTGACTCCGAATATCTTGAAAACATCAAATATTTCTGCCTTGTAATGAGTGAGAAATATATCAAAAACCACTTTGCTGACATAAAGAATTATGCAAATGCCATTGAAAATCGTGTGGATGATGAACGGTGCACAATGGAGAGTGTGTTAGCAGACAATTTAGAAATGTTAGCCCTTGCACAAAAGCATAATGCGAATTACATACTCATTGATAATCAATACGAAATCAATATCGATTTATAACGACAAATTCCAATTTATCGAGATGTTAATCTTTATGGGGAATTTTCAAAAGTGTATCACACTATACTTTGCAAGCAAAGTTGTGTGTTTTGCAAAGAAAAAAATGAAAAGAGTATCAAAAATTTTGCTACTCTTTTATAATGTTTTAAAAAAATCCCTATAGGACACGCTATTTATAGCGTGTCTTTTTTTGTCGTTTGGGTCTTATGTGAAATTTATAGGAATATATTATACAAAATGAACCTGCCCTTTTTAAGTAATGAAGTAAATTTTGCGTTAAATTGTATCAAGAATAAAGATAAAATTTATGAAATTAGAATTAAGGAAAATTATGGTATTAAAATCGTTTATGGGTTTAAAAAATATTTTCTTTGCGAAAATGGTTTAACAGAATTTGAAAATAATTCAATTAAAATATCTTTTGGCGATATAGAAGAAATTATTTCAAAATTAACAAAACGTTCCTTTTATGCTTATAACGATAGAATTAAACAAGGGTTTTTAACCTACGAAGGTGGTATAAGAATTGGTCTTGCTGGCGAGTGTGTTTTTGAAAAAGAAATTATTACTATAAAAAATATAAATTCTTTGGCAATTAGAATTCCTCACGAGATTTTAGATTGTAGTAATTATTGTTACAAATATATTAAAAATTATGATTATTTATACAATACGCTAATAATTTCTCCACCTTTTTGTGGAAAGACAACTATATTAAAAGACGTTGTTAGAAAGTTGAATTTGGAAAACAAGTATAATATTTTGGTTATAGACGAGCGTGGCGAATTTTGTAGTGTTAAAGGAGCAAACGTGGATTCGATTTTATATTCAGATAAATTCTATGCATTTACTTGTGGACTAAAAAGTATGGCACCAGACGTTGTTGTTACAGATGAGTTGATTACGGATTTAGACTGGAAAATGGTGAAAAGTTCTATATCTTGTGGGGTGAAAATTATTGCAAGTTGTCATGCTGAGAGTATTGAAAATCTAAAAGATAAAGAGTTTTTTTTGCCTAAAATTTTTGATAGGGTTATCGTGCTTGAAAATAATAGAAATTTAATTGGAAGAATAAAAGCCGTTTATAACAAAAATTTTGAAAGAATTATATGAAATTATTTTTAGGTGTTGTTATTTTAATTTTATGTACTATTTTTGGATATATTTTTTCACAAAAATATGTAGATAGAAGAAAGTTTTATTTTGATTTTTTATCTTTTAATAAAATTTTTAGAACTGAAATAAAATATGGTAAGGAACCTATAGAGAAAGTATTTTCTAAAATTGAGGATAAAAAATTTTATCAATATTGCATTTGCAAATTAAACGACAAAGAGGTAAATTCACCTTCATTTTTAAAGCAAGAAGAAGTTCAATTTTTAAATAATTACGTTAATTTTATAGGTAAATCAGATTCAATTTCGCAAGAAAATTTTATAAATTCATCTGAGGGATATTTACAAGAAAAATATACGAATTCTATTAACGAAGAAAAAAAATATAAGGATTTATACGTTAAATTGGGATTTTTGATAGGATTAATTTTTTTTATAGCTTTTATATAGTATGGACATTGGAATTATTTTTAAAATAGGTGCAGTTGGCTTAATTATAACCTTAATTACTCAGATTTTGAAAAAAAGCGATAGGGACGATATTGCAACTTTAGTTGTTATTACGGGGATAGTTATCGTTTTTTCCCTTGTAGTAACAATGATAAGTGATTTATTTGAGAATATAAAAAATATTTTTAATTTGTTTTGATGATAAAAATTGTCGCAATTGCTTTAGTTTGTGCTTTAATTCTATCAATTTTAAAGTATGTAAATAGTGAATTATTTGTACCAGGACTTATTGCCAGTGGTGTAATAATAATTAGTTTTTCTTTGCCGTATTTATCGCAAACAATTGGTTTTTTTCGTGAAATTTATGAACTTACAAATCTTGACGGACAGATGTTAAAAATTATTATTAAAATAATTGCTATTGCATATCTTGTAGAAATTGCATCTGGCACGATAGAAGATATGGGGCTTAAAGGCGTTTCGGACAAGCTTGCATTAGTTGGTAAAGTTATTATTATTACTATTTCAATGCCGATTTTATATAGTTTACTTAATATTATTAAAGGTATGCTTCTATGAAAAAAAAGTTGTTATTTTTAATAATAATTATCTTAGCTTCGTTATGTTTTACTAATATTAAGATTGCAATGGCTGATGAATTTGATGATACTATTAGCGAGCAACTGGAAAGTATTGATTTATCTGAAATAGAAGAATACGTTAATAATTCTTCGTTTGACTTTGATGTCGCAGGTGAAATTAAAAAGATGCTTAATGGCGAATATAAAAATGGAATAATAGACGTATTAAATTTCTTTTTAAGCGGTTCGATAAATTCTATAAAGAAATTAGTTCCAACTTTTTTATCTGTTATTTCTATTGCGTTAATGTTAGTGTTTATTAATGCGATAAAAGCAAAAAGTTTGTCGTCACAAGTTTCAGAAATTGTTTTTTTAATAGTTTTTTATGCAGTATTTGTACTTTTATTTTCTAAGACGATATCTTTATTTATAAATTGCAAAAACACTATTATATCACTTGCAAAATTCAATGAAATTATGTCACCCATAATGATTACCTTGTTAGTTATTTCAGGCTCTAACGTTACTGCAGGGGCATGTAGTCCGGTAGTTACGATGTTATCAACCGGTATTAACGGGATTATAATAAATTTTTTGTTATCATTGATAGTAATAATTTTAGTTTTAGACGTGATTTCAAGTATATCAACTCAAGTTAAATTTAAAGGATATTCTAACTTTTTATCGTCTTTGGTTAAATGGGTTTTAGGTATAATAATTTTCCTATTTGGGACATTTATTACTTTTCAAGGAGTAGTTACTGCCTCGCACGACGGAATATCATTTAAGGCTACTAAATACATATTAACTAATTCAGTGCCTATAGTTGGGGGAATTATAAAAGACGGTTTTGATTTAGTTGCTTATTCATCTGTTTTAATAAAAAATTCCATAGGTTTATGTGGTGTGTTTATATTAACTTTTACCGTATTGCCATGTTTTATAGAGCTTATTGCATTTAATTTTATGCTTAAACTATCGGCTGGAATAATTGAAAGCGTTAGCGATGAAAGAATGTCGAATATATTATTAAACGTTTCTAAATTTATCAATTATTTAGTTGCTTTTTTAATTATAACGTTTATTTTAATAGCCTTGCTAATTATTCTAATGATTACAGCATCAAATTCAATTTTTTAACAATATGACAAGTTGGATAATCAAATTAGTTTCTTTTTCAATATTTTCTACCGTTTTAATGTTAATCTTGCCAGAGGGAAAATATAACAATTTTATAAAAAGTATTTTATGTATTATGGGAATTACGATTTTTATAGCGCCTTTCAAAACTTTAGGCTTTAAGGAATTTTCTTTAGACAATCTTGAGTTGAACAATAAAATTCAGATGGAATCGGTTGATTTTTCTATAGAAAAAAAACAAAAATACCTTGAAAAGGCAATAAAAGTTGCTTTGAGTGAACAAAAAGTTGAAGTTGATGAAGTTAACGTTGAAATGACTTTGTCGCAAGATTATATTTATGAAATAAGAAAAATTGATGTAAGAATAAAAAATTCTGTAATGTTATCAAAAGACGAGCATATAGTTATTAGTGAAAAAATAAAAAAGATAATTTATAACGTAACCTTAATATATAATAAAGATTTTGAAGTTTTAATAAATGAATGTTAAAAATAAAAAACAAAATAATTTTATTGACATGATAAAGGAAAACGCCTTTATTAAAAAGTTAATAATCATTGGTTTAGCATTTTTAGTCTTAGGTATATTTTTTTATTCTATTTTTATAGAAAAAACGCCTGAAAATCATAATTTGACTGACGTTGAAAATTACGTGGAGTATTTAGAAGATAAGCTTGAAAACACACTTAAAAAAGTAGAAGGTGTTGGTGATGTTTCAGTCGTTATTACGGTAAGTTCTGGCAAAGAAACCGTTCTTGCAAGTACCATAAAAACTTCTAACGAAAATGGTGTTTTAATTACAGAAGAATCGCCAGTAATTATAAATGGAAAAACGGTTGTTTTGAAAGAAAATTATCCGGAAATCACTGGTGTTTTGATAGTTGCAGGCGGTGGAAATGATATAGGCGTAAAATATAGACTTCAAACAGCAACAGCGTCTTTATTAAAAATCGGAATAGATAAAATTGAAATTTTGTCAATGAAATAAAAAGGAGATATATATGTCTAAAAAGAAAAAAGTAATTATTTTATCATGTATGATTGCCTTGTTGGCAATAACTGCGGTGTTTAATTTCATTATGACCACCGCCCCTTATGAAAACGACACCACTACGCCGGTTTCAGCATCAAGTTATTTTAGTCAATATAGAACTGAAAGACTAAATACTAGAAACGACGAGATTTTGCAGTTAGATTCAATAATTGCATCTGCTGACGAGGGTAGTGTAGAGCGTTCGGAAGCTTTATCAATGAAAGTTGAATTGACAGCCATGACCGAAAAAGAACTTTTGCTTGAAAATTTAATAAAAGCTTATGGTTTTGAAGATGCTGTAGTTGTAATTGGTTTAGACTCCGATAACGTTAACGTAATAACCAAGGCAGAGGAATTAACAACTGACGACGCTATTATGATTTATACTGTGATCAATGAAGAAATAGGAATTTCACCAGATAACGTAAAAATTATACCAATTTCTTAAAAAAACTACTATACAAATATAAATATTTGTGTTAAAATATAGTCGTAATAAATTCCAAGAGGGAGATTATGGCAAATTTTAACAAAAAAATTCAAACTAAGCGTGAAGGGAAAATCGTTTACGGTGACGGTATTGTTGATGGAATAGTTTTACTTGCAGTATCTGAACTTGAAAATGTTGAACTATATAAGTCAGGTTCTAAAAAATCTTTCCATAATAATGCAATAAAAGTCGTAATTGATAAATCGAATCGTGTAGTTGTTGACGTTGTGGTTACTATAAATTATAATCAAAGCGTTTCAGAAATGGCATTCAAGATTCAAGAAACTATTCGTCACAACGTAGAAGCTATGACTGAATATCACGTGGAAAATGTTAACGTTCACGTTTACGACGTAAATTTTGACGAGAAAATTGTTTCGGTTGCGACCGAAACTGAAGAAAATACTGCTGTTACACAAGGATAATATGAGAAGCGTTGCAAGAGAAGTTGTATTTAAATTTATATTTTCAAAGCTCTTCAATTCAGAAACTGAAGGGCTTTTTAATGCTTTATTAAAAAATTCAGAACTTACTGAATCAGATAAAGATTTTGCTTATGATTTATTAGATTTTATCGAGAAAGATTATTCTAAGTATGAAGAAATCTTTAACGATTTAACTCTTAAATTTCATTCAAGTAGAATTTTCCCTGCGGATAAATGCGCTTGTATTTTAGGTATGGCTGAATTTGATAATTATAGCGAAACACCTAAACCTGTTATTATTAACGAAGCAGTTAATTTAGCGGGTAAATATTCTACTGAAAAAAGTACGGATTTCGTTAATGGAATTCTTGCAGAATATACTAGGGGTAAATAATGGCTATTATAATTGACGGTAAAGCTCTTTCTCAAAAAACAAAAGACGAAATTAAACAAAAAGCT
This sequence comes from Christensenellaceae bacterium, assembly GCA_045534905.1. GTDB lineage: Bacteria > Bacillota > Clostridia > Christensenellales > Borkfalkiaceae > UBA1259. The sequence goes on along the minus strand of JAZSKQ010000014.1, from coordinate 13,036 downwards.
TTAGAATTTGAAAATATGGTGGGTAGAAAAATTTCGCTCGCCGTGGTTTTAGTTGGTGAAAATCCTGCTTCGAAAGTTTACGTTAATAACAAGATTAAGGCTTGTGAATACGTAGGGTTTAAATCCCTTTCTTTTAATTTGCCTGCCGAATCTACACAAGAGCAAGTAGAAGAATTAGTTTCATCAATAGTAAAAGATAAAAATATTGACGGAATTTTGGTTCAACTACCGTTGCCGAAGCATTTGAATGAAGATAAAATTTTATCATTGATTCCTGCTGAAAAAGACGTTGATGGTTTTTCAAGTGAAAACGTAGGAAATTTACTTATAAATAAACCTTGCGTTACGGCTTGTACTCCGTCCGGTGTTATTAAAATGCTTAAAAGCACAGGTGAAGAATTAAGTGGTAAAAATGCAGTTGTAATTGGTAGAAGTAATATTGTGGGAAAGCCTATGGCAATTTTATTGCTTAACGAAAATTGTACCGTTACTATTTGTCATAGTAAAACTAAAAATTTAAATGAAATTTGTTCTAATGCCGACATTTTAGTTGCAGCAATTGGTAAGCCTAATTTTGTTACTAAAGAAATGGTAAAAGAAGGTGCAATCGTTATTGACGTTGGTATAAATAGAACCGAATCGGGCTTAGTTGGTGACGTTGATTTTAATGACGTTTGTGATAAAGCATCTTATATTTCACCAGTTCCTGGTGGCGTTGGACCAATGACAATAGCAATGTTAATGGAAAATACATTAAAGCTTGCTTTTAGGAGTGAAAATCTTGAGTTTTAACAATATTTATCAAGAAAATTTAAATATTTTTAATGAGTGTTTGCAAGAATATTTTTCTACAAACGACTTAGTTCCGCCCATTATTTATGATGCCGTAAAATATTCTGTTTTTAATGGTGGAAAAAGGGTTAGACCCGTACTTTGTATTTCACTTGCAAGGAGTTTTGGTGTGGATATTGAGAAAATTCTTCCTCATGCACTTGCAATTGAATTCATACATTCATATTCGTTGGTTCACGATGATTTACCCTCTATGGACAATGATGACTATAGGCGAGGTAAATTATCTACGCACAAAAAATTTGGTGAAGCAATTGGTGTTTTGACAGGTGACGCTCTTTTAAACCTTGCTTTTGAAACCGTACTTAACAAGTCAAATTTTGACTTGCTTGATGCGAAAGCGCTTAAGATTTTAGCAGAGTATAGTGGTTACACTGGTATGATTAAAGGTCAAGTTCTCGATTTAGAGGGCGAAAATACTAAAAATTATACAAAAGAAAATTTGTATGAAATTATTGTTAATAAGACTTCAAAACTTATAACTGCCCCACTTTTAATTGCCTCTGTTTTAAGTGAAAATAAGTATTTTGACACGTTAAAAGAGTATGGTTTTTCTTTAGGATACTTGTTTCAAATAACTGACGATATTTTTGACGTTACCGAGACATTAGAAACTATAGGTAAAACCCCAAAGAAGGACCAAGATAAAATAACTGCTGTTAACGTTTTTGGACTTGACGGGGCAAAAGCACAAGCAAAAATTGCATATGAAAATTGCTTGAGTCTATTATCTGATAAACCCGAGCTAGATTTTTTACGAAATTTTACTGACTATATATATAACCGAAAGAACTAAAACACAACTAAAAATTGTGTTTATTATTATGAGATTAGACGTTTTTTTGTATAAAAATAATTATTATAAATCAAGAAACAAGGCGAGTGAGGGTATTTTAAATGGCGAGGTTTTTTATGACGGAAACGCAATTTTTAAGCCGTCTTTTGAGGTTGAGGAAAATTCGTCTAAAATAACAGTAAAAATATCAGATAAGTCGTTTGTTTCAGTTGGTGGATATAAACTAGATAAAGCCTTAGAAGATTTTAATCTTGAAGTTAGCGGGTTTACTTGTATAGATATTGGTTCAAGTACGGGTGGATTTACAGATTGTTTACTAAATAGAAGTGCTAAAAAAGTTTTCGCTATTGATTTGAATGACGACTTGTTAGATTCTAAATTAAAAGACGATAATAGGGTTGTTTTTTTACTGAAAAATGCAAGATTCTTAACAAAAAATGACTTTAATGAAAGTGTAAACTTAATTGTAGGCGACTTAAGTTTTATATCTCTTTCTTTAATTTTTCCGGTGATATATCGATTACTTGAAGATGATTCTTTGGCTGTTTTTTTAATCAAACCACAGTTTGAATTAGGTGAGCGTAAAAAATTAAAAAACGGTATTATTACGGATAAAAATTTACGGCTTGATATTATTAAAAAAGTATGTGATTATGCAATTGATTCTAAGCTACAACCTATGAAAATTACAACTGCACCTATAAAAGAAGGAAAGAACGTTGAGTATTTAATCATGTTAAAAAAATGTGAAAATCCTATTTTTAATGATAGTATTTTACCTCTATTATAATTTTTTGTAATTTTTCATAAAAAGTATTGAAAAAACATTAATAAAATGTTATAATAAATATCATGAAAGTATTAATATATGTCAATAAAACAAAGGATGTTGGCGGCGTTTGGACGAATAATTTTATTTCCATTTTAAACGACGAAAATATTTTTTATGATTTTTATGATAAAAAGGATGAGAATTATCTTTACGATTGTATTTTCGTTTTAGGTGGTGATGGTACTATTCTAGGACTTGTCGAATATTCTGTCGAGCATAATATACCTATTATTGGTATAAATGCCGGAAAATTAGGTTTTTTAACTGAATTTGAAAAAGAAGATTCCGTAAAAGCCGTACAAATGCTTAAAAGTGGTAAATTTATTAACGATTATAGAAATTTAATATCTATAGAAATGAACGGTAAACATTATTCTGCGCTTAATGATATTGTGGTACAGAGAGTGTATGATAACGAAGAGGAAAGTATCGTTGTAAATTTATCCATATCGGTTGATGGAAAACTTATAGATAAAATTTCCGGAGACGGAATTATTGTAAGTACGCCAACGGGTTCAACGGCATATTCGCTTTCGGCGGGAGGTTCAATCCTTGCGCCAGGACTTAATGCCTTTTGCATAACGCCTATTTGCGCACATTCGCTTAATTTAAGACCAGTTGTTTATTCTAGTGATTTAGTTTCCGAGATTAAATGCATAACTGGTAATAAAGCTGGTGTTTACGTTGACGGAAAATTTATTGATTATTTGTCTGTAGGACAAAGTATTTCTCTTGAAAAAGAAAAAAGAAAGATTAACTTTTTAAGGAATAAAGATTTTGATTTTTTTGTTAGATTAAATAAAAAATTCAAGTTTGAAAAAGTGATGTAAATGGCAAAAAAAGATAGGCAAAAAGCTGTTTTAGAATTAATTGAAAATTTTGAAATAGAGACTCAAGAAGAATTGACTGAAAAACTTATTGCGACAGGGTTAAAGGTTTCTCAAGCAACTGTTTCTAGGGATATTAATGAATTGAATTTAATTAAGTTGCCCGGAAAAGAGAAAAGAACTAAATATTCTGTATCAAAACCGGTTAATTCAAAAATTTCTCAAAAAATTATAGACTTGTTTAAGCAAGTTTCCTTATCGTGTGTTGCGGTAAATAATTTAATTGTTTTAAAAACGTTAAGTGGTAATGCCGGAACTGCCGGTATGGCTATTGACGAAATGCATTTCCCTCAAGTTTTGGGAACTATTGCGGGTGATGATACTTTGCTTATTATTACAAAAAGTAATTCAGATGCTGAAGCGGTTATAAGAAATATAAGGTCAGTTTAATATGCTTAATAAATTGATTATAAAAAACATTGCTTTAATAGAGTATGCTGAAATTGATTTTACGTTGGGGCTTAACGTATTGTCCGGGGAAACAGGTTCTGGTAAATCGGTTATATTAGAGTGTTTGAATTTTGTTTTAGGGGCAAAAGTCGATAAATCTTTTATAAGGGACGGCGAAAACAACTGTTTTGTTCAAGCGGAATTTGATGTGTCAAATAATCAAAATATAATACAGTTATTAACTGACAATGATTTTGATATTGAAGACGTTCTTATAGTCAGTAGAAAAATAACTAGGGATGGAAAAAATTCAGTAAAAATTAATGGGAATACCGTTACTGTCGGTATGCTTAAAAATTTTACGTCTAGTTTAATAGACGTTCATGGGCAAAGCGAACACTTTTCCTTGTTGAAAAATTCTAATCAACTTTCTTTAATTGACGAAATTGCAGGCGAAAATTGTCAAGAAATAAAGGAGTCGTTAAAAAAAATAGTCTCGAGTTATAAGTCTATTTTATTAGAATTGGAACAACTTGGTGGCGACGAATCGCAAAGAGCTATTAGAGTAGATATTTTAGATTATCAAATCAAAGAGATAACTTCCGTTAATTTAAAAGATGGTGAGGAAGAAGAACTTTTAGATTTTAAATCAAAAATTAATAATTTAGAAAAAATAAAAAACGCACTTTATACAGTTAAAAGTATAACGAGTGGAGATTTAAACTTTTTTTCACTTTTGGCTGATGCGAAAAAGCAAATTTCAAATATATCGGATATTTCTGAAGATTATCTAAATTTATATAATAGAATTTCCGACGTTTCTGTTGAGCTTTCGGACTTATCAGATACAGCCGATAATTTAATTGATGGATTGTTTGATATTGACGTTGATCCGAATTACGTTGAAACACGTTTAGAGCAAATTAAAAATCTAAAAAGAAAATACGGCAATTCATTTGAAGAAATAAATCTATTCTTGTCTAATGCTATAGAAGAAAAAAACAAGCTTGAAAACTTTAATACGCTTGCTAACGATTTATTAAATAAAAAATCTAATTTCGAAAAAGAAATTTATAAACTATATAATAAACTAAGTAATATTCGCAGAGAAAAGTCAGTTATCTTTGCAAATGAAGTAAAAAATGAATTGTCTGATCTTGGAATGAAAGGTGCTAATTTCTTGGTTGCATTTAAGGATTTGCCAAGTATAGAAAATTCTAAATTTATTTCCAATAATGGAATTGATGAAATTGAATTTTTATTCTCTGCAAACGTTGGCGAAACGCTTAAACCATTATCTAGTGTGATTAGTGGTGGGGAAATGAGTAGGTTTATGCTTGCTATTAAAACTCAATCATCAAAAACAAACGCTATTCCAACTTTTATATTTGATGAAATAGACTCTGGTATAAGTGGAAATACCGCTAAAATAGTTGCATATAAATTTGCAATGATAGCAAAAAACACTCAGATTTTAGCCATTTCGCACCTTCCGCAAATTTCTGCGATGGCAGATACAAATTTTTTAATTTCCAAAGAAGAAATTGATGGAAGAACCGTAACTAAAGTTGAAAAGTTGTCTGAAAATGATAAAATTTTAGAGGTTTCAAGGCTTATTGGTGGCGATTCTAACAGTGAAAATTCTATTTTATTAGCAAAAGAACTAGTTGAAAAAACTACAATTTATAAAAATAACATTTAGGAGGTATTTATGAAAAAATTATTAAGTATTTTATTGGTAGTTATTATGGCATTAGTATCTTTATTTTCGTTTGCTTGTAAGGATCCTGTTGATCCTAATAATCCTAACGAAGGGGTTAATCCTCCGGTTGAGACTCCTGGTGAGGGTGAAGGACCTCAAGATCCACAAGAACCAGTTCCACCGGTAGATGAAAACGTTGGGTCAGACATATTTACTCAAGTTGCTCCTATTGAAGGTGCAAAAGTAAGTCTTGTAAAAGACTTTGTTCAAGAGTGGATTGACGATTATAGAGATAGATCTTATTGTACAAATGAAACTATTGAGTACTATAACAGAAGTAATAAAGAATTTTATGGTGCAATTGAAGGTGTCGATGATGACTTTCATCCCGTTCCGGTTTCTATTTCTTTTGACTGTACTGATACGACTGCAACAAAATTTATTGTTCAATTAGCAACTGATAAGAACTTTACAAAAAATAAGGTTGAAATAGAAACGACGGAAACGTCTATTGAAGTTGAAAATTTGTTTGTTAATAAGACCTATTACTGGAAAGTTACTGCAAAATTTGATTCCAAACAAGATGAGATTTCAAAAATTTATTCTTTTACTACTAAAAAGGGTATAAGAACTATTGAAATTGAAGGCGTTTCTAATTCTAGAGATTTAGGTGGTGGTCTATCAAGAGGAACCAAAATCAATTCTTTAATTGGTAGTGGTGATAAGCAAATTAAGCAAGGTTTAATTTATCGTTCAGCTGCTTTGGATGGTATTACAAGTGTTGGTAGAGATACTTTAGTAAATGTTTTAGGTGTTAAAACTCAAATTGATTTAAGAAGATCATCAGAAAGTGCTAACCAAAAAGCTATTAACGGAATTAAACATATAAAAGTTGATACTGACGGAGGCGTAAGTATTCTAGCTGCTGGCAACTTAAGTTGGACTTATCAAAATAATTCTAAAGTTAATACTATATTAAAGAAAGAAATTGATCATTTTGCAAATTTAAGTAATTATCCTATTATATTTAACTGCAGTGCTGGTAGAGATAGAACGGGTTGCTTAGCTTTCCTAATTAAAGGATTGTGTGGTGCCGAAAAGGTTGACTTGTTTAGAGATTACGAATTTGGTTGTTTTTCATGGATGGGTTCAAACTGGGGTGATGCACGAGAAGGTACCGGTCAAGCAGAGGCAATATTTAATTGTGTTGTTACCGCATATAACCATATTTGGTACAATTATGAGGGCAATTATTTTGCTGACAAAGTTTATAACTTCTTGCTTGATATGGGTATTTCTTCAACAACTCTTGATTCTATTATTACGCAAATGGTTGAATTAGTTTAATTTTAGTAAAAATTAACACGCTACTTTTTAAGTGGCGTGTTTTTTTGTATATAAATTTATGTCTTGCACACCATATACGTATATGAAAAAAATTCTTAAAAGACTATTTTTATTACTGTTGTTGTTTTGTTCCTTTTCTATGCCCATAAATAAGTCTTATGCTGAAAGTAAAACCGTCTATTTAGGTGGAATGCCGATAGGTTTTTCCATAGCGCAAAGAGGTGCTGAAGTTGTTGGGATTTCTGACGTTTTAACAGAGAGTGGCGTTGTATCTCCTTCAAAAGAGAGTGGAATAAAAGTTGGAGATTTAATTTTATACGTTGGTGGGTTAGAAGTTAATAACGCAAAAGATTTAGCGGTAGCAATCATTGATGGAAAAGAAAAGAAAGTTGAAGTTAAACGTCACGGTGAAAATATTTTGTTTAATATTTTACCTGTTAGAGACGTTTATGGACAATACAAGTTAGGTTTGTTTGTTCGTGAAGAAATTAACGGTATAGGCACGACTACATTTTTAACTGAAAGAGCGTTTGCGTCTTTAGGTCACCCAATATTAAACGATAAAGGAGAAATTTTAGAACTTAAAAGAGGCGACGTGTATAATTCTTATATAAGTAGTATAAAAAAAGGTGAAAGAGGGTGTCCGGGTGAACTTCATGGAGTATTTATTTCAAAAGCACCTATTGGTAAAATAAAACATAATACAAACGTTGGTGTTTTTGGTGAATTTAATTGTAAAATCAATACTGAAAATTTAACTAAAATTGAGGTTGGTGAGGGTAAAATTGGCAATGCTTGTATTTATTCTACGATTGATGGTAAAGACCCAAAAGAATATAAAATTTCTATAGTAAAGGTAGATGCTGTAGGAAGTTCCACGAAAAATTTCGTAATTAAAATAGAAGACGAAGAATTGATAGATAAAACAAATGGAATTGTACAGGGGATGAGTGGTAGCCCAATTGTTCAAGATGGAAAATTGGTTGGTGCGGTTACTCATGTTTTTGTAAATGACCCTACTAGGGGATTTGGTGTATCAATAAATAATATGATGAATGTATTTAATAGCGATATTTAAGAAATCACCACATACGTGGTGATTTTTTTAGTATTCAATTTTGGAAATAAAGATACTAATTAACTTGGTGTCCTGTTATAATTATTTTATTTGTTTTTTTATGCAAATAGGGTGTGAAATCAGAAAAGGTAGAACTATTTTCATCAGAATAATATTTTCTTTTAAATTTTTTTGCGTATTTAGGTTGTGTGAAGTTTTCAAAGTGATTGTTAGAAAAAAACATATCTTTTTAGTTTTAATTATGTCACACATAATGAATAATTTAATTAGATTTGCAAAAAATATTTATAAGTTAGTAATAAGGAGTATTTATGCAAAAGAAAAATTTTATCGTTTGTGTTTTATCTGCTTTTTTAATATCTATCAGTTTTATGATGGTTTTTAAAAATTCTTTTAAATTTGCTAAAGCTGAAGAAGAAATAGACAACTATCAAAGCAAATGTTGTTATTTGATAGAGCCTGATAGTGGAACTGTTATTTGTGCTAAAAATGAAAATGAAAAAAGGCCAATTGCAAGTATGTGTAAAATCATGACGCTTTTATTAATTTTTGATGAAATAGATGCAGGAAATTTAAAACTCGATCAGGAAATAACCGTGTCAGAAACTGCTTCTGGCATGGGTGGGTCTCAAGTTTTTTTAGAGGCAGGTGGAGTTTATAAAATAAGTGATTTAATCAAAAGTATAGTTGTAGCTTCGGCGAATGATGCATGTGTTGCTTTAGCAGAACAAATTGCTGGTTCTGAGAGTGTGTTTGTTGAAAAAATGAATAATAAATGTAAGGAAATAGGTATGGAAAATACTGTTTTTGTAAACTGTACAGGTCTTCCTAAATTAGGTCAACATTCCACTGCAAAAGACGTGGCTATTATGTTTTCAAAACTAATAACCCATAAAGAATATTTTGGATTTTCAAACGTATGGATGGATAAAATTTATCATTCTAATGATAGATATACTGAGATTTCTAATACAAATAAGCTTATTAAGTTTTACAATGGTTGTGATTCGGGTAAAACGGGCTTCACACAAGAGGCAGGCCATTGTTTATGTGCTTCAGCAATAAGAAATAATACTCGTTTGATTTCAGTTGTAATAAATGCTCCTGATTCTAAAACAAGGTTTAACGACGTATCTAAAATGTTTAATTATGGATTTGCAAATTACGTAAATAAAATTGTAGTTGATAAAGACCAAAACGTTTATAACGACGTGCCTGTAAAGTATGGTAAAAATGATTTTTTAACAGCAAAACCAGAAAAATCTATATTTATTTTTAGTGAAAAAAACGTTGAAAGAATTATAGACGTAAAAGTATCTTATTTTGAAAATCTAAAAGCCCCAATAAATATTGGTGAAAAAGTTGGTAAAATTCAAATTTTTGAAAATAACGTTCTAATTAAAGAAACGTATTTAATTTCAACAGAATTAGTAAAAAAATCTAATTATTTTGATAACATTAAAGAAATTGTTCAAAATTGGGTAATTTAAAATTACTAATAATATTATAATATCTTGACAATTCCCGTTGTTTTTTGTTAATATAATAAAAAACTCGGGAATATTTTTTTATGAATTTTAGAGACACCTTAAAATCGAATAATGGAATACTTGAAATTGGTGGTGTAAAAGTTACTGATTTAAAAAAAGAATACGGAACTCCACTTTACGTAATGGATCAAACTCATATTGAAAAAATGTGTTTATCATACATAGACGGTTTTAAAGACAGTGGGGTTAATGGAAGTATAGCATACGCTTCTAAGGCTTTTTGCTGTAAAGAAATTTATAGGCTTATTTCTAAATACGGTCTTTTCGCGGATTCAGTTTCCGGTGGTGAACTATATACTGCAAAATCAGTTGGTTTTGACGCAAGTAAACTTATTTTTCACGGTAATAATAAATTGCCTTATGAATTAGAAGAAGCGATAGATTACGGTGTTGGCTTAATCGTTATAGATGGGTTTAATGAAATAGAGTTACTTAATAAAATTGCAAAAAATAAAAACGTTAATCAAAAGGTATTGATTAGGGTGAATCCGGGAGTAGAAGCCCATACACATCATTATATACAAACGGCAAAAATTGATAGTAAGTTTGGTTTTTCGCTTGCTAATGGCGATACCGATTTAGCTATTAAATCAGTTTTAAATTCGTCAAATTTAATTTTTTCGGGACTTCATTGTCATATTGGTTCTCAAATATTTGAAAAGAAGTCATTCGTTATTGGTGTAAATAAAATGATGGAATATTATAAGCACCTTAAGGAAGCTTTTAACGTTGAACCCGAAATTTTAGACCTTGGTGGTGGGTTTGGTATTTGGTATTCTGAAGGTGATGAAAAACTCACTTATAAAGATTATACTGAATTTGTTTCTTTAATTACAAAAAGCGTTAAAGATTCTGCAAAAGAAAATAATATTAAAATTCCATACATTATTTTAGAACCGGGTCGGTCTATTGTGGGCGAGGCAGGTATAACCCTTTATACTGTTGGCGAAGTAAAAGAGATAAAAAATATAAAAAATTATTTATCAATCGACGGTGGAATGTTTGAAAATCCAAGATTCGCCCTTTATCAAGCAAAATATACCGTTTGTGCACCTGAAAAACTAAACGATGATGCTACTGAAATTTATACGATTGCAGGTAAATGTTGTGAAAGTGGCGATATTATAGCCGAATTTGTTAAACTTCCCAAAATGAAAGCAGGTGAAATGCTTGCAGTTTTTTCTACGGGTGCTTATAACTATTCAATGTCAAGTAACTATAATAGAAATAAAATTCCGCCCGTTGTTTTTGTTAAAGACGGGAAGTCTAAAGTTGTTGTTAAAGGACAAGACTACGAAGATATTATTAGGAACGACGTTTAATTATTTATGATTGAAAGAATTTTAGAGTACATTTGCATATTTTTAGCCTTAATCGTGGTGCTTCCGCTTCACGAATTTGCGCATGCGTTCGTTGCGGTAAAATGTGGCGATAATACTCCTAAAATAAATGGAAGATATAATCTTAATCCATTAAACCATTTTGACGTTTCTGGGCTTATTTGCTTTGTTTTTACTGGTTTTGGTTGGGCAAAACCAGTTCCGGTAAATCCTTACAACTTTAAAAATTATAAAAGGGATTGTTTTTTTGTTTCTATTGCTGGAATTGTATCAAATATTTTACTTGCCTTTTTGGTATATCCTTTATTTGTTTTATCATATTCAATTCCGGAATTTGGATATTTTACTTACGTTTTAAGATACACGTTGTTTTTTATTTTTTCAATGAGTATAGGTTTTTCAGTATTCAATTTAATACCTGTGTATCCTTTAGATGGGTTTAGGGCAATTGATTCTTTTAGTAAAAAACGTGGTAAAATTTATAGATTTTTAAGAGAAAAAGGATATCTTGTATTACTTGGATTATTGTTTTTGGGTATTTTTGCCGATATGGTAAACGTACCGCAATTAGATATTTTAGGTTTTGCATTAAATTACGTTGCGAATTTATTAAAATATCCTATAGTACAGTTTTGGGGGTTAATATTTTAATGGCCGAATTTGAATCCGTTGTTGATTATTCTACAAAACTTGATAATTTTGAAGGACCTTTAGACTTATTGCTTCATTTAATAAGAGAGGCTAAAATTGAAATTAAGGATATTTTTGTCTCTCAAGTTACCGAGCAGTATTTAGCTTATATTTCAAGTCTTGATAAACTTGACGTTGACAAGGCTAGTGATTATCTAAATATGGCTGCCACCTTATTAGAGATTAAATCTAAATCAATTTTACCAAAAATAGAAGAGTATGACGATGATTACGTTGACCCTGAACAAGCGCTTATACGTCAACTTGAAGAGTATAAATTATTTAAGGAAGCAAGCGCAAAGCTTAAAGAACAAGAAAACGTTGATAGGTTTTATAAAAGTCCAGATAAGTCGGTAGGTGACGTTAAAATTGTTTATAGTGACTTTAATTTAGATGGTCTAATTAGTGCTTTTTCTAAGCTTTTAATGCGTGTTGACGATAAAAAACGTCAAGAAAACGTTCTAAAGGAAATACCTAAGGAAGTTTTTACGGTTAAAGATAAAGTTGATAGTATTAGGCAAGTATTATTAGATAAAAAAGAAGTAAGTTTTTTTGAGATGTTTCCGTCTCGTTATACAAGAACCGAACTTATTACAACATTTCAAGCTATGCTTGAACTACTTAAACTTCAATATATATCGGTTGTTCAACACGGTATTTTTGACGATATTACTTTAATTTTAAGGGATGATAGAAATGAAGAACTTGGAGAAATTGACGAATATAATTGAGTCTATTTTATTTGTTTCGGGAACTCAAATTGCTATTTCGGATATTGCCGAAAAGTTAGAAGTCTCCGAAAAAGATATTTTATCTAGTTATGAAATATTGCAGAAAAAATATTCTGAAGATAGTGGCATACATATTTTAAAATTTAATAAAAAATTGCAATTTTGTTCAAATCCTAAATATTCAGAAGATGTTTCGGCAGTTCTTAATCCTATAAAAGAACGTGAACTTTCAAAAAGCATGTTAGAAGTTGCTGCTATTATTGCATATAAACAACCCGTCACTCGCATTGACTTAGAAGAAATTCGTGGCAATAGTGAATATGCTGTTCAAAAACTTTTAGAACTTGGCGTGATTGAGCCTGTTGGTAGAAAAGATGCTGTTGGTAAACCCGTACTTTTTGGTACAACAGACGAGTTTTTGAAACGTTTCCAAATTTCATCTTTAGATGATTTGCCTGATTATGAAGAATTGATAAATAAAATAGAACTAATTCACGGCAAAAGTGATTCTGACGAGTATTTGTACAAGAAAGATGTTTATGTGGAAGAAGATTCTAAATCCGAAGACGTTGATGATGATTTTGATTTGCCAGATATCGGCGAAGAAGAAATTCCGGATTTCTTGCAAGGTGAAGAAGTAGATAAATTTTAATTTAATATAGAAGAGCTTGAATTTTTGATTCAAGCTCTTTTTGTATATTTAATTTTTTTTTGCGAAAAATAATAATGTGATTTGGGCTGTTTTAGTCATAGTAATTTTTCTAATATTCCCTATATACTTAACATTTAAAACGGTAATTTTAATAGAAGATAAAAAAGTTTTTTTTAACGTTAAACTTTT
>JAZSKQ010000020.1:0-159285 GCA_045534905.1 Christensenellaceae bacterium | reverse complement strand
ATTCATTAAGAGTTTTTTTAATAAGTTTAAAATCGTTAATGGATAAAATTTCATCAATACAAACAATGCCATCGTGTATTGATTTTGCTAATTGTTTTTCTTTATCGCTCAACTTACTATTGTTTTCAATTGCTAAAACATTAATTTGGTGTGTTGTAAGTTTATTTTTACAATAAGAATTAAGTTGATTTGCAAGTTCTATTTCTCCATTGTTAAACGCCTGAACAACAGTAGATTGAAGAACATGAATATAACAATGTCTTTCTATCCATTGTCTAAAATGGTCATCATAATAATGTCCTGCCCATTCACGTAATATTTTATTTTCTTTTTCATAATCATTATTTGTATCAATAATTTTATTAAACAATTCGCTAAAAACTTTTTTGTTCGTTTTATAGGCTATATCTAAAAAATATGGATAAGCAAACAACCACGCTTTTTGGGGTTTTAAGATAGTTTCCGTCCCAAAATAATATTCCTTTTGGTCTTGAGGTAATTTATCGTAATTTTTAATTAAATATTCTAGAACTTTTATGTAGCCATTTTTATCTATATCACTAACAGCATATATCGAAACATTGCTTCTACAAACTTCTTTAATATATTTACGCTCACAGTTTATATGCATTAACAGTAATATTTCATCAGCACACTTGTTTAAATCTATGAAATTTCCGTGATTAAAAAGTCCCATATAATGTGTTTGATGGGAACACTTATCAAATAATGCCTTTAACACTTTTAGACTATTATATTGCTTTATATAGTCCATAAGAGACTTGCCATTTTCATCTTTTGAGTTAGCACCAAAATTGATTAAAAGAGCGGGGTCGTCTTTTTTTGCACAAAGTTCTATCTTAGACATTGTTATAATTTCGGGCTCAACCTTTTTTCCTGTCATTATATAATCAATACTAACACCAAATAATTCTGCCATTGCAGGAAAGAATTCCACGCTCGGAGCACCGCTATCTTTTTCCCACTTGCTAATAGCTTTATCACTAACTTGTAATTTTTCAGCAAGTTCAAGTTGTGTCCAACCTTTTTCTTTTCTTAATTCAGCTATTGTTTTACCAATGCTGTGTTTTTTGCTAAACAATCCCATATATAAATCCTCCAAAAGTTTCTATATAAATTTTATCAAAACGTATGCGCAAAGTAAACCTACTTATCATTTACTCGCTTTTTGACAAAAAAACAATTCATATATAAAACTCTACGCTGTGTAGAATAGAATTAAAATAAAAAAGTGCCATACTCAAGCGAATATGACACTTAGCAAAGTGACTTATCGCTCTAAGTTGCGACACTTAATTTAAACAAATAAATCCACATAAAAGATTTTTGTGTTGCGAAAAAGATACACTTATGCCCTATAAGTATACTTTTATGTGAAAATATTAAATTAAGAGTCGCAAATATATTTTAGCATTTTATAACATAAAAAGCAATAAGTTTTTAATTCAAATCAAAAAAGACATTAACTAAGAGTTTTATTTAGGTCTTTCAAAATCAAAGATTATGCCTGCATTACCTTTAACGAAGATATATTTAATTATAGTAATAGAAAAAGCGACTCTATTTGGGTTCAAATAGAATCGCTCTTGGCGGAGTGTGTGCTTCACTCATTGAACTTTTAATTGAGTTTTAGTCACTCTCTTTTATTACTTTCAAATCCTGTTCTTTTACACCGACATCAATTTCTGTTGTGCTCCAAATACCATCCTCATCTTGAAATATTTCACCGTCAAAATAAACTAGCCAATAACCCAAACGGTTTTCACCCAAAATAGTGCCTTTATCTCCCTTTTTTACTCCTGCATCTAAATATTCTTGTCTGTCATTAATTAATTCTACTCTATCATACTCTTTCATATTATTCTAGTATCACCTTTACGTCCTCTTCTAAAACAGCAGCATCAATTTCCGTAGTTGTCCAAACCCCATCTTCATCTTGATATATTTCACCATCAAAAATAACAAGCCAATATCCGTTTCGTTCTTCTCCAAGAACTATTCCTTTATCGCCTTTTTTTATTCCTTGGTCTGTATATCTTTTTTTATCAACAATAAGTTCCACTCTATTTAATAATTTCATACTATTTCGCTCCGTATGGTGTAGTCAATACAATTCTTCCATTTGGATACACCATCCAACCTGAGAGAAAAGTAATACTACCTTCTTTATTTTTTCGTTTTAATTCAATAACAACGTTTATTCTCTGACCATATTCATTAAGTTTGCCTAAATCATATTCGCCAACAGAATAAGAAATTCGTGCTTGTTTTTCGATTACATTTTTTAGTTCTTCTGAGTCTATTATACTATAACCCCAACTTTCAAACAACTCTTTTTTGCCATTACTTTTTAGATCTGAAAAGATATAATCTCTGATTTTTTCTATAGGACATTCTGCTTTTGCCGTTATTGATGGAATATCTACGCAAAAACAATGACAGTTCGGGTGTAAGGGTTGTTCGGGGCATTTACCAACCACAAAACAACAACCGTTAAGATTTAAGCACATAGCACAATGTTTTGAAAGTGTACCTATTAAAACGTTTGCACTTTTCTCTGCGCTTGTATCGGCTGGTTTAGTTCCCTCATGCACCCATTTTACCCAATTAGTATTAAATAATTTTTTTGTATAATCGTTTGCTTTTTGTAAATTCATATTACCTCCTTATGTAGGAAGATAATATAAATAGAATTTTAAAATCAATATTATATGACACTAAATTTAAAAAACCCAACCCGATTTTAATTCGGGTTAGGTCTCTAATGACGGAGAAAGAGGGATTGGGTCTTGCTTTTTGCAAGGCAAAGACAAAAAACACAAACTAATGCCTTGCAAAAATCTTCGGTCAACCACTAAAAACGGTGGATGTCCACCGTTTTCTTAACGTTCTTTTCAAATCCCTCTTTTTTAGTCTATCAACCAAGAAATAAGGACACCACTCGGTGTCCTTATTTCTTGGCGGAGAAAGAGGGATTTGAACCCTCGCTGCGCTTATCACACACTACTCCCTTAGCAGGGGAGCCCCTTCGGCCTCTTGGGTATTTCTCCGTAGTTTATCTTTTTTATTAAATTTACTTCATGCTCCACTGCTAAGGTCCCGAAGCAGGGGGACGACGCGTTAAGCAAACAGTCCAGTGGACTGTTTGTAGCCAAAGTCCACGACTGCCCTTATGACAGGAGGGCGGGGTCGCCTTCGGCCTCTTGGGTATTTCTCCAATTTTAGGTTAAAGTTAAAACTTTTTATTCAATTAATGCTATGTTATGGTATCACAAAAAAAAGTATTTGTCAAAGGGTTTTTATAAATTATTTGCTTATTACTATAAACTTTTACAATCTAAATCGCCCAATGATGTATTTTCTTCCTTTATCTCCCCCACGCCTATCAATATAACACAGTTTAACGACTTATAAGTATCCGTTCTAATCAAGCGCTTTTCTATAAACTTGCCGTTTTTATATTTTATTAAATAGCCTTTGCTTTTAAGTCCCTTTTTTCCATAGGAAATAACTTTTTCTTGTCCTATAAGCAATTCCGGATAACTGCCGTCGTCTATAATCTTTTTAGTTTCTATAGGTAATTCTTCTACTATTTCAAAAGTCCGCTCGTAAGTATAGGGTGATTTTTTGCCACTAATTACTATTTTTAAGCTTTCGCCATTAGCAAAAGAATTTATAATCAAAGGAAAATTAGTATTATTAACAAATTTAAGGTCTGCCGTGCCAGAATTTACCATTGCATCAAAAGACGGCTTAACGTAGTTTACCGAAAGAGAGTGAGGATGATATTCGGTAATTTTAAGTCCCGCAAGCAATACTGCATTATAAAGAGTGGTGGAAACTTGACACACTCCACCACCTATCCCATCAGTAAATTCACCGTTAATGATAATCTTAGCCTGTTTATATCCACGTTTTTCAGTACGTTCACCAACCACTGAATTAAAGGAAAACTCTGCACCAGAATTTAAAAAATAATTGTTTATGCTTTTACTTGCCAAATTCACGTTCCACTTACGTTCTTCAGAAGAATTGCCATAATAGGTAGAAAACGATGCAATAATATTAAAATCACCGTCATCAAGTCCATAAAAAGGCATTGCTTTACCTTCTATTTTTACACGATTTACGGTAAGCAAACAAAACGCTATAACGACCACGATTAGAAAAACACGCCTAAATTTTATCATACGTTTAACTTTATTATGGGTCATATAGTCGTTTTAATACTTACTAACAAACTAAAATACCGAAGGAAATGTCCTTCGGTATTTTCTTTTTTATCTTCTTTTTTCTTTTTCCAAGTTTTTTATTATAATCATGGTTTTTAAGTGGTCATAATAATAGTTTTAGCGAATCTTACAAGTTTTGCCGTTAATAAACTTTAGTAACTTTACCTGGCTTTGCTATTGCTTTTCTGCCAAAGCTTTCTATGTAAATAGCTTGCGAACCGGGATTATACACATACCTACCGTCTGCACTAAATTCTAATCTTTTTGCATTTTCTACGTATTCGTATATTTCACCGTTGGTAGCGTACCAAACGTCGTCACGGTCACCCACCCTTTGGCAAAATTCTTCTATAACGTTCCAGTTTTTATCGTTATCAAATTCATAACTATGCCCCCATAAATAGAAAACACGTACGCCTTGTCTCCAATAATTTCCGTCAGCCGGCGCAAAGAATTTATCTACAAGTTCGTTTAGTTCGGGAGCAGTATGCTTTGCAGTTGGGTGCCACTCCAACCAATTTTCAGGAAGCTCGAAACCATTAGTTGATTCTGTAGTCCTTGCATACTTTATTCCACAATTTTCAATAATACGTAAGGTTTGTTCGTCATACTTACCATAAGGATACGCCATGCCGTTAATTACCGTTTTAAATATCTTTTCTAATTCTCTTCTATCGTCTAAAAATTCGGCAACAACTTGCGTTTTATCCACTGCAGTCAAATAAAGATGTCCACGTCCGTGAACGGCAACTTCCATACCCGATTTAGCGTAAGTTTTATAAAGGTCTGCCTTTTTAAGGTGATTTTTCGTCGCTTCGCACATGCCAGAACCCAAATTAAAAGTTCCTTTTAGCCCGTGTTTTTTCATAATTTCAATTAGTCTGACGTCTTGCTTTACACCATCGTCATAAGAAAGCGTTACCGCCTTATCACGAAAGTTTGGGAATCTTATTATCCTCGCCAACATAAATTAGTCTCCTATAAATTTTTGTTCTATGATTTTTTTTGTTTTTTCTTTTAAGTTTTCAACGTCCGAATTATTTTCTATTACAAGGTAATCTGACAAGTCCATTGCATCGTAATTTACTTGATTATTCATACGCTTTAAAACGTCGCTTTCAGTTAAATTGGAGCGTACCATAACGCTTTTTATCCTTTGCTCTTTATCTCTTACAACTACTATAATTTCATCAAAGAGTTCTTTATAATCTGCTTCAAATAGCAACGGCACCTCTGCAAAAACAAGTTCAGAATTCGCCCTTTTCATTTTAGCATTTAACGTGTTCATTATAAGTGGATGCAGTATTGAATTCAATATTTTTACGGCACTTTTATCTGAAAAAACCACGTTAGACAATGCCTTTTTATCTAACTTTGGCTTAAAAAACCCCCTAACGGTGTTCGGAAACAGTACCTTTATGCGTTTAAGCACCGTTCTTCTTTTTAACAGTTCAGCATTGATTTCGTCACAGGAAAATACGGGATAATTAAGTTCTTTGATAGCCTTAACTACTTCAGATTTACCGCTACCGATCCCACCTGTTATTGCAATCTTTTTTTTCATACTCTACTTTGCCTCGAACCAAGTTTTACCAACACCCGGTTCCGCAATTAACGGTACCGAAAGTTTTACGGCAGATTCCATTTCTTGTTGAAGAATTTTTTCTACGATTTCTTTTTCATTTAAATAAGCGTCTATAATAAGTTCATCGTGAACTTGAAGTATAAGTTCAGATTTTAGCCCCTCTTTTTTAAGCCTGTTATAAACGTTAATCATGGCAATTTTAATAACGTCTGCAGCACTTCCTTGAAGTGGCATATTCATTGCAACTCTTTCACCAAACTGACGAACCATATACGACTGTGCTGAAAGTTCCCTAATATAGCGCCTACGATTAAAATACGTTATTGAATAGCCGTGTTCCTTTGCAAAATCTACGTTAGTTTGCATATACGCTTTAACTTCGGGGAATTCCTTAAAATAAGAATTAATATATTCTCTTGCTTCGAATGGTGATATTTTTATATTTTTTGCCAAGCCATATTCACTTATTCCGTAGATAACGCCAAAGTTTACAGCCTTTGCTTTACGGCGCATTTCTTTTGTAACTTCGCTTTTATTAACCTTAAATATTTTTTCTGCAGTACGGCTATGAATATCTTCACCATTATTAAAGGCATCTACAAGTGACGGAGTTTTACTAAACGCCGCCAAAAGCCTTAATTCTATTTGTGAATAGTCTGCAGTAATTAAAACCCTATCTTCACCTTTTGGTACGAAAAATTTTCTAAGTTCTTTGCCTTCGTTTTCTCTAACCGGTATGTTTTGAAGATTTGGTTCACTGGAAGATAATCTGCCCGTTGCCGTCACCGTTTGGTTAAACGTGGTATGAATAAGCCCCGTTTTATCAATTAAAGGCTTAAAGCCCTCTACGTAAGTAGAGTGCAATTTTTGTATCTTTCTATACTCTAAAATCTTAGAAACTACTGGAACGGTATCCTCAAACGCCTCCAAAACTTCGGCAGAAGTAGAATATCCACTTTTAGTTTTTTTGCCTTTACCTATCTTCATTTTTTCAAATAAGACCTCGCCAAGTTGTTTTGGTGAGTTTACGTTTAGAGCGTCTTCTCCAGTCATTTCACGGATTTCGCTTTCAAGTTCAGTTAAAATAACTTTATATTTTTTACCCGCATCAGTTAATGCGTTAATATCAATCTTAAAGCCCGAATTTTCCATAGCAAACAAAACGTCTGCAAGTGGAAGCTCTACCTTTTTGTAGAGTTCTTCCATATCGTATTCTATCAATTTTTCGTACAAATCATTAAACAATTTATATATAGAATACGCAGGCAAGTTATTGTTTAAGTTATAACTTTCTATAACCTCTATTAACGTTTCCGCCCCACCAGAAAAATCAACTAAATACTTTAATATAGAAAGGTCGTCTGCAATAAAGTCGGTGGATTTTCCCAAAACGTATAAACGTCTTTTAAAATTTTTAAGGTCGTAAACTATCAACTTTGCGTTGCTATATAATAATTTTTCTATAAAGCCAAAGGCTTGTAAAGAAGTAACGCCGTCGTCTAATAAATTTAGTCGAATTTTAGCCGAATATTCATATTGACCATCAAAAACGCTAACCTTTTCGTCACTAAAATTTATAGCGTAAGTTTTAGAATAATCAACCGTAGCAAAAGTGTTGAAATTAAGTTCAGTTTGCTCTACGTTAATAACTTGTTTTTCTTCTATTTGTTGTTCAGTACTATTAGTTTCAAAAAATTCTTCTCTGCGAACAATAGTTTTAAGTTCAAGTTCTATTAGTCGTCTTTTAAATTCTAAAGAAAACGGTAAACTTACGGTCATTAAGGCAACGTCGGTAGAAACACCGCAATCAGTATTTATGGTTGCAAGAGTTTTAGATAAATACGCCATATCTTTACCAAACTCTATTTTTTCTTTTAATTTACCTTTTAAGTTAGAGGTGTCTTTGTATAAATTTTCTATCGAACCATATTCTTCTATTAAAGTTTTAGCCGTTTTTTCGCCAATACCTTGAACACCTGGAATATTATCAGAAGAATCCCCCATAAGCGCCTTTAGGTCTATAATTTGAATAGGCTCTATCCCAGTTTTTTCTTTAAAATTATCAACGCTATAAACGTCTATATCAGTTATTCCACGGCGAGTAAAATATACGCTTGTTTCATCATCGACAAGTTGAAAAGAGTCTTTATCACCGGTATAAATTTGAGTTGAAATAGAGGTGTGTTTAGCAATAGTACCTATAATATCGTCAGCTTCTACACCCTCTTTATCAACAACAGTTATATTCATTAAACCAAGCAACTCTTTAAGAAGCGGGATTTGTGGACGAAGTTCTTCGGGCATAGGCTTTCTTGTAGCCTTGTATCCGTCGTACATTTTATGGCGGAAAGTTGGTGCTTTTAAATCAAATGCAACCGCCATATGCGTAGGCTTTTCGTCGGTAAAGATTTTAAAAAGCATATTTAAAAAGCCGTAAACTGCGTTAGTTGGAACTCCGTCTTTAGTAGTTAAAACGGGCATTGCGTAAAAAGCACGGTTTATTAAGCTGTTTCCGTCAATTAGAACTAATTTTTCCATAAAAATTTCCTTTTTCCGCTTGCCATAAAGATAATTTTGTGATATTATCTTAAGGTAAAGTTAAGTTTGTAAGTTTTAGTATTATTATCTATAATATTTTAACAAAAATACTTATCTTTTGCAATACGTAAAGTAAATTTTTTTGCCGATGTGGTGAAACTGGCAGACGCGCTGGACTCAAAATCCAGTGGACTAATCCTCCGTGTCGGTTCGAGTCCGACCATCGGCACCAACTAAAAAAGAACCGTATCAACGGTTCTTTTTTTGTTCTATAGATGTGTCGGACGAGAACCGAAGGTTCGCACGCCTTTGACGAACTTTCCTTGACGGACTTAGTTTTGGTGCTTGCACCAAGCCCCGACCATCGGCACCAACGGAAAAAGAACCGTATCAACGGTTCTTTTTTTGTTCTGTGTATTTTGTGTCGGACGAGAACCGAAGGTTCGCACGCCTTTGACGAGCTTACTTGACGGACTTAGTTTTGGTGCTTGCACCAAGCCCCGACCATCGGCACCAACGGAAAAAGACGGTTATTAAACCGTCTTTTTTTATTTTTTGTTTTATTTAGAATAAACCGATTATATTACCGTTATCGTCAACGTCTATATTTTCTGCAGACGGAACTTTAGGTAAGCCTGGCATAGTCATTATGTCGCCCGTTAGAACAACTATAAAACCTGCACCTGCTGAAATTTTAACGTTTTTAATAGTTACCATAAAGTCTTCCGGAGCGCCGAGTTTAGTTGGGTCGTCTGAAAAACTATACTGTGTTTTTGCAATACAAATTGGGCAGTTGCCAAAGCCTAA
The DNA here is from genome assembly GCA_045534905.1 of Christensenellaceae bacterium. GTDB lineage: Bacteria > Bacillota > Clostridia > Christensenellales > Borkfalkiaceae > UBA1259. The sequence goes on along the minus strand of JAZSKQ010000020.1, from coordinate 150,102 downwards.
TTTTTCTAACGTATCTATTTGTTTTTTAGCATTAGGCGTAATAATTATGCCGTTGCCACGATAAATCTTTTTAACGACTGCTTCAATCTTTTGCGCAATAGTTAAATCATCAGAATAACTGAAAGTAAAGTCACCGGTAGCGTTTTCGCAAAGGTTAATAACTTCTTTTGCTAATGCCTCGCCACCCTTTCCACCTTCTGCCCAAACGGTAGATAAAACGGTATTTACACCAAGTTCTTTACACTTATCTATAATGAATTCTATTTCTTTATCCGTATCGGTAGGGAAACGATTTACTGCAACAACACAAGGTAATTTATATACGTCTTTAATATTTGAAACGTGACGTAATAAGTTAGGAATACCCTTTTCTAAAGCAACTAAATCCTCGTTATTAAGTTCGGTTTTAGCACGGCCACCGTGCATCTTTAACGCCCTAACGGTAGCAACAACTACGACCGCATCGGGTACTAACCCTGCCATACGGCATTTTATATCTAAGAATTTTTCTGCGCCAAGGTCTGCACCAAAGCCTGCTTCGGTAACTGTGTAATCACCCATTTTAAGTGCAGTTTTGGTTGCTATAACCGAGTTGCAACCGTGTGCGATATTAGCAAACGGTCCACCGTGAACGAACGCAGGAGTTCCTTCTAACGTTTGAACCAAGTTAGGTTTAATAGCGTCTTTAAGTAAAGCCGTCATTGCGCCGTGTGCTTTTAAGTCGCCTGCTGTTACAGGCTTATCGTCGTAAGTATATGCAACGATAATTTTTGAAAGTCTTTCTTTTAAATCCTTAATAGAATTAGAAAGACAAAGCACTGCCATAATTTCAGAAGCAACGGTAATATCAAAACCGTCTTCCCTTGGAACACCGTTCACCTTTCCACCCAAGCCGTTTACAATAAAACGAAGTTGACGGTCGTTCATGTCAACACATCTTTTCCAAGTAATCTTTTTAACGTCTATATTAAGGGCGTTACCTTGTTGAATGTGGTTATCAAGCATTGCTGCTAAAAGGTTATTAGCTGCGCCTATTGCGTGGAAGTCACCGGTAAAATGCAAGTTGATATCTTCCATTGGAACTACTTGAGCATATCCACCACCGGCAGCACCGCCTTTAACACCGAATACAGGACCAAGCGACGGTTCACGAAGGGCAACTGTAACGTTTTTACCAAGTCTTTTTAAACCGTCAGCCAAACCAATGGTAGTAGTGGTTTTACCCTCACCTGCGGGGGTGGGGGTAATTGCCGTAACTAAAATTAACTTACCGTCTTTTTTAGTGGTTTCGTTAAGTAAAGCCAAATCTATTTTTGCCTTATAATTGCCGTACTTTTCTACGTATTTAAGGTCAACGCCTGAAGATAAAGCTATTTCTTCAATAGGTTTTAATTTACAAGCTTGTGCTATTTGAATATCCGTTAACATACTTCTCTCCTAATATATTACTTAAAATATTTTACAGCAGACTTAAACATTTTTATATCGTATTCGCCAAGAACGTTCTTATAAAGTCCGTTTCCAATTCTTTCACTATGTCCCATTTTGCCAAACACTCTACCATCGGGCGAAGTTATACCTTCGATTGCATAAGTAGAGTCGTTGGGGTTAAATCTTACGTCGTTAGTAGCGTTACCGTCTAAATCAACGTATTGTGTTGCTATTTGACCATTCTTTATAAGTTCGCTTATAAGTTCTTCGCTACCTATAAATCTACCTTCACCGTGAGAAATAGGAACGTTAATTATATCGCCAACGTTCATACCTTGTAACCAAGGCGATTTATTTGAGGCAATTCTCGTTCTTACAATCTTAGATTGGTGACGTGCTATGGTATTAAACGTTAAGGTGGGGCAAGTTTCGTCAGTATCAATAATCTTACCGAACGGAACAAGACCTAACTTAATTAACGCTTGGAAACCATTACATATACCACACATAAGACCGTCACGGTTATCAAGTAAATCGTGAACACCTTCTTTTACAGCCTGATTTCTAAAGAACGCAGTAATAAATTTACCACTTCCGTCAGGTTCGTCACCACCAGAGAATCCACCTGGTATAAAAATCATTTGTGCTGATTTTAATTCGTTTGCAAACTCTTCTATAGACCTTGAAATTGCACTTGCATTAAGGTTTTTAATAACCATAATCTTAGGTTCTGCACCGGCGTCTGCAACGGCTTTAGCACTATCGAATTCACAGTTAGTTCCGGGGAATGCAGGTATTAAAACTTTGGGTTTTGCAACCTTAAAGTTTGCAGTCGGCCAAGTGTTTACGCTATAACTAAAGTTGGGTATTTGTTTTTCTTCAGACTTAATGTTGCAAGTATATACGCCTTCTAACTTATCTTCGTAAAGAGCGTTAAGTACCGAACAACGTATTTCTTCGTTTTTATAGATAAAGGTAGCGTTTTGAGTAACCGTACCGATAAGTTTTGCATCCAAGTCGGCAGTTGCTTCTACCACGAAACCACCATATACGTAACCGAATAAATCTTGCATTGAAACGTCTTCAAACTTAAATCCGAAGCCGTTACCGATAGCCATTTTATAAACTGCTTCGGCTACGCCACCGTAAGTGGGTGTATATGCCGAAACAACTTTTCCACTACGAATAAGTTTGGTTACTTGGTCGAATAAATCTAACAAACTTTGGGTTTTAGGCAATCCGTTTTCATCGTAAACAGGTGCCATCAAATATACCTTATTTCCAGCCGATTTAAATTCAGGTGAAATAATGTTTTTAACCTTTTCAGTAGTTACTGCAAAAGATACTAAAGTTGGCGGGACGTCTATATTTTCAAAGCTACCGCTCATAGAGTCCTTACCACCGATAGAACCAATCTTCAATTCTTTTTGAGCCTTAAAAGCACCAAGTAATGCCGACAACGGCTTACCCCAACGTGTTGCATCTTTATTAAGTCTTTCAAAATATTCTTGGAAGGTTAAATACACGTCCTTAAATTCCGAACCGGTTGCAATAAGTTTTGCAACAGATTCTACTACTGCAAGGTATGCACCGTGATACGGACTTTTTTCGGTAATAAATGGGTTATAACCATAACTCATTAACGAACAGTCGTCAGTATGTTTCTTTTCTACCGATATTTTTTGTACCATAGCTTGTATAGGCGTTAATTGGTTTTTTCCGCCGAAAGGCATTAAAACCGTACCTGCGCCTATGGTAGAGTCAAATCTTTCGGAAAGTCCACGTTTTGAACATACGTTAAGGTCGGAAACTAAATCTTTATAGCCCTTAACAAAGTCGGTTGGAATTTCCTTACAATATTTTTCACCTTTAACGGCTTTAACGTCAACGTGTTTTTCTGCGCCGTTAGAGTTTAAAAATTCTCTTTCAATATCAACTATTTTTTTGCCGTTCCAGTTCATAATAAGTCTTGGTTCGGCTTCAACTACTGCAACCGGAACTGCTTGTAAGTTTTCTTTTTCGGCAAGTTTTAAGAAGGTATCAACGTCTTTTGCTTCAACTACTACCGCCATTCTCTCTTGAGATTCGCTTATAGCAAGTTCAGTGCCGTCTAAACCTTCGTACTTTTTAGGAACTGCATTAAGGTCAATTGTTAAGCCGTCTGCAAGTTCACCGATAGCAACCGAAACACCACCTGCACCAAAGTCGTTACAACGTTTGATAAGTTTTGATGCGTCAGGGTTTCTGAACAATCTTTGAAGTTTTCTTTCTTCGGGTGCGTTACCCTTTTGAACTTCTGCGCCACAAGTTTCAATGGACTCTACCGTATGTGATTTAGATGAACCTGTAGCACCACCACAACCGTCACGGCCGGTACTACCACCAAGTAAAATAACTACGTCACCTGGAGCAGGTCTTTCCCTTCTTACGTTTTCTTGAGGAGCAGCTGCTATAACTGCACCGATTTCCATTCTTTTTGCAGTATAACCCTTATGATAAATCTCGTCAACAATACCAGTTGCAAGACCTATTTGGTTACCATATGAAGAGTAGCCTGCTGCCGCAGTCGTCACTATTTTTCTTTGTGGAAGCTTACCCTTTAACGTTTCAGATACTGGAACGGTGGGGTCACCTGCGCCCGTAACTCTCATTGCGCCGTAAACGTACGATCTACCTGAAAGAGGGTCCCTTATAGCGCCACCGATACAAGTTGCTGCACCGCCGAAAGGTTCAATTTCGGTGGGGTGATTATGCGTTTCGTTCTTAAATAACAATAACCACGGTTCAGTTTTACCGTCAACTTCTACGTTAATTTTAACCGTACATGCGTTTATTTCTTCAGATTCGTCAAGTTTATCTAAAAATCCGTTCTTTTTTAAGTATCTTACTGCAACGGTAGCAAGGTCCATTAAGCAAACAGGCTTGTTTTCACGACCAAGTTCCTTTTTAGTTTCAAGATATTCTTGGTAAGTTTTTTCGATAAGTTCGTCTTCAAAACTTACGTTATCTATCGTGGTTAAGAAGGTGGTGTGCCTACAGTGGTCTGACCAATAAGTATCTATCATTCTAATTTCGGTAATGGTAGGATTCCTTTTTACCTTTTTAAAATATTCTTGACAGAAAGCAATATCATCGTTATCCATTGCCAAGCCGTATTCTTTTACAAATTTATTTAATCCGTCTTTATCAAGGTCTATAAAACCGTCTAAAACCTTAACTTCGGTAGGGATTTCGTAAATGGTTTTTAAGGTTTCGGGCTTACCTAAATCAGCTTCTCTTGCTTCAACGGGGTTAATAACGTACTTTTTAATTTCGGCAATATCTTTTTCGCTAAGTTTGCCGTAAAGTGCGTAAATTTTAGCCGTCTTGATTAAAGGTCTTTCCCCTTGTGATATAATTTGAATACACTGAGCCGCACTATCTGCCCTTTGGTCAAATTGGCCAGGCAAAAATTCAACTGCAAAAACGACTGCGTCACCAAAATCAATTTCGGTATAAACGTCGTCAAGTTGTGGTTCACTGAAAACCGTTTTAACCGAATAATTAAAAAGCTCTTCAGTAATATTTTCAGCATCGTATCTATTTATTACCCTAACGCTTTCTAACCCCTTAACGTTAAGTAAAGATACTGCGTCGTTATAAAGAGCCTTTGCTTCGTGCCTGATACCTTCTTTCTTTTCTACGAAAATTCTGTAAATCATTTTTATTTATTCTCCAAAACCTTTAAGGCTTTTTGTCCTATATCGTTTCTATAATATGCGCCTTCAAACTTAATGCGCTTTACGTCTTTATAAGATAATTCTAAAGCTTCTTTTAGCGTACTTGCTACGTTTGTTACACCAAGAACTCTACCGCCATCCGTAAGTAATTTACCATTTTCAAGCTTAGCCCCTGCAACGTAAACTCTATCTATAACGTCGCTTGGAATTTCCATTTCGAAACCCTTTTTATACGATACGGGATAGCCTGCAGACGCCATAATTACGCAAGCAGCACTTTTATCTTCCCACTCTATATTAATATCGTTTAGGGTTTGATTGGTAGTCGCCTTCATTATGGTTAAAAGGTCGGTCTTTAATAACGGCAATACTACTTGAGTTTCGGGATCACCGAAACGGCAGTTATATTCAATTACCTTAGGTCCGTTTTTAGTCAACATTAAACCAAAGTAAAGACAACCTTTAAACGTTCTACCTTCGTTATTCATTGCGTTAATGGTAGGAATAAATATTTTTTCCATACATTCTTTAGCAATTTCTTCGGTATAATACGGGTTAGGTGCAACCGTTCCCATGCCACCGGTATTTAAACCGGTATCAAAATCGCCTATACGCTTGTGGTCCATGGAAGATATCATAGGTACTACCGTTTTTCCGTCTGTAAAAGATAATACCGAAACTTCAGGGCCTTCTAAAAATTCTTCTATAACGATTTTATCGCCTGATTTCCCAAAAGCCTTGTCTTCCATAATAGATTTAACGGCGTCAAAAGCCTCTTCTCTCGTCATGGCTATAATTACACCCTTACCAAGTGCCAAACCATCAGCCTTAACAACGGTTGGGATAGGTGCCGTCTTTAAGTATTCCATAGCAACCTTAGCATCGCTGAAAACTTCGTATTTAGCAGTCGGAATACCATACTTTTTCATAAGGTCTTTAGAAAAAACCTTACTGCCTTCTATAATGGCGGCGTTTTTATTAGGTCCAAAACAAGGAATACCTTTCTCGCTTAAAGCATCAACAAGCCCTAAAACCAAAGGGTCGTCAGGTGCAACAACTGCATAATCTATGCCGTTTTCCACTGCAAAAGCCGTGACCTTTTCTATGTCAGTGCCCTTAATTGGAACAAGCGTTGCATCGTTTGCCATACCACCGTTACCGGGAAGTGCATAAATGGTAGATACGTCTTTATTTTCCTTAATCTTTTTTATTATGGCGTGTTCTCTGCCACCGCCACCTACGACTAAAATTTTCATAAGTTCTTCCTTAATCGTTATATATTGGGAACTTTTCGCAAAGTTCTATAACTTCTTTTAATACTCTTTCTTTACTATTTTCAAAATCGAAAACTACGTCTGCAATAAAGCCTGCAATCTTAACCATTTCTTCTTTGCCGAAGCCCCTACTTGTAATTGCCGGTGTACCAATTCTTACACCACTTGTAATAAACGGACTTTCCGGGTCGTTAGGAATAGCGTTCTTATTAGCGGTAATATGAACTTCATCAAGACGTTTTTCAAGTTCTTTACCCGTAATGCCGGTACCTCTTAAATCTAAAAGCATAAGGTGATTATCAGTACCACCTGAAACCAACTTAATACCCTTTTTAACTAATTCTTCTGCTAAAACCTTAGCGTTTTCAAAAATGTTTCTTTGATATTCTTTGAATTCGTCTTTAAGCGCTTCACCAAAAGCAACTGCTTTCGCAGCGATAATGTGCATTAACGGACCACCTTGAGTTCCCGGGAATACAGCCTTATCAATCTTTTTTGCGTATTCTTCTTTGCAAAGAATCAAACCACCCCTCGGTCCACGCAAAGTCTTATGGGTAGTAGTAGTTACTACGTCTGCATAAGGAACGGGACTTGGGTGAATACCTGCAGCAACTAAACCTGCAATATGCGCCATATCTACCATAAAGTATGCACCAACTTCGTCAGCAATTTCCCTAAACTTTTTAAAGTCGATAGTTCTTGCATAAGCAGAAGCACCTGCCAAAATTAGCTTGGGTTTATTTTCTATAGCAAGACGGCGAATTTCATCGTAATCAATTTTTTGGTCAACGTCACTTACTTGATAAGGAACGATATTAAAGTAGGTACCCGAAATATTTACGGGTGAGCCGTGTGATAAGTGACCACCGTGAGCAAGACTCATAGATAAAACGGTATCACCCGGTTGCAATAGTGCAAAAAATACTGCAAGGTTTGCATTTGCACCACTATGTGGTTGAACGTTAGCATGTTCTGCGCCAAAAAGTTTTTTAGCCCTTTCCCTTGCTATTTCTTCTACTTCGTCAACGTAAACGCAACCACCATAATATCTTTTTCCGGGATAGCCTTCTGCGTACTTATTAGTTAAAATAGTACCTGCCGCAAGTAAAACACCCTCTGATACTATATTTTCAGATGCAATAAGTTCTATATTATGTTGTTGTCTTTTAAGTTCTCTATTACAAGATTCAAAAACTTCATTGTCAAATTCTTTAAGTCTATCAAAAAACACTTTTATTTTCTCCTTTGGTATTAATGGTGGAATAAACGCATTTTTGTGAACGCCATAGCCATACCGTATCTATCGCAAGCGTCAATAACTAAATCGTCTCTAATTGAACCACCGGGTTGAGCAATATATTTTACACCACTCTTTTTTGCTCTTTCAATATTATCAAAGAATGGGAAGAAAGCGTCTGAGCCCAACGCTACACCGTCTATAGTAGCGAGATAAGCGTCTATTTCTTCTTTAGTTAAAGGTTCTGGGCGAACGGTAAAATATTTTTGCCAAATACCGTCAGAACAAACGTCTTCTTCGTTTTTATTTATATAACCGTCTATAACGTTATCCCTATCCGGACGTGAAACGGTATCCTTAAAAGGTAAGTTTAGTACCTTTTCATGTTGGCGGATAAACCAAGTATCGGCTTTTCCACCGGCAAGTCTAGTACAATGTATTCTCGATTGTTGACCTGCACCTACGCCGATTGCTTGTCCACCGTAAGCAAAACATACCGAGTTAGATTGAGTATATTTTAAGGTTATTAAAGCAATTATTAAATCTCTAACGGCACTTTCAGGTAAATCTTTATTTTTAGTAACGACGTTGGTTAAAAGTTCTTTATCAATTTTAAAGTTATTTCTACCTTGTTCAAAGGTAATACCAAAAACGTCTTTGGTTTCTTTTTCTTCGGGAACGTAATCGGGGTCGATTTCTACTATGTTATAATTACCCTTTCTTTTTCCCTTAAGTATTTCAAGAGCTTTATCAGTGTAACCAGGTGCGATAATGCCATCAGATACTTCCCTTGCGATAAGTTTAGCAGTAGTTTCGTCACAAACGTCTGACAAAGCAACCCAATCGCCGAAAGAACACATTCTATCCGTTCCCCTTGCCCTAGCATAAGCACAAGCGAGTAGAGAATCGTCTAACCCTTCTATATCGTCAACAAAGCAAGCCTTTTTAAGTTTTTCAGGTAAAACTATGCCGACTGCCGCCGAAGTAGGACTAACGTGCTTAAAAGAAGTAACAGCAGGAAGAGAAGTTGCTTGTTTTAATTCCTTAACTAATTGATAGCTGTTAAAAGCGTCTAAAAAGTTTATATAACCAGGTCTTCCGTTTAATATTTTTATTGGAAGTTCCCCTCCGTTTTTCATATAAATTCTCGACGGTTTTTGATTAGGGTTGCAACCGTACTTTAATTCAAATTCTTTCACTGTTTTTCTCCTAAACGTTTTTATTTATAATAATTTCTTCTGGTGCACTTCCATCAAGTGGTACTACCCTTACGAATAACGAAACTTTATTGTTTTCGTTTAAGTTGTTCCAAATTTCATCAGCAAGTTCTTTTGCAGTGTTAGGCAATATTACTCTTTCAGGTTCACCATAAAAAGAAGGAATAGGATTGCCGTCACACTCATACGTATGAATAAAATGACCTAAACCGTCTATAGGGGTAAATGCATAGAAAAATCTATCGCAAACTTGTGGGTCTCCGTCACTACTTTTAAGAATAGAAAGCTTATAATTAAATACACCTTCGCCATAGTTTAATATTGCAGAAATTCTTGGCGTATAGTTAGGGCAGTCAGGTTCAAATTCCCTAGTAAACAACGCCTTTTCAAAGGAAAAACCGTCGTCCCCATTAGCAATTATATAATCTTTTACAGTATCCGTTTGGTCGCCATTTGTAACGATATCCCTACTACCCACTGCAAGATAAGGATTATATATAATAAGACTTGGGTCAACAACTTTACTTTCATCAAAAGCCTTAGTGCGCATACCACCGTCAAACCTTTCAAAAATTCTATTTCTGCTATTTTCGCTTCTACCCATAATAAAATAGGCAATCATAGCGCTTTTTCCGTCCGCACTTTTACCTACCACAATTCCTCTACCGGGGTAGGCGTTAGTTGATAATAAATCTTTTAAGCTTGATAATCCTTTAACGCTCATTTTATTTCTCCTTTAAGTATAAGTTTACAAACCTTTTGGGTTGATGCCGGTAAAATTTTCCACTCCGCACGTTCCATTACCCTTTTTTGAAGTTTTTCTGGAGTATCAGAAGCGTTAACGCTTACGGCTTTTTGCATTATAATTTTTCCGCCGTCTGGAATCTCATTTACAAAATGCACGGTGGCACCGGTTACTTTTACGCCCTTTTTCAAAGCTTCTTCGTGAACCTTAAGACCGTAATATCCTACCCCGCAAAAAGAGGGTATTAAAGATGGGTGTACGTTGATAATTCTATTTTCATAGTCCTTAACAAAATCTTGACTTAATATTGACATGAATCCTGCAAGAACTATAAGTTCGATGCCGTTTTCATTCAAAATTTGTTTGACTTTTTCTTCAAACGCTTGTTGGCTACCACAATCTTTTTTTCTTACGACGGCGGTAGGAATACCAGCGTTTTTAGCCCTTGTTAAAGCGTATGCGTCCTTTACGTTAGACACCACTAGCGAGATTTTACCGTTTGGAATTTTACCTTTTTTTTCGGCATCTATAAGCGCTTGAAGGTTAGTACCACCACCACTTACCATTACCGCAATTTTAACTTGATTTTTCATTTATAAACTTACTCTATAATAATTTTATCTTCACCGTTAATAACTTCACCGATAATATAAGCGTCTTCGCCCATATCTCTTAAAATTTGTACAGCTTTATTTGCGTCCTCTTTTGATACTACGACGCTCATACCAACGCCCATGTTAAAGGTGTTGAACATATCTCTTTCGGAAATTTCGCCCTTTTGTTGGATAAGCTTAAAAATAGGTAAGATTTTAACTGATTTTCTATCAATTTTAGCACATAAACCATCGGGGATACTTCTTGGAATATTTTCGTAGAAACCACCACCTGTGATATGTGAAATACCTTTAACTTTAACTTCTTCTAAAAGTTTAAGAATTGATTTAACGTAAATTTTGGTTGGGGTAAGCAAAGTTTCACCGATAGATTTGCCGTTAAGTTCAGCGATAGGAGTTTTGATGTCTGCGTTTTCTACGTCCAAAACCTTTCTAACCAAAGAAAATCCGTTAGAGTGAACACCACTTGAAGCAAGTGCAATAATAACGTCACCAACTTTCATTTCTGCGTGGTTGATAATTTTACTTTTATCTACTACACCGGTAGAATAACCTGCTAAATCATATTCGTCTATAGGATAAAAACCTGGCATTTCAGCAGTTTCACCACCGATAAGCGCACAACCCGATTGAACGCAACCTTCTGCAACACCTTTAACTATATCGGCAATTTTTTCAGGAACGTTTTTACCGCAAGCAATATAGTCTAAAAAGAATAAAGGCTTTGCACCTGCGCAAATAATATCGTTTACGCACATTGCAACACAGTCAATACCAACGGTATCGTGCTTATCCATTAAGAAAGCAATTTTAAGTTTAGTACCTACACCGTCCGTACCACTAACTAAAACGGGTTTAGTGATACCAGTAAGGTCAAGTTCAAATAAACCACCAAAACCACCGATATCCGAGCAAACACCCTTGGTCATGGTTCTGGCAATATGTTGTTTCATAAGTTCAACTGCTTTATATCCTGCAGTTATATCAACACCAGCAGATGCATATACGTCTGATTTTGAATTTTTCATAATTTATTTCTCCTTTCCGTTCCAACAGTAGGTACATAATTTTTCTTTATCTATTCCAATTGCTTCCATAAGTCCTTCCAAAGTTTGGAACTCAAGCGAAGCAAGGTTAAGTTTTTTTCTAATAGCTTCTATCATTTTCCTATGGCGCTCTGTAGAAGCATTTGCATATTCATCAATATGTTTTAATCCTTCTTCACCCTCAAGTTCAACGATAGTAGAGTGAGTTATCAAATCCATATCACTGGTTTGGCGAGAGAAGTTAAGATATTTACAACCGTACATGATCGGAGGACAAGCCGAACGTATGTGTACGGATTTTGCACCGTTTTCGTATAAAAAGTCAACCGTTTCACGGATTTGAGTACCACGTACTATGGAATCGTCAACGAAAAGCAAGTTCTTGTTTTCAATTAACTCTTTAACGGGAACAAGTTTAAGTTTAGCAACCTTTCTTCTTTCCTTTTGGGTTGAAGGCATAAAACTTCTGCTCCACGTGGGCGTATATTTAATAAATGGTCTAGCAAATCTTAAACCGCTTTTCATAGCGTAACCTATGGCGTGTGGCGTACCGGAGTCCGGAACACCGGCAACGCAGTCAACGTTTGGAAGATTGCCGTTTTTAATATCGTTTTCCACCATTTTAACACCGTTTTGATAACGCATTTCTTCTACGTTAACGCCTTCGTAGGTGGAAGTAGGATATCCATAATAGCTCCATAAAAACGAGCATATGCACATCTTTTTGCTAGAGGGCTTTAATACGGTATATTTTTCCGGATCAACTTCTACTATTTCAGACGGACCCAACTCATATTCGTCTTTATAGTCAAGTTTTTGATATGCGAAAGATTCAAACGAAACGGCTAAACCGTCTTTATTTTTACCTATATGAATGGGGAGCCTACCAACCTTATCTCTTGCGCAAATTATATTGCCATCGTCTTTAAGTATCAGTATGGTTGCAGTTCCGTCAATCAAGTCGAGTGCATAAGTTATACCCTCTTCAAAAGAAGACTTGCGATTGATAAACGCTGCAACTAATTCCGTAGCGTTTACGCCACCACCACTTTGGCTACCAAACTGACCACCTGTGCTTTCTATGTAATCATTTATAAGTTTTTCAGCGTTGTTTATTACACCGACAAAACATATCGCATACAGCCCCAACTTAGACCTCACTAATAAAGGTTGAGGGTCACTATCGTTAATACAACCTATAGCCGACGTACCACGCATAGTTTCAAAAATATTTTCAAACTTGGTTCTAAACGGCGCATTGCCTATATTATGTATCTTTCTTTGAAGCCCAACTTCTTTATCGTAAGCGGCAAGTCCACCACTTTTAGTCCCTAGGTGAGAATGATAGTCCGTCCCTAAAAAAACGTCTAAAAGTGCGTCTTTCTTTTTACTTACGACACCGAAAAATCCGCCCATTTATATTCTCCTACGTTAATGATTAATGTTTATTTTGCAAAGAAAAGTTTTGATAACGTCATGGGGTCAACGTACTTGCCGTCTTTATAAACACGCATATTTCCAGAAGAAATTTCGTCGATAAGCATTACGTTACCATCTTTGTCGTAACCGAATTCAAATTTAATATCGTAAAGAACTAAACCCTTTTCTTTTAAGTCGTCTGCAACGATTTTAGTGATCTTTTGAGTCATTTCTTTTACGTCGTCGTATTGTTTAGCAGTCATAACCTTAAGGTCAACTAAACCGTCTTTAGTAACGAGTGGGTCGCCTTTAGCGTCGTTTTTGAAAGTAGTTTCAACGTAAGCAGGTAAATCTGCACCTTCTTCTACGTAATCACTGTATCTACGATAAAAACTACCAACTGCTTTGTATCTGCAAATAACTTCTAAACCTTTACCGAAAACTTTAGCAGGTAAAACTTCCATAGTAGTATTTGCTAAGTCTGCTGAAACGAATTGGGTTTTAATACCAGCGTTATTTACTTTTTCAAAGAAGTAAATGCTCATACGTAAGTTTACGTCGCCTACGCCGTCAATTTTTAAACCTACGGAATTTTCACCCGGGTCAAACACGCCGTCTTTACCCGTGCAATCGTCCTTAAACTTTAAAAGGTAGTTTCCATTTTCTAATGCAAATACGTCTTTGGTTTTTCCACTGTAAACAAGTTTCATAATATATTCTCCTTGAAATTTTATTCTATTTTTATGCATTATATTTTTCGCCGACGGCTTTATCTTTTTCTAAAACCTTTAATTTGTCGGCAGTTCTTTTTTCTTTTAACTTTTTACTTAAATCTGCGTCTGTTAAAGCAATAATCTCCATTGCCAAAAGCCCTGCGTTAGCACCACCGTTTACTGCAACCGTTGCAACGGGAATACCTGACGGCATCATAACCGTTGACAAAAGAGCGTCCATACCGTCGAATACCGACGACTTACACGGAATACCTATTACCGGAAGTACAGTGTTTGCTGCAATAACGCCTGCAAGGTGTGCAGCCATACCTGCCGCACAAATTAAAACGCCAAAGCCGTTATCTTCTGCGTTTCTTGCAAAACTAATTGCTTCGTCCGGTGTTCTGTGTGCCGAATAAACGTGAGTTTCAAAAGGTACTCCAAACGAACGCAAAACGTCCATAGTTTTTTCTAAAATAGGAAGGTCGCTATCGCTACCCATAACTATTGCAACTTTTTTCATAATTTTCTCCTTTGCCGAAAAAATATAAAAGGGCACGCCAAACTATTGCAGTCAGCGTGCCCAGACGGTCGGCTAAATAAATTTCCTGCTCCTTTGTAGTGCTCTACTTTTTCCGTCAGTCACAGGGAACTCTAAACTTGGTTTAATTATATCATATAATTAAAGCCTTGTCAAAATTTTTGCCTTATGTTCCGTTTATATTTTTTTATAATTTTTATTCTATTATTCCGTCACAATAGAAACAGCGTAAATCACCATTACCGTCAACGAAGAATTTAGGTTCTAATTCTTGCTCGGTAGTAAGTATGCAGTGAGAATTTTTACACTTTCCGTTTGCTTTAACTTCTTCTTTTTTATCGTATTTACCCTTTACGTCAACCTCATTTAATAACTTTAATATTAAAGCCATACGCATAAACTTGCCGTACTTGGTTTGCTTAAAGTAGCAAGCCCTTGGGTCTTCGTCCACTTTAACGGAAATTTCATTAACTCTCGGTAGCGGGTGCATTACTACTGCATCAGACTTAGCGTGCGCCATTTTTTCGGGAGTTAAAATATAAAGGTCTTTTAATCTTTCATATTCGTTTTTATCAGCAAATCTTTCGCCTTGAATTCTTGTCATATAAAGAATATCAAGTTCACCTATAGATTCTTCTAAAGACTTGCTTTCAACGTAGTCTATACCCTTACTTTCGATGTATTCTTTTTTTACAAAGTCTGGGAGTTTAAGTTCTTCAGGTGAGATTAAAACGAATTTTATACCCGTATATCTACTCATTGCACCAATTAAAGAGTGCACCGTTCTACCGTATTTTAAGTCACCACAAAAACCGATTGTAAGGTTATTGAATCTCCCCTTTTCCTTATTTATGGTAAGTAGGTCTGCTAAAGTTTGTGTGGGGTGATAATGTCCGCCGTCACCTGCGTTTATAATAGGAACGAAAGAGTGTTTTGTAGCAACGTACGGTGCGCCTTCTTTAGGGTGACGCATAGCGATTATATCTACGTATCCGGATACTACGGTAATAGTATCGGCAACGCTTTCACCTTTACTTGCCGAACTTGAAGCAGGGTCGGAAAACCCTAAAACGTTTCCACCTAAAGATAACATAGCCGATTCAAAAGAAAGCCTTGTTCTCGTGCTTGGTTCAAAAAATAACGTCGCAAGAGTTTTATGCTTACATGCTTCGTTATATTTTTCGGGGTTATCCATAATATCGACTGCTACGTCGATAAGTTCTTGTATTTCTTCTACCGTAAGGTCAAGAATATTAAGTACGCTTCTCATTATTTATTACCTATCCAACTTTCGTCCGACGGATTATTTCTAAATGCTATCAAGCGTTTTACGTCGTCCTTTTCAATATAGTTTTCTTCAGCTGCAATTTCCGCTATTACGTCAAAATTGGTTAAACTTACGTTTTTAACGTTTGCTTCTTTTAATCTTTCCAAGCCCTTTTTCATGCCGTACGTAAATATGCTTACAACACCTAAAACGTCAGCACCGGCTTCACGAAGAACGTTTACCACTTCTATAACGCTTCCACCAGTAGAAATAAGGTCTTCTACAACAACTACCTTTTGTCCCTTTTCTAACTTACCTTCAATTTGGTTTTGTCTGCCATGGTCTTTACTGCCAGACCTTACGTAACCCATAGGTAAACCCATAATATGTGCCGTGATTGCTGCGTGAGCAATACCTGCAGTTGAAGTACCCATCAATACTTCTGCTTCGGGATATTCCCTTTTAATGGTTTCAGCCAAACCGTTTTCCACGTCACATCTAACTTCGGGTGCGGTTAAGGTTAATCTATTATCGCAATATACCGGACTTTTAATTCCGCTCGCCCAAGTAAACGGTTCGTTTGGACGAAAGAATACCGCCTTAATTTTCAACAAATCTTTTGCAATCAATTTTTCCATAAGTTTATATCTCCATCAAAATTTTTTCAAGTTCATTTGCCGACTTTGCAACGTAGTCGGCGTTAGCGTTTATAAGTTCCTCTTCACTGCCGTAACCATAAGTTACGCCAACAGTTAACATATTAAAAACTTTTCCACCGTTAATATCGTACTTTCTATCGCCTACCATAACGGCGTTTTTACCATCTATTTTAGCCCTAAAAAGCGCAGTTTTTATAACGTCGATTTTTTCAGAAATTTTACCGTCTAACGTTGCGCCCACAACGTAACCAAAGTAGTCCAATAAACCAAAATGCCTTAATATCTCTTTGGCGTGAACTTCAGGTTTAGATGTCGCAACTGCCAGAATTTTACTTGCTTTTTTAAGATTTTTTAAAACTTCTTCCACACCATTATAGACGGAATTTTCATACATTCCTTTTAGAACAAAATATTCCCTATAATAGGTTAAAAGTTTATCAGAATCTTCTTTAGTAACGCCGAAAATTTCTTGAGCGTGTTCTTTAATAGGTGGCCCAACAAACGTCCTTAAAACACTTTCATCATTACAATTTATTCCAAGTTTTTTAAGGGCATATTTTAGTGAATTCATTATTCCTTCGCCAGAATCAGTCAACGTACCGTCTAAGTCGAAGAAAATAATTTTTTTCATCCTAAAAACTCCTTAACACATCTTTCGTACGCCTTAACAGGGTCGTCCGAAGCAGTAATAGGACGGCCTACTACTATATAGTCAGAGCCAATAAGCCTTGCTTGTTCAGGGGTCATAACTCTCTTTTGGTCACCCTTGTCGCCGTCTGCGAATCTTACACCGGGAGTAACCGTTATAAAGTTATCCCCACATGCCTCGTGAACTTTTTTAGCCTCGAGCGGAGAACAAACTACACCGTCTAATCCCGATTTTTTAGCGTTTTGAGCATAATGCATAACAACTTTATCAATCGGCTCTTTTATCAAAAGGTCGTTTTCCATAGTTTCTTGGTCGGTAGAAGTAAGTTGAGTAACTGCGATTAAAATTGGACGAGTACCGTCTTCTCTCGTCAATCCGTTAATAGCACCTTCCATCATTTTACAAGCACCGCTTGCATGTAAGTTAGTCATATCAACGTCTAAATTAGATAAAACCTTCATAGCCTTACTTACGGTGTTGGGAATATCGTGAAGTTTAAGGTCTAAAAATATTTTGTGACCACGTTTTTTTATTTCTCTTACTATTTCCGGTCCTTCTGCATAAAACAATTCCATACCTATTTTAACGAAGGGCTTTTTGCCTTCAAACTTATCTAAAAATTCAAAAACCTTTTCTTTACAAGGAAAATCCAATGCAACTATTACGTCTTTAGCCATTATGTGCGCCTCCTATAATATCTGTTAATCTTTGTATTCTATATTTTTCCATAACCTTGGGCAAATCTTCAATAATTTCTTTGCACGCAAAGGGGTTAATTAAATTTTGAGCGCCAACTTGCACGGCAGAAGCACCTGCAAGCATCATTTCTATAACGTCCTCAGCAGTAGCAACGCCACCCATACCGATAATTGGAATTTTAACTGCTTCATATACTTGATAAACCATACGAAGTGCAACGGGGAATATTGCCTTACCAGAAAATCCACCCATTTTATTTGCCACTATAGGTTTTTTAGTTTTTAAGTTTATTCTCATACCCAAAAGGGTGTTTATTAAAGAAAGTCCGTCTGCACCTGCGTCTTCACAAGCCTTGGCAATTTCGGTAATATCAGTAACGTTTGGTGAAAGTTTAATATATACCGGTTTTTTAGTTACGCTTTTTACAGCTTTAGTTACCTCGTATGCGTTTTTAGGATTAGTACCAAAAGCCATACCGCCGTTATGTACGTTAGGGCAACTAATGTTTACTTCTAAAATTCCTACTTGGTCTTGAGTATCTAATTTTTCACAAGTTTTAGAATATTCTTCAATCGAAAAACCACTTACGTTAGCAATTACCTTTTTGTTAAAATACTTTTTCATTTCGGGTAATTCGTGTTCTATAACGTGGTCAACGCCAGGGTTTTGAAGTCCCACCGAGTTAATCATACCCTCTCTACACTCTGCAATTCTTGGAGTAGGGTTACCAAATCTGGGATTAAGCGTAGTACCCTTAAAAGAAAAACTACCCAAAATATTTATATCGTAAAACTCTGCGAACTCTTTTCCGAATCCAAAAGTTCCACTTGCGGGAATTACAGGGTTATCTAAGGTTAAACCTGATAAAGTAACTTTAGTATCTACCATACTATTTCCTCCCTTTTAAGTACGGGACCATCTACGCAGATACGTTTGTTGCCGTACTTGGTTTTGCACGAACAACCCATACACGCACCAAAGCCACAACCCATTCTTTCCTCAAAACTAAATTCCCCGCTACCTTTAGCAGTTTTTTCAATTGCAAGAAACATCGGCATAGGTCCACACGTATAGAAATACGTGTATTCTAAATCTTTAATGGCATCGGTTACGAAACCCTTTACACCATAACTTCCGTCCACGGTAGTTATTATAACGCTAACACCCAAAGCCTTAAATTCTTTTTCAAAGAATATTTCTTCTGCCTTATTAAAGCCCAAAACCACCGTTGGTTTAGCGCCTTTTTCAATAAGTTTTTTGCACAAGTTATACATTGGTGGAACGCCTACTCCACCACCTATAAGTAAAGGTTTATCACCACTTAACGATAGGTCGTAACCGTTTCCAAGCCCAACCAAAACGTCTAAAACCCTACCTAATTGGTAATCTTTCATTTTTTCGGTACCTTCGCCAACTACCTTATATATTAGCGTAAGAGTGTTTTCAGAATAATCGCACACCGAAATTGGACGACGTAAAAAATTGCCGTCTATTTTAACGTTTACAAATTGTCCGGAAGCCGTAATAGCCGAAGTATCCCCTTCTAAAACCATTAGGTAAACGTCGTTAGTAAGTGGGGTGTTTTTAATAATCTTAAAATAAGTTTGTTTCATTTTAATCCTTTTTTAAGCGTCTATAGTAGAAACGCAAAGGGTGGTTTCTTCTAAAACGTCTAATAAAACTTTAACCGTATCAAGTGCAGTGAACATAGTAATGTTGTTTTCGGTTGCTATGCTTCTAATCTTATATCCGTCACTGTTATGACCTGCTTTTGCAACGTCACTGGTGTTGATAACGTAAGCAATGTGACCTTGACGGAGTGCATCGTGAATTTCTTCAGAACCCTCGTTGAGTTTCTTTAATATTCTTGTTCTGATTCCGTTATTTTTTAGGAAGTTAGCAGTACCCCTTGTCGCTTCAATATTAAAGCCGAGATTATAGAATCTTCTAACCAATGGCAAAGCTTCTTCTTTATCCTTATCACATACGGTTACGAAAACGGTTCCGTAGTTTTGAATTTTCATACCCGAAGCTTGAAGTGCTTTATATAATGCACGGTTAAGTTTATCGTCGTAACCGATTGCTTCACCAGTAGATTTCATTTCAGGTGAGAGATATGCATCTAAACCTCTGATTTTACTGAAAGAGAAAACAGGTGCTTTAGCGTACCAACGCTTCTTTTCAGTGGGATACATATTGGTAATGCCTTGTTGTTTTAACGACTTACCTAATATTACTTCAGTTGCTATATCCGCAAGTGAGTAACCCGTTGATTTTGACAAGAATGGTACCGTTCTACTTGACCTTGGGTTTACTTCTATGATAAATACCTTTTCGTCTTTATCTACTATGAATTGTATATTAAACAAACCTACTACGCCAATGCCTAAACCTAATTTTTTAGCATACTTTAGTATGGTCTTTTTAACCTTTTCGGAAATACTGAAACTCGGATAAACGCTTATACTGTCACCACTGTGAATACCCGTTCTTTCAACAAGTTCCATAATACCCGGAACAAATACGTCTTTACCGTCACAAATAGCATCGATTTCAACTTCTTTACCAACGATATATTTATCAACTAAAACAGGTTTTTCTTCGTCGATTTCTACTGCCGTTTTAAGATAATGGCGAAGTTGTTCTTCGTTAGCAACAATTTGCATTGCCCTACCGCCTAATACGAAAGACGGACGTACTAATACGGGGTAGCCTATTTCTTTTGCAGCCTTTACACCGTCTTCAATTTTAGTAACGGCTCTTCCTTGAGGTTGAGGGATTTTTAACGATATTAAAAGTTTTTCAAATAAATCTCTATTTTCAGCCTTGTCTATTGCTTCGCAGTCGGTACCGATAATTTTAACGCCTCTATCCATGAGTGGTTTTGCAAGGTTAATAGCAGTTTGTCCACCAAGTGACGCTATAACGCCTTCAGGTTTTTCGAACGCTATAATATTCATAACGTCTTCGGGTGTTAAAGGTTCAAAGTAAAGTTTATCTGCCGTAGTGTAGTCGGTAGATACCGTTTCAGGGTTATTGTTGATAATAATTGCCTCATAACCCGCCTTTTTAATAGTTTGAACTGCGTGTACCGTAGAATAGTCGAATTCTACGCCTTGCCCTATTCTGATAGGACCAGCGCCTAAAACGACAATCTTTCTTTTATTGGTTAATTTCGATTTGTTTTCGCCTTGATAAGAAGAATAGAAATACGGAATGTAAGCATCTGTATGGAAGGTATCTGCCATACGATATACCGGAAGTAATTTATTTTCCATTCTTAAGTTATAAACTGCTAATTCTTTTTCGTTCCAAAGTTTTGCTATAAATTTATCCGAAAAGCCCATTAGTTTAGCTTTTTTAAGAACTTCTAAATCGTTCACGTTTTCTTTTAACGTTTTTTCCATTTCGCAAATTTCTACTAAAGCGTTAAGGAAAATATCCGTAATTTTAGTTGCATTATGAACGCTATCCACTGATTCGCCACGTCTTAACAATTCGGTTACGGCGTAGATATTATCGTCTTTAAATTTCTTTACGTAGTCGTAAAGTTGTTGGGTAGTAAAGTCGTCGAATTTTTTAAGATAATAATGGTCAACACCAGTCTCTAACGAACGAACTGCCTTAAGTAAGCACTCGGTTAAGGTAGAGCCTATACTCATAACTTCGCCCGTTGCTTTCATTTGGGTACCTAATTCGTTAGATGCCGAGGTGAATTTATCAAAGGGGAATCTTGGTAATTTTGCTACTATGTAATCTAAGCTCGGCGCTTTGCCTGCGTTAGTGTTTGCAATTTTAATTTCTTTTAAGGTCATACCCACGGCAATTTTTGCAGTAACCTTTGCAATAGGATATCCACTTGCCTTACTTGCTAAAGCCGACGACCTTGAAACCCTTGGGTTTACTTCTATTAGATAGTATTCCGAAGAATCGGGAGAAAGCGCAAATTGAACGTTACATCCACCCTCTATCTTTAACGCACGTATAAGTTTAATAGCACTATCGTTTAACATTTTGTGGTCTTTTTCATTTAAGGAAAGTATAGGTGCTACTACGATAGAGTCACCGGTGTGTACGCCAACGGGGTCAACGTTTTCCATACCACAAATGGTAATAACGTTATCTTCACCGTCACGCATCATTTCAAATTCAATTTCCTTAAAGCCCTTAACGCTCCTTTCAATTAAAACTTGGTGAACTGGCGAAAGTTTAAAAGCGTTAAGACCAATTTCAACAAGTTCTTCTTCGTTGTACGCAAAACCACCACCCGTTCCACCTAAAGTAAACGCCGGACGCAAAACTACCGGATAGCCTATTCTTTTTGCTGCTTCTTTTGCTTCTTCTATCGAATACGTAATTTCAGAAGGAATGGTAGGTTCACCAATACTTTGGCAAAGTTTTTTGAACATATCCCTATCTTCAGCTTGTTCAATACTTTGGCTTGAAGTGCCTAAAAGTTCAACTTGGCATTCTTTTAATATACCTTTCTTTTCTAATTGCATTGCAAGGTTAAGACCGGTTTGACCACCTATACCTGGAATTATTGCGTTAGGACGTTCGTATCTTAAAATTTTAGCAACGTATTCTAACGTTAAAGGTTCCATATAAACTTTATCTGCAATAGACGTATCAGTCATTATAGTTGCGGGGTTAGAGTTACATAAAACTACTTCATACCCCTCTTCTTTAAGTGCTAAACATGCTTGAGTTCCCGCATAGTCGAATTCTGCAGCTTGACCTATAACGATAGGACCGCTTCCGATAATCATAATTTTTTTAAGGTCTTTTCTTTTTGCCATAATATTTTCTCCTTCTATTCTTCGTAAACTGCTTTTTCATTTCTTACGGTTAGAACGCATCTACCGAAAACTTCTTCACCCGTAAACGGTGTGCTTTTACCCTTTGATAAAAATTCGCTCGGGTCTATTTTATACGGCGTTGCAATTTCAAAAACCGCATACCCGTTATTTTTCACACCAAATCTTTTTCTTGGATTAACCGATAAAAGGTCAACCAACTTTTCTAAACTTATCACGCCCTTTTTAACCAAGTGCGTATATAAAAGTGCAAATGCCGTTTCTATACCTACTATACCGAATGCACTTTTTTGTAGTCCCCTACTTTTTTCTTCTTCAGAGTGAGGGGCGTGGTCGGTTGCTATCATATCTACCGTACCGTCTAAAATACCTTCTATAAGCGCCAACCTATCGGCTTCTTCACGAAGTGGAGGATTCATTTTGAATCTACCTTCTTCTTTTAGGTCTTTATCGGTAAGTATTAAGTAATGCGGTGCAGTTTCGCAAGTAACGTCAAGTCCTTCTTTTTTCGCCTTTCTAATTAAATCTACACTTTCTTTAGTGGAAACGTGGCAAACGTGATAACTTACCCCTGTTTCTTTAACCAATTTCAAATCTCTTTCCACTTGCTTATATTCGCTTGCAGAACAAATCCCTTTGTGTCCGTGTTCTTTAGCGTACTCACCGTCGTGAATATATCCACCGAAAAGCAAGGAATTGTCTTCACAATGGGCAACTATAATTTTATTAAGTGCCTTTGCTTTTAGCATAGCCGACTTCATCATATCGTCGTTTTGAACGCCTCTACCGTCATCTGAAAAGGCACAAACAAAATCTCTCATACCGTCCATATCAGAAAGCTCAACGCCTTTTTGTCCGACGGTAATTGAACCGTACGGCAACACGTCTATAACGGCATCTTTTTTTATTATATCTAACTGAGCATTAACGCTGTCTATACTATCCGGAACGGGATTAAGGTTTGGCATTGAACAAACCGTAGTATAACCACCCCTTGCACAAGCGTTAGTTCCAGACGAAATAGTTTCTTTATAAGAAAAACCCGGCTCTCTTAAATGAACGTGAACGTCCATTAGGCCGGGTAGTACTACGTATTTATCAGAAGAAACGACTAAATCACCTTGAGATAAAAATTTATCTATCAAGGTGGTGTATTCTTCTTTTATCACGTTAAACTTTTTCACTTAAATTTCCTCTTTAATTATTCTTTATAATATATACGCCTGAATTTTGGTCGTTATCAAATACTACCGATACCGTTTCGTGTTTAGAAGTAGGAACGTTTTTACCAACGTAATCGGGACGAATAGGAAGTTCCCTATGTCCCCTATCTATAAGTGCAACGAATTGTACAGCGTTCGGCCTACCGAACTTAAACACAGTTTCTAAAGACGCTTTAACCGTTCTACCTGTATAAACAACGTCGTCAACAATTATAACGGTTTTTTCAGTCAGGTCACACGGTACGTTAGACTCGGTTGCGACCATATTTTTTCTATCGTCTGTTAGATCGTCTCTATGATAGGTAATGTCCAATTCACCAAACGGAACTTTTACGCCTTCAAACGCCAAAATGCAATCGCATATTTTTTTTGCAAACGGAACGCCACGTTTTTTTATACCTAAAATACATACGTTAGAAACGCCCGAATTACGCTCTATAATTTCGTGCGCAATTCTTGCCGTTGCACGGTTTACCGCTTGTATATCCATAATTTGCGTTCTTTCTTGCATAACTACCTTAATAAACAAAAAATCTTGCCGAATACCGACAAGATTCTATAACTAACCCATATAAGCGTAGTATGCGCCCAACAATTTAATTACAATCTTGACGGTCTCTCTGTACCGACTTAAAAATCGTAATTTTATTATAACACCGAAACTAATAAGTGTCAAACGTTTTTAGCATTTAAACATTAAAAATCAAAACCTTTTAAAACGGTATCGTAAATGCTTTTTACAACTTTACCAAAAGTCTTGTTTTTATGAGAAATTACGTAAGAATTTCTTATGAGGTCAAAGTCTTTAAGTTTAATTTCTTTAAGTTTTTTTCTTGAAATATAACTTTTAACCAATTCTTCTGGCAACACCGCAACACCTAAATTTTGGGTAACGGCTGAAATAATTGCTTGATTACTTATAGATTCCATTGACGGAAAACAACTTAAATCGTGAAGTCTTAAAATATTTTCCAAATAGTCTCTTGAAGTACTGCCCTTTTCACGCAGTAAAAGAGTTGTCTTTGATAATTCGTTTATAGTAACGAATTCAGGATAATCGTAATTATAACCACAAACGACCATAAGTTTATCAGATTTAAAATCTTCTGCCTTAATGTTAGGATAAGTTGGCTTCCCTTCTATTACTGCAAAGTCTAATCTACCCTCTAAAATTTCTTCTTGAATTTCCTTTGAATTGTTTATATAGGTAAAAAGTCTAACCTGCGGATAATTTTCTTTAACCATTTTCATAAGTTTAGGCAAAAAGTTTTTACCGAAAGTTAAAGATACACCTATGTTTAGTTTAGGGCTATCTGCAACCGACGAAGCAGAACTTTCAAAATCCTCAAACCCATTAATGACTTCTTTAGCTTTTAGATATAAAATCTTGCCGTCTTCGGTAAGCTTTAACCTTTGATTTATCCTATTAAATAGAATAATTCCATAATACTTTTCCATATCGGCAATAGTTTGACTTATTGCCGGTTGAGCCGTACACATTTGTTCGGCAGTTTTAGTAATACTGCCATTTTCACATACGCTCACAAAAACCTTTAAGTGCCTTATAGTCATAATTATACACCCATAACCAAAAACTTATAATCTTTATAAAATTATACTATTTTACATATCTATTGTCAATCAATATAATAATAAATGATTTAAATAAACAAAAGATTTTCTACAGGAGAAGGCAATGACAGTATCAGACATTATAATGTTTCTTGTAAAGGTGCTTGCTGGGACGGGCGTATTCTTAATAGGCGTACACCTCTTAACCGAAAATATAGAGCAACTTGCAACTAACAGAATTAAGGACTTATTTAACAAAACTGCCAATAAAAGATTACTTAACGTTGGTATAGGCGCAGTAACCACAGCGTTAGTACAAAGTTCGGGCGTTACAACCGTTTTAGTAGTCGGTTTCGTAAACGTTGGGATAATGAGTTTGTTCCAAGCAACTGCAATGATAATGGGTGCAAACATAGGTACTACAATAACTGCCCAAATTGCAGCGCTTGCAGCGTTTGACTTTACCACGTATATTCAAATTCTTTCTTGCGTAGGCATACTTATTGCAATGATATGTAAGAGAGAAAAAATTAAAAATATCGGCTATATAGTAGCAGGTTTTGGTATTATATTTATCGGTCTTGATATTATGAGCGGTGCTATGAGTGACGAAAAATACAAAATGGCACTTCAAATGGTATTTGAAACGGTTAAAAATCCAGTTTTACTACTATTTATCGGCATACTTGTTACAGCATTAGTACAATCAAGTTCGGCAACGACTTCGGTTATAATCGCTATGAGTATGGCGGGGTTAGTAATTGGTACGGGTGGAAACGAAGTATTATTCATAATACTTGGTACCAACATCGGTTCTTGCGTAACTGCACTTATGAGTTCTATGGGTGCAGGCACAAACGCAAAACGTGCAAGTTTAATTCACTTAATGTTTAACACGTTCGGCTCTATCATATACTTTATTATACTTTTGATATTCCCGTCGTTTATGGACGTAACGTTTAAAAGTTGGTTTAGCCAACCTGCAACCCAAATTGCAATGTTCCACACCTTCTTTAACACGTCGTGTACGTTATTGTTCTTACCTTTCATCAACGTATTCGTTAAAATCTCTAAATTACTTATTAGAGAAAACGTTTCCGAAGAAGAAAAAGAACAAACCTATCTCGATCAACGTCTACTTTCCTCTTCGTCACTTGCAATATCAGCGTTAAAGAAAGAAACCATGTTGCTCTCTGACGTCGCTATGAAAGCCTTCCTTACTTCTTATAAAGCGTTTAAGGATAGGGACGAAAGCAAGACGGACGAGATTCATGAAAATATTGAAAAGGCAAATAAGCTCAGTCAAAACATTATTAACTACCTAATAAAGACGTCTGCAAACGCAACCGGCACGGAAGAGAGCGTTATTGCAGGACTTCACAACAACGTCGGCGACGTAATGAGAATTACGGATATTTCAGATAACTTTACTAAGTACACTAGAAAGACGGTTAAGAAAAACATTACTTTCTCTGACGGCGTTATAGAAAAACTCGACGAAATGATAGGTCACGTAGAAAACTTATACGCACTAACTAAAAAGAGTATTTTAGAAAACGACAAATCACTTCTTCCCGAAATTGATAGCGTCGAAGACCAAATCGATAAACTTAGAAAAGTTCTTATCGACGGACATATCGAAAGACTCAATAAAGGTCAATGCAAGCCCGAAAGCAGTAGCGTATTTATCAATCTAGTATCTAACGTAGAAAGACTTGGCGACCACTTAACGTTTATAGCACACTCAATCTAAAAGATAAAAATAATAAAAAACCGATAGGTTTTCCCTATCGGTTTTTCGTTTTAAATTCATCAGTATTTTACTGAATACAATATATCTTCGTAAATTGGGAAAGGTATAAATTCTTTACCCACTATAAGTTCGGTATCATCAACCACTTCACGAAGGGCTTTCATGCTTTTAAGCAAAACGTCGTGTGCGTATTTCGCCCTTGATAGCGTGCCTGTAACAAAACAGTATTCTTTTTCGGCTTCTACTAAAGCATCTAATCTTTCGGCAAATAAGTCCGAAGCTTCACCCAACTTTTTAGCCAATGCTTTTTCTAAACGATTATTTGCTTTAAGCACTTTATTTTTAAGGTTAAGCCCCTCTAAAACGAATTTTTGATAACCTATTATTGCAGGTGCAATTTGTTTCCTTGCCATATCTATTGCCGTAAGTGCTTCTATATTAATTATGTTAGAATAATTTTCCAACAAAATTTCCATACGAGAATGCATTTCGCCTTTAGATAAAACTTTGTGTTTCTCAAATACTTTTACGTTCTTTTCATCTACGTAATGGGGAAGTGCGTCTGCAGTAGATTCTAAATTTAAAAGTCCCCTATTTTTTGCTTCTTCAACCCACTCGCTTGAGTAATTATTTCCTGCAAAGAGTATGCGTTTATGATTAGCAACCGTTTTCTTTATAAGTTCATTAAGGGCTTTATTAAAGTCTTTTGCCTTTTCTAATACGTCTGCAAATTGCGAAAGTTCTTCGGCTACTATAGTATTCAAAATAAAATTCGGGCAGGCAATATTAGACGAACTACCCACCATACGGAATTCAAACTTATTACCGGTAAAAGCTATGGGTGAAGTTCTATTTCTATCCGTAGAATCTTTAGGAATTGGTGGCAATACTGATACGCCTATTTTTAAGTCCGAACGCTTTTTAGAGTTGTATGCCCTACCAGTTTCAATGGCGTTTAATACGCTTTCTAACTCTTCGCCAAGATACATAGAAATTATAGCCGGTGGGGCTTCAGACGTTCCCAAACGGTGGTCGTTACCTGCACTTGCTACTGAAATTCTTAATAAATCTTGATATTCGTCAACAGCCTTCATAACGGCAACTAAGAAGGTTAAGAAACGTGCGTTGGTTTCCGGAGTTAAGCCGGGTTCTAACAAATTTTCACCTTTATCGGTAGTGAGTGACCAGTTGTCGTGCTTACCACTACCGGATACGCCCTTAAATGGTTTTTCATGTAATAAGCATACCAACCCGTGACGACTCGCAACACTCTTCATCAATTCCATTACAAGTTGATTTTGGTCGGTTGCAAGGTTAGCTGAAACGTAAACGGAAGCAAGTTCGTGCTGAGCAGGTGCAGCTTCGTTATGTTTAGTTTTAGCGTAAACGCCAAGCTTTAATAATTCTTCGTCAACGTCTTTCATAAAAGACGCAACCCTTGACTTAATTGCACCATAATAGTGATCGCCAAGTTCTTGTCCTTTAGACGGTCTTGCCCCGAAAAGCGTTCTACCACATTGTACCAAGTCAATTCTTTTTTCGTAAACGCTTTTATCTATTAAAAAATATTCTTGTTCAGCCCCTACGGTTGGATATACCTTATTTACGTCGTCTTGACCAAATAGTTTTAGGATTCTTAACGCTTCTTTATTAAGTGCGTCCATAGAACGAAGAAGGGGCGTTTTTTTATCAAGTGCTTCGCCACCGTAAGAGCAAAACGCAGTTGGAATATATAAACTACCGTCTTTTACGAAAGCGTAAGACGTTGGGTCCCAAGCAGTATAGCCTCTCGCTTCAAAGGTGGCACGAAGTCCGCCCGAAGGGAAAGACGAAGCGTCTGATTCACCCTTTACTAACGACTTTTCAGAGAACTTTAAAATTACGTCGCCAAAAGGGGCGGGTTCTATAAAACTTTCGTGCTTTTCTGCAGTGATACCCGTCATAGGTTGGAACCAGTGCGTATAGTGTGTTGCACCTTTTTCTATCGCCCAATCCTTCATTGCCTTTGCCACGCATTTTGCAGTTTGATTACTTAAAGGCGTACCGTTTTCCCTTGCAGAAACCACGTCTAAATAAACGTCTTTATCCAAACGCTCTTTCATAACCTTTTCGTTAAACACGCAACTGCCGAATATTTCAAGCACGTCAGCCATATAGAATTCTCCTTAAAAACTATAACTATATTTGAAGAAATATTATCACTTATGCAGTCAAAAGTCAATAAAAACTCTTTTATAGCGCAAAAAATATGCCAAAAATTTATTTCAAAAGTTTTCATACTGTTGACAAATCGTTTGCTATTAAATATAATAATATTTAACTTACACATTCTACGTTTTAAGGAGAAATAGTTTTATGGACACTAATACCCGTCCCGAATCAATGAAAAGAATTACCAATTTTGAACTTGCAAACGCCTTTATAGACGAACAAGTAAAAGCCATTAAAGAACAAGTTGGCGATAAAAAAGTTTTACTTGCTCTATCTGGTGGCGTAGATTCATCAGTAGTTGCCGCTCTTTTAATTAAGGCTATAGGCAAACAATTGGTGTCCGTACACGTAAACCACGGTTTACTTAGAAAAGGTGAACCTGAACAAGTTGTTGAAGTTTTTCGCAACCAATTAAAGGCAAACCTTGTTTACGTTGATGCTACTGATAGATTTTTAGATAAGTTAAGTGGCGTTAGCGAACCCGAAAAGAAACGTAAAATTATAGGCGCAGAATTCATTAGAGTATTTGAAGAAGAAGCAAGAAAATTGGAGGGTATTAAGTTCCTTGCACAAGGCACCATTTACCCCGATATTTTAGAAAGCGGTGGAGTTAAAGCACACCACAACGTTGGCGGACTTCCCGAAGATTTAGACTTTGAACTCGTTGAGCCTATTAAACTTTTATATAAAGACGAAGTTAGAGTAGTTGGCGAGGCGTTAGGTCTCCCCCACGGTATGGTTTATCGTCAACCGTTCCCCGGTCCTGGCCTTGGCGTAAGGTGTTTAGGTGCTATCACTCGTGATAGACTTGAAGCCGTTAGAGAATCAGATGCAATTCTTCGTGAAGAATTTGCTAATAACGGTTTAGAAGGCAAGGTATGGCAATACTTTACGGCTATACCCGATATGAAAACGGTCGGCGTTAAAAACGATAAGCGTGCAGACGAATGGTTTGTTATTATCCGTGCCGTAAACACCGTTGACGCTATGACGGCTACTATTGAAAGAATTCCGTACGAACTTTTAGAAAAAATTACCAATAGAATTCTATCCGAAGTAAAGGGCGTGACAAGGGTTGTTTACGATATCACCCCAAAGCCCACCGGAACTATTGAATGGGAATAAAATATAATCGACTAAAAAACCTTACCGGAATAAATAGGTAAGGTTTTTTATAAAAAAGGATAAAATGTTAAAAAGATTTTTAAGCTATTATAAACCGCATAAAAAAATGCTTACGCTTGATTTGTTGGCGTCACTACTCATATCTTTAACGGGTATGGTTTACCCAATAGTTACCAACAAAATGCTAAATATTTATATTCCGTCTAAAATGTACTCTACTATACTCACGGCGGGTATTATAGTATTGGCACTTTATTTAATAAGAATGTTGCTTCGTTATTTCGTTCAATATTACGGACACATTATAGGTGTAAGAATGCAATCGCAAATGCGTATTGATTTATTTAATCATTTACAAAAATTGCCCTATAAGTACTACGACGAAAACGAAACTGGTAAAATAATGACGAGGATTACCAGTGACTTATTTGAGGTTTGCGAACTTGCTCACCACGGTCCGGAAAACTTGCTTATAAGTTCGGTTATGATAATTCTCTCTTTCATTTATCTTATAACTATCGACTGGATTTTGACGCTGATTATATTCGTATGCGCACCCGTGCTTGTCATTGCAACGGCGTACTATCGCAAAGCAATGAAAAAGGCGTTCGTTGAAAGAAGAAAAAGTAACGCAGTTATTAACGCCACTGTAGAAAATAGCATTTCGGGTATTAGGGTCACTAAGGCCTACACCAATTCGGAATGCGAACTTAAAAAATTCAAAAAAGGTGACGAACAATTCGTTGAATCTTCTAAAAGCGCATACAAGGCTATGGCAAGATTCCACGCTTCTACCTCTTTTATAAGCGATATATTTAACGTTGTTATTCTTATTGCCGGTGGATTATTTTTATACGGCGGAAGAATTTCTTTCGGTGACTATTCTACCTTTATTATATCGGTAAACCTATTCATTAACCCCGTAACCACCCTAATAGGTTTTATGGAACAATATCAAAACGGCGTTAGTGGATTTAAGCGTTTTACCGAGGTTATGGAAGAAGAACCCGAAAAGGATAAAGAAAATGCTATCGAACTTACTAACGTTGAAGGTTACATTGAATTTAAAGACGTAAAATTCGGCTATAACGAAGAAAAGGAAATTCTTCACGGAATTAACCTTAAAATAGAAAAAGGCGAAAAATTAGCACTTGTAGGTCCTTCTGGAGGCGGTAAAACTACCCTTTGCCATTTATTACCAAATTTTTATCAAATTAAAGACGGCAACGGTGAAATTACTATCGACGGTAAAAATATTAAGGATTTAACCATAGACTCCGTAAGGCGTAACGTGGGTATAGTTCAGCAAGACGTGTTCTTATTCGTTGGAACTTTCCGTGAAAATATTTTATACGGAAAACCTAACGCCACCGAAGAGGAAATTATTGCTGCAGCAAAAAAGGCAAATATTCACGACTATATCGTATCACTTGAAAACGGCTATGACACTAACATTGGTGAACGTGGTGTAAAACTTTCGGGTGGGCAAAAGCAAAGGCTTTCTATCGCAAGAATATTCTTAAAAGACCCTGCTATTTTGATTTTAGACGAGGCAACAAGTTCGCTTGACAATACTACCGAAGTAATGATTCAACAATCTTTAGACGAACTATGTAAAGGTAGAACTACACTTGTTGTAGCGCACCGTCTTTCAACCATTAGAAATGCAGATGAAATAGTCGTTATAGAAAATGGTTTGATAACCGAACGTGGCACTCACGAAGAACTTATTAAAAGAAGTGGAACTTATCAGCATTTATATGCTCTACAATTCCGTGAAGACTAAATGTAAAGGAAATATTAACGTGCAAGATTTAACTTTATTAAGACAAAAAAACGCTTTTATATGTGATATGGACGGAGTTATATATCACGGCAACAAACTTATACCACACGTAAAAGAATTTTTAAACTGGCTTGAAACAAACAATAAAAAATATTTATTCCTAACGAATGGTTCAGGAAAATCACCCAAAGAACTTTCCCAAAAACTTTCACGTCTTGGTCTAAACGTCAGCGAAGATCATTTTTACACAAGTGCGCTTGCAACCGCTTCCTTTTTGAAATCACAAACTAAGGGCAAAGGTGGTACTGCCTACGTTATAGGTGAACCGGGATTGTTTTCGGCACTATACGAAGTTGGCTTTACCATGAACGACGTTGACCCTGATTACGTGGTATTCGGTTCTACTAAGAGTTTAAGTTATAGAGAAATAGAAAAGGCTTCTACCCTAATACTTAAAGGAGCAAAGCTTATAGGTACTAATAGTGACTTAACCGACCCGTCTGAAATAGGCATAGTACCTGCGTGTCGTGCTCTCATTTCCCCTATAGAATTAACTACGGGTAAAAAGGCGTATTACGTTGGCAAACCAAACCCACTTATGATGCGTCACGCTTTGAAAAAATTAGGTGCAACCAGAGAAGAAACGGCAATTATTGGTGATAGAATGGATACGGATATTGTTGCTGGATTAGAAAGCGAAATAGATTCCGTTTTAGTTTTATCGGGAGTATCTGACGAAACCACTGTTTCTAAATTCGCATATAGACCAACCTATATATTAAAAGACGTTGGAGATATAGTAGAATAAAAACATTTAAAATGATAAATGCACATACAACGTATGTGCATTTATTTTGTTTTAAATTATTTTGCAAATTCAGTTGCACGCCATTCTCTAATAACGTTAACCTTAATTTGACCAGGATATTCCATTTCTTGTTCAATCTTTTTAGCAATTTCTTTTGCTAAGAACAAGGTTTGTGCATCGTCAACTTGTTCAGGTTTAACCATTACACGAACTTCCCTACCAGCTTGTATAGCATAGCATTTTTCAACGCCCTTAAAACTACCTGAAATTTCTTCTAACTTTTGTAAACGTTTTACGTAGTTAGTAGTTGTTTCACGTCTTGCACCAGGTCTTGCGCCCGAAATTGCGTCGGCAGCTTGAACTAATACTGCTTCGATAGTTTTAGGTTCAACGTCGCCGTGGTGAGCCAAAATTGCATTTACAACTACGTGGTTTTCACGATACTTTTTAGCAAGATCGCCACCGATTTGCATATGAGTGCCTTCAACTTCAAAGTCAACTGCCTTACCCAAGTCGTGAAGTAAACCTGCACGCTTAGCAAGGTTAGCGTCAACGCCAAGTTCACTTGCCATAACGCCTGCAAGGTGTGATACCTCTATAGCGTGTTTTAATACGTTTTGACCGTAGCTTGTACGGAATTTAAGTCTGCCTAAAAGTTTAATAATTTCGGGGTGGAGTCCGAAAATTCCACACTCGAACATAGCACTTTCACCTGCAGCTTTAATTTCTTGGTCAAGTTCTTTTTTAACCTTTTCAACCGTTTCTTCAATTCTACCCGGGTGAATTCTACCGTCAGCAATAAGTTTTTCAAGAGTGATTCTTGCAACTTCACGCCTTACGGGGTCGAAACCTGAAACGATAACTACTTCAGGCGTATCGTCTATAATAAGTTCTATACCAGTAGCGTTTTCAAGCGTTCTAATATTTCTACCTTCTCTACCGATGATACGTGCTTTCATATCGTCGTTAGGTAACGGAACAACCGAAACGGTAATTTCGGTAGCTTGTTCGGTACTGCACTTTTGAATAGCAAGCGAAACTATTTCTTTTGCCTTTCTTTCGCCTTCTTCTTTAGCCTCGGCTTCAATGCTTCTAACAAGCCCAGCAGCGTCCCTTTTTGCTTCGTCTTCAATAGACGCTACAAGTTCTGCCTTTGCTTCTTCTTTGCTCATTTGAGAAATCTTCTCAAACTCGGCAATCATTTTTTCGTGTTGAGCAGAAATATCTGCAAGTTTTTTGTCAAGTTCAGACTGTTTATCTTTCAAAGCGTTTTGTTGACGAGTAGTTTCGTCGTTACGCTTAATAAGATTTTCTTCCTTCTTTTCAAGGTTTTCTTCTTTTTGATTAAGTCTGTTTTCCATCGCTTTGAGTTCCGAACGCTTTTCTTTAGCTTCACGTTCAAACTCATTACGCATTCTAAGTTCCTGTTCTTTAGCCTCTAAAATAGCCTCTTTTTTGATAGTTTTGCTCTCTTCCCTTGCGTCGTCGAGCATTTTTTCGGTAATTTTTTCTATGTTACCTTGTTTTTTCGTAAAAGATTTATTCTTTAAGAACCAGCCGAGTAAGCAACCACCAAGCACGCCGACTATTACAGCGATTATGACGTAAGGTATTGCTTCACCCAAGTCTGCCAAGAACAGGAGACTTTTGTTAAATCCGTTCATAATAAAGTCCTCCTGTTTTGTTTATAGTTAATGCGAAAATCGCAATTACTAACTTTATTGTACCACTAATAATAGATAAAGTCAAAATATATAGCGACTTTTATCTAATTACATACTACATTTTGTTATCGTTTTTAAAAGCCTCTAAAATTTTTGCTTTAATTTCGTTTGCAATTTCGGGGTTTTCTTCTAAGTACTTAACGCAGTTATCTCTGCCGTTTGCAATTCTTTCGTCGTTATACGAAAACCACGAACCACTTTTAGAGAATACATCGTAAGCAAGACCTAAATCTACCAAACAACTTTCGTTAGAAATACCCTTGCCGTACATAATATCAAATTCCGCCGTTTTGAAAGGTGGCGCAACCTTATTTTTAACAATCTTTGCCTTGGTATGATTACCAATCATGTTAGAACCGTCTTTTAACGCATCTGATTTTCTTACGTCAATTCTTACGCTTGAGTAGAATTTTAACGCTTTACCACCTGCGGTTACTTCCGGGTTACCGAACATTACGCCAACTTTTTCACGAAGTTGGTTGATAAATATAATGCAAGTTTTTGATTTTGCAGTAATGGGGGTAAGTTTACGAAGTGCTTGGCTCATAAGTCTTGCTTGCAAACCAACTACTGCATCGCCCATTTCCCCTTCTATTTCTGCCCTCGGGGTAAGCGCTGCAACGGAGTCGATAACGATAAGGTCTATTGCCTTACTGTTTACCAAAGCTTCTGCAATATTTAACGCTTGTTCACCCGTATCTGGTTGAGAAACGTATAATTCATCTAAATTTACGCCTAAATTTTTAGCGTAAACAGGGTCTAAAGCATGTTCAGCATCAACGAATGCGCATATACCACCATTCTTTTGAGTTTCTGCTATACAGTGAAGGGCAACCGTGGTTTTACCTGAAGATTCGGGTCCGTAAATTTCAACTATTCTACCACGTGGAAGTCCACCTATACCTATAGCAAGGTCAAGCGAAAAACAACCCGTAGGAAGAGCCTCTACAGTATTGTCGCCAGCCGTTTGGCCGAGGCGCATTATAGAACCTTTACCGTATTGTTTTTCAATTTGTGCCATAACGCCGTCAAGCGCTTTAATCTTGTTTGCATCCATAATAAAATTCCTCTTAAATACCTTTTAATTTTTTTATTGCAAGAAACAGCGCAGTATTTTTTGCCGTTTCAGTAATTTCTTCTCTATCGCCTTTAAAGACGTATTTATGAACGTGTACACCGTCCGTTCTGCCAACACCGATATAACAAAGTCCTACCGGTTTATTGGTGTCGTCGCTTTTAGGTCCCGCAATGCCGGTGGTGGAAATAGCCGTATCCGCCCCCGCACGAAGTAACCCTGCACACATTTCGTAAGCCACCTTAAAACTTACCGCCCCAGAGGAATTTAACGACTCCTCTTTTACCATAAGTCGGGATTTTTTACTTTGATTACTATAACTCACAATTCCTTCGTGCACGTATTTACTTGCGCCCGGATTTTTTATAATTGACGATACTATTCTACCACCCGTAAACGATTCTGCTACCGAAAGATATACGCCTTTTAAGGTTAATAGGTCGAATAGCCTACTTTCTAACGTAGTATCGAATTCAGCATAAACGTTCTCGCCAATTTGCTCTATTATGTATCTTTTTACGTCGTTAGAACTTCTTTCACCGTTAAAGGTTAAAGTAACTTTACTGTCGCCGTATTTTGTATTAACCGTTTTAATTACTTTTTCGCCATAAATATCGTCTATAGCGTCTAAAACGTTTTCTAAAACTTTAATTTCGCCAAAATACTTAAAGGTAAATCTTTCCTTTTTTACGTTGTATTTAGTATCAAAATACGGTACGACGTAGCCACTAATCATAGGTTTTATTTCAGTATATTCTTTAGGCAATACCACCAAGGTAAAAATGCTATCTTCTAACATAAAACCTTGAACCATGCCGTTTAGGTTTGGAACTAAAATAGCGTCTATTGGTAACTTTGCGTTTTCTATATCTACGTATTCACCCGTATTATTAGCAACGGCTTGTATGAATCTATATGCGTTTTCGTTCTCAGTAAGGGTGGTGTTCATTTCTTCAGCTATAATTTGTTTTACGTCAAAATCAGCCTCTTCCCCACCAACGATTATTAGATTATTCGCCGTGCTTTTATATTTATAAAAACTTTTTCTAAATTCCGAGATATCGTTAAAAGACAAAACTTCTAACGTGTCAACGTCAATACCGCCGTCAAAAAATAGGTCGGTAATTTTTTTTAGATATTCACCGTCAAAACGCTCGTCGGCTCTTTTGAAAAAACATAACGCCGTTTTCATTTTTTATTTTAATACCGAACGGTTCTTAACGAGACATTCTGTACCCGAAATTATAGTAAGTGCAACGGAAATCCAAAATGCAACTTGACCTATTATATTTACTATATCGTACGCTTTAATTGAAACTGCTAAAAGGTCGGCAGATATAAGTAAAACGAAAATTGCTATATCTTGAACAAAGGTTTTAATTTTGCCCGACATATCTGCTGCAATAACCTTGTTTTTGGTTGCGGCAACCATTCTAAAACCACTAACAATAAGTTCCCTTGCAAGAATAATAGCCACACCGATACTTGCGCACCACGGCAATATTAAAGAAGGAGTGTTAGTCCCCACAAGCATAATAATTAAAGCAGAAGATACTAAAACTTTATCTGCAATAGGGTCTAAAAACTTACCCAAGTCGGTAACTAAATTATATTTTCTTGCAATTTTACCGTCTAAAAAATCGGTAAATGCAGCAAGAGCAAATATAACTGCCGATATTACGTAGTTATACGGAATAATCGTCAAAAAGTAAACTGCTATAAAAAGCGGTATCATAATAAGTCTTAAAATTGTCAGTTTGTTTGGTAAATTCATAATCTTTCTCCGTAAAAATCGTACTCCGATGCTTTTAACAACTTAACTTTATAAACCTTGCCGTACTCTACTTCGTCACTTGAAAAAAAGTAAACTTTTCCGTCAATATCCGGTGCGTTAAAATACGCTCTGCCGTAATAAATCATTTCATTTTCGTCAAACCCTTCGGCAAAAACTTCCACAGTACTGCCGATAAGTTGTTTTGCGTTTTCCTTAACCACCCTTTTTTGTGTCGAATAAAGTTTTTTATACCTTTGGGTTTTAATTTTAGCAGAAATTTGTCCTTGCATTTTCCCCGCCGGCGTACCGTCTTCTTTACTGTACTTAAAAAACCCTACGTTAAAGAATTTACTTTTATTTATAAAATCTAATAAAGTTTCAAAATCTTCGTCTGTTTCAGTAGGAAAACCGGTTATAAAGGTAGAGCGCAATGCAATGCCTTTAACTTCGGTTTTTAACCTATTTATAAGCGTTAAATAATCTTGTCCACTACCTTTTCTATTCATAAGCTTTAATATTCTATCAGAAGCGTGTTGGAGTGGAATATCTAAATATTTAACAACCTTAGCGTTATCACGAATTTCAGCAATAAGTTCGTCCGTTATGCTCTCTGGATAACAGTAAAGTAGCCTAATGCGTTTTACGTTATCTAATTTAGATAGGTCTCGTATTAAACTTACTAAATTAGTTTTTTCTTCTAAATCTACCCCGTACTTGGTAACGTCTTGTGCAACCAAAATAAGTTCTTCAACTTCTCCTAAACCGATTGCTTCTTCTATAAGCCTTTCTTTAGGGATAGAACGATATCTTCCACGGATTGACGGAATAGTGCAATACGTACAATGATTATTACAGCCGTCGGCTATTTTAAGATACGCATAGCCGTTAGTTGTTAACACTCTTTTAGTTTGCGTTTCTAACTTTGTACAACCGACTGCGTTAATTCTTTCACCCAAGTAAACGCCGTCTATTACGTCTAAAATTTTATCGTAATCACTAACGCCTAAAAAGGCATCAACTTCTTTTAGTTCTTCAAAAATCTCTTTTGCGTATTTTTGGGGAATACACCCTGTCACTATAAGTTTTTCTAAATTACCGTTTAACTTTAGTTCTCCTGCACATAAAATTTCAGTTATACCCTCTTTTCTTGCAGGCTCAATAAAAGCACACGTATTTATAATAATTATCTCTGCGCTATTTATATCGTCGGTTAAAACGTGCCTTTGACTTAACGTCGCAAGCATTTTTTCGGTATCCACCCTATTTTTATCGCACCCGAGCGAAATAACGCCTATCTTCTTATTAGTTATCATTTTTTCTAAAAGTCCATCGGTCCGAATTTTTCTTCGTATTCTTCTTTTGTAATTAAAACTCTTCTTGCCTTACTGCCTTCGCTTGGGGAAACGTAGCCCATATCTTCCATTTTATCTATTAAGCCCGCCGCTCTAATATATCCTACTTGGAAACGGCGTTGGATTTGCGAAATAGATATACTTTTCATACTAATACCAAGCGCTAATGCTTTAATTAAAAGGTCGGCGTTACTGTCGCTCATTTCCTTTCCGTCAAAATCACCCATAGGCATATCATCGTCTTCTTGAGGTGCCCTTTCCGTTCTTTCAAGATATTCGGTAAAATCGGCATCAAAGTACGCTTTATTATGTTCGCAAACGTAATCTACGATATTTTTTATTTCCAAAGGAGTTATATATGCACCTTGATATCTTTCACTGTCAGGCATTGTGGAATTTTTATAAAGCATGTCACCGTTACCAAGAAGTTTTTCGGCACCCATACCGTCCATAATAATTATGGAGTCTTGATAGTTTCCAACCTTCAACGCTATTCTTGACGGCAAATTAGTTTTAATAACGCCCGTAATAACGTTTGCCGACGGTCTTTGCGTAGCAAGTACCAAGTGAATACCTGCGGCACGTGCCTTTTGTGTTAAAATTTGCAATTTAGATTCTAAATCACGCTTAATTTGAGCCATAAGGTCGGCAAGTTCGTCTGCCATAATAACTATTCTCGGCATCTTTGGAACGGTGTCCGACGCAATATATTCGTTATAGGCGTCTATTCCGTCTATATGAGAACCTGCTTCGGCAAACATCTCGTAACGGCGTTCCATTTCGTTAATAGCCCAGTCAAGCGCAGCCAAAACCTTTTCGTGCTTGGTTATAATTTCATCGGATAATAAGTGTGGTAAATGTTCGTACTTTTTAAATTCGACGTATTTTGGGTCGATAAGAATAAGTCTTAAGTCTTCAGGACTATAGCGCATAATCAAACTTACTAACATTACGTTAAGGCATACGCTTTTACCCGAACCTGAACTACCGGCAACCAAAAAGTGTGGGCCTTTAGCCAAATCGTCATACTTAGATTTACCAACGATGTCTTTACCAAGTGCGAAAATTAACGAACTTGGTTTAAACTTTTCGCCTTGCATACCTAAAATAACTTCTTTTAAGCCAACGGTTACTCTCGTATCGTTTGCAACTTCTATACCGACTAAATTCTTACCCGGAATAGGTGCTTCAATTCTAACGCCTTGCTTTGTTTCTAAATACATTTGCAAGTCTTCACTGTATTGACTTATACGTTTAACCGGTACGCCTACAGGCATTTTTACTTCGTATCTAGTAACTGACGGACCTTGAACGAAACCGTGTGGTTCAACACAAATTTTGAAGTCCTCTAAGGTTTGCTTTATAACGCTTATACGCCTATCGTGGTCCTCTTTAGGTGCATCAACCGGTGGGGTAAAGTCTTTGAGTAAATCTATAGGTGGTTTAAAATACTCTCTGTTTATAGGAGGTATTTCTTTAGGTTTTTCCACTTCTACAGGCTTTGTTTCTTTAACCTCTACAGGTTCAATACCCAAACTTCTTGTAGATTCTCTTCTTCTAACTTTAATTTCCGGTTCCGGCTCAATTTCAGGTTCAGAAATATCCTCGTTAAAATCTTGTTCTACGTTGAAAATATTT
Source organism: Christensenellaceae bacterium (assembly GCA_045534905.1). Classification (GTDB taxonomy): domain Bacteria; phylum Bacillota; class Clostridia; order Christensenellales; family Borkfalkiaceae; genus UBA1259. Next base: position 110,014 of record JAZSKQ010000020.1, on the reverse strand, counting down.
CTAACCTCTCTATCCGTCACCCTTGAAGGAGCAGGTTGGTCTAATTCTTCTTCTTCAATTTCGTCGTTATAATATTCTTCCGTTTCAAAGTCTTCTTCTACTTGTTCGATATCTTCACTTTCTTCACCGTAAGCAGTAGAATTAGCCTCCTCAAGTTCTTCTTCAGTAACGTAAGGCATAAATCTTTCGGATTCTTCTTGCACCTCTTCGGGAGTAGCAAATTCTTCCACCTCCGCATAACGGTCCATAAATTCTTGTGCGTGTGATTTTGCCGAATCTTCTTCTATTTTAGATTCGTCGTGTTCAAACATAGGAATTATAGACTCGGTAGAATTTTCCTTTTCTTCAATTGTTTTAGGCACCGCTGAAGAAACGAAAGTTCCGTAAGTGGAACTGCTTTCTATCTTACTTTCAACGTCTTCTACTTTGTTAGGTTTATAGTCGTAAGAAGTTCTACTGAGTTCTATTTTTGGCGGAGTTTTTACGTAGTTTAATTTTGACTGCATATCTTCGCCGTACATTTTAGAGTAAGTGGTAGTCTTATCGGCAACGAATAATCCGTTATCGGTGTATTCACCCTTAACCTCGGTTTTAACTTCGTTTTTAATATCCCTTTTGGTCTTAAACGCAAAAGAAGTGGGGTCTGGTACAAACAACGTGCGATTTTGTTTTGGACTTTCACCGCTTAAAGCAACCGTTTGAGTAGGCGCCACGCTTACAGCTTGCGCAACAGGTTGAACAGTCGATTGTTCTTCTACCTTAGGAATTTCAGTTTGCACGCTTACTTTTTCTTGTTTTTTAGTTTTTTTACTGCTTTTTGCAAAAAATTCAACGTACACTAAATATGCCGAAAAAAGCAACCCTGCGGAAACAACCACGTAAGTTCCAACGTTAGAAAGTAACCTTGGGAAAATAAACGCCACAAGACCGGTAACAACACCACCACCAGAACAAGCAAATCCAACGTCACCTAAACGATTATAAGAAGCGGATAAATATCCACCGTAAGTTTCGTTTACAAAGTCTGCCATGGTAAGCGTATGAACAAAAATTGCAAGCATTAGCGTAAAGAAAGTTAACGCAAACTTTCTTTTTTTAGAAACACTACGCTTTTTTCCACCAAGCAATTTACCCCCGTATATAACGCCAAACGCACAAGTGGGGTAAGCAAAATATCCAAAAAGCCCTAATAAAAAATGGTTAATCGCTTCACCGGGGACGCCGAAAACCAAATTTTTAGTCAACAAACACACAAGCGATAAAGTAGCAAACAAAATTAGCACCACACCGAAAGTCTCGGGGGTGAAAACACCGTCTTTTTTCTTTTCTTGCTTGTTTTTTCTACTTAAACTTTTCAATAGTCAGTCCTTCCGAATTTTGATTTAAACTATACCAATTAAATTATATCAAAAAGTTGTAGTTTTTACAATAGTTTATTTAAAATATTTTTTAAATATATAATAAGCTTTACTTTTTTGTAAAAAAAATAAAAAGCGAGTAAAACTCGCTTTTTAACTTTAATTATATGGTCTTATTCTCACTTAAAATCGCTTTAAATACAAATTATTCTTTAATAAAAATTATCTTTCTACAGTTGTCACACTCTATAAATCCGTCTGCTTTTAACTTTGAAATATCAGACATAGAAAGTTCGGTAAAACACCCACCGCAAACGTTATTTTCTAAAGGTACTACTATAGGGAAAATTTTATCCGCACGCTTTTTTAGATACCTTTCTAACATTTTTGGGTCTATATCGTTTTTTAGCACGTCAAGTTCAGCCTTGATAGCGTCCATTTCGGGTTTTTTAGACTTTCTTAATTCGTTATATTTTTGACCGTATTCGTCAAACTGTGCTCTTGCAACCTTAATAGTTTTTCTAACGTTCGTATATTCTTCGTTAAGGGCGTTAATATCCGTAGTGATTTTAGCAATTTCGGCGGTTAATGATTTTATTTTTGCCAAAAGTTCTTCAGTCTTTTTCATGAGGTAATTTATTTCGTCCTCACTATCTAAATCAGACATTGCCGTTTTAAATTCGTTTTCCTTTTCTTTTAACCCTTCAAGTTCTTTTGTTGCCGACTCGAAAGCAAATAAAAGTTCACCCGCTTTAAGTTCAATTTTGTTCAAGTTTTCGTCAACGCCCTCTAAATACTTTTGAGCGTTTTTAGCCTTCTTTCTTTCTTCGCTTTTAGATAAATCCAATTCAATGTCACGAAGTTTTGCGTCGGTTTCTTGATACTTTAACAATGCTTTTATCATATAAATCTCCTTTACCTAAATCTTTTATCGTCTAAATAAAAAATCTCGGCTTTGTCTAATACTAATTTTTTTACTTTTTCGCAATAACGATTAAATCCGAATTCTTCGGCAACGTAATGCGGAATTATTATTATTTTTTTATTATTTTCTATAAGTTCTTTTATAACGTGATGTGGAACGTCACTGGTAACGATAGTGTCAGCATCAGTCTTTAATTCTTTAACGGCTTTTATGGCAGAAGATGAACCAGCACCACAAAAAGAAGCAACTTTTTGAACGGTATCTTTTAACTTGCCGTAAACTACAACCTTTTCGGTTTTAAGTACGGTTTTAACGTATTTTTTATAATCTGCCAAAGTTTGTGAATTTATTAAAAATTCTCGTCCATAGCCAACTTTATCGTTTAAATATTCTATAATCTTACAGTTCTTGCCAGAGAGAGCCGTCGCTAAACTTTGGTCTATTCCGTCGTTAGAAACGTCTAAATTAAGATGCATAGAAATAACGTTAATTTTCTTCTCTATGGCTTTAGTTAAAGCGCCCGTATCACTACTAAACACGTCTAACGCTTTAATTGGCGCATAAATTGCGGGGTGGTGTGTTACTATGGTATCTACGCCAAGTCTAACCGCCCTTTTAACAGCGTACTCAGTCAAGTCTAAAGTAAACAACACCTTATTAACGCAATCGGTTGATCTAACTAAAATTCCACTATTATCATAATCCCCTTTAGCAATAAACTCATAAGAATATTCTATAGGGGCAAGGTTTGATAAAGTATTAAAAAATTGGTCTAAACTAAACATAACTATTTAACTTCTCCAATTTACTTTTCATAATCTCTTGGTCTTTTATAGACAATTTGCCACTACCTATATACCCTTCGATTTTATCAATTTCCCACTTTAATTTTTTTATAAAATCGTTAGGTTTATCAATTAAATTAGTTCTTCCGAACTCAACTTCTTGGTCAGTCAAACTGTCGATACCTTGTTCTAAAATCAATAAATCGTAAAATACTCCACTTGAAAAAAATACGTAATCTTTTACAATTTTATATCCGTTATTCACCACAAACTTACGACAAAGCGGAGTGTTTTTCATTGGTTGAAGAACTAAATTTTTGGGTTTGTACGGTGCAGAAGATAAAATACTTATTATCTCTTGTCCGCCCATACCTGCAATAAGTACGGTATCGGCTATAGGCAACCCTTTAAGTCCGTCCGTTACGAAAGCTAAACATTTACCTAAAGCAATTTCTTCTTTTAACAAATTTTCGGCTTTAGATAAACATTTTGCACTTACGTCTGAAACTATAACCTTATTGCATTTATTGTTTACTATCATACTTTTAGCAATATACCCGTGGTCGCAACCGACGTCCGCAAAAACGTCTGCTTTAGGAATTGCCGAAAATATAATTTTTTGTCTTTCGGTCATTTTAGTATAAATAATCTTTAAGTTTTCTTGAACGGCTTGGGTGACGAAGTTTTCTTAAAGCCTTAGCCTCTATTTGACGAATTCTTTCACGAGTAACGTTAAATTCTTTACCAACTTCTTCTAACGTTCTCGGTCTGCCGTCGTCTAAACCATATCTTAATCTTAAAACCTTTTCCTCTCTGGGGGTTAAGGTATCAAGAACGCCTATAAGTTGTTCTTTAAGCATGGTAAAGGCAACTGCGTCGGTTGGCGAAGCACTTTGTTCGTCTTCAATAAAGTCGGATAAATGGCTATCTTCTTCTTCACCGATAGGCGTTTCTAACGAAACGGGGTCCTGTGCTATTTTTTGAATTTCCCTTACCCTTTCTTCGGTAACTCCCATTTCTACAGCAATTTCTTCCGGAGTAGGTTCACGGCCTAATTCTTGTAAAAGCCTACGAGCCACCCTAATTTGCTTATTTATCGTTTCTACCATATGAACTGGAATACGAATAGTTCTTGCTTGGTCTGCTATAGCACGAGTAATAGCTTGTCTAATCCACCAAGTAGCGTAAGTAGAGAACTTAAAACCTTTTTGATAGTCGAATTTTTCAACTGCCTTCATTAAGCCAAGATTACCTTCTTGAATAAGGTCTAAAAATTGCATACCCCTACCGATATATCTTTTTGCAATAGAAACTACAAGTCTTAAGTTGGCTTCGGAAAGCAATCTTTTAGCATTTTCGTCACCGAGCATCATACGTTTTGCAAGTTCGGTTTCTTCTTCAGGTTGAAGTAGTGGAACTTTACCAATATCTTTAAGATACATCTTAACAGGGTCGTCCATACTAACTTCTTTTAAGATGTCGTCGTAAAGTTCTTTATCTTTTTCGTATTCGTTTATGATTTGAATACCTGCGTTATCAAAAAGTTTATAAACTTCTTCTAATTCAAACGGAGTAGGTTGGAACTTTTCCAACTTATCGAAAAGTGAGTCGGTAGTAATGCTTGTACGACTTTTATATTCAAGTAAAATATCGCTTACTATAACTAAAAGTTCTTCTTCACGGGTTTTTTGTTGATTTTGTACTACGTTTTCCATATTAGTTTCTTCCATAAAATTCTTCTCCACGCTATTTCTGTTTTATAATTTTATTCTTTTGTTTTACCGCTTCAGATAGTTCTACGGTATATTCTAAACGCTTTTTACCGTCCGTTTCTTCAGCGAACAGTTTTTTTAGCATTTCTATTTTTACGTCTAAAGCGTCAAGTGCGATAGTCTTTATACAATCGTCAAAATACGCTTTTCTGTTAAACTTGTTCGAATCGTCGGTTATTAGTTCGGCAAGGCGATTAAGTTCTTCTTTACTCTCGTCAAAAGCTTGTTCGTAAAGTTCGTTAAACCTTAAAGGTTGTCCGTCCTTCTTTTTAGACAAAATAAAGTCTTTAATTTGATTATGTATCGCAAGCTTAAAATCTATTTGAGTCAGATCAATTTCTTCAACGTAAGGCTTGTTAAATAAAAACTCTACAAGAACGAATCTCGATGCGCTTATAACCTTGTCGCCATCCTCTTCAATCGAATCGCTGTTAATTATAAGTTCGGGTTTTTTAGCCGTTTCTTCGCTATATAATTCACGGCGAAGTGAATCAAACGAAAACCCCGTAGCAATTTTGATTTGCTTAAGCAAATCTTCTTGTTCTGTAGCCGAAGGGCTTTCCCTAACCACCTTTATCGCTTCGGAAGCAAATTTACGTTTTCCGTATGCAGTGGTAAGGTCGTTAGTCTTTTTTAATACCGAAATTTTAAAATCAATTAACGGTTTAGCTTCTAACAATAATTTTTTATATTCCTCTACGCCGAGTTTTTTTACTACTTCATCGGGGTCCATTCCATCGGGTAGGGAAACCACTTTAACGTCTAATCCTTCTTCACTTAAAATTTCAAGTCCACGAAGGGTAGCCTTTTGACCCGCCCCATCACCGTCGTAACAAATATAAATTTTTTCAGCGTAACGCTTAATCATTCGTGCTTGGTCTTTAGTAAAGGCAGTACCCATACTTGCAACTACGTTTCTAACCCCTGCCGACACTAGCGAAATAACGTCCATTTGTCCTTCGACGATAATTATACTGTCAAGCCCCGTTTCGTTTTTTAGCTTTTTAAGATTGTTTATATTAAAGAAGGTTTTACCCTTGCTAAAAAGCAAAGTTTCCCTCGTGTTAACGTATTTACCAACGTCTTTACGGTTATCTATTATTCTACCGCAAAAGGCTATAACGTTGCCGAACTGGTCTAAGGTTGGAATAATAAGCCTACCTGCCAAAGCGTCGAACAGTTTACCCTCTTTACCGTTAGTTGGCTTAGACTTACTTATGGCACCACTGTCTAACATTTCCTTTTCGGTATAACCTTTTTTTATCAAATAGTTTGGTAGGCTATCGTAATCAAGAGAAGCCCCCATACCGAATTTAGTTACCGTGGATGACGGAATTTTACGTTTAAGAATATATTCAACGTGTTTTTCACTACCCTCTTTTCGCAAGTTATTTACGTAAAAAAGTGCGGTATCTTTAAGTAGAGCAAGCACCCTTTCTTTATGACGTTTTTGTTCTTTAATTTTATCGTCGTCAATTTTAACGTCGGGCAGTGGCATTTTAGCACGTTCGGCTAAAAACTTAACTGCGTCGTTAAAATCAAGCGATTCAAGTTCCATAACTAAAGTAATAACGTTACCCGACTTATGACAACCAAAACAGTAATAAAACTGTTCTACGCCGTGCACGACGAAAGAAGCCGTCTTTTCATGATGAAAAGGGCATCTTCCCCAAAAGTCGTTGCCACGCTGTTCTAACCTAATGTATTTGTTAGCAACGTCAACTATATCGTTTTTTGCCTTAAGTTCGTCTATGAACTTATTATCGTAACCTTTCATTATTTACCAAACTATAATTTAAAGCTTTTTGGAACAAACATATCGTTAAAAGTTTTAACGACGTATCCATCGGACATTGAAGAAATATAATCACAAATAGCCGTATCAATACCGTATCCGTCTATAAGCCCACGATAAAATACGGGCAACCTTTCCGGTCTTTCTTTATAATGGGCGTAAAGAGTAGTTATCATTCTATCGGCACGTTCTTCTTCCTCTTTCAACGATTTACTTGAGTACACGTTATCAAATAAAAACTGCCTTAAATTGGACAAAGCCTCTGCTATTTCTTTTTCAGGTTCCACCTTGTTTTTATTATCACACTCTCGATGAATTGAAAGCAGTATAGTGTTGATTCTTTTGCTTGACGTACTTCCCAATAGGTCGGTTAGGTTTTTGGGAATATCACTTAAAGATAAAAAACCACTATCTAAAGCGTCGTCTATATCGTGATTAACGTAAGCAATTCTATCTGCAAAAGACACGGCTTTACCTTCTAAAGTAGAGGGGTTATCGTGCAATTTATGGTTAACGATTCCGTCAACGACTTCCCTCGTTAAGTTTAGTCCTTTGCCGTCGTTTTCTAAAAAATCAACCACTCTCCCAGACTGTACGCTATGTGAAAAACCGTTAGGATTAAGTCTATTTAAAATTCTTTCACCCGAATGTCCGAAAGGGGTATGCCCTAAATCGTGACCGAGAGCAATGGCTTCGGTCAAATCTTCGTTAAGTGAAAGCGACCTTGCAATAGACCTTGCTATTTGAGAAACGTTTAGCGTGTGAGTAAGTCTAGTTCTATAGTGGTCGCCTTCCGGTGAGAAAAAAACCTGCGTTTTGTTTTTTAATCTTCTAAACGCCTTACTGTGAATTATTCTGTCCCTATCCCTTTGAAAATCGGTACGCATAGGGCAAGGCTCTTCACTTTTTAACCTACCAACTGTATCCGCCGATTTTTTAGCGTACGGAGAAAGAAAAATATTTTCTTTTTCAATAGTCTTTTCTCTCAAAAGAAGTCCTCCGAATAATTACTCTATGAATACTATTACGAAATATTTTTACAAAATCCTCTTTTTTGTTTAAAAATATTTAAATATATATTATAGAACTTAAAAACTCGGCTTAAAACTAAAGCCGAGTTTAATTATTTATAAAATCTTTTTCAAAAATCTGCCTGTTTGGCTACCTTCTATTTGCGAAACTTCTTCGGGAGTACCCGTTGCAATAACCGTTCCACCGTAATTTCCTCCGGCTGGCCCTAAATCGACAACGTGGTCGGCGACCTTAATCACGTCTAAATTATGTTCGATAACTATTACGGTATTGCCGTTTCCCTGCAATCTTTTTAGAACGGTTACAAGCTTATCTACGTCGTAAGAGTGTAAACCAGTAGTTGGTTCGTCTAAAACGTAAAGAGTTTTACCCGTGCTACGCTTTGATAATTCGGTGGCAAGTTTTACTCTTTGTGATTCACCACCCGATAGAGTAGTTGAAGATTGCCCCAACTTAATATAGCCCAAACCCACTTCTTCTAAAGTTTTAATTTTGTTGTATATAGAAGTTACGTTAGAGAAAAATTCACACGCTTCGCTAACCGTCATATCTAAAACGTCACTAATGTTTTTACCCTTATATTTAACTTGTAAAGTTTCTCTGTTATAGCGCTTCCCTTTACATTCTTCACAAGGAACGTAAATATCTGGTAAAAAATGCATTTCTATTTTAATAATACCGTCACCTTCACAGTTTTCGCATCTTCCACCGGGTACGTTAAAAGAAAATCTACCAGACTTATATCCACGTTCTTTAGCGTCTAAAGTGCCTGCAAAAAGGTCACGAATTGCCGTAAAAGCGCCAGTATACGTTGCAGGGTTACTTCTTGGAGTTCTACCTATGGGTGATTGATCTATTGAAATAACTTTATCGAAATATTCTACGCCGAGTATCTGGTCAAAGTCCCCCTCCACCATTTTAGAACGGTTCAATTTATTAGAAAGAGTTGGCAATAAAATTTCGTTTATAAGCGAACTTTTACCGCTACCCGATACGCCGGTTACTGCAGTAAAAAGTCCAACCGGAAATTTAACCGATACGTTTTTAAGGTTGTTTTGTCTTGCACCGATTACCTCTAAATATCTACCGTCGGGCATAACTCTACTTGACGGAATTTCTATTTTTCTTCTACCAGCAAGGTAGTCGCCAGTTAGCGAACGCTCACAAGCCATAATATCTTCAACGCCACCTTGAGCAACCACTTCGCCTCCGTGAACACCGGCTTTTGGACCTATATCAACTATGTGGTCGGCACTTCTAATTGTATCTTCGTCGTGTTCAACGACTATCAAAGTGTTACCCAAGTCGCAAAGCTTACGCAAGGTCTTAAGTAATTTTTCGTTATCCGCTTGATGAAGACCTATGCTCGGTTCATCTAAAATATAAAGCACACCGGTTAGTCCACTACCTATTTGCGTCGCAAGCCTTATTCTTTGTGCTTCACCACCAGATAAGGTTGACGCCCCACGTGATAAATTCAAATAACCAAGTCCTACGTCTTTTAAAAAGTTTAGCCTTGCCTTAATTTCTTTTAAGATTGGCTTTGCTATTATACTATCCGTTTCGGAAAGTTCTAAACCGTTAAAAAATTCGTAAAGGTCAATGACAGCGTACTCGGTTAAATCAGATATATTTTTATTATTTATTTTTACGGCAAGCGCTTCTTTTTTTAACTTTTTACCCCCACAAGTATCGCAAGGACGCACGGTCATATATTTTTCTATTTCACGCTTGGTCCAATCACTGGTAGTCTCACGATAGCGTCTGCGAAGATTGGTTATTATTCCCTCCCAAACGGCACTATAACTGGTGTTAAAGGTTTTGGTGGAATACTCCATTTTAATCTTTTCATCACCGCTTCCGTAAAGTAAGATATTATAAATATCTTTTGGTAAATCTTTTACCGGAACGTCTAAAGAAAAACCGTAATGTTTAGAAAGCGACTCAAAACTCATCTCGGCAATTTTACCACTTTCTAAATTCCAACCAGTCACCGTCATTGCGCCTTCTCTTATGGATTTGTTTTTATCTTTTACTATTAAATTTTCGTCTATTTCTTCTTTAAAGCCTAAGCCGTGACAGTCCGGACAAGCACCGAAAGGCGAGTTGAAAGAAAAAAGTCTCGGTTCAATTTCTTCTATACTTATTCCACAATCGGGACAAGAATATTTTGTGGAATAAAGGGTAGTTTCACCACCCATAATTTCTACCGAAATTAAACCGTCTGCAAGTTTTATTGCCGTTTCTAAACTGTCCGTTAAACGCTTTGCGATACCGTCTTTTACGACTAATCTATCAATAACTACGTTAATATTATGTTTTACGTTTTTGTCAAGCTTAATTTCCTCAGATAAATCATAGACAACACCGTCTATTTCAACCCTTATAAAACCACTTTTTTTATAACTTTCAAGTTCCTTTTTATACTCACCTTTTTTACCTCTAATTACTGGTGCGTGAACCATAATTTTGGTATTTTCGGGTAAAGCTAAAACTTTATCGGCAATTTTATCTACCGTTTGTCTTGATATTTTTTTACCACAATTAGGGCAGTGTGGAACGCCCACCCTTGCAAACAACAAACGCATATAATCATAAATTTCGGTAACCGTACCAACGGTTGAACGAGGGTTATGCGAAGTAGTTTTCTGGTCGATAGATATTGCAGGCGAAAGCCCGTCTATATATTCTACGTCAGGCTTTTCCATTTGACCTAAGAACATACGTGCATAGGAAGATAAACTTTCTACGTAACGTCTTTGTCCTTCGGCGTAAATGGTATCGAAGGCAAGCGTACTTTTTCCGCTACCCGACACGCCTGTAAACACAACGAGTTTATCCCTTGGAATGCTCAAGTCTATGTTTTTTAAATTGTTTTGTTTTGCACCTTTTACGGTTAAAAATTCTTTCATGCTATTTTCTCATTTTAGCTTTAAGTTTTGCAATGGTATCTCTAAGTTCTATACACTTTTCAAAATCAAGATTTGCACTTGCAACCTTCATTAAGCCCTTTAATTTTTCTATTTCTTCTGGAATATCTTGCTTTTTAATATCCTTAGTTTTATCCGCTTTTTTGGTTATTTCTAAGGTATTTACTATATCTTTTACTATTGTCTTTGGAACTATACCGTGTTTAACGTTATATTCGTTTTGAATATCTCTTCTGCGCTTGGTTTCTTCTATACAACGTTTCATACTGTTAGTGATAACGTCGGCATACATAATTACCCTACCATCAGCGTTTCTTGCACTTCTACCAACCGTTTGAATAAGCGAAGTTTCGCTTCTTAAAAAACCTTCTTTATCGGCGTCAAGAATTGCAACTAATTTTACTTCGGGCAAGTCTAAACCCTCTCTTAAAAGGTTTATACCACATAAAACGTCGGCCTCACCACTTCTTAGTGAAGACACTATTTCTATTCTTTCCATAGTGTCTATATCACTGTGCATATATTTAACTTTTACTCCGTTTTCCCTTAAATATTCGGTTAAACTTTCAGCCATTTTTTTAGTCAACGTAGTTATTAAAACCCTACCTTTATCTTTGACTACGGCGTTTATTTCTTTAAGTAAATCGTCTATTTGATTTTTAGTAGGTCTTACCTCAATTATAGGGTCAAGAAGTCCCGTTGGACGAATAAGTTGTTCTACTACTTGTCCGGCTTGTTCTAACTCATATTTAGCAGGCGTTGCCGAAACGCATATCATTTGCCCAACCCTTTGGTCGAATTCATTAAAAGTCAACGGACGATTATCAAACGCAGATTTTAGCCTAAAACCATAATCTACTAAACTTGTCTTTCTTGACTTATCTCCGTTATACATTGCACCAATTTGAGGGATAGTCATATGCGATTCGTCAATAAAAACTATATAGTCGTCAGGAAAATAGTCTAACAAGGTAAAAGGAGGTTCTCCGATATCTCTACCGTCAAAATATCTACTGTAATTTTCTATCCCTTTACAAAAGCCTATTTCTTTAATCATTTCAAGGTCGTAATTCGTGCGTTCTTTAAGTCTTTGTGCTTCTATAAGTTTTCCACTTTCGGTAAAAAAACGAACTTCGTCTTCTTTATCTCTCTCGATAGTGGCAACTGCTTTAAGCATTTTTTCGTGTTCTACGGCATAGTGACTTGCAGGAAAAATCACTGCGTGAGAAAGCTCTGAAATAACCCTTCCGGTTACAAATTCAGCCTCACAAATTCTATCTATTTCATCGCCGAAAAATTCCACCCTAATAATAATTTCAGAATTAGCAGAGGGAAATATATCAACAGTATCACCTCTGACCCTAAAAGACGAACGAGAAAAATCTACGTCTCGTCTTTCGTACTGAATACCAACGAGCTTACGCATAAGTTCGTCTCTATCCATTTTCGTATTGGGACGAAGTGATAATGCTAATCTATAATATTCTTCGGGTGCGCCCAAACCGTATATACAAGAAACTGACGCCACTACTATGGTATCCGAACGTTCTGAAAGCGAACAAGTTGCAGAGTGACGAAGTTTATCAATTTCGTCGTTAATAGCAAGGTCTTTTTCTATATAAGTATCCGTGCTTGCAATATATGCTTCGGGTTGATAATAATCGTAATACGAAACGAAAAACTCTACTCTATTATCAGGAAAAAACTCTCTAAATTCGTTACAAAGTTGGGCGGCAAGCGTTTTGTTATGCGCTATAACGAGTGCCGGACGGTTTAGGTTATTTATAACGTTCGCCATGGTAAACGTTTTACCACTACCCGTAACGCCTAAAAGAACTTGCGTACGCAGTCCGTCGTTAACACCCTCCGTCAACTTTTTTATTGCCTCGGGTTGATCACCCGTAGGTTGATATTTAGATTTTAAATTAAAATTTCGTTTTTCCATATTTTCACTATAAATAATTTCCGTTTCTAACTTATTATTATACCTTATCATAGACTAAAAATCAAGAGGGTTAGTCGTTATAAAAAACCTTTTTCGTATCTTTTGCATATATTGACAATATAGACGAAGGAGGAAATTTTCTATGTGTTCTTTTTTTAACGGAAGATGTGATAGATGCAATAACAATTCTTGTAACAACTTTACCGTCGTTCGTGGCCCTATGGGTCCGGTAGGTCCACAAGGTCCTCGCGGTCCGATTGGTCCTATGGGTGCGACCGGTGCAACTGGTCCTATGGGTGCTACTGGTGCCACAGGTCCACAAGGTCCTATTGGTCCCCGTGGTTTTACGGGTGCTACCGGTGCGACGGGTGCTACCGGTGCAACTGGTCCGATAGGTCCACAAGGCCCTCAAGGTGAAACTGGTGCTACTGGTCCGCAAGGTCCTCAAGGCCCTCAAGGTGAAACGGGCGCTACCGGTCCGATTGGTCCTCAAGGCCCGGCAGGAACTAACGATGCTATTTACGCAGGCAACGGAACGGCAACTGTTAATGCGGGTGAACAAATCCCACTTTCTTTGGTAACCTCGACTGTAGATTCTTCCATGAGCGTTTCAGATAATTCTGTAAACATTACCGAGGCGGGAACGTATTTAGTCTCTTATTACGTAGGCGGTTCGGTACCGACTAACGAATTCGTAACCTCGTTATATCTTAACGGTACACCTATAACGAACGAAAACTTAGTACAGTCTAACAGTGCAGGTGCAGCAAGTAAGACTATACTGTTAAATCTTGTCGCTGGCGACGCTTTATCGATTTATAACACTTCCGACACCCAAGCAACCCTATCGAATGCTTCTATAACGGTATTAAAGCTTGCTGATAACTAAGGGTAAGAAAAATAAACGTAAGAACAAATAGCAATTTATTAAAGATTTTTAGTCTATAATAAAAGCATAGCACACTATGGTTCATAATTTACGAACTATAGTGTGCTTTTTTTAGTTATTATAAATAGGTGTTTTTAACGTCAATACGGCATCACTTACGCCTACCGTTATACTACCAACCACGTCCGTTCGGTATATTTGTGCCTTGGAATTTTCGTACAAGACTTCACTTAACAAACTGGCGTCTGGCTTGTTATTAGGATTAACGCTAACTACAAAGTATAAAGGTTTAAGTAAAGAAAACAATTCTTTACAATCACTCTCTTTTTGTCCGTGTGATGCAAGTAGCACTAAGTCAACGTTTTCTAAACAAACCTCTTGATAGTTGGAAAATATATTATATATTCCAACGTCGTAATTTTGCTTTATCACTTCTAACGCTTGAGTGTTTGCCTCGCCTAAAAATAAGAATCTTTTCCCTTTACACTCTAAAAACAATACTGCTGACGACCGTCTTATTTGCCCGTCGGTTGGATTGCCTATTTCTAAATCTACGTTCATATTATCCGGGCCGTCTATATGCGGAGATAAAAATCTAAAGAACCAACCGTCGCCTACCTCTTCAGTCACGTAAGTTGCGTAAACCAACTTATCCACTTTGCCTTCTAATGCAGATAACGTGTCAACGTATTCTTTATATTTTTCATAATGGTTAATTTTAGGCAAATACACTTTACCAAATTCGTAATATTTTGCAAGCTCGGGCAAGTTTCCAAAAGTTCTAACGTTAGTTACAACGTAATAGTCTATTTTATTAACGTTTGAATCTTTAAGTACAGACTTTATTATTTTTAAGTTCTTATTGCCCTTACTACCACTGTCAATCATAAGTACTTTGTTGTCAGGAAACCTAATAATAGTACAATCGCCGTCTTCTATATACAAAAAATTAACCGAAAATTCATTTTCGGAAATAACTATCGTTTTATCAATAGATTCACCAAAGTCGTTAGAATTAAAACAACCACAAAAGCAAAAAATTACCGCCCAAACAAGAGCGGTAAACCAAATAATTTTTGCAAACGAGCTTGTCTTAAGTAAACGCATAAATTTACCTTTTTTTAGATTTAGTAAATTTTAAGTTTTCAATGTCTTTTTTGATTTTGGGAATAACTTCTATTGCAGAAGCGTACCCTCTTTCAAACATTATATCTCCAGAAGAAAAGGAAGTTGAAGTAAATTCTCTTAAATCGGGATGAATAACCACGTCACTGTTATCATATCCAACTTTCCAAGGCTCTTCTATCTTGCCCTCGTAAGTAGGCAATAACTTACTTAAAAGAGTAGGTTTAGCATCTCTGACGGACAAATCAACCGAGACTACGTACTCTGCGCCCATTAATCTAACCTTATCCGCAGGAATAGAGTTAGCGTAAGCACCGTCAACGTACTTAACACCGTCTATTTCATAAGGCTTAAAAAATGGAACAAAACACGAAGAAGCGCATAATGCGTCTGCAACCCTACCTTTATCGAAAGTTTGCTCTTCACCCGTATCCATAACGGTTGCAACCGTCATAAAAGGTTTTTTTAGTTCTTCTATATTAAGTGAACCTATAGACCTATCTAACACGTTGAAAAGTCCACTCATATCCATTTTAAGCATAAATACGTTTTTAATTTCGCCTATATCTACACGCTTTAAAAGTTCACCAATATCGGTGGAAGTGTATCCGTTAGCGTAAAACGCACCTATTATACTACCTATACTCGTACCAGAAACAACGTCGAATTCTATTCCGTTTTCTTCAAAAGCTTTTAGTACGCCAAGTTCGGCAAAGCCTTTTGCCCCACCAGAACCAAGTGATAAACCTAAAACTACTTTTCTGGGTTTTTTCTTAAAAAATTTGCTGAAAAAAAACATAATTTTTACTCTTTAGAACCTTCTTTTTTCTTACCCGAAAGAGAAATTTTTATAATAGTTACAACCAATAAAATCAAAGCAAGGGCTAAAAGTCCCCATAAAATATAATCTAAAACGACTATCGACCATAAAGCCACACAAATCCAAGCCAAAACCGAAATAATTAAACCTGCAACTAAGTTGCCGAGTGCAACCGGAAGCACTGCTTCTTTAAACTTAAGGTTTAAGAACACTGCTATTGCCGTACCCGTCCAAACGCCCGTCATAGGAAGGGGTATTGCTACAAATATAAATACGCCCAACTTTTTATAAAAAGATTCACTACGAGCCTTATTTTTACCCTTTTGTTGTTGATTTTTTAAGGCATCTTCTGCTTTGGTTGCAAAATAATTTTCTATTTTATCGGCAAAGCCTTTAATAAACTTTATTTTTTTAAGAAGCTTTAGTATGGGAATAAGTAAAAAGAATACAGGAAAGAACGCAAGCGTCGAACCAATATAAGAAATGCCAAACGCTTTAAAAAATCCGTAACCTATACCCCTTGCAAAAACTATACTGCCTTTAAGTTCAATTAACGGCACGAATGACATAATTAGGGTAGCAAAAAAATCGTTCCCTATTATATTACTTATAAATTCAGTCATAATGTTCCACCAAAAACTTGAAAAAATATATATACAATAGTATAATATATAAAAAAACAAAAAGCAAACTATTTTTTACTATAGGAACTATATGACTACCCAAAAAATGCTATCTAAATTAAGAAAAGGTATTTCCACCTATAAAATGATAAACGACGGTGATAAAATAGCCGTAGGTATATCGGGTGGAAAAGACAGCGTTGCACTACTTAAACTGCTTGCTGAATACCGTAGGTTTTCTCCCGAAAAATTCGATTTAGTTGCAATCACCATAGACCTTAACTTTAAGGGACAAGAAAAAGACTATTTAGGCATAAAAGAACTTTGCGACGGTTACGGAATAGAATACGTTATAGAAAAAACACAAATCGGTGATATAGTTTTCGATTTAAGAAAAGAATCTAGCCCGTGTTCGCTATGTTCTAAAATGCGTAAAGGCGCACTATACGACGTAGCCACCAAAAAAGGAGCTAATAAAGTAGCTTTAGGTCACCATTCTAACGACCTAACCGAGACTTTTTTACTTTCCCTCTTTTACGAAGGTAGGCTCTCTACTTTTGCGCCTAAAAGTTTTTTAAGTAAAACAGGATTAACACTTATTAGACCTATGATATTTTTAGAAGAAAACGAGGTAATTTGTTTCGTTCGTGACCAAAACCTTCCGGTGTATAAAAGTTTTTGTCCTGTAAACGAATCTACTAAACGTGAAAGGGTTAAACAACTTATAAATAATCTTTCTAAAGAAGAAGACTTAAAAGATTTAAAACAGATGCTTTTTACGGCGTTAATTCACCCCGATAGATATAATTTATTTGATAAATTTGAAAAGCAAATCGACCAATTTTAGCATTAAAAAAGCCTTGCAGTGCAAGGCTTTTTTTTATTTCTTTATAGTAGTTAAAACCATTAAGTTAGATAATTCTTCCAAATCTTCTTGAGAACGAATTTTATTATCTAAGGCGTATCTTAAAAATACTGATACAACACCAACTGCCAATCCCACTACGAACGAGAGTGCCGACATTAACGAAAACCTATTTGAAGATGAAGTTTTATATACGTTTTGCGTTTCTATAAGTCTTACTTTTTTTGCAGCGATATACGAATTTTCAGCAAACAATTTTTGTGCAGAGACAAGCACTGCCTTTAATCTTTTTTCTGCGAGTTCGGGGTCTTTATCCGAATAACTTACCGAAAAAATTAAACTGCTATACGAATAATCTACGCTTATTGCGCCCCTATTTATACCTGCATCTATAACTTCGGTTGACTTAAAGTCAACACCGTTATAATACCTTGCATTGTTTGCGTTTTCAGGACTTTTAATAACACCGGCAACCGTTGCAAGATACTGTTTAGAAAGTGAGGAGTTTTCATAAGAACTTAAAGCACCTTCATCAAACGAAACGTTAAGCAAAATTTCGCAAGTTTTTGTGTACGTGGTTTTGCAAGTAAAATAACTTACGGTAGTACCTATCCCACCAATAAGCAAGGTGAAAATTATTATAAAAAGAATTCCCTTTTTAAGTATTAAAAATAGCGGAAATTTTTTTCTTTCTTTTTTTTCTAAAACGTTTTCCATAAATCCCTCCACTATTTTTTAATGTTAGCTAAATTGTTTAGCCCAGTTATTTTCTCAAGTTCTTTATCATCCCTAATGGTAATGTTAAAAGATTCTTTAAGGTAAACGACTATTGCGGACAACAACAATCCTAAAAGGAAAGCTATAATTAAAACTCTTGACATAGCCCAATCACCACTAACGCCTATAAGATTCATATCCTCTAAAGTTATTTTAACGCTAAAATACTTATAATTACCGGCAGGAGTTAAAGAGTTTGCCTCGTCTTCTATTGCCATAATAAGAATTTTAACCTTATCTTTCGCCCCTTGTATAGAACCATCTTTATAACCTATTATAAGCTCGTAGTTTTCAGAATTTGCCGAGTTTAACGTACTAACGGAAATTCCCGACGGATAAATATATCTATTTTGAACACGTTTTTCTACTGTGTAATAAAGTTCGTCACCATCAACGGCTTTGCCAACTGCAGATATAAAATCGTCAACTTTTTGATAACTTTCTTTATTGTCTAAATATTTTTGATAATAAAAATTTGCACGGTCTATAACGCAACCCGAATCAAAAAAATCAACCACGGTTGAAAAATAACTTTGTGTAATTATAGGGTCGTTAGAGTGAACTTTACTTTCACTTAAATTTGCACGATAAATTACGTCTTCTTTGGCAATGTAATTAGGTTTACGCATATAATAAACAACTCCACCGACGGCGGTAGAAAGTATTACTATAGCTAAAATTAACCATAGATTCCTTTTAACGTAAAACCAAATTCTATTAAGCACTGCACCTAAACTTTTGTTGTCTTCCATATTTTAAAACAAACTCCTTAAAATTAGCAGATTATCTGTAATCAATTTTATAAGTATCTACAAGCGAAGCGACCTTTTCCTTCATTTTCTTTTCGCCTTTGTTTGCAAAAGAACAAAGTTCTTTAACCGTTTCGAAAAGTTGTTTTTGGTCAAAATTTAACGGCTTACCGATAGAAATCATTTCGTTTGCCGTTTTTTGAAGACCTTCTTCTTGCATCAAACGTTCTTCAAAAAGTTTTTCGCCCGGTCTAAGTCCGGTAATTTTAATATCAATATCCACGTTGGGTTCAAAACCCGAAAGTTTTATTAAATTTACTGCTAAGTCGTAAATTCTTACCGGTTCACCCATATCTAAAACGAAAATTTCGCCACCTTTAGCATATGCCCCTGCTTGCAATACTAAACTTACGGCCTCAGGAATAGTCATGAAATATCTAACTATATCTTTATGAGTAACCGTAACCGGCCCACCAGCTAAAATTTGCTTTTTAAACAGTGGAATAACCGAACCGTTAGAACCCAAAACGTTACCGAAACGAACTGCAACGTAATCGGTATCGTAAACGCTGTTCATTGCTTGAATAATCATTTCGCAAATACGCTTACTTGCGCCCATAACGTTGGTGGGGTTTACGGCTTTATCCGTACTAATCATAATAAACTTATCTACGCCGAATTTGCCCGCACAATCTGCAACGTTAAACGTCCCTCCAACGTTGTTTTTTACCGCTTCTTCGGGATTTCTTTCCATCAATGGAACGTGTTTATGTGCTGCGGCGTGGAATACGATATTTGGTCTTTCTTCTTTAAATATTCTCTCCAACCTCGATTTTTCCCTTACGGTAGCAATAATAACGTCTAAGTTAAGATTAGCGTAATTTCTTTTTAATTCTTGTTCTATTTCGTAAGCGTTATTCTCGTAATTATCTAAAATTATAAGTTTTTTTGGATTGTGTGATGCTATTTGACGACAAAGTTCACTACCAATAGAGCCACCGCCACCGGTAACCATAATGACTTTGCCTTCTATGTAACTCATAATTTCATCAAGGTTAACTTTGATTTGTTCTCTACCAAGAAGGTCGGTAATTTCAACGTCTCTAATAGCTTGTACGGAAAACTTGCCGTTTGCAAACTGATAAATACCCGGAATAATTCTAACCTTGCATTCCGTTTGTTGGCAGATTTCTAAAATTTCTTTTTTTCTTTTACTACCTATTGACGGAATTGCAAGTAAAATTTCCTCAGCACCATACTTTTTAACGAAAGTTGCAACGTCATTAATTTTCCCCTCAACCTTAACGCCGTTAATGGTCTTGCCTATTTTAGATTCGTCATCGTCCAAAACGCAAACTGGGTGCATATTTATTTTATCGGTAGTTTTAAACTCTCTAATGATAACAGAGCCTGCGTAACCCGCACCTAAAATAATAACTTTAGTTTTTTTGTTAGCCTTAACGTGAAGTGGACCAAAATACGCCGTGATCTTAAAAGCAAAACGAGTACTCGCAAGCGATATAAACGTAAAGAACGCAACTACGATAGCGTAAACGTAATCAAGCGTGGGCGATATACCTGCTATAACCAAGTTGACCGACAAGGTTATAAACACAACGTACATAATTTTAAGTGCGTCCAAAAACCCTGCGTATCTCCACATAGAGTTATACAATCTAAACACCCATGCACTAATACAAGTTACTAATACGCTAATTAGGTAATAATACCAAATATTTTGCACTGCTTCAAAGATATTGTAACCTAAAAGCAATAGTGAAAGCATCCACGAGATACCCATAAAAAATGCGTCCACAAAAATAAATACGGCTGTCCTTAAAACGTTTTTCATCCTTACTCCTTTTAAATCAGATTAAATCGTTTAGTACACTTTCTACGCTCAGTCCGTTTGATTTTAGTTGCGTGTCTATTTTTCCGTGATTTGTAAATTTATCTTTAGCCCCGTAAGAATATATCTTAACGGTTTGATTTAATTTTGCATAATATCTTTTTACTGAATCACCAAAACCGCCTATTAAAGCGTTTTCTTCTAATGTGATTATCGTTTTATCTTTAATACTTTCTAAAACCTTTTCATCAAGTGGTTTAATCGTTCTTGCACTATATACCAAAACACCTTCAAGTTTATCAAAAAGTTGCAATCCCAATTCAACCATTCTCGGCCCAACTGCTAAAACTGCGTAATTTTCGCCGTCGCAAATTTTTTCCCAAAGCCCCTCTGCTAAAGGATAATACTCTCTCGTTAAACACTCTTGCACGCAAGGATATCTTATTGCCACGGGTGAATTCATTTTAGTTGCATGCATTAAAATTTGCTTAAACTCTTCAACCGTTGACGGAGCAAATATGGTTATGTTTGGCATGTGTGATAAAAAGCTTAAGTCAAAAAGACCTTGGTGAGTCTTGCCGTCGGCGCCGACAAACCCCGCCCTATCAATACAAAAAATTACGGGTAAATTTTGCATACATACGTCGTGCAATATTTGATCGTACGCACGTTGCATAAAAGTAGAATACACTGCAACGATAGGCTTTCCTCCACCTACGGCTATACCACCGGCAAGCGTAACCGCATATTCTTCACATATACCAACGTCTATAAAGTTATTTGGATAATTTTCCTCAACCGTTTTTAATCCCGTACCGTCTTTCATTGCTGCAGTTATTGCAACTATGGAATTATCATTTTTTATAAGTTCGTTAACCGTTTCACCAAGTGCGTTTGAAAACAAACTTTGCTTAGAACAAAAATCCTTACTTACGCCGTGATATGCGTCAGCGTTATTTTCAGCCTCAAAATATCCCTTACCCTTGGTGGTTTTTACGTGTAAAAGAACGGGTGTATATTTAATTACTTCTTTTACTCTAGTTAAAACTTTAACCATTTCGTTAACGTCGTTTCCGTCTATAACACCAACGTACTTAAAACCAAAATTTTCAAAATAGTCGTTTTTATTAAAGAGATGTTTTATCCATTTTTTTAAGTTTCTAAAAAATCTCGTAACGAAAGATTCTTTAAAAATTCTTTTGAACGCCCGTTTGCTTTTTAAATAAGACGGCTTTGTGGTTCCCCTTGAGATTATCTTATAAAACCCATTAGCGTTCTTAGAAATACTCATTCCGTTATCGTTGAGAATTATAAGTAAATTTTTAGGTTTATTTTCAGTTGCCGTCAACGCTTCTAAGTTAAGACCGTTAGTTATAGCGCCGTCACCAACTATACCAATAACACTGTAATCTTGAGTAGTCAAATCTCTTGCCTTTGCTATTCCTATAGAAGCCGATAAACAAGTACCGGCGTGACCAACAGTAAAAGGGTCGAACTCACTTTCGTTACTATTAGGAAAACCAGAAGGCCCGTCTTCCGTTCTAATCTTGTCAAAATTTTGTTTTCTACCCGACAAAATTTTATGTGCATAACATTGGTGCCCCACGTCGAACAACAACTTATCCTTAGGCAAGTCGAAAACGTAATGAATGGCAACTGAAAGTTCAACTGCACCGAGATTAGACGCCAAATGCCCACCGTTTTGTTTGGTTACGTTAAATATCTCTTTTCTAATTTCTTCAGAGAGCGTTTTTAAAGAGGCTTTGTCTAATTTTTTTAAGTCTCTATTATCAGTTATTTTATCTAAAACAAACATACGCCCCCCTTATAATAATTTTAGTTTATAATATAATATTATAAATTTAAGTAAAAGTCAATAGTTATTTTTTTGTTTAAGGTTGCAATTTAACTAAGGCGAACAATTTACGACAAAAAAACGCAATAATTTCTCTTGACGAAAATGCGTTTTGATTTTATAATTTTGAAAAATGGTGGAAATATGTTAGATAAAAATATTCTTGAAAAATACGCCGAATTGATTTTTAAGGTGGGCGTAAACTTACAAAATGGACAAGGAGTAGAAATTGCTTGTCCGGTAGAAAAATCTTTTGTCGCAGAAACGTTTACAGAAGTCGCCTATTCACTTGGTGCAAGCATGGTAAACGTGCGTTGGAATAACCAAAAAATAGATAGGCTTACCTATATTAACGCAGACGACAAATCTCTTGTTGAAGTACCAAAGTGGTTTGTTGCAAGTAAGCAATACTTGGTTGAAAAAAACTTTTGTTACGTAGCCATTTCTGCCGAAGACCCTATGGCTTTTTACGGTGTTGATGAAAATAGACTTATAGCCGTATCAAAAGCAAAAAGCATTGCTTTAAAAAAGTTTTCGGAAACGGTTATGAAAAACGGTATAAGGTGGTGCGTAGTTTCAGTTCCAACAAAAGCTTGGGCGAAAAGTGTTTTTCCAAATTCAGCAGAACCGGAATTAGAACTTGAAAAGGCAATAATAAACGCTATGCGATTAAACTGCAGTTCACCGCTATCCGCTTGGCAAGAACATATAAAAACGTTAGACAAACACGCGCGTTTTTTAAATGACTGCAATTTTGATTATTTACATTTTACAAGCAAAAACGGTACGGACTTAAAGGTTGGTTTAGCAAAAAATCACAAGTGGCTTTCGGCAAAAGAAAAGGCTCTTGACGGAATAGAATTCGTCGCCAATATGCCTACTGAAGAAATATTTACGGCACCTAACTATAAAATGACCGAAGGCATTGTAAAATCAACTAAGCCGTTAGCCTTTAACGGCAATTTAATAGAAGATTTTTCTATTACCTTTAAGAAAGGAAAAATTGTGGATTTTTCGGCTAAAAAAGGATATCTTACCTTGAAGGGAATTATAGAAACGGATAACGGAACTAAATCAATAGGTGAAGTCGCTTTGATAGGCAAAAGTTCACCCATTGCCAAAAGTAAAATATTGTTCTTAAATACTCTTTTCGACGAAAATGCAAGTTGCCATTTAGCGCTTGGAAAGGGATACCCAACAACTGTTGAAAACGGCGAAAATTTAAGTGTAAAAGAACTTAAAGATTTAGGCGTTAACGATTCAGTTGAACACGTTGATTTTATGATTGGTGACGAAGACACTAATATTTACGGTGTGAAAAAAGACGGCACTAAAATTCAAATTTTTATAGACGGCGATTGGGCAATTTAAAAATCAAAAGCGTTTTGGCTTTACAAATCCAAAACGCTTTTTTAGTTTATTTTTTTGCGTTTACCGAAATAATCCCAAATAACGCACCGATTACGATACAAAATACAGCGTCTAATATAAAGGTAATTGCACTACTAAAACTTCCACCTATCAATGCGAATAAACACTGCATAATAAATGAAGAAAGTAAACCTATTAGTCCCCCTTTAATAAACCCGTTTTTGCCGTTTATATTTAAAAAACAACCCAAAAAAATAGCCACCGATTTTATAAACTGATTAACCGTTTTAATTATTCCGGAACTAAAACCAAAACCCTTAACTATAAATGAAAAAATCAATATAGAAACCAAACAAAAAATTACTGAAATTCCCGTTCCTACTAATACCGAATAACTTTTGGACTCTTCTCGTCCCATAAAAACACCCCCGAACTTTCTAATAATAGATATTCGGGGGTATTGCTTTTTATGATTAATTACTTATTTTCTTCTTCAGCTTTAACTTCTTCAGTCTTAGCTTCTTCCTTTACTTCTTCTACCTTAACTTCTTCCTTTACAGGTGCGCCTGGGTTTGCAGGTCCGGTTTGATAGATAGCAGCTTTATCGAACTTAATGTAAGATTTTTTGTCACCAGTACCAGTTTCGATAACGAAAGTGTTTTCATCATTGTTGATTTCTACTAAAAAGCCACAAACACCACCGATAGTTTTAATTCTGTCACCAATCTTAAGCGAACTAACCATGTCTTGTGCTTGTTTTTGTCTTTTTTTGTTAGAATAGCTTTGCCATACGAAAAGACCGATAATTGCTACGATAAGTACACCCATAATAATGTAAGAGCCCCAATTATTTTCCTTAGGTGCTTCTGCTAATAAATTAAACATTTTATTTTCTCCTTTTTTTAACGTCTTTAATTTTTTATATTGTAAATCATTTTATTATAATTTGCAAGCAAAATATTAAATAAATGACTTTTTCGCCTTATATTTTAGTTTTTTGACAAATTTATTTATAGGTTCCACCCGTTTTTTTATAAAATTCTTCTCTAAATTCAACAAAACAGTCGTCTAAAATTGCTTGACGAATATCCGCCATAAGTTTATTAAGGTAGGTTACGTTGTGTAAAGATAACATCATACCGCCCATCATTTCCCCGGCGTTTATCATATGGCGAAGATACGCTTTCGTATAGTTTTTACATGCGTAACAGTCACACTCTTCGTCTAAAACGGAAAAATCTTCTTTAAACTTACCGTTTCTTACTACGACCTTTCCTTTAGAAGTCAACGCCGTGCCGTTTCTACCAATTCTCGTTGCTAAAACACAGTCAAACATATCTATTCCACGGAAAACGCCTTCCACTAAACAGTCGGGACTACCAACACCCATTAAGTATCTTGGAATATCGGTTGGATAGTGTGGTAAAAGTGCGTCCATAACGTCGTACATAACTTCTTTAGGTTCTCCAACGGATAACCCACCGATACCAATACCGTATTTTGCGTAAGGAATGGTTGCTTTTAAGCTTTCTAACCTTAAATCCTTAAACATGTTACCTTGAACTATAGGAAACAAAGCTTGATTTTCATTTTTATGATAAGCATAGCACCTATCAAGCCACTTTAAGGTACGTTCCATTGCCGTTTTGCTTTCTTTATAAGTTGCACCGTACGGCGAACATTGGTCGAACGCCATTATAATGTCTGCACCTAAGTTGTTTTCTATCTCTATAGCCTTTTCCGGTGTAATAAAATGTAAACTTCCATCTACGTGAGAGTTAAAATAAACACCTTCGTCTTTAATTTTGTTAAGTTTTGCAAGAGAAAAAACTTGGAACCCTCCACTGTCGGTCAAAATAGGTTTATCCCAAGCCATAAACTTATGAAGGCCACCTGCTTTTTTAACAGTTTCGTCACCAGGTCTCATGTGTAAATGATAGGTGTTAGCAAGCAATATCTGGGTTTTTGCCTCTTTTAAATCTCTTGGTAAAATTCCTTTAACGGTGGCTTGCGTACCAACGGGCATATAGGTAGGGGTCATAATGTCCCCATGTGGAGTGTGAAGCACACCTACTCTTGCACCCGTACGCTTATCTTGTTTAATTTGTTCGTAATAAAATGGTTTCATATCGTATTTGTTTTTTTATAAATTTTAGATTTAGTTTTTCAGTATTGACACGTCGAAGTCAGTAAACGAAGCATAATGGAGTTTATAAAATAGTAGTGTATGGTTTTAGAAACGAGTTAGGCAAGGCTCGACAAGGCGTGGGATGAGATTGACCTTGTTGGTCATCGAAGTCCACGACGAAGTCAGTTAACGAAGCATAACGAAGTTTATAAAATCATACAAGCGTCGCCAAAAGAGAAGAACCTATACCCCTCACTCACAGCAGTTTCATATACCTTTAACATATTTTCACGAGTAGATAGAGACGATACTAACATTAAAAGAGTTGACTTTGGCAAATGAAAGTTAGTAATTAGAGCGTCCACACACTTAAATTTATAAGGTGGATAAATAAAAATTTCGGTGTTGCCTTTAGTTTCTTTTACAAAGCCGGACTCATCTGCAACCGATTCTAAGGTACGAACACTCGTCGTGCCGACGGCTATTATCCTTCTACCCTCTTTTTTGGCAAGATTTATAACGTCTGCAGACTCTTTACTAATTTCATAGTATTCAGAGTGCATATGGTGTTCGGTAATATCATCTGCCTTTACCGGTCTAAAAGTACCTAAACCAACGTGCAAAAGAACGTCAACTATAATAACCCCCATATCCGTCAACTCTTTTAGAAGTTCTGGGGTAAAGTGTAGTCCTGCAGTGGGGGCGGCGGCGGAGCCGTCAACCTTAGCGTACACCGTTTGATATCTTTCTTTGTTTTCAAGTTTCTTGGTTATGTAAGGTGGCAAAGGCATTTCGCCAATACTTGAAATTATATCTTCAAATACACCGTCGTAATCAAATTTTACACGTCTTGTCCCCGATTCTTCTATGGTAGATAAAACGGTCAAACTTAACTTATCTTCTATGGTTAGCGTTGCGCCAGGCTTTGCTTTTTTGCCCGGTTTAACCATTACTTCCCACTCGTTTAAACTAAACCTTTTCAGCAATAAAACCTCTACGTTACCACCGTTAGCCGTCTTAAAAAACAATCTTGCCGGTAGCACCTTGGTATTATTTCTAACTAACACGTCCCCCTTTTTTAGGTACTTTTTAATATCATAGAACTTTTCGTGAGTAATTTTATCAGCAGTTCTATCGTAAACTAAAAGTCTGGAATTATGCCTTGGTTCCATAGGTGTTTGGGCTATTAAGTTTTCTGGTAAATAATAATCAAAATCACTCGTCTTCATATTTCACGTCGTAGTCGAAAAGCTTATTTTCTGGAACTTTATAGCCTATGTGTTCATAGCCTTTTTTTAGCAATACTCTACCCCTTGGCGTTCTTGCAATAAAGCCAAGTTGTAATAAGTATGGTTCGTACACGTCCTCTATAGTGTTGGCGTCTTCGTTAATCATAGCGGCAATGGTATCAAGTCCACAAGGTCCACCGTTAAATCTATCCGCCATAGCGGTTAGCATTTTTCTATCTATTAAGTCTAAGCCGTACTCGTCTATATCAAGCATCGATAACGCTTTTTGCGCGTCGCTAAGCAACATTGTTTCGTGATTAACAACCATAGCGTAATCACGTACCCTTTTTAAAAGTCTATTCGCTATACGTGGTGTTCCACGGCTTCGTTTTGCAACTTCTATTGCGGCGTTTGGTTCTATTTGCATAGAAAGTTTTTGCGCAGACCTAGTTACGATTTCAGCAAGTTCTTCCACAGTGTAATTTTCTAATCTACAAATTACGCCAAAACGGTCACGCAGAGGGGAAGAAAGCATTCCCGCCCTTGTAGTTGCACCAACTAAAGTAAATTTAGGCAATGGTAACTGAACGTTTTTTGCAGACGGACCTTTACCGATAATAAAATCTAACGTAAAGTCTTCCATTGCAGGATAAAGTATTTCTTCTACGTTATGGTTAAGACGGTGAATTTCGTCTATAAACAAAACGTCGTTTTCATTAAGATTGGTTAGTATTGCAGCAAGATCGCCTGCCCTTTCAATTGCAGGGCCACTGGTTATTTTAATTTGAGTGCCTAACTCCGATGCGATAATATGTGCCAAAGTAGTTTTACCTAAGCCGGCAGGTCCGTAAAGCAAAACGTGGTCTAAATTGTCACCACGCTTTTTTGCAGCAGCAATAAAAACGGCAAGGTTATCTTTTACCTTGTCTTGCCCGACGTATCCGTCCATAGACTTTGGTCTTAAAACGTTTTCCACCTCGTCGGCATCAGAATTATACGTACTTTGAACAAGTCTTTCTTCGTCCATTTTTATCCCCTATTTTACGTTTCTTATAGCGTAAGCAATAATTTCTTCTAAACCGGTCAAACCGTTTTCTTGCGCCTTAATTACGGCGTTTTCACTTTCAGTCTTTTTAAACCCTAAACTCATAAGTGCATCAACTGCATCTTGGTTAGCTTTTGCCGATACAGGTAAGGTTTTTTCTGCACCTATAACTGAATCGGTAACGAGTTTTTCACCCAATTCAAGTATAATGCGTTCGGCAGTCTTTTTGCCAAGTCCTTTAACCGTACAAAGTTTTTTTACGTCACTTGTGGCTATTGCACTTATTAATTCGTTTACACTTAATTGCGATAAAACGGTTATACCCATTTTAGGACCTAATCCGTTTACAGTTATAAGTTGCAAGAATAATTTCTTTTCTTCTGCGGTATTAAGTCCGTAAAGAAAAATTCCATCCTCTCTAACGGCAGTATAAACGAACAATTCGCCTTCGCCGTCTTTGATTAGTTTATTCATCAACGTACCCGAGCAAGTCACTTCATACCCTACACCGTTTACGTTTATAATCACAACGTTTTCGTCAAAAGACAAAACCTTACCATTTAAATATCCTATCATAAATCACCTAAATACTGAACAGTCCACCAAGTTTATTCGTTTGAGAATGCGTTAATGCGACAGCCAAAGCGTCGGCAGCATCGTCAGGCTTGGGAGTTGACTTTAGTTTAAGAAAAGTTTTTACCATTTGTTGAATTTGGTTTTTTTCAGCACGACCGTAACCGGTTAGCGCTTGTTTTATTTGTAGGGGTGTGTACTCAAAAATTCTTCCGCATTTCTTTGTCGCAGTAAGTAAGGTAACCCCCCTTGCGTGGGCTACGGCTATACCCGTTTTGACGTTTTTTGCAAAGAATAATTCTTCTATTGCAATTTCATCGGGTTTGTATGTATCAATAACTTGTTCTACGCCCTTTTCTATTAAGATAAGTCTTTCGGGCAAGCGCATATCTTTAGGCGTTGAAATTACACCGTAATCTATCATTTCTGCTTGACCTTTTTTATTGACTTGTATTACCCCGTATCCAAGTGTCGCTAAACCGGGGTCAAAACCTACTATAACCATACAAGGTTATTTTACTTTAATTATTAAAAAATGTCAATATAATTAAACAAAAGAAAAAGGCGAAGAACACCTATTCTTCGCCCTAAAAATTTTAAGTTTTTATTTATGCAAGTATATTACTGTAATCACCAGTATTGCAGAAGTAATACTGTTTTGCCGTAAACGTTCTACTAAAAGTAGTAGTCTTTCCGTACCCAGTTGACCTTGCGAACTTTATCGTAATTTTATCGTTTAGGTTTAATCCGTATAAAGCGTCTGAAATATCGTAATAGGAAGTAACTTCTACGTAATCACCATTATTTACCATAAAACCGACGATAACGTCCCCCGATTTAACCACGCCGTCCGCTTGGCTACCGGCCACTACTGAAGAAATCGCAGGGCGACCGTTAAGCAACCCTAAATTAAACCAATAAATATCTGTACGACCTTTTACGTAACCATAATTTTTTCCGCTTTGAACGTAAGTCGTAATAAGTTGACGTACTACGTTTGCAAAACCAGTGTCTTTAATATTGTCGTCATTCACTTTTAACGGAATAGCGTAATTTATACCTACGCTTGAACTACTGCCGTCTGCACCTTCTATTGTTTTACCCGAGTTTGTAATACCAACCATTTCACCGTAAAGGTTAAAAAGTCCACCACCTGAATTACCCGAGTAAATATCTACGCTAATGCCTATTAAATTCATTCTTCCTATAGAAGCAATCTCTTCAACGGAACCGGTATCTGCAACAACACCTGCAGAAACCCAACCACCGTGTGAACCCTCGGAATTACCGATAGCAAATACGCTTTCACCTAGCTTCAAAGAATATTCGTCACTCATTATTTTAGCTTTTATAATGTTGTTTGCAACGGTTTCGTCCGAAACGTATAAACGAAGCACTGCAACGTCGGAAGCGTTGTCACCACCCACCAAACTAACGGGACTACTTAAGTCAATATCTCCACCAACCTTGCCGGTGAATACATATTTTTCGTCATAACCCTCGTCGTCGTAATTTCTACCTTTATCGTCCGGAACGTAAACGGACACGGAAGCTTCGGTAGTTTCACAAGTGCTTATAACGTGATTACAAGTAGTAACGTAAAAAATATTGTTTTCCTTGTCGCCGTTATTAACGCCGTCGTCAACGTCAACGATTACACCACTACCACATATTAAACCACTCGACGTAGTAATAAATATTGCCACCGACGCACGATTTATTTTAGTTTCTTCTATAGCCTCAGCAACTGAAGAATATGGTTCCCCCTCGTGCGAAGCGCCCACGTAAGTAACTCCACCAAACCTATCAGTTAAATTTTTAAGGTCAACGTCAACCTCTATTTTTTCAAAAGTTGACGAAGGTGGATTAGTATTTTCATCGCCGCCACCTTGATTGTTAAAATTTAAATCAATAAAATTACAGCCCGATAACGTTACCGAAGCAAACGCAGTAAAAGCCATAAATAAAATTATAAATTTTTTAAGGGCACGTTTCATAAATTATCCTCCCTTTTATATTATACGTTAAAAACATTTAAACATAATTGAATTTCTTTTTTTACTATTTTACTATAATATTCCATTTATTTCAAGAAATTGAACTATTTTTTATAAAAAATCAAAAAAGACTGCCGGCGTAAATCGACAGTCTTTTTCCTGAAATAAACTTTTGTGATAATCACTGCCGTCTAAATCAGTATTTTAACGGCAGTAATTGTAACGTAAATTCAGTAAAATAACGATAATTAAATTTGAAAATACTTTACCGCCGATAAAATAAGTATTTGCTTATTTAATATTTTTATACACGGTAAAGAAAAATTTTTATTCTTCCTCTTCTTCAGGAAGGTTAACGTTATGATATACGTCTTGAACGTCGTCAAGGTCTTCTAACGCAGCTATCAAACGATTAAACTTATTTAAGTCGTCACCTTCTAAAGTAATTTCGTTTTGCGGTAACATTTTTACACCTGCCTCAAAGAAGTTAAGACCTTTTTCTTCCAAATACTTTCTAACTGCAGAAAATTCTGACGGAGAAGTATGAACTACAAACGCATCGTCTTCTGCAATAAAATCGTCTGCTCCTGCATCTAAAGCGTATTCCATAACTTCGTCTTCGTTAAGGTCTGGGGTGCGTTCGATAATAATTACGCCGGTATTATTAAAAGTAAAAGAAACGCAACCAGTATTACCAAGGCTGCCACCGTGCTTTCTCATTGCAGTTCTAACGTAGTCAACCGTACGGTTTTTATTATCGGTAAGCGTTTTAACGATAATAGCACTTCCACATGGGCCGTATCCTTCATAAGTTAATTCTTCGTAAACTGCATCACCTAATTCACCAGAAGCTTTAGCAATACATCTTTTAATATTATCGTTAGGCATATTTGCAGCCCTTGCTTTTGCAATTGCGTCTGCAAGTTTACTGTTGGTTGAAGGGTCCGGATTGGTTTTTGCAGCAACTGCTATTTCTCTACCTACTTTGGTAAAAATTTTACCCTTAGCAGCGTCGGTTTTTGCTTTCTTTGCAGCTATATTCGCTGCATGGCTATGTCCTGACATAAATTTTCTCCTCTAATATAAGATTATAACTTTTGCTTTAAGGCGTACATAAGTATGCCTGCCGATACGGACGCATTTAAACTTTCCATTTCGGGCTCCATTGGAATACTTACGGTTATACTTGCCAACCTTTTAACTGCGTCGCTAACACCGTTGGCTTCGTTACCTATAACTAAGCAAAAATTTGGGGGAACGGTGGTTCTAAACACGTCCACACCGTTCATATCTGCGATAACTAACGGACAATTTAAACTTTCTAATAAACGGTCTCTTTCTGCACGCTGTACTTGAACGTTAAAAATACCCGTCATACTGGCACGCACTGATTTTGGCGAAAAAGCATCAGCCGAATCGTCGGTCAAATAAACGGTTTTATAACCCGACGCAACAGCCGTTCTAATTATTGCGCCTACGTTACCGGGGTCGGAAACGCCGTCTAATAATATAGAAGGTGAAGTCGGTGACGTTAAAAGATTCTTCGGTTTTTCTATAACGGCAAGCACACCTTGTGGAGTGCTTTCACCCGAAATAGTTTTAAACACGTCTTCACTGACGGTTATGCTTTCTATAACGTTTGGGACGGAAACTTGGCTTAAACCTTTTTCCGTACCAATTATCATAGTTACGTTTACGTTGCTAACGAGTGCCGTTTTTACCGTTTTAACGCCTTCTGCAACGTAAAGATTTTCTTGGTCACGAAACTTTTTATCTTTTAACGATTTAATTTTTTTTATTAAAGCGTTTTGCCTTGAAGTTATCATTTTTTGTAAAAAAGCCTACTTTTTAGGGTAGGCTTAAATTTTTTACTTTAAATTCTTTTTTGCAGTTTCAACTAAAGTTGCAAAAGTCTTTTCGTCTGAAATTGCGATTTCTGATAATGCCTTTCTGTTGAGTTCGATACCGGCATTCTTTAAGCCGAACATGAACTTGCTGTATGAAAGACCGTTTGCACGGCAACCTGCATTGATACGTGCAATCCAAAGAGTACGGAAATCACGTTTCTTGTGCTTTCTACCAATGTAAGCATACTTTTGAGCCTTCATAACGGCTTCACGTGCTACTCTATATCTCTTACTTCTTCCGCCAAAATAACCTTTAGCGAGTTTTAATATTTTTCTACGCTTCTTAACAGCGTTTACTGCTCTTTTAATACGCATAATACCCTCCTATAATCTTACTTATTGTAAATAAGCGTGTGCATGGTCTTTTCTTGCGTTGCATCTACGTATGCACCACTTGCAAGATTGTTCTTTCTCTTTCTATCCTTTTTGGTAAGGATATGGTTCTTTCCAGAGCAAGCTCTCTTGATTTTGCCCGACGCAGTAGTTCTAAAACGTTTTTTAGCTGCGCTTTTAGTTTTCATTTTCGGCATATTTTTGCCCTCCGTTATTTTTTTCTGATTTAAGCCTTTATGGGTGCCAACATCATCCAAATGTTTCTGCCTTCCATAAGGGGTTGTTTTTCCATAACGCAAACGTCCTTAACAATCTCGTAAAAACGTTTCATAACGTCCATAGACAAGTCAGAGTGAGCCATTTGACGACCTTTCATTCTGATAGAAACCTTTACTTTATTGCCTTGAGCTATAAACTTTTGCGCTTGTTTAGCCTTAACGTTAATGTCGCCCACGTCAATGGTCATTGATAACCATACTTCCTTAATTTCGACGACTTTTTGGTTCTTTTTTGCTTCCTTTGCCTTTTTGGTAAGTTCGAATACGTATTTACCATAGTTCATAATCTTACATACCGGTGGAGTTGCATTGGGAGAAATTTTAACAAGGTCAAGCCCTTTGTCGTCCGCAAGATTTTGTGCTTCTTTAGCAGACATTATACCAAGTTGTTCACCGGTGTCACCGATTACACGGACTTCCTTATCTCTAATTTCTTCGTTGATTTGATGTTCCTTTTTGATAACTTTGTACCTCTACTCTTTATTTTCCGAATAAACGGAATATTAACAAAAAAAACGAGTCGCTTCTAATCAAAAGCAACCCTGACACGAAAATTCACCTTAAAAAGGGAATAAAAAGTATCGAACCGATTAGCACGTTCACTGTCGGTGAGAAGGGTTACTTCTTCTTTAAGCCTTTATATAATAAACCAATTTTAAGCGTTTGTCAAATATTTTTACGTGTTTTTTAAATTTTAAACCAATCGCTTAAAACGTTTTATAAATACTGATAAAATGAAGATTAGGCGTGGAAAAATTCACGCCTAATCATTATAAATAAAATTATTCTTCTACGTAAATAGCGGTTTCTGCAAACTTACGCATAGATTCAAGCGCTTTGGTGCAATCGCTTAACTTATCGTACGCTTCGCCAATACATATAACCGTTTTTTGTGAATTGCGAAGTTTATAATAGAATCTACCAAACTTATCTCTGTCAATAACGAAATTACCTTCTTTAGAATATTTTTTAATAGTTTCTATTGCAGTTATGCAAGATTTTTTAGACGCAACGTTTTCGGTAGACAACATAAGCTGACCGTTAGATGCGTAAAGTTTAGCAGAATATCTTCCATCTTCGGAAATTTCCACTCTCCATTTACCCTCGAAGCCCCTTCTTACGTTATATTTTGGGTCTTCTACAGGGGTATAATCAACGTACTTTTCACCTTCGAAAAGTTCGGCAATAATAATAGCGTCTTTTGCGATACGCCTTACCGATTCAACAGCCCTTAGGCATCTATCTTTACTTCTATAAATTTCACCTGCACATAAGAATCTATTGTTTGCATTTTTTAATTTATAGTAATAATCGTTACCCTTGTCTTGATATATAACGAATTCGCCGTTTTCTATTGCCTTAA
The DNA here is from genome assembly GCA_045534905.1 of Christensenellaceae bacterium. Lineage (GTDB taxonomy): Bacteria > Bacillota > Clostridia > Christensenellales > Borkfalkiaceae > UBA1259. Next base: position 75,696 of record JAZSKQ010000020.1, on the reverse strand, counting down.
TAATAGTTTGAATACCGTTTCTTGCGCCCTTTTCAGACGAATAAATTTCACTGGTTAGCATTACTTCGCCGTTGTTTGCGGATAGTTTCGCCATATACTCTGAAGAAGACTTCATCTCGACAATCCACTTGCCAACAAACTTTTTATTTTCCTTTCCGGTTTCAACGTTTTCCGGCTTTTCTTCGGGTTTGTCTTTAAGCTTAACCTCAACATGTTCTTCTTGTTTTTTACGACTTTGAATAGTCACGGGCGAAGTATCTTCTTCGTCAGGTCTAACGACTTCAAACAAGGTGTTGCTTTCTATATTCGCATAATTTTCAGTTTCAACCTTTTTGCTTTTGCTTTTATCCTTTTCCTTTTTAGTTGCCACGTCAGACGCTTTTTTCTTTTTAGAAACCGTAGCGACAATGGACAATACTATTATAGCTAATAATAGAGCAAGTCCTAACCCTGCCCATATTACCATCAAATGATTCTTTGCCCATAATTCGCTTATTGAAAAAAGTAAATTAAACATATTTCCTCCACGGAGAATTATTTTTGTTCACCGTCGTTAAAATACAATATACCAATCGTATTTTCACCACAGTGACTTGCAATAGTTCCACCAGCATACGTTTGATAGATATTTTTAAAACCAGCCTCAGTTACCACTTGTCTTGCCGCTTGTTCCATTTCTGGAGTAGCAGTCGTGTAAGTTATAAATACCTTATTTAGGTCAGGTGTGTCGAATTCAGCCAAAATATCACGACAATACTTTTCAACTGCTTTAGCCATATCGCCACGATACTTTTTATCGTTAATAATTTTTCCTTCTTTAAGAACTAATCTCGGACGAATCTTTAAGATATTAGCGCCTAAAAGTTGGAAACCACTACATCTACCACCCTTGTGTAAGTAGTCCAATCTTTCAACTATAAAGCTTGCTTGAACTTTATCAACTCTTTTTTCTACCTTTTCGGCAATTTCCTTAGCGTCCAAGCCTTTATCAGCAAGTTCTTTAGCATAAAGAATAAGCAAACCTATACCGGTTGATAAAGACTTACTATCTATAACGTAAACGTTATCTACTTCTTTAGAAGCAAGCATTGCGTTATTGGTACTTGAAGTTAAACCACTTGACAAAGCAATATGAACGATAGCATCACATTCTTTTCTAAGTTCGGTGAAATATTCTACGTATTCAAAAACGTTAAGTGCGTTAGTTTTAGGTAAAACACCAGTTTTAGAAACGTATTCAAACATATCAGCAGTCGTTTTTTCACCGTCAACGAATAATTGATCGCCAAGCGTTATATGAAAAGGTATAACACTTATACCGTTTTGTTCTATCATTTCTTTAGATAAATCGTGCGTAGATTCAGCAGATATAATAACTTTCATTAAAAATTCTCCTATGTCTTTTAGTCCAATTTAATTTTATCATAAAAAAAATTTTTTTTCAATAATTTTTTTACTTTAATCGGTATTTAAGGTGAAAAACTTTTAATAACGCTTGATTAAATTCTTCTATTATGTTAATATAAATTTATCTTAAAGGAGAAAGACTATGGAAAAAATAACCGGTGTAGTAAATTGTGACACCATTAACTTAAAAGACTTTAAAGATTATGAAAACCAAATAGTCAATATTCGTGGATACGTTCATAAAATTCGTGAAATGACTGGTTTTTCTTTCGTTATCATAAGAACTGCAAGGGATTTAATTCAATGCGTTTACGCTCCCGAATTTTCAGACTATCGTTGGGATAGCCAAATTAAAGAAGAAGCGTGCGTAAAAGTAACCGGTAAAGTTGTTAAAAGTACCGACGCCAAGGGCAACGATAGATTCGAACTTCAAATTCACGGAATTACCATTCTATCTTTACCTGCAAGCGAAATGCCTATAGTTATAAACAAAAAAGGGCTTGACGGTGTAAATCTTAACACTATTTTAGATCTTAGACCCGCCTCTTTAAGAAACCCCAAAGAACGTGCTATATTTAAGCTTCAAGAAGGAATAGCAAGGGGCTTTAAGGAATACTTATTACAAAACGGATTTACTGAAATCCGTTCGCCTAAAATTAACTATGCCGGTGCAGAAGGCGGTACCAACGTATTTAAGTTAGATTATTTTGACAAGGTAGTTTATCTTGCACAAAGCCCACAATTATATAAACAAATGTTAGTCGGCGTGTTTGAAAGAGTTTTTGAAATTGCACCGGTATTTAGGGCAGAACATCACGACACTTCTCGCCACCTTAACGAATATACTTCTATGGACTTTGAAATGGGCTTTATAAACTCTTTTGAAGACATTATGAATATGGAAACGGGTGCGTTAAAGTATATAATGAATTTATTAAAGGAAGAATACGCTCAAGAAATTGAACTTTTACACGCAGATATTCCGGAAATTACCGAAATTCCCGCTATCACCTTTAGCGAAGCAAAAGAAATTATTATCAAAAAGTTCAAATATACCCCGTCTGATATGAAGGACTTCGACCCCAAGGAAGAAGAAATGCTTGGTAAATACGCTAAGAAAGAACTTAACAGCGATTTCTTATTCGTCACCCACTATCCTTCTATTAAAAGACCTTTCTATACTAAAGACGATCCGAATAATCCAGAGTTTACCCTTTCTTTCGACTTATTGTTTAGGGGCTTAGAAATAACTTCGGGTGGTCAACGTATTCACGATTACAACGAACAAGTTGAAAAAATGAAAAAGTTAGGCACTAATCCCGAAGATTTTGAAACTTATCTTATGCTTCATAAATACGGTGCTCCCCCACACGGTGGTTTAGGTATCGGTCTTGAAAGATTGACCATGCACCTTTTGGGCTTTAAAAACGTTAGAGAAGCCACTATGTTCCCAAGAGATATCAATAGAGTTTCACCGTAAAAATTTAAAGGCTTACACGTTGTAAGCCTTTATTAATTATTACAAATTTTGTTACTTTACGTCAAAAAAATTTTTTAATTTTTGTACGTTTTCCATTGACAAAAAAAATAACTAGTATATAATAAAATTTAGCAGTTGAAATAATAGAGTGCTAATATTTAAGGAGAATATAAAAATGACAGTAAAACCTTTATTCGACAAAGTTGTAGTTGAAGCCGTTGAAAAGGAAGAAAAGACCAAAAGTGGATTCTTTCTACCCTCTGCTTCACAAGAAAAGCAACAAATGGCAAAAATCGTTGCGGTTGGTCCCGGCGGTATAATAGACGGAAAAGAAATTGTTATGCAAGTTAAAGAAGGCGACGTTGTTCTTTACGCAAAATATTCGGGTAGTGAATTTAAAGTTGACGGTAAAGATTTAGTAATTATTCGCCAAAGCGACATACTTGCTATCGTAGAAGACTAATATATATTTTAAGGAGAAATTATTATGGCTAAACAATTAAAGCACGGTGAAGAAGCAAGAAAAGCCTTACAAAGGGGTGTTGATATTCTTGCCGATACCGTAAAAATTACTTTAGGACCTAAAGGCAGAAACGTTGTTTTAGATAAAAAATACGGCGCACCGCTTATTACTAACGACGGTGTTACTATCGCTAAGGAAATAGAACTTGAAGACGCATTTGAAAATATGGGTGCAGGTCTTGTTAAAGAAGTTTCCACTAAAACTAACGACGTTGCCGGTGACGGTACTACTACTGCAGTTATCTTAGCGCAAGCTATGATTAACGAAGGTCTTAAAAACGTTGCAGCAGGCGCAAATCCGGTTATCCTTAAAAAAGGTATAAAGGGTGCAATCGAAGTTGCTGTAAACGAACTTAAAAATATCAGCAAACCTATTACCGACAAAACTGGCATTTCACAAGTTGCATCTATCTCTGCAGGAGACGAAGCAATCGGTGCGTTAATTTCTGACGCTATGGAAAAAGTTGGTAAAGACGGTGTTATCACTATTGAAGAAAGCAAAACCATGAAAACCGAACTTTCTACCGTAGAAGGTATGCAATTCGATAGAGGTTATGCTTCTGCTTATATGGTTACCAATACCGATAAAATGGAAGCCGTTTTAGAATCACCAGTTATTTTAATTACTGATAAAAAGATTTCTTCTATTCAAGAAATTTTACCCGTAATTGAGCCTATTGCTCAACAAGGCATGCGCTTACTTATCATTGCTGAAGAAGTTGAAGGCGACGCTTTAGCAGCTATCGTAGTAAACAAACTTAAGGGTGTATTTAACTGCGTTGCAGTAAAAGCCCCCGGCTTTGGCGATAGAAGAAAGGCTATGCTTGAAGATATAGCAATTTTAACCGGTGGTACCGTAATTTCTACCGATTTAGGTTACGAATTTAAAGACGTTACCTTAGACATGTTAGGTAGAGCAGGTACTGTTAAGGTTGATAAAGATAATACTACTATTATCAACGGCGCAGGTGACCCTGCTATGATAGAAGCAAGAAAGGTTGCCATTAAAGCTCAAATTAAAGAAACCACCTCTGAATACGACAGAGAAAAATTGCACGAAAGACTTGCTAAACTTGCAGGTGGCGTAGCAGTTATTAACGTTGGTGCCGCAACCGAAATCGAAATGAAAGAAAAGAAAATGCGTATAGAAGACGCACTTAACGCTACTAAGGCTGCAGTTCAAGAAGGTATCGTTCCCGGTGGTGGAATTGCTTTAGTATCCACTATCAATCCTATCAAGGCTTATGCCGAAACTTTATCCGGCGATGAAAAGACGGGTGCACTTACCGTTCTTAAAGCAGTTGAAGCACCTATCAAACAAATTGCTACTAACGCAGGTCTTGACGGTGCAGTTATCCTAAACGAAATATTAAAGGCAAACAAACCAAACTTTGGTTTCAACGCTTTAACCAACGAATATACGGATATGGTAGAAAGTGGTATTATCGACCCGACTAAGGTTACCAGAAGTGCTTTAGAAAATGCAGCATCAGTTGCAAGCGTATTCTTAACCACCGAAGCAATCATTAGCGACGTAACTGAACCACCGGCACCTATGCCAAGTGCAAACCCAATGGGTGGAATGTACTAATAAATTATTGATAAATCAAAAAGGACTGACAGCCGCCAGTCCTTTTTTTATCTTGCGAATATCACTTTTAGTCGTAAGGCTAAAAATATCACTAAAATTCTTTAACGTTTGACCCACTTATAGTAAAATACCAACACTTTTCATTTGCGTATTTATCCCCGTTAACTAGTAAAAGATGTAATTCATATCTACCTTTTGAAATACGATGTAATTCAGCGCTATAAATTACCGTCCATTCTGATAAAGGATTATCCTCTTCCCACTCGTTTACCTTAAAATCTTCACGCTCTATTATTTTATAATTTTCTATACAGATCTTATGCCCTCCAGCGTTTATAAAATAATCGTTTTCATTTGAATATTCCTCAAAGAGTAATTCTCCGACGATATCGTCAACCGAAAATTCGTTAGGCAAATATTCTTCCGATATTTCGTTAATACTTTCATAAATATTCTCCCGATTTCTATCAATGGCTATACGCCACCTATTAGAGATAATTTTATTCCTATACTATAAATAGGTGTTCAAATACAATAAAGCACCTAAACAATATAGGAGTGAATATTATGCCCATTTCAACAGCATTTCAAAAACGTATAAACGAACTCGTATATGAAACCGACTTAAAGAAAGTTGACTTAGCCAAAGCAGGTAATTTTGATTACCGTTCCCTATCAAACGCTATAGTCTATGGAATAATTCCAACCACCTCAACTCTCATTAAAATGGCAGATTATTTTAAGGTTTCAATGAGTTATCTTTTAGGCAGAACGGACGACAACGATTACGTCGAATCGTCCAATACAACATTTCAAGAAAGATTTGAAAATCTTTGCACGGAAAAGGGCGTTACTCATTATAAAGTTAGTCAAGACTGCTTTTTTGACAAAAGCAATATCTCACGTTGGCTTTCCAAAGGTTATTTGCCAACGCTTGAAATTTTGGACATGATATCAAATTATTTTAACGTTTCTATAGATTACGTTTTAGGTCGTTCAGATTTCAAAAACTAACCTTAAATATATTATATCAAAAACGATAGGTGGCGTAAATCAATTTGCCACCTATATTATTGTCGAATATTATATAGTTTTGCTAATTATTGTCGAAAACTATAAATTTAGTATATATTATAATTTCAATCCTTGACTTTTAGACGACAGTCAAAAAATCTCACAAAAAAACTCCCTTTCGGGAGTTTTTTAATTATGCGTTATATAAACTTTTATTTTGTTTTTTTGGTTCGCTGGTCACGTTTACCCCTAACTTCTTGAAGGTTTTTTCGTCCACGTGTGACAGCATTACGGTAGAGTGAAGTTCCGCACCTTTAAGTTTACCAAGTTGTTCCATTGCCACTTTCGCAATCGGGTTAGTTACTGCAGATACGGCAAGCGATAATAGAATTTCATCGGTGTGAAGCCTTGGATTTATACTGCCCATATGTTCAGTTTTTAGTTTTTGTATAGGTTCTATAACAGCCGAAGAAATAATGTCTATAGAATCGTCAATATCCCCCAATACCTTTAATGCGTTAAGCAGTACTGCCGAACACGCACCGAGTAAAGTTCCCGTTTTGCCGGTCACTATTCTACCGTCAGGCAGTTGAAGTGCACAAGCAGGTGCACCGGTCAACTCTTCTTTTTTAAGCGCAGGCTCTACAACGGCACGGTCTAATATATCCACGCCGATTTTACGCATTAAAACTTCTATTTTAGAAATAGTTTCTTTTTCACCCCTACCCTTTTTATTGTCGGTTAGTGCTGAAAAATATCTTCTTATAACTTCTTGTTTAGAAGCTTCTTTTACTATATCGTCGTCGATTATACAATCCCCCGCCATATTTACACCCATATCAGTTGGCGACTTATACGGAGATTTACCCATAATTTTAGTCATCATTGCAGAAAGCACTGGAAATACTTCTACGTCCCTATTATAGTTAGTCGCCATAGAATCGTATGCTTCTAAATGGAAAGGGTCAATCATATTAACGTCGTTAAGGTCGGCGGTTGCAGCTTCGTAAGCAATGTTTACCGGGTGATTAAGTGGTAAGTTCCATACGGGGAAGGTTTCGTACTTAGCATACCCTGCCTTTACCCCACGTTTTTGTTCATGGTAAAGTTGTGATAAGCACGTTGCCATCTTGCCACTACAAGGACCTGGCGCAGTCACAACTACTATAGGACGGGTAGTAACTATGTAATCGTTTTTGCCAAACCCTTCTTCAGACACTATATTTTCCACTTCGTAAGGATATCCGGAAATAGGATAGTGTCTATATACTTTAACGCCCAAATTTTCTAAACGCTTTTTAAAGTTTACAGCAGACGGTTGACCGTTGCAATGAGTTAAAACTACGCTACCCACGTAAAATCCTTTACTTCTAAAAACGTCGATAAGTCTTAATACGTCAGAGTCGTAAGTGATACCCAAGTCGCCCCTATACTTATTGTTTTCAATATCGTTGGCGTTAATTGCAATAACAATCTCTACCTTATCTTTTAATTGATAAAGCATTTTAATTTTGCTATCCGGTTCAAAGCCAGGTAATACACGTGATGCGTGGTAATCATCGAAAAGCTTACCACCAAATTCGATATAAAGTTTATTATCGAACATTTTTACACGCTCTAAAATTTTGGCAGATTGCAATTGTAAATACTTATCTTTGTTAAAACCTACACCCTTCATTTTACTCTTTCCTTATATCAATAAGTCTTTTTCTTTAAGTTTGTTTATAAATTCTTTTACGTCTAATTTTGCAGTTTGTTCATCCACGTTATAGTTTGTTAAAAGTTCTTCTACAAGATAATCTTCAGTGACGTCTTTTTCTAATAAACGCCACAAAAACGCACCCGTTTCAGTTAAATTTATCATACCGTCAAAATCGCCTTTTTCGTTTGCGATTGATACGGCGATAACTTCGCCACCGATTTCACTTAAAACAAATTCACCTTTAATTTTCATAAAAATTACTCACTAACTTTATTATAACAAACCTTTACCGCATCATAAGACGTATCGCAGTAAAGCCTATACACTTTTATATTGCCCAAAAGCCCGATTAAAAACCCTAAAAGTTTTTTTGCACTATCTTTTCTTTCGGAGCGTATCGTTTGATTTAGCACCACGGCAATAGCTTCGCTTCCACTTAAGAGTTCTATTTTATTAACTTTAGACTGTACTATCTCGCAAATTGCTTTAATTTTAGCGTTTTTGTTTTCACCAACGTGATGTTTACCCTTAAACGGCGTTCCACAAACTAAATAATTAGCGTTACTTTTAACTATTACGGGTTTATCGTCGTTAATAATATTTGCTTTACCCTTAAAAAACTCCGTCCATAGTCTTGCATGTGTAGATTTACCAGCACCACTTTTACCTATAAAAAGATAAGCGTTGCCGTCAAGCTCCACTGCGCTACTATGAAATACCGTACCCAAGCCGTTTTCTAATAAATAAGTGTTAAACTTCCTAAAAAGCGCCAAACTTTCTAAATATGGGTCAGGATATTCGGGTAATTCTTCATAACTTAAAGAAATTTGTTTTTCCCGCTCGATATCTTCTTGACTAACCTTAAAAACAACGTTAGCTTCACTATTGCCGTTGTAGATATAATCCTTAAACAGTTCTAAAGTATAAGGATATTTAATTTCGGCATCAAACAAAACGTTCGCCATAAGGTATTTAGGCATATTTTTTACTCCGTAAAAATCTACTTTTAATTTTAACAAAAAGGTATTCTTTTGTCAATATAAATTTGATTTTCACATCATAATAAAGTATAATAAAAATATGCGTAGAATTTATTCCCTTGCTATATGCTTTTTATTATCGGCATTATGCGTCTTAAATTTTGGTTTAATAGGTTGTGGAAACGAAAAATATTCGTCCACTTCTTTTACTTGTTTTAATACAGACGTTTACGTTTACGCCAACGTTGAGCTTGACGCTAATACTATAAACGAAATAAAAAGTATTTGTTACGATTTAGAATCGCAAATTTCTTTAACGTTAGACGGTTCTTGTATTAGGGCGTTTAATCAAAGTCAAACTACCACAAATTTAACTTTAGATGCAACCTACTTAATCAAGCGTGCTAAAGAATGTCATCAATTAACCGGTGGCGCTTTTAATCCGGCAGTTTATCCGCTAACCGTACTTTACGGTTTTTCGGCAGATACTTTTGACCCTCTACTATCACCGTATGCTCCCCCTGCAAAATCTATCGTTCAAAAATATTTGCCTATTATCGACTTTGATAAAGTCACGCTAAGAGAAGTCGATAAAACTTTAACCAAAGAACAACCTGAAATACAAATAGACCTTGGTGGAATTGCAAAGGGCTACGCAGTTGATAAAATTAAAGCACTTTTAACTTCTAAAGGGGCAAGTAAAGGATTTATAAACGTTGGTGGTAGCAGTATTTACGTTTTAGGCTACGATAAAGGTCTATCAGTAAAACACCCCAGAAACTTAGAAAATTACATTTTGAAAATTAACACTAAAGACTTGTCAGACGCACCGTTATCAACAAGCGGTGATTACGTTAGATATTATTTAGACGTCAACGAAAATAGGTACTGCCATATAATTGATTCTAAAACGGGATTAACGGCAAATACGGGGTTAGTTAGCGTTACGGTTATAGCAGACAATGTGACCGACCAAAATAAAAAATCCGCCCTATTTACCGACGCTATTTCCACGTCTTTAATGATTATGGAAAAGGACGATATGATAAACTTTGTTAAACAAAACCTTGTAGGCTTTAGCGTTTACGCAGTTTATAATAAGGACGGAACTAAGAAAATTATAACAAATGCCGATACCGATAATTTTACAGTTATTGACACCGATTATAAAGTTTTTAAGTTTTAATTATTTAATTTTAGCATAAGACCGAAAAGTTCTTTTTCGGTCTTTTCATTTACCGTTTTTACTTCTTTTACTATTTTACCACCACTAATTACTAAAACACTGTCGGATAAATAGCTTGCTTCTTTAACGTCGTGAGTAATAAATAGCACTGTTTTATCGTTTTTATCTTTTAGTTTTTTTACAATATCCATTAAGGAAAATTTAAGTGACAAATCTAAGTTAACGAAAGGCTCGTCCATTAAAAGCGTTTTAGACGGATACAAAAATGCCCTTAAAAGCGCCACCCTTCTCGCCATACCTTTCGATAGCGTTTTGGGATATGCGTTTATACTATCACCTAAACCTATTTCTTTTAATGCGGAAATAATTTGTTCGTCTGAAACGTTTTTCGCTACCAGTTTTATATTTTCTAATACAGATAAATTGTTTACAAGTCTATCGTTTTGAAAAACTATAGAAACGGGATTTATATCACCCAAAATTTCACCACTAAAATCAGTAAGGTTAGCAATTACGTTAATAAGGGTGGTTTTACCACTACCACTTGCCCCTAATATAGCCGTTATTTTATTTTGTTCAAAACCCACCGAAAAGTCTTTATAAACGACTTTTTCACCGTAACTTTTATTTATATTTTTAAGTTCTATCATAACCACTTACCCGCCTTTTCTGATAAGCTTTTAAAAACCTTTTCTACAATCAAACAAGTGATTACCGAAACGACCACTAATGCAAGCATTCTTGATACGAGTAGATTATAGTTGGCAAAATTAAGCATATTACCAATGGAATTTTTTGTCGATGCTAAAACCTCTGCTGCAACCATAAGTTTAACGTTAAGCGAAAGTCCTGCCCCTATAGATAATAATACCGTTGGGGAAAGTTGAGGAATAATTACCTTTTTATACACACTTTTTTTATCCACTTCAAAAACTTTACACATTTCTATTACGTCTTTATCAATTGCGTTTATAGAGTTAGTTATTTCTGTTTTTAAGGTGGGTAAAACTACCAACGACGTCACTATAATAGGTGCTATTTGAGAATTCGTCCAAATCAATAAAAGCAGAATGACTGCAACGGTTGGAAGAGCACGCATTATTCCCGTTAGTAAAGTCACTACGGCGTCGGCTTTTTTGCTTTTGTATGCGAAAACCGAAAAAGCAAAAGCTAATAAAAAAGATAGAATAAAGGCAATAATACTTCTAATCAACGTAAACAAAAAGGCAATGTAGAATTCACCCACGGCAAACAGTTTTATCGTTTCTATTGCAGTTTCATAAACGGAGGGCAAAATATATTTACTGCCCACCACTAAAGATACTACCGTCCACGTTAAAAGTATTATAAGTACGGTTATAATGGTAACCGATACGTTTGTTATTTTATCTTTATTTTTCATATTTTAGTTCATAAAAAATCCATCATCTATAACGTTTGCAAACGCAGGATTGATTGCAAGAATTCTATTGATATATTCGTTTACCGAAGTTTTAGCACTGCTTGCGCCTTGCCAATAGATATTGCAACCTATTACTGCGTTTTTATTTAAAGTAGGTGCTAAAGTAGAAGTTTCAAATACCGATTTAATTGTTTCTACTGCCAAAGTAGGATTATTTTCTGCAAACTTAACTCCGTCAGCAAATGCGTTTGCCATATTAAAAATTAAGTCTTTCTTTTCCTTGACAACGTTTTCTTTAGCCAATAAAACTGCTTGTGGATAGGATTTAGTATTGCCGTCGTAAAGTTCTTGTAAACTTAATTGATTGTTTACCCCTTTAGCATTTAAATTAGTTGCAGCAGGTTCTGGGATTAAACCTATTTCAATATTAGAATTTGGTGCGAGCATTCCTTTAACGATATTAGATGCTTCCACTAACGAATAGTTAAGAACTACCTTGTCCGCCACTACCGTATCGCCCGTAGTAAACGGAATTTGTAGTGCCGATAACGATGCTTGCAAAGTTAAATCCGGAACTTTTCCACTTTGTGGAACGTAAATCACCTTACCTACTAAATCTTGTGGAGTAGAAATTGCCGTTTTACTCATCAAATAAAAGTTACCATGAGTAATAACTGCAACCATTTTGTAGTTGCTTTTACCGGCGTCTTTGTAAAGTTTAGTCGCAGAATTAATAGGCATTATAACAAAATCTGCATCTTCTTTTAAGATTGCGTTATTGATTTGGGTTGCAGATACAACGTTATAATTAAACGGAAGGTCAGCACCAAAATTTTCTTGGTTTTTTATAAAGCCGGCAATAGATAGCGCAGGCGCACCGTCGGGGCAATAAAAAGTATAGCTTTCTTTTTCCGTACAACCCATAAGTGAAGTAAAAGAAAATAGCGTTAAAATTGAAATTAAAATTGCAAGTAATCTTTTCATATACAGTTCCTCCTAATAAAGAAACTCCCTCAGTTAAATATAAACCAAGGGAGAAACAAAGTTAAATAAGGCGTTAAGCCTTTAATTTACTATTTATCCCTTTGCGCTTAGGCGTACCTTTGCGTTTAGGCTCTTTACGTTTTTATTCTACATTATTTTTTTATTGCTGTCAACTTTTTTATTGTTTATAAATTTCAACTTTGTTGCCTCGCCACCACGCAAGTGTCTTTCAGATAAATTTTTATCCAACACCTTACGCACTTTTTTATAAAGCTTTTTATCTATATATAAAAGTTTTTCGGTAATGTCTTTATGTACGGTAGATTTGCTTATTCCAAACTTTTTTGCAGTATCACGAACGGTTGCGTTATTTTCAATTACGTAGTTGGCTTCTTCCAAAACACGTTTTTTTATATAAAAAAGCATAAGTTTACCCTCCAATTATCGGTGATATAACTTATGCCTTTTTTTGTTATTTTATGACGAATTATTTTTTACTTTTTTCAAAAAATTCGGTATAAACACTAATCATGCGCTCTGACGCACCTTTTTGACTTTCAATAAACGATTTTACGTACGCTTCTCTTTGCTCTTTAAGTGGGTCGATACCATTTTTAAGGTCATCTATTACCTTCAAAATATCGTCAATAGAATATGCGTTATAAAAAACGTTGCACATTTCTTTCATTTTATCGTTAAGTATCTCTTTACCACTGTTATGACAGAAAATTATAGGTTTTGCCGTCATTAAATATTCCACTATTATAGAAGAGACGTCGGTAATAAGCGCATCCGAATCACTAAACGTGGGTAAATATACGTCAGCGTTATCGTATGCTGAATTATTAGAATTTGCAAGTAAAGACAAATATTCGTCTCTTTTTTGCGCCGTCATCATGCCGTTTTCAACGTAATTTTTAAATGCGTATGGGTGAGGACGGAACACGAACGAATAGTCTTTAGAATTTACAAGTTTATTAAAAATATCGTCTATATATCTAAAGAAGTTAGAGCCACCAACCTCTTCGTCGGTAGTCCACCTTGGCGTCCATATAACCTTTAGTCCACCGTTTGATATGCCGTTAAACGCACTTTTTTCTTTAGATATACTATTTATAGAATAACTTAATTCTTCTAAATACGGGCAACCTAAATTGTGAACGTATTGAAGTCCTTTTTTAATATCTTTACCACGAGTACTAATCACGTAATCGTAAGCGTAATCCATATCGGCAAAAATATGTTTTATACTGCAAGTAAACGCTTGGTCTAAATTTACGTTTCCCAATTCCATTAAAGAATAACCGTACGGAATATAACAGGTGTTTGCGTATTTTGACACTGCAATAGATTGAACGTCTTTAGGGAGCCAAACGTTATAAGGTCTTGGATAAATAACGTAAAAAGGATTTAATTCTTTTAATTTAGTAGATTCGTAAAAATAACATTCTATATTGCGTTCTTTTGCAAAGTTGATAAAAACGTTATCTTTACTTTTATCGTTAGGGTCTTTTACCAAATAAAAAACAACCTTAAATTTAGGATTCTTACTTAATACGTCTGCAAGAAATGTAAGCTTATTAAAGATAAACTGACATTGACAAATAAACGCAACGTTTATAATATCACCCTTTGCTTTTATTTTTTTATGAATCCCACGAGAGAACAAAAATATTTTAAGTTTCCTTTTTAGTTTTTTCAATAGTTTCATTTAGTTAATTCCTTTTAAGAAGCTTTTTATGATATCCCTTTTTAACTGCAATAAATACGTTTAATATATTTGGTATTATCATACAAATCAATGCCGATACAAGAAAATCTAATAGCAAATTATTTATAGTAAACAACGAAAGAACGAACCAACAAACAACTACTTCTATAAAATAAATAATCAATTGAAGTATGGGTTTAAATATAATTTCTAAAGTATTTCTATTAAAGTATTGTTTATTTATAACTATAGTACGAACGACGTAGGTAAATACGTTAGAAGTTATTACGCCTATTACTACACCTAAAACGCCTATAAAGTTAATAAGTATAATCGATAATCCCAAGTTAATTACGCACGCCAATATCGAACAAACCTTATTTTGCTTAAACTTAGAAGTCGATACGTACATAGTTGACATCGGTTGGAATGAAGAGTGAATAAAATAGTCAACGGATAATAGCACCACGCATATTTTACTTAGAAGCAAATCCGGTCCCATCCAAAGTATCATAAATTTATCAACTAACAATAGCACGCAAACGGCGGTAAAAGACGAAAACATAAATTGCAAGTCTTCGTAAGACTTATATTTTTTAAGCAGTGCGTTTTTATCGTTAAGTTCTTGTTCCATTTTACCGAAAGTAGAAAATAACGCCGTACTTGCAATGGTTGACATAGATAAAAGATTGTTAAAAATTAAAAAATAGTTGGCGTATATCGCAACCATAGTCAAACTTAAAAACGCCGATATTACTATACTTGACGTAGAAGAGAATACGTACCCCGAAAGTTTCATTGGAACGACTTCTTTTAAGTTCTTTTTGACAGCCTTAAATTCTTCGTTTTGGAACTCTAAATTAGGTTCAGCGTTATAAATTTTGCCGTATTTCTTCTTAAACACTAAGCTTAAGAACAAGTTGGAAACGAAAGCTTGCAATGCAACTATACCGGCGTAGAATAAATACTCTTTAGTAAGGTATAAAACTACAAATCCAATAGCATACATTAAAAACTTTGCGACCATATCGGATATAGATAAAAAGTAATATTTTTCGTTCGACTCAAAATAAAGTCTTTTACTTGCACAAAAATACCCAAGACCTATACCAATAACCGAAAGAATATACGCTAATGCAACGTACCAAAACTCAAAAGGATTGTCTTTAATAATAAAGTTTAAAAAGGCAACCGAAATAAAGCCTATAATAAATACGGCTTTACCGATATTGGCGTAAACCCGCCTTGCTAAATAAATCACGTTAGAAACTTTATCGTTCTCACCATTAACAAGAGGCTTATAAAGCCTTACCTGTATAGCTATACCTATACCAAGTTCTGCAAGGTTTAGAAAGTCTAATAGGTTAGTGTATAACGAAGAAAGACCTAAGTATTCTACCGCTATTATTTCTACTATAAGTTTTCTGGATAAAAAACCAAGAACTAAATTACCTAATCTTGGTAAAATACTGAAAACTGTGTTTTTTAATATGTTTCGCTTAGCCATAATTTACTTAAATTGACACCGTTTAGTTAAAATTATTAATTGCGTCTATAACGTAGTTAATTTGTTCGTCCGTCATGCCATAATACATAGGAATACTTAAAATAGTTTGGCTTATTTCTTCAGCAATAGGAAGTTCGCCTTTTGCAATTTTTAAATCTTCGTATGCGCCTTGTAAGTGCATGGGGACAGGATAGTGTTTAACCGTACCTATCCCTTTTTCGGCTAAATATTTTTCCAATTCGTCACGCTTAGAACATCTAATAGCAAAAACGTGATAAACGTGTGTATATTCAGAGGTAGATTCTACCGGCAAAGCAATTAACGGATTTTTAATTCCACTTAAATACTTTTTAGCAATTCTACGTCTATCTTCGTTCCACTTATCAAGATTTTTTAATTTGCAATTTAAAAACGCCGACTGCATTTCATCTAAACGACTGTTAGTGCCTTTATATATATGGTGGTACTTATAATCTGAACCGTAGTTACCCAAAGCACGAACTTTATCTGCAATTTCTTTATTGTTAGTGATAACGCAACCACCGTCGCCCAAGCAACCCAAATTTTTACCCGGGTAAAAAGAAAAACCCGAAGCGTCTGAAAGCGTTCCAACCATTTTGCCCTTATAAAGTGCGCCGTGTGCTTGGGCAGTATCTTCAAAAACGTAAAGACCGTGTTTTTTTGCTATGGCGTTTATAGCGTCCATATCAGCAGGTCTGCCTTGTAAATGAACGGGCATTATAGCCTTAGTTTTAGAAGTGATTTTTTCTTCTATTTTATTTACGTTGATATTGTAATTTTCAATTTCGGGTTCTACGAAAACGGGTGTTGCCCCAACGAAAGAAACGGCAAGAGCCGTTGCTATAAAAGTATTAGACGGAACTATTACTTCGTCGCCCACGCCTATACCGACTGCTTTTAAAATTAAATATAAAGCGTCTAAACCGGTTGCAACGCCGATACAGTATTTTGCGCCACAGTATTCGGCAAAAGCCTTTTCAAACTTTTCACATTCTTCGCCTTGGATAAATATACTTTTATCCATAACTCTATTATAGGCACTGTCAAGTTCGGCACGAATTTCACCGTGCATAATTTTAAAATCTGCAAAAGGAACTTTCATTTTATAACTCCTTATTTTTTACAAGTTCAATAAACTTATCGTAATTTCTAATATAATCAGCCTCGTCGTAAAGTTCAGACGCTAAAACTAACAACACTGCATCGGGAGTAAAATCATACATTTCTCTCCACGTGGCGTTAGAAATATAAAGCCCCTCAGACGGATTGTCAAGTAAAACTTCTGCAGTTGAATAACCGTCGTCTAAATGAATTTTACAACTACCTTTAACGCAAATTAAAATTTGTTCTAAGTTTCTATGCGCATGAAAACCACGACGAACGCCTTCTAAAGTGTCGTAAATATAGTAAACCCTTTTAACCTTAAAAGGGATATCTTTGTTTTCTTCTATTGCAATAAGTTGACCTCTATCGTCACCGTGAGGCGGAAAAGTATATTTTTTAACTTCCATAATCTTTTATTTTTTCCTTAATTGGTTTTTTATTTTACCTAATGCGCCTTTTACGTAATAAATAGGATAGTATTTTAAGCCAACAGCCACGTTTTTCGTTGCCAAAATCTTAGCCATCTTCTTAAAATTGAAATCTTTTATATACACTTCGGTAAGTTTATTTATATCCGATTCTTTATACGTTATAGATAAACCACTATCACAACCTTTTATAATTTTATCAAGTGCATTATTAAATTGTTCTTCAGTTAAAACAGAATTAAACACCCTATCTTCTTTTTGTTTGAGATATCTATCGTCAGTAAGCATTTTATCTAATTCGCTTAATAATTCTTCTTCGGTGTCAAATTCAACCAACAAATCGCTTTGATTTATTAAAAAGTCGGAAGATATATCGTCGTGATGCAATGTAATGGGCACTTTTTTTGCAACTGCAGAATATTGAAACATCAACCCACCACAAATAGGATATGTGCTTAAATAAAACGCACAATGTGTTAATAACTGATAAAGGTCTTTTCTTTCCGTCGTATAATATACCCTTTTTAGGAACTTCTGTTTTAAATTTTCCAGCTTAGAAAAATCACCACTGCCCCCATACCAAAATATTAAGTCACTATGCCTTTGTAAAATTTTTTCTACCAGCTTATAATATCTATCGTTGTCACCAAAAGTTTTATATAGTGCCCCACCAGAGAAAAACACCCTTTGTTTTTCTAAATCTACGTCAAACGGAAATCCTAAAAATTCTTGTTCGGTATTAACGTTTGGATAGAACGGTAATTTTATAATTTTATCTATAGAAACTTTTCTAAATCTACTGCTTATATCTGCACCGTAATCTCTAAATTCAACAATATAATCAAAAAGTTTTACGCCAAGCCAGTATGCATGGTCGGTTAAATTTATTAAATATTTTTTTACCTTTCCATAAACACTTTCAAAAGCCATAATCCCAGAGACGTCGTTAGGAGTAGAATAAAAAAATGCACTTTTGGGTTTTTCTAATACAACTACGTCTTTAATAGATTGCGCTTTTAATATTTGGTCATTTTCTTTAATAAATATCGCCTTAGAGCCATTGTTTGATATTAGCGACAAAGTTTCAGTAACAAACGGTTTTCTTTCCTCGTCAACCACGTAAATTATTTGATAACCATTCCTTGCTAACGCCCTTAGATAAATTTGTGCCAATCCCCTATTATCCAACCCAAAGCCGTCGTAAAATAAAACCTTGTTGTCGTCCACAGAGTCAATCTCCATGCTACCTATCGTAAGGTCAGATAAAACTTGAGTATAATTTTCAAGTTCTTCATCAACGAAATATTGATTGGTTTGATATAAAAATTCAGACAAAACTTTTATCAATTCTATTGATTCTTTATACTTGCCTTTTTTTATTTTTTTACCAATCTTATTTTTTATTTTTTCTATAAAAGGAATAGCTTTTTTTTCGTAATAATTCATAAAATACAACTATAGCAAAATATTGCTAATTATAAATTCTTCCATTTTTTATCTTTTTCGGATAAAGATAATGGTGTACCGTCGGATAAAGTATATCCAACAGAATCTGCACTTCCGTTATATTCACCGATAACGTCAGGCCATTCTATGCCGATTTTAGGGTCGTTCCAAGCAAGGCCACCTTCGTCGTTAGCGTGATAAAAGTCAGTCACCTTATAGCAAAACTCTGCCGTCTCAGATAAAACCAAAAATCCGTGAGCAAACCCTTCTGAAATATAAAACTGCTTTTTATTTTCTTCAGATAAAATTACGCCAAACCATTTGCCGTACGTTTTAGAGTCCTTTCTTAAATCTACAGCAACGTCAAAAACCGTGCCTTTAATTGCCCTAACAAGTTTTCCTTGAGGATAGTTAATTTGATAGTGAAGTCCACGAAGAACTCCCTTTTTACTCATAGATTGATTGTCTTGAACAAAAGTCATATCAAGACCAAACTCTTTCATGTCGTTAAGGTTATACGTTTCCATAAAATACCCTCTATCGTCACCATGAACGGCAGGGGTAATAACGTATAAACCTTCTATCGGTGTTTTTTCTACTTTAATTTGCGCCATTTTCTTTTAACTCTTCTAAATATCTTTTTAATGCGTCCTTCCAATCGGGAAGAGGCGTAAATCCATTTTCAATAAGTTTAGACTTGTCAAGTCTGCTGTTAAACGGTCTTTTTGCCTTAGATAGTCCATACTCTAAAGTAGTTACGGGTGTAACTTTAGTAACGTAACCCGCTTGACGATAAATTTCCTTAGTAAAGTCGTACCAACTGATATATCCACCTTCGTTAGTTGCGTGATAGTAACCGTATTTTTCCGTCTTTACCATATCAACTAACAATACGGCTAAATCTTTAGTGTAGGTGGGCGTACCAACTTGGTCGCAAACAACCTTAACTTCGTCACGAGTTTTGCCGACGTTTAGCATAGTTTTTATAAAGTTTTTGCCGTTAAGCCCAAAAACCCAAGCAATACGAACGATAAAATAATTATCTAAGGTTTCAGCAACTGCAAGTTCACCTTTAAGTTTACTTTCACCATAAACGTTAAGTGGCTTATAATCTTTTTGGTCGGGCTTCCAAGGAGTTTCTCCCTCTCCGTTAAAAACGTAGTCGGTAGAAATATAAATCATCTTTGCGCCTATTTTTTTACAGGCTTTTGCAATATTTAAGGTGCCGATATGATTTATTAAAAAAACCTTATCCTTTTTATCCTCGTCTTCAGCAAGGTCAACCGCCGTCCACGCCGCACAGTGAATAACTGCGTCTGGATTAACATCGCCTATAACTTTATCGACGGCGTCTTTAGACGTAATATCCATTTCCTCAATATCAACGCCGATAGCAGTATCCCCACGCTTATTTAATTCTTCAACTACGTCGTGTCCAAGTTGCCCCTTAACGCCGGTAACTAAAATTTTCATTTACTTAATCTATCCCCGTACATCTTTTCAAAATACTGTTGATATTCACCGGAAACGATTCTTTCCCACCAGTCTTTATTGTCTAAATACCACTTAATAGTTTTTACTATTCCGTCTTTAAACATAGTTTCGGGAAGCCAACCGAGTTCAGCGTGAATTTTGGCAGGGTCGATAGCGTATCTCATATCGTGACCCTTTCTATCGGTAACGTGAGTAATTAAACTTTCAGGCTTATCAAGTGCCTTACAAATAAGTTTAACGATATCGATATTCTTCATTTCGTTATGACCACCGATATTGTAAACTTCGCCAACCTTGCCTTCTCTAATTATAAGGTCGATTGCCTTGCAGTGGTCCTCAACATAAAGCCAGTCTCTAACGTTAATACCTTCACCGTAAACGGGAAGAGGTTTATCTGCTAAAGCGTTTGCTATCATAAGTGGAATTAATTTTTCAGGAAACTGATAAGGCCCGTAGTTGTTAGAACATCTTGAAATTGTGGTAGGAAGCCCAAAAGTTCTGTGATATGCGTTTACTAAAAGGTCTGCGCCAGCTTTAGAAGAACTGTATGGTGAAGACGTTTTTAACGGAGTAGTTTCGGTAAAGAATAAGTCGGGACGGTCTAATGGTAAATCACCGTAAACTTCGTCGGTAGAAACTTGGTGATATCTTTTAACACCGTACTTTCTTGAAGCGTCCATAAGCACTTGAGTTCCTAAAATATTAGTCTTTAAGAAAATACCCGGGTCTTCTATACTTCTATCAACGTGTGATTCAGCAGCAAAGTTTACCACGATATCCGGTTTTTCTTCTTCAAAAATATTAAACACTGCGTCTCTATCGCAAATGTCGATTTTTTCAAAACGGAAATTTGGGTTTTTTAATGCTTCGGTTAAAGTTTCTAAATTGCCCGCATATGTTAATTTATCTATACAAACGATTCTGTCTTCGGGGTGTTTTTCAAGTTCTAAATAAACGAAGTTTGCTCCTATAAAACCTGCACCACCCGTAACTAAAATAGTCATAAAATTCTTCTCCTTTAATTAGTATAATCCGTCAATGTACTTGCCGTCTATTATGTCTTTTAAATATTGACCGTATTCATTTTTCTTAAGCGGTTCGTAAAGTTCAAGTAATTGTTCCTTAGTTATCCAGCCGTTAAGGAAAGCAATCTCTTCTATACAACCGATTTTTCTATGTTGATGAGTTT
This sequence comes from Christensenellaceae bacterium, assembly GCA_045534905.1. Lineage (GTDB taxonomy): Bacteria > Bacillota > Clostridia > Christensenellales > Borkfalkiaceae > UBA1259. Next base: position 54,528 of record JAZSKQ010000020.1, on the reverse strand, counting down.
CTACCGTTTTAACAAAGTTAGTTGCTTCTACTAAACTTTCGTGTGTTCCGGTATCAAGCCACGTAAAGCCTTGACCTAAAAGTTCTACGTGAAGATCGCCCTTTTCAAGATAGATTCTGTTTAAATCGGTAATTTCCAACTCTCCACGCTTACTTGGTTTTAAGTTTTTAGCGTATTCAACTACCCTATTATCGTAAAAATACAAGCCGGTTACACAATAGTTACTCTTTGGGTTTTGTGGTTTTTCTTCAATAGAAATTGCCTTGCCGTTTTTGTCAAATTCAACTATGCCGAATCTTTCAGGATCGTCAACGTAATAACCAAATACGGTTGCATTGCCGTTTTCTGCTGATTCAACTGCTTTACGAAGTCTTTTCTTTAGACCGTGACCTGCAAAGATATTGTCACCTAAAACCATTGCAACGCTATCGTTACCGATAAACTTTTCACCGATAATAAATGCTTGTGCAAGTCCGTCCGGAGAAGGTTGAACGGCGTAAGATAAACTAATCCCTAATTCCTTGCCGTCACCAAGCAAGCTTTCAAACCTTGGCGTGTCTTGTGGGGTGGAAATTATTAAAATATCTTTGATACCCGCATTCATAAGTACGGCAAGCGGATAATAAATCATAGGCTTGTCGTATATAGGTAAAAGTTGTTTACTTGTTACTCTGGTTAACGGATAAAGTCTTGTTCCGCTACCACCTGCTAAAATTATACCTTTCATTAGTTTACTCCGTTATTCTTTTTATCGCCTTTGCGGGATTACCTGCAATAAGCGAATTAGATTCAAAACTTTTATTTACTACCGAATTTGCACCTATTACACAATTATCTCCGATAGTAACGTTCGGCAAAATCACAACGTTGTCGCCAATCCAACAATTTTTGCCTATACTTACTTTGCCCTTAGACGTTAGTTCCAATTTATTTCTCGGAATGGAAAAATCAAACGTATTGCCGTGTGAGTGGTCTGTAATAAGCACGTTACTGCCAATTAAAACGTCGTCTTTTATTTCAATTCCGTTAGTTGCACCTATATGACAATATCTTGAACAACTTACGTTGTTTCCAATTTTAATAAGCGTTTCTTTTTTATCGCCGTAGGTTGCAAGCCACAAACCTTGTCCAACGTAAAAATCGTTTCCGATTTCCACCCTGTTTAATCCTTCAAAAGAATTTCCGTCTTTAATACTAATATTTTTACCGTGTTTTCTTAATTTTCTTTTAAAGTTTTGGGTAGTAACACCGTATTTAATTCTTTTAAAAAGCGCACCCAATAGGTTACAGCAAAATATGGAAATTACAAAACAAAACGCATTAAAAATACCTTTAAATATTTTTTTCATAAGTTTATTCGTTTCCCTCTTCCACTGCTTTTTTAAGACCTTCTAAATATCCAAGTCCAGAGGTTTTGTCCGGTTCTAAATAAGCACCTTCACCCCATTCGTTCCAAGCAGTTAAAAATAAAAATTCTTTATTTTGCTCTTTATTGATTTTTATAAGTTTTGTTAAATATTTTGCAAACTTCTCAGGAGTTCCCCCCACTACGGCTTTACCCCTTTTACCACGTCTTGGCGTATCATCGTAATTAACGAAACACCCGTGATATACGTTTTGCGATTTGTTCTTCTTTGCAGTTTTAATTATCTTTCTAAAGGTTTTATCATAAGAATATACCTTTAAGTCATCCATTTTAAGTTTCTTTTTTATCTTTGCTATTGCCCTTGTAAAAAAACCACCCCAACCAGAATACGCCGGCTCGTAATGGAAAACGTTTTTACCCTTAGACGGTTTGCTCGTTAAGTCGTCACGGTAAACTATGCTTACGCCATCTAAACCGTTTTCTTTTGCCAAGTCGTTCCAATATTCTTCCATTGGCTCTAACTCTTTAGCGTAATGATATATAAAGAACATTGGCTTACCGTCTTTTTTGATATATCTATCGTCCTTAAAAAAGGGAAGTAAATAATCAAAATGGTTTTTCCATTGTGGTTTATCGCCTAAAATATATTCAACTAAAAATTTGCTTTGTTCTTTGTTTTCTATTTGCCCGTCAACGGTAGGTGCCCAGTCGTTACCTTTAATATTGCTCCAAGTACGCTTCCAACTGATATTATCCCAAGCAAAAAAGAAAGGTATATCTAAGTCTTTATTCTCTAAAATAATTTCCGCAGGTTTTGTTAGTAGGTTTTTTTCGTCGTTAAACCAATAATGATAAATACCAAAACCGTAAAGACCGTAATTATTAGCAAGGTCAACTTGATATTTTATACTTTCCTTTTTAGACAAGTCATAATAATAATCATTCAATGGAACCCTTGGTTGGTCGTGCCCGTCAAATAACGGAGTTGCCTTTTTAACACTCACCCAATCGGTAAAACCCTCTCCCCAAAACTTTGAATTTTCTGGAATTGCGTGATATTGCGGAAGATACATTCCTATTACTTTTACTTGATTTTTTTCTTTACTCATAATCCACCACTATAAGACATAGTTATACGTATTTCATTTTAGCATACCTAAAATAAAAAATCAAGTATTTTAAATTTTAATGCGCACGCACGCACACGTGTGTAAGGACTGCTTGTAGTCATCCATAAAAATTGCAAAAATGCCCATTTTGTGGTATAATATACTTAAAAAATAAGGTTTTTTGAGGTTTTTTATGTGTCAAGATAAAAGCATTTTGTCGAACGATGACGAATTTACGTTATCGCTACTTTTTAAAATTTTAAAAAAAAGTTTTTTAAGCAGTTTTTTAAGTGTTCTTTTTATGGTAATTGCTATATTATCCATATTGTTTACCGCACGCATATTTACCGAACGCAAAACCTACCTAACCACCCTTTCTTTTTCAACTGCCAAGGAAGACTTGCTTTGTTCTATGAATTCTATAAAATCGGAAATAGTCGGTGGCGCCATTAAGGGCAAAGACCCAAATAAAATAGCAGACCTTTTAAAGATTAACGCCGTCACCCCCAAAACCGAAGAACCTACTGAAAGCAACCTTCCGTCTTCTTTTACAATAACTCTTTATCCCGATAAAAAATTAAAATTTACCGACGACGACTATCTTACTATTTTAAATGACGTATCTACACTTTACGTTAAAAAGTTTTCTATCGGTCAAATGCCGGAATTAGAATTTAACGACTCTCAAACAGACGTGCTAAATTTAGAATACATGCAAGTTGCAAACGATTTACTAAACACGGCAAACTCATTTTTAAATGAATTGCAAATTTATTTATCTACCAATCCACAAGTTAAAAACTATCAAGATTCTTTTAGTAAAATGAGTATTAAAAAAGTTACCGACAAATTAGAAATTTTAATAAAAACGTTAAATGAAATTTGCTCCTATGTGATACTTAATAAAGTAGAAAAGGTTGACGGTGCTATTGCCGACTATTTAACGCTAATGGTAATAAACGCTACCGCACTCTGCAATAAATATTCTAACGAACTATCCGACGCCAAAGAAATCTTTACAACCTATTCGTCTATTCCTACCTTTCAAAAACACGAAAACGGAATAACTTACGTAACTTTTGACAATACCTTATATAACGAGCTTTGGGAAAATATAAAAATCACCTCCAATAAACTTGCCGTCGCCACCGAAGAAAAGGAGAGGGCTATTGCGTATAAATCTAACTTAACCGATAAAAAATGCACCGACGAAGATATAAACTTCGTGGTGCAAAAACTATCAGCTGCAAAACAGTTTTTATCAAGTGCCGTAAAAGATTACACGGTATTAAAAGAAGGCTATAATATTTATCCTTATCTAACTTCTGAAATTACGATTGTTAGCCCGCCTAAAATAATAAAAAACAACTACATATCAAACGAGCTTTTAGTAATACTTCCGATATTTTTAGGAATTTTAACTTATATAATTTCGGTAGCAAAATATTACTCTAAACAAAAAAACAAGTTATAAAAAAATCTCGCTTAATAAATAGCGAGATTTTTATTTGGTCTTTTGTACTGAGCGTAAACGTAGAACACGAAAACCCAATAAATATAATTCATAGGAAATACTATTGCATACGGTATGCCCACGTTACATATGGTGTACGATACTATAAAAATTAAACTTATTAACGCCCAATTTTCTTTTTTTGTTTTTAAGTAAACTTTATATGCTATCCATATGGCGTATAACCTTACTAACAAATACCCTATTAAATATAGAACACCATAATTCATGAAAATTATATTATAAATATTTTCCGAAAAATTATAACTACTTCCACCAAAGAATAAACCGATTAGATAATTTTCGTGCGTGACTTTAAATACCAAGGCGTCTAAGTGCTGAGAGGCACTACCACCCTTTTGAGATAGAACCTCAAGCACCAAGTCCATATAAAATAATACCACGGTCATTGCTAAAACCAAAAATACAAATAATATAACCCAAAGTTTTGCCCTACTAAAATATTTAACAAACATTGCAATAGCGCATACTCCAAGTGCCAAATAACCGGCGAAACTGAACGTTAAAATTTCTAAAACCAAGCAAATACCAAACATAACCAAGTAGAGAAATTTTACCCTTGGTCTTTCGCCTGTCTTCATAAGCATTATAAATAAATAGCTTATTGGTATAACCAAGAATAAACCGAACGCATTAGGGTCGTCCCAACCGCCACCAAAACGAACAAGTCCCCCCTCGTAACCAAGTGCCGGTAAACGCCCCTTAACCACGTATAGTCCTATTTGTAAAAACGAGTAAATTAAATGATATAAAAGAACTATTTTAAATATCTTGAAAAATCTCTTTTTATACTCGTCGTCTTCTATAAAAGTCACAACGTATGCAGGTATTATAAAAATAAAATTTTTGATTAAAAAGTCAAAACTTCCCATCAAAACACTTTTAAATGCAACTAATATAAAGCCACAAAATAAGACAAATTCAAACCCACCAAATTTTAGTTTGGTGTTATAGATAAGAAACAACAACAATAAAACAACGATAAACCCAACGGCTAAAGCATACTTGCCCAACTGAAAATAGACCGGCGTATTTGAATACGTCGGACTGGTTCCTTCAGAATTATATTTAAAAATATACCTATACCAATAATAAACGTTAAAAATCAAAAAGATTATTAAAGAAAGATTTTGGTAAGATTTTTCTTTTTTAAGCATAAATTTCCTACTATTTTTTAAGATTTTCTACTATGGTTTTTGCCGTTTTTGAATAATTGTAAGTTTGTATTATTTTTTGCTTTTGGTCTTCTATTTTATAGTCGGTTGATAGAATTTTATCCTTTAAATCACTTGCGTTAGAAAGGGCAAAAAACTGCACGGGGAAGCCGTTATAAACCTCTTTAAAAACCTCTATATCACTGACGATTGGCTTAGTGCCAAGATATAATGCTTCTAAGGGTGGAATACCAAAACCTTCGTATTCTGAAGGTTGAATTAAAAATTCTGCACTTGCAATTTCGTCAAGCAATTTATCGTCTGATAATTTACCAGTAAATACAATTTTATCGTTTTTTATATCATCGGTATTAAAGCCGGTGATAAAATTATCTTTTTCGCCTATTATTTTTAACGTGTAGCCATCGGGAAGCATATTAAACGCTTCTACCAAAGTCTTTAGACCTTTATGTGGTTTAACGTTGCCTACAAAGATCAAGTCGCCCTTTATTTTTTCCACAGTTTTATCGTAAGATAGTACACTATCCGAAAGACCATTATAATTTACTATAAATTTATTAGCGTATTTTTTGTAATAGTGAATACACCTGTTTTTAGTAAATTCCGACACGCAAAAAACTTTGCGTGATTTTTTTACGCAACGTAAAAGTAAATATTTTTTAATGAGTTTGTCCACAACGCCCTTTGTCATTTTTTTAAGGTCTAAAAATATAAGGTCGTGGATAATTGAATAAATTGGAATTTTAATTCCGAACGGAACAATAAAGTTTGGGGTCAAATAAATATCGCAAATACCGTTAAGTTTTTTATCGTAAGTAAGTAGGCCTTTAGGTGAAAACGGGTCGGATAAATCTTCTATTATGGTAGCGTTATAATTAGATAGTTCTTTTTTATTACCTATTAGATAATATTCGTTTACTTGATAGTCTAAATTATCTAAAATACCTCTGCAAACTCTACCTATACCCGATTTACCAAGATACCTACAATCAATTGCAATTTTCATAATACACCTAAATACTTACTACCAAGGCACTGCATTTGCCTTCAATTTCAACAAGTTCTTTACTACCGCAAAACCACGTATCACCGATACCGGTACTATACAAATAACTGCCGTTACCTATACTACCCTTTCCGTCTATAATTACCACTACTTGGAAAGTAGAATCACCTGGGGGAAGCTTTAAAGTGCCGTTAATATCAAATCGTTTAACCGAAAAATATTTACATTCCCCAATAAGTTTTTCTATATAACCCTCGTACTCAATTTGAGCGTTAGATACTCTGTACTCTTCATTACTCTTTTCATAATCTAAAACGTCAAGCGCTTTTTGAATATGCAATTCACGTGGTTTACCGTCTTTACCCTTTCTACCGTAATCGTAAAGTCTATAGGTAACGTTAGACGATTGTTGAACTTCACAAATAAAGCAACCTGTGCCTATAGCGTGCACGGTACCTGCCCTTAAAAAGTAAGTTTCACCACTTTTTACGGGGATTTTATTTAACACCTCTACAAGCGTGTTCTTTTTAATTCTTTCTTTAATTTCTTCTTTAGTTACGTCCTTTTTAAATCCAACGTAAATGTATGCGTCCTTGTCCGCTTGAACAACGTGCCACATTTCGTTTTTACCGTAATCCCTCTCTTTGGGAAGGGCGTAGTCGTCGTTCGGGTGAACTTGTACGGATAAAGACTCTCTTGCATCAATAAACTTTATAAGCAATGGGAATCTATCGTAACTTTGCGTCTTCCAACCGAGTTGTTCTCTACCCATTATGGACAAGTATTCGCCAAACGTATAGTCCTTGTATCTACCGGTTGCAATTTTAGACTGCCCTGCTTGGTGTGCTGAAAGTTCCCAACTTTCTGCAACGGTTTCAAGACCCCCAACGTCCTTTTTAAGAACGTCACGAATCTTAGTACCACCCCAAATAAAGTCTTTAAGTACGGGGGTAAGTTTAACCAAACCTTCGTTTGAACCGTTACGCTTTTTGCTAAGCGTATTAGTTTCCATGTTTTTGGTTTGAATCATTATTAGTTCGTCTGTACCGTCGTTAAATACCGAATATTCGTTATGTGGTTTAATTAGTAAGTTAGAATTCCTGCCGTATTTTTTTCTATCCCCACCGTTTAAAGAAATTTTAGCTTCACCGTCTATAACGAAATAGTTTACCGTAAAGCCTTCTATCATTGGCACGGTAAAGGACCTTCCCGGATAAACCGTTATACGACTAACCATACACTTTTCCGTAAAGTTAAGCGTTTCTTTACTACCCCATTTTTCGTACATTGTAGAAGATTCTTCAAAGTACCTATGTTTATCGTTATAAAACTTAGTGGATAAATGCTTTATGTCGCTTTCTTTATTGATTTTTGTTATATAAATAGCATCTCTTGTATTGGCAATAATAACGTCTTTTAATCCGTTAGCAACTATAAGTTGTTCTTTTGCCATATTTACTATTTCAACGTTTTTGTTTTCTAACTCTATAACGTTTTCTTTAAATTCACTTGACGCCCTTAAAAATTTGTAGTAAGAAGATATATCCGTAATTCTCGTCCAAGAAAAATATGCTTCTACAAGTTTTATGTCGGCTTTTTTTAGTACACTATCAAGCCCTACGAAAATAGATTCATCTCCCTTAGAAAGTCCCTTGTTAGAATGACCCAAATTTTTGCATTTTTCTACAAATACAGGGTCTGCCATTTTTAAAAGCGCCCCCGCTTTTACTGCGTAAATACCACAGTCGTAAAAGCTATTTTTATTATATTTGTTAGCGAATTTTACACGTCTTGGCGTAACGTCTAAAAAGTGAGTTTCGGTTATTTCTTCGTCCCTTGGACTAACGCCTATCGCAACGAATTTATTATCTTTAACGTATTCTTTTGCCTTAACGATACAAGAGTTGTATTCACCTTCTATAACGTGGTCGGTAAATACTATTAAAAGTTCATCGTCAGGCGAACAGTAAAGTGCAGAAGTAATTACCGAAGGTGCAGTTTTTAAAGGTCTATTTTCTAAAAGCAACGAATAATTAAGCCCTTGAAAAGATTGTAGTTGACCACGTACAATATTTTCATAGCGCTTATTAGTTACAACGATAAATTCGTCGCAAAAAGGAATGTTCCTTAAAATTGCTTCTTGGAACATCGACCTTCCTTTTCTGATTTCCATAAATTGCTTAGGGAAATTTTTTCTGCTTAGTGGCCAAAGTCTATCTCCGCTACCACCGGCAAGTACAATACACTTCATTTTTTCCTTTAACGCTCTATTCGGTTATTTCTAAAAAACCCGAACGGAGTTTTGATAGTTTTTCTTTTGCTGATAATTCGTCAGCCTCTTTTACTCCGAAATAAAATTTGATTTTAGGCTCGGTTCCACTAGGACGAACGCAACACCAAGCGTCGCTAAATTCATAATATAAAACGTTACTGTTTGGCAAAGTTAATTTGGTTGTTTCGCCAGTGGCAAGAACGGTTCTTAATCCCGTTTTATAATCTCTTACGGCAATAACTTTTTCACCGCCTATCACGTCTTTGGGGTCGCTTCTGAGTTTATTTATAATAGCCGAAATTTTTTCAGCACCGTCTGCGCCCTTATAAACGGCAGTATGTATGGTTTCCATATAATAACCATACTTTTTGTACATACTTTGCATTTGGTCGCAAAGAGTCATACCTAAAGTTTTATAGTAAGCAGTTGCTTCTGCAAGTGCCAACACTGCAACTACAGCGTCCTTATCCCTTGCATGCGTACCTACTAAACAACCGTAACTTTCTTCATATCCGAATAAGTATTCGTATGCGCCTTTACTTCCGTCTATCACGCCACCGTTTAATTCTTTTGCTTGTTCAAAAAGTTTAATTTGTTCGCCAATATATTTAAATCCGGTCAGTACTTCGATAACCGTTAAGCCGTATTCTTTAGCCATAGCGTACGCCATATCAGAAGAAACGACGGTGGTAATTAAAGCTCCGTCAAAGGTGTTTTTAGGAAGCAAGCCTTTTTCTTTCTTTTGTGAAATTTGGTATTCGGCAATTAAAAGTCCGCTCATATTCCCAGTGAACATTTTATATTCACCACTAACGCTATCTTTTGCAAATACACCGAGTCTATCGGCATCGGGGTCGGTTGCAAGAACTACGTCTGCATCAACCTTTTTAGCAAGTTCAAGCGCATAAGTAAAAGCTTTTGGGTCTTCGGGATTAGGATATTCTAAGGTTGGGAAGTTTCCATCTGGTGCTTCTTGTTCGGGAACAACCCAAACGTTTTCAAATCCTAATTCTTTAAGAACTCTTCTAACGGGCATATTGCCGGCACCGTTGAGTGGAGTGTAAACTATCTTTATATCTTTAGACGTCTTTTTAATAACGTCCGGATTAAGTACTAATTTTTTTAATTCTGCAACGTAAGCATCATCAACTTGACTGTCAACGTAGTTTAAAAGCCCTGAAGATAAGGCTTGTTCTTCGGTTATACACTTTACGTCGTTAAAATCGGTAATAGCGTTTACTTCGGAAATTATTTGAGTATCGTACGGGGGAACGATTTGACCGCCGTCCGACCAGTAAACTTTATATCCGTTATATTCTGGTGGATTGTGGCTTGCGGTGATACATACGCCTGCCGTTGCCCCTAAATATCTTACTGCAAACGAAAGTTCCGGGGTAGGACGAAGCGAAGTGAAAAGATAAGCTTTTATTCCGTTCGCCGCCATTACGAGTGCAGTGCGAAGAGCAAATTCCGGAGACATTCTTCTACTGTCGTACGCAATAACCACACTACCGTTGTTTACAGTTTTATTTATAAAATTTGCAAGACCTTGCGAAGCCTTTCCAACGGTATAAACGTTCATTCTGTTTATACCTGCGCCGATAACACCACGCATACCGCCCGTACCAAAAGAAAGAGACTTATAAAATCTATCTTCTATTTCCTTTTGGTCGGTTATAGATAATAATTCGTTTTTGGTTTGCTCATCAAAAACGGGGTTAGTAGTCCAATTTTCAAATTCTTTTAAATATGTCATTATAACAAACTCTCTTTATTAGATTTTTTTATTTCGTCAACGACTTTTTTAACGTCTTGTGCTTTAGATTTAGGGCAAACTAAAATTGCGTCCGGTGTTTCAACCACTATAACGTCTTGCATACCCAACACTGCAACCGTTCTTTTTGAAGAATACGCTATAACGTTGTTACTATCGACCGTAATTACGTCGCCTATTTTAACGTTACCGTCTTGGTCGGCTTGGTGCAAAATTTCTAAAGCATCTAAACTGCCAACGTCACTCCAACCGAACTCGGCAGGTATAACCTTTATTCCGTCCGTCTTTTCCATAATTCCGTAGTCAACTGAAATTGAACGGATTACCGGATAAACTTCCTCAATCACCTTGTTTTCATCAGTGGTTCCAATAGAGTCGGATATTTTCATTAAATCGGCGTAAACGTCTGGCAAGAACTTTTGGAATTCTTTAAGAATCACCGAAACCTTAAACACGAAGATTCCACCATTCCAAACGTAACCACCTTCTTTTAAGTAGCGTTCTGCCGTTTCTCTATCCGGTTTTTCAACGAAACGGGTAACCGTTTTTACTTCGGAATCACTTTCGGTGAAATTTATATAACCGTAGCCGGTAGCAGGATAAGTAGGCGTTATTCCTATAGTGACTATTTTGTCACTTTCATTGGCTGTTTTAACCGCCAACTTTAGCACCCTTGAAAATTCCTCGGTATTCTTTATATATGCGTCTGACGGAGAAACTATCATAACCCCATCGCCACGTTCTTTAAAAATTTTAACTGCCGAAAAACCAATACAAGCCGAAGTGTTACGCATTGCAGGCTCTTCTAAAACGTTTTGCATTGGAATAACGTGTGCGGACAATTCTTTGATTTTAGGTGCTTGAACCCTATTAGTTACAACGAAAAGGTCGTTTTTTTCACAAACGGACAAAAGCCTATCGGCAGTTTCGTTTACCATTACGTCTTTACCAGTCAAATTAAGTAACTGTTTAGGGCAAGCAGTTCTTGATAACGGCCAAAATCTTGTTCCGCCACCACCTGCCATTATAACGCCGAAAGTTTTAACTCCCATTATCTCAATTCCTCTACTACGCTAAGTATGCTTTGTTTGAACTTTTCTTCAGTGAATAATTCTTCCACCCTTTCTTTTGCTCTTTTGCCGTAACTTTCCCTTAAATTTTTATCGTTGGCAAGTTTTTCGATTGCTTTTGCGTACTCTACGTAATTACTGTTTTCAACTTCTATACCGGTTAATCCACCAATGCTTACGAAGTTTACACCCGATTCGGGAATAGTAAACGTTACCGCAGGTTTACCAAAATTCATACCCTCTGCAAGCGAGATACCGAAAGCTTCGTTTTTAGTAATAGACGGGAAACAGAAAATATCCGAGGCAACGTAATATGCTTTTAATTCTTCGTCAGAGACTTTGCCTATAAAAATAACCTTTTGGTCGTCACTAGCAAGTTTTTTCAAACTGTCGGTTAACGGGCCTTGTCCCGCAATGTAAATGATATAATCATCGGATAAGAGTTTACTTGCTCTTACCAAATACTCTATACCCTTATATGGAACGTGCCTACCACAAGCAAAACAAATAGTTTTACCGTTAGCCGATTCTTTTATATCGGACGCCCTTTTAAGTGAATATTCATTTAAGGAAACTCTATCCTTTGCAACGCAACAAGGAATTGCAACACATTTTTCCTTGTACTTGCTGAGATAACTACTGCCCATAACGTAAAAAGGACTAGTGGCAATTATTTTATGTGCTTTTTCTAACAATTTAATATTTTGCTTTTTGAAAAGTAAACGCAATATTTTTTGTTTGGTTATGTCGAGGTGCCAATAAAGCACTAACTTGCAATCTGGATAATTTTGTAAAATTTTAAGAAGATATCTTGCCCCGAAAGGATTGGGATAGTGGAATACAACCACGTCAGGCTTAAAGTCCGAAAAAGTTGCCTCTAAAAGTTTTCCGTAAGAAAATGAAAGAGACTGCGAAGCAATTTTCTTAAAGGTACCTGCCTTTACAATTTCAACGCCGTCCACCGTTTCAAAAGTATCGTTTTTTACGTGGTTGAAGCAAAACACTTTTATTTCGTCTTTGCCTTCACCCTTAACTGCGCAAGATATATCTCTTGCTACTTGTTCTATTCCGCCGATATGCGGATAATAATAGTTGCTTATTTGTAAAATCTTCATAACGTCACTTCCTCTTTCAACGTGTAAAGTACTAAAAATTTGCCGATATTATTGATAGCATAATCATAGATATTTTAATTATATTAAAATACTAATTTTTTGTCAAGCGTAAAAACGTTGGCAAAAATACGCTAAGGCTATCGTTTTCGAGTGTTAAAACGACAATAATACATTTTCGCAGTAACAAGTACGCCTAAAATTATACCAACCATCAAAATATATACCCATAATAAAAAAATTAAAATAATTGAAACAACCCCGTAAAAAGCATTGTAAAACCCAAAAAACTTAACGTAGAGGACAAAACACAAGGTACCTATTACCGAAATTCCAAGCGAAACCAACGCACCTACACACGCTTCTATCCATTTAAGTTTAACGGGGGATATAAATCTGTTTAGTAAAAGTAGTACCACGTACGCTATAAGTAGAGTAATGGTACAGTTAAATACGACCTTTGCCCTAAAATTTTGAAAAAGTTTAACGTTAAAAATAGTACCTGCACCCTTTAGCGAAAACACCGTACCACCTACTATGACCACGCCAACGATAACCGTTAATAGCATTAAAGCACCTACTCTTCTAAGTAGAGAAAATTTAAGTTTGCGAGTTTGTCCAAAAATAAAATCTCCGTCCTTAGACATTTGCGTAATCAAGGTAGTTGAAGAAAACAAAACGGTAATTAAAAAAAGTGCCGTTGACGCCTTACCTATTTCTTTTGCCGTACTCGTAATAAGTTTTATAGGGTAACTAAACCCCTCGGGTAGATAGTTAATAAAATTAGCGTGAATATTAACGTTAAAAAAATTAAGAGCCGAAAACACTAAAAAAGTTAAAGGGACGATAGCAAGTAAAAAATAAAACACCCAAGCCCCGGCGATTGTAGTAATTTTTATTTTACCTATTTTTTTTAATCTTACGGATATATTTTTCCACATAAAAATAGCCTACGCAAACGGTAGGCTATTTATTTAACAAATAGGTTATTAAAGTTTAATTTCTTCCACAAAAATCTTTTTATAAATTTCGTCGAACTTATCCTTGTAAAAAAGATTGGTTCCACTCGTCGTAATCGCCGCAGTACCTGCAGCCACACTCATTTTAAGCACGCCTTCTATAGATACACCGTGGAATAGTCCAACGCAAGCAGCGGCGACCATAGAATCACCAGCACCAACCGTAGAATTTACGGCAACGTTTGCACTTTTACAGTAATAGTGACGGCTACCGTCGGTAAGCAACGCACCGTCAGCACCTAAGGACACTAAAACGTTTTCAACACCACCGTCTATGTATTTTCTTGACGCCCTAATAATGTCTGCCTTGTCGTTTAGCGTACAGCCCGAAAAACTTTCAAGTTCATTTAAGTTAGGTTTAACCATGAATAAACCGCTATCCGACTTTAACGCCTGTAACATATTTTCTTTTTCGGTATCGACAATCTTTTTTACACGGCTTGGAATAACGTTTAAAACTTCACGATAGAATTCAGGATTTACGCCTTTAGGCAAGCTACCACTCATTACGACGATATCACTTTCTAAAGAAAGATTTTTGACTAAAGAAATAAGTTCTAACTGTTTATCCCTATTAACCCCTTCACCACGGTCGTTAATCTCGGTAAGCATAGAGCGTTTATCAATAATTTTATAGTTTACCCTCGCACTACCTTTATTGTAAATAAAACTATACTTTACTTTTTCTTTTTCAAGAACGTGTTCGAAAAGTTTTGCGTGGTCATCGAACATAAAGCCCGTAGCCACACTTTTTTCGCCCAGTCTTGCCACGCCTTTAGCGACGTTAAGCGCTTTACCCGAATAAGTTTCAATTTTATTTTGGGCGCGATTAAGTTTGCCAACGTTAAGCGTGTCAAGTTCAATAGTACAGTCAATACTTGGATTGGGGCAAATGGATAATATCATCTAAAAAATTCCGCCTTTAAGCCTTTTTTGAATCGGCAATTATTTTTTCTTGAGCAGAGAACGGCACTTCTTCATATTTTAAGAATTCTCCGCTAAAACTACCCCTACCTTGCGTCATACTGCGAAGGTCGGTAGCGTATTTAAGCATTTCAGAAAGAGGTGCTTCCGCCGTGATTTCTTGAAGTCCGTCCACGGTATCCATACCTAAAATTCTGCCACGTCTTTTGTTCATATCCCCTAAAATATCACCCGTATAATTGTCGGGAACGTAAATTTTATAAGAATATACTGGCTCTAAAATGACCGGTCTTGCCTTAGCGACAGCTTCTTCGTAAGCGAGTTTAGCAGCGGATACGAAAGCAACTTCTTTACTGTCAACGGGGTGATACTTACCGTCGAACAACGTACACTTTAAGTTTACCATAGGATAGCCGGCTAAAACGCCCTTAGCCTTTGCTTCGATAAGTCCTTTTTCTACTGCAGGTATAAATTGTTTAGGAACTGCACCACCAACTATTGCGTCAACGAATTCAAAGTCACCGTCTTCGGCACCCGGTTCGAACTTAATATTAACCACACCGTATTGACCTGCGCCACCCGATTGTTTTTTATGTTTACCTTCGGCTTCGGCCACACCCGTAATGGTTTCCTTAAACGCAACCTTGGGTTCTTTAAGCAAGGCTTCTGCGCCGAACTTACTCTTTAACTTTTTGCAAAGAACGTCAAGCTGAGTTTCGCCTTGACCACGAATAACCATCTCACCCGTTTGCTTATCTTTTTCCACCTTAAATGTTAAATCTTCTTCGGTAAGCCTATTTAAACCTTGGAAAACCTTATCTTCTTCGCCCGATTTAGCAGCCGTAATAGCCATAGTTAAAACAGGTTCGGGTAAAGGAATTTCTTTAAAGGTATATTTTGCGCCGTCTTCACAAAGGGTATCGCCCGTGCCGGTTGCAGTAAGTTTATTTACAGCACCAATATCGCCTGCTTTAATTTCGTCAACGGGTTCTTGTTTTCTACCTTTCATTAAATATAAGGAGTTAATACGTTCTTTTTCGCCAGTGGTTTTGTTAATTAAAGTCATTCCACTCTTAAGCGTACCAGTAAAAACTCTAACCATATTAAGTTTACCAACGAACGGGTCTGCAATCGTCTTAAATACTTGTAAAGAAGTAGGTGCTAATTCGTCACAAACGACCCTAATTTCCTCGCCGTTATCAGCAATAGCACCGATAGGCTTTCTTTCTTTAGGTGACGGCAAAATTTGAACTATTTCGTTCATTAAGTTTATAACGCCAAGGTTTTGAGTTGCCGAACCACCAAGTACGGGAATAGTATCACCAACGAATAAACCTTCTTTAACGCCTTTAATGATATCGTCGTTAGAAAGCCAACCGGAATCTAAGAATTTATTTAATAATTCTTCTGAACTTTCCGCCGCTGCTTCCATAAGTTGTTCTTTTAAGGCTTCTACCTCTGCAACCTTATCTTGAGGCACTTGAATTTCTTCTCTGCCACCTTGTTTAAATTTATAAGCCTTGCCTGAAATTACCGAGATATACCCTTGCATTTTTCCGTTTTCTATGATAGGAGTATGCATAGTAGCAATTTTTTTGCCGTATTTTTCGTGGAAAGCCTCTACCGTTTTTACGTAGTTAGCGTTTTCCTTATCAACACCGTTGATAAAAATAATTAACGGAATATGCTTTTTTAAGCATCTATCAATTGCTTTTTCTGCGCCGACCGATACTTGACCGTTAGCATCTGCAACTAAAACTGCCGATGCAACAGCACGCATTGCTTGTTCGAATTCGCCTTCGAAATCATAAAATCCGGGAACGTCTATAACGTTAATTTTTACGTCTTGCCAATAGGTATAAGCTGCACCTAAAGATATAGACATACCCCTTTGAATTTCTTGTTCATCAAAATCCATTACGGTGTTTTTATCTACAGTTTTACCCAAGCGGTCTATTGTACCACCGTTAAATAAAATAGCCTCTGCAAGCGAAGTTTTACCTTCCCCACCGTGGCCGATAAGCGCAATGTTTCTAATGTTTTCTGCTGTTAAGTTTGCCATAAATTTTAATCCCCCTTACGTCAATTGAAAGTTCAACTAACGTAAATATTATAAACCATACCAAACCCGTTTTCAAGGGGGTTTTTTAAATTTTTAGTCTTGCAACGTCTATCACTAATAATCAGACGTGTCAATTCGACAGTTTTTTTCTAACGAATTTTCACCAAACAAACTTTCGCAGTCGGGTGGCTTAGAACAAGGGTTTTTAGGTGGTGGACATTCTTGCTCTCTTGGTTTTTCGTTAGATAAATTTACCAAAATAACGTCGTTTCCTATTTTTATTATCTTTCTTTCGTCTATGTAAAGTCCGTTCTTTTTTAAAATTTTAGTTAAACAATTTTCCTTTTTGCCGGTAACGTAAATACCAATTAGTTTTCCACTTGGGAACACTAATTTTAGGTCGTTAATTTTACCTAAACTTGCACCGTTTGTTACGTTTATAACTTCCCTTTTACGAAGTTCTTTAAAAGTCAATTCCATACGTTATTATATGTATAACAACTTGGTTTAATTACAAAAAACCACGCTTCAACTTTTGAAAGCGTGGTTTTTTATTTTTAGTTTTATTATTCGGGTTTTTTATCGAAGTCTAAGGTTAAATCGTAATCGCCAAGCTTATTAACCTTAAAGCCGTTCTTTTTATACTCTTCGTAGTCGAAAGCCTCTAATTCGTCGATTGCAAGTTTGTGGAATTCGTAGATGTTGTGCCACCATTCCCAACCACTACCAAGGTCGTTAGAAAGGTAAGCGTCGGCAATATCACAAGCAGTTTGAGGGGCTACGTAGAAAGCGCCCATAGCAAGGACGTTTACACCGTTACCGGTAATCGCACGAAGTGCTGCCGGTAAACTTTCTACAACACCTGCGTGAACGTGAGGACATTTACTTGCAGCAATATGAATACCCATACCTGTTCCACAGAAGATAAGCGCTCTTTCGTAATTTCCTTCGGAAATTTCAGCACCTACTCTTAAACCGACTCTATGGAACATTAAATCGGTGTCGTTCGGGTCAGAGTCTTTTTTAACGCCAAGGTCTAAAATTTTCCAACCTTTTTTTTCTAAGTGCGCAACAACAACTTCCTTTAGTGGAAAGCCTGCGAAGTCTGCACCAACAACTAAATACTTGTCTTTTACTGTTTTCATAATTTTCTCCTTTATCTACCAAATTTTTTTAATAATAACTGACGCAAATCTTGGTCAGACATTTGTTTTTCTTGATTCTTTTTTCTTGTCGCATCTTTTCTGCCTTGCATACGTTCTCTATCCGTCTTTTGATTCCCAACAGCCAATCCGTGTGGCATATCGGCAGTTTTCATCGTTAAAGAAATTTTCTTTTTTACGGTATCTACGCCAAGAACTTTAACCTTAACCGAATCACCAACCTTTAACACGTCCGACGGGTGCTTTATATAGTTATCGGATATTTGCGAAATGTGAACTAATCCGTCTTGATGAACACCTATATCTACAAACACGCCGAAGTCTATAACGTTTCTAACCGTGCCTAAAATTTCCATACCTTCTTTTAAATCGGATAAATCCATAAGGTCACTTCTTAATACAGGCTTTGGTAAACTATCACGAATATCTCTACCTGGTTTTAATAATTCGTTTACTATATCAACAATGGTAGGTACACCGACACCACACTCTGTAGCAACCTTTTCAAGTCCAAATTTATCCACCTTTTCTTTTAGGTCGGATATTTTGCCGTTAGCAACGTCCTCTATAGTGTAACCTGTAACCGTTAAAAGTTTTTCTACCGCTGGGTAACTTTCGGGGTGAACACCCGTGTTGTCTAATACGTTACCGCCGACTATCCTTAAAAAACCTGCACATTGTAAAAATGCTTTTTCGCCAAGTTTTTTAACCTTTAACAGTTCTAATCTATTCTTAAAAGGTGAACTTTCCCTATATTTAACAATTTCTTTTGCAACGCCCTTATTTAATCCTGCAACGAAAGAAAGTAGGCTTGGCGACGCAGTATTTAAGTCAACGCCGACACTGTTTACGCAGTCCTCTACTACCCCACCTAAAACTTCTTCAAGCCTATTTTCGGGCATATCGTGTTGGTACTGTCCAACGCCTATAGACTTAACGTCTATTTTAATTAACTCTGCCAACGGGTCGAGAAGTCTTCTTGCAATAGAAACGGCACTTCTTTGAGTTACGTCAAAATCGGGGAATTCTTCTGCGCCTAACTTACTTGCACTGTAAACGGACGCACCAGCCTCGTTTACTACTGCGTATGATAACGGTTTTCCACTTTCTTTTATCATATTGGCAACGAATATTTCCGATTCCTTACTTGCCGTTCCGTTACCTATTGAAATTACGCTTACTCCGTGTTTTTCTATTAAGGCTAATAACTTTGCCTTTGCTTCTTCTATCTTGTTTTGAGGTGGCGTGGGATATACCACTGCCGTATCTAAAACGTTACCTTCACTATCTATAACGGCTATTTTACAACCCGTTCTATAAGCCGGGTCAAGCCCCATTATTACCTTGCCCTTTAACGGTGGTTGAAGTAATAACGGACGAAGGTTTACTTCAAACATTTTTATTGCTTGTTCACTCGCTTTTTCAAATAAATCCGAACGAATTTCCCTTTCTACCGACGGGAATATTAGCCTGTTATATGCGTCTTCTACGGCAAGCGCAACGATTGAACTGCTTTCACCTAAACCTTTAACGAAAACTTGCTTTATTCCGTCTATCATTTCCTCGTCGTTACAAACTACGCTTACTTTTAAGCAGTCTTCTTTTTCGCCACGGTTAATAGCTAAAATTCTATGCGACGGCATTTTGCATATTTTTTCTACGTACTCGCTATACATATCATACGTTTTAGCGTTTTCGTTCTCTAAAAGTTTGCAAGAAATATCGCCTTTTTCATAAATGTCTTTTCTTAGTTTTTTACGCACTTCAGCGTCGTCACTTACTTTTTCGGCAATAATATCAGACGCACCTTTAATAGCGTCTTCTGTCGTTAAAACACCCTTTTCTTCGTTAATAAACTCTTGCGCTTTTACATTTAGCGGAACTTCGTCTGTTTGTAATAAAATATATTCCGCAAGTGGTGACAACCCCTTTTCAACGGCAACGCTTGCACGTGTTTTTCTTTTTTGCTTGAATGGACGATAAACGTCTTCAGCTTCTGTTAAAGTTTCGGCTTTAGCGAGCGCAATCATAATCTCGTCCGTCATTTTGCCCTGCTCGGTGATAGAATCAACTATCTCTTGTTTTCTTTTGTCAAGATTACGCAAATACTTTAGTCTATCAAATATCTCACGAAGCTTTTGGTCGTCACAAGAACCCGTCATTTCTTTACGATATCTTGCTATAAACGGTATGGTGTTACCCTCGTCTATAAGCGAAATTATGTTCGCAGAGTGGTCGGGCTTGATTTGAAATTCTTTTGAAAGTTTTAATGAATAGTCCATATTATTTTTTGCCTTTATTATTCCTAATTTGTTTTATTATTTTTTCGTAACCGTTATCTTTTGGAAGATAATATTTTTTACCCTTTAAGGCGTCCGGTAAATATTGTTGCTCTACGAATCCACCGTAATCGTGTGGATATTTATATAAAGCCTTATTTAACTTATCTTCTTTAGTAGCAAATTCATAATTTTTTAGGTGAGCAGGAATTTCATCGTCACGAACGTTAATTGCATCTTCCTTTGCAGAATACATAGCCTCTACTACAGTGTTAGACTTTTCTGCCTCGCAAACGTAAATTATTGCCTCGGATAGTGGAATCAAGCCTTCTGGAAGCCCTAATTTTTCAAACGCCACTAAAGCGTTGGTAGCAACGACCAATGCGTTGGGGTCTGCAAGACCTACGTCCTCGGCAGAATGCACTACTAATCGTCTTGCAATTAAAAGTGGGTCGCAACCACCTTGTATTAACCTTTGCATGTAATATAGCGCAGCGTCCGAATCACTACCACGCAAACTTTTACAAAATGCTGAAAGTATGTCGTAATACAACTGTTCGTCAAAAGACAGTGCCTTTTGTTGAATAGATTCTTCTGCGTCTTTTAACGTTATTTTTATATTTCCGTCCTTATCGGGGTCGGTGGTAAGCGTCGCAAGTTCTAAGGCATTGTACGCCACTCTTAAATCCCCAGCAGAAACCCTTGCTATATGGTCTAAAGCTTGTTCTTCAATAATTACGCCGTAATTACCAAGCCCGTTTTCTTTGTCGTTTATAGCACGAATCAACGCCGTTTTAACGTTTTCAAACGTAAGCCTTTTAAGTTCAAAAACCCTACATCTCGAAACTATTGCAGGGGTCATTGATGCAAACGGATTTTCTGTAGTAGAACCTATAAAAATTATATCACCTTGCTCTATTGCAGGAAGTAAACTATCGCTTTGCGTTTTGTTAAATCTATGACACTCGTCTAACAACAAATAGGTCTTTTTGCCGTATACCTTTAGATTGGTTTTAGCGTCCTCTATTACCTTTTTAACGTCTGAAACCCCCGATGATACGGCGTTTAATTTGACGAAAAAATTATCCGTGCCCGATGCTATAACGTTTGCAAGGGTGGTCTTACCACAACCGGGTGGCCCCCAAAAAATACAACTGCCAAGCTTATCCGTTCTAATTGCACGGTTAAGTAAAGACGAACCCGAAACTATATGGTCTTGCCCAATAAAATCTGAAAGTGTTTTTGCCCTCATGCGTTCGGCAAGGGGTGCACTTTTCTTTTCAGTTGAAACGTAATCAAATAAATCCATAAGATTATTTTAACACACTAAATACACTTTTTCAAGTCATATTTTATAACCTTTAAAACATATTTTAAACTAATTATGTTAACTACTATAAACAAATTTTTTAGGTGCTTTCCTTTTATTTTATTACTTTGTATCGGAGTGTTTTTAACCCTTTGGCAAAACAGTGCTAAAGTTGTTATAGACGGCGTATCTTTATGGGCGTTTTGCGTTTTGCCAAGCGTGTTCCCCTACCTATTTATTTCCGCTTTGGCACAAAAAACAAAAGGCGCTTATATGTTTGGAAAATATAGCTCACCCATCACGAAAAAGCTTTTTAACGTGGGTGATATGGGTGGGTATTTATTTATAGTTAGCACGCTTTCGGGATACCCTTCGGGTGCAAAAGCTGTCGCAGACGCCAAAACTTTAGGCGTGCTTTCTGACGTTGAAAGTCAACGTGCTTCTACGTTTTGCTCAATTGCATCGCCCGTTTTTTTAATTTCTGCGGTAGGCACTATCACCTTTAACAACCGACTTTTTGGAATTTTACTTTTCCTTTCTAATTTTTTAGCAAGCATTTTAGTTGGAATAGTTTTTTCTTTTTATAAAAGAAAAGATAATTCGGTTACTCAACTAAAAACTAACCAGATTAAAAATGAAATTTTGCTTTTCGACGTTGCCCTTAACGCCGTTAATAGCATATTGGTTATAGGTGCACTTATTACTCTTTTCTATCTTTTAACCGAAATACTTATTGCATTAAAAATTCTTACACCGCTCACAAATCTATTATACTTTATTACAAAAGATAAAGCCGTGTCTGACGGCATTGGGGCGGGACTATTTGAAGTAACTTGCGGACTAAAAAAACTATCGGCAACTAATTCTAAATTTGCACTATCAGTGGCTTCGTTTTTAACCGGATTCGGAGGTTTTTCTATTATAATGCAATCTACTGCTTTTTTAAAAAAGGCAAAAATAAAAACCGCACCTTTTCTATTTTCAAAAATCTTGTCTGCGTTTTTTAGTTTCTTTATATCTTTAATTTTTTCAGTTATCTTTTTGTGGTAATTTGCTTAACGTAAGCGTACGCTTTTTTACTTAAATATTTTTTATAGTCCAATCCTTTTTTAAGTTTATCCCTTACCAAAGAAGAACTTACGTTTTTTTGCTTAATATTAGCATTAAAGTACTCGGTAGTTAAATTAGGGTATTCTTTTTTATTAAAATCTTCCGATTTTTTTTCGTAATTAAAATCAACGGAATTTCTAATTCCCCTTGCGTAAACGGTATATCCTTCACGAGAAATAAAGTTTTTGTAATCTTCTTTTATATTTTCGTAAACTAATACTTTTACACCATTAAAGTTTTTTAGCGAAAGTCTTGCTATTTTTTCCCTTTCTTCAAGAGAAAAATAAGTGGTTTTATTTGGATTATTACCTATAACCACCAAAACGCTTTTGTAACGCTTTTTCAGTTTTTTGATTATACTTACGTGGCCGACAGTCATCGGGTCGAAAGTACCTGCAAAAATACATTTTGCCATATCTAAACCTTTTTTATAAACGTAAACTTAGTTCTGCCGTATTTCCTTTGGTCAACAACCTTAAAATCTTCCGAATTTATTTCCAATAAAGTTTCGCTTTCCAAAACAATTAAACTTTGCTCGTTAGTAACTTCAGCTAATAATGGAATAACTTTTTCATAATAACCCTCTTTATAAGGCGGGTCTATAAAAATTATATCAAACTTTTCTTTAGTTCTTTTTAAAAATTCTAAGGCATCAATAAATTCTACAACGGCTTCTTGCCCAATTCCTAATTTTTGTTTGTTTTTATTTATTAAAACAATACTATCTTTAGCATAGTCTATTAAGTAAACTTTACTTGCACCCCTTGAAAGGGCTTCAAAGCCAACTGCCCCTGTCCCCGCAAAAAGGTCCAAAAAAGTTTTTCCAACAATTTCGAATTGCAAAATATTAAAAAGACTTTCTCTTGCCTTATCCGACGTTGGACGAATTTTTTCACCCTCAAATGAAAGTAAATTTCTACCCTTATATTTACCGGCAACTATTCGCACTATTTTTCCCCTTTACCAGCTTTTACACGTGCTTCGATAAAAGCATATCTCTTTTCTACCTTTTTTGCACCGATTATATACATAATTCCGTATAAAAGAACTATTACAGGTACGGCGTATAAACAAATAAAGTACTCGTGGAATAAAATTTGCTCGTTAAGCATTCCACCATATCTTAAAAGTATATACGGCATAAAAAAGCCCATATAGAAAGTAACCGCAGTAACGCCAAACATTTCGTAAGTGCCTCCAAACAAAGAAATTAAAGCGTGTATAGCCAAGAACAAAATTAACGGTGCGCTTATTATACCACCCATTAAAAATCCTTTCCACGGTCTATACTCAGGCGCTCTTTTAATTGGGCGAAGTTCGCCCGTTTGTAATATGCGTTTTCTTTCGGTATTGTTTGTTGTTAAAAGTTCCCTTGCCTTTTCACCTTCCTTAAACATGGAAACACCCATGATTAAAAAATACACCAAAATATTAACTATATTAAGCAATATTCTAATAGTTTGTCCATTAATGGTTTCAATTCCGTAAGGAACTAACCCCATAAAAATAACGTAGATAAATCCAAATAAAAAATTTTTAACAAAGTACCACATAATTTTACCTTATATATTTTTTCTCCGCACGCATAGCCACTTTGGTAAGCACCTCGTAACTAATTGTTTTATACTTTTTTGCGTAAACTTCGGCGTCTTTTAGAATAAGCGTTTTATCGCCGTGAACCAAGTCTATTGCAGACACATCCATACACCTATTATTTATAACCGAGTCAACGTCAACTCTATTTAATCCGTCTGCATAACCGTATCTAATAATTGACACTTCTTTATCTTCTTTTAAACTAAAATGTCCATAAAGCAAGCCGTCACCCTTTTTTATTAAACGGTTTTTTACCACGTAAGAATAAACCTTCATAACGGGTTTAACTTTTATAGTGGTACTGCACTTAAAAGGATAGTATCCATAAAGCAATATGCCGACTCTTACCATATCTTCATTGATACCGTTTAATAGTCCGCCACTTGCCGATGCGTGACACGTTACTTTGCTATTATACCCCTTAACTATATTTTTTGCAACTAAAAACTTTGCGTAAGCCGATTTTAGCCTTTCTTTATTGTCGGGCTCGGCAAAATGTGTATAAAACCCACTTAAAACTAAAAGCTTTTTACCCTTTATAAATTCAAGCATCTTGGTTAATTGTTCAACGTCATCAACGCCAAACCTATTCATACCCGAATTAAAAGCCACGTGAATTTTAACCGTTTTATTTTGCCTTTTAGCCTCGTTAAATACAGCCTTAAGACCTAAAATACTGTCAACTGTTACACTCAAATTATACCGCACTGCATTTTCTAAATCATTTTTTATTAGCGGAACTAAAACTAAAATTTCCTTATCTATTCCGCTAAGTCTTAAACTTATTCCCTCTTCAATTAGAGCAACTGCAAAACAGTCGGCAATTGTATATAAGGCGTTTGCCACCTCTACCCCACCGTGCCCGTATCCATCAGCTTTAACCACGGCACAAAACTTTACGCCGTCGGGCAACTTGGTTTTAATATTTTCAGCATTTCTCTTTAACCTTCTTAAATCTATAACTGCAATATTTCTCATACTGCATATAGTATGAAAAAACCCCAAGGCTAAGTACCTTGGGGCTTTAATTTATTGTCAAAAATTACTTTCTGGGGTTCTTAATATTAGCTTGTGCAGCAGAGAGTCTTGCAATCGGAACTCTGAAC
Source organism: Christensenellaceae bacterium (assembly GCA_045534905.1). Classification (GTDB taxonomy): domain Bacteria; phylum Bacillota; class Clostridia; order Christensenellales; family Borkfalkiaceae; genus UBA1259. The sequence continues at coordinate 29,542 of JAZSKQ010000020.1, read as the reverse complement.
GGTGAACAAGAAACGTAATCTAAACCAATTTCATGACAGAATTCGATAGAACTTGGGTCGCCACCATGTTCGCCACAAATACCGCAGTGAATATCACTTCTGGTACCGTGACCCATCTTAACAGCCATATCCATAAGCTTACCAACACCAGTGGTGTCAAGTCTTGCAAACGGATCTGATTCGTAAATCTTTGCCTTGTAGTAAGAAGGTAAGAACTTACCAGCGTCGTCACGAGAGAAGCCGAAAGTCATTTGAGTTAAGTCGTTAGTACCAAAGCAGAAGAATTCAGCTTCTTTTGCAATTTGGTCGGCAGTTAACGCTGCTCTCGGAATTTCAATCATAGTACCAACTTGGTATTCAATCTTAACGTCTGAAGAAGCGATAAGTTCGTCAGCAGTAGCAACTACAACCTTCTTGCAGAAAGCAAGTTCTTTTACTTCGCCGGTAAGCGGAATCATAATTTCCGGAACAACCTTCCAGTCAGGGTGACGCTTGCTTACTGCGATAGCAGCCTTAATAACTGCTTTGGTTTGCATAACTGCAATTTCCGGATAGGTAACTGCAAGTCTGCAACCACGGTGACCCATCATCGGGTTGGTTTCGTGTAAACCGGTAATGATTTGCTTAATTTGTTCAGGAGTCTTTCCTTGAGCGTTAGCAAGTTCTTCGATTTCGTGTTCTGCAGTAGGTACGAATTCATGTAGCGGTGGGTCAAGGAATCTGATACATACAGGCATACCTTTAAGAGCTTCCATAAGACCTTCAAAGTCTGCTTGTTGCATAGGTTCAATCTTGTCAAGCGCTTCTTTTCTTTCATCTACACTTTCAGAACAAATCATTTCACGGAACTTGTCGATTCTGCCAGGACCAAAGAACATGTGTTCAGTACGGCAAAGACCAATACCTTGTGCGCCAAGTTCAACTGCTCTTTCAGCGTCTGCAGGGGTATCAGCGTTAGTTCTAATCTTTAATGCTCTGTACTTGTCTGCAAGCTTCATAATTCTTCCAAAATATCCACTGTTGGGGTCTGCCGGAACGGTCTTGATTGCGCCTTCGTAAATGTTACCGGTAGAACCGTCGAGTGAAAGGTTGTCGCCTTCACGGAAAATTTTGCCTGCAAGTTCGAAATATTTTTCTTCTTCGTGCATCTTGATATCACCGCAACCAGATACACAGCAAGTACCCATACCACGTGCAACAACGGCTGCGTGTGAGGTTTGACCGCCACGAACGGTTAAGATACCTTGTGCATATTTCATACCTTCGATATCTTCAGGTGAAGTTTCAAGTCTAACTAAAATTACTTTCTTATTTGCTTTGCCTAAGGTAACAGCGTCTTCAGGAGTGAATACGATAGTACCTGCAGCAGCACCAGGAGAAGCAGCAATACCCTTTCCAACCAAGTTTTCTTTATCAGCTTTCTTAAGAGCAGCTGCATCGAAAGTTGGGTGGAGTAACATATCAAGACTCTTAGCGTCGATTTGTAAAAGTGCTTCTTCTTCGGTAATCATACCTTCGTCGATAAGGTCGCAAGCGATTCTGATAGCAGCAGCTGCAGTTCTCTTACCGTTTCTGGTTTGAAGCATAAAGAGTTTACCCTTTTCAATGGTAAATTCCATATCTTGCATATCTCTATAGTGATTTTCCAAAGTTTTGCAAACTTCTAAGAATTGGTTATATACATCAGGAAGTACTTCTGCCATTTTAGAAATAGGCATCGGGGTTCTAACACCAGCAACAACGTCTTCACCTTGTGCGTTCATAAGGAATTCACCCATAAGACCCTTTTCACCGGTAGCAGGGTTACGAGTAAACGCAACACCGGTACCACAATCATCACCCATGTTACCGAAAGCCATCATTTGAACGTTAACCGCAGTACCCCAATCGTAAGGAATATCGTGGTCCATTCTGTAAATGTTAGCTCTTGGGTTGTCCCATGAACGGAAAACAGCCTTAATAGCTTCAAAAAGTTGAACTTTGGGGTCGCTTGGGAAATCTTCGCCAAGTTTTGCCTTGTATTCAGCTTTAAATTGATTTGCAAGGTCTTTTAAGTCTTCAGCAGTTAAGTCAACGTCGAATTCAACGCCTTTTTCTTCCTTTTTCTTGTCGATTAAAACTTCAAAATACTTCTTACCAACTTCCATAACTACGTCAGAGAACATTTGAATAAATCTTCTGTAGCAGTCGTAAGCCCATCTTGGGTTGCCAGACTTTTTAGCAAGAACTTCAACAACTTCTTCGTTTAAGCCAAGGTTTAAGATAGTGTCCATCATACCAGGCATAGATGCTCTTGCACCAGAACGAACTGAAACGAGTAACGGATTTTCTTTATCGCCGAATTTCTTTCCGGTGATTGCTTCAAGCTTTTCAATGTTTTGCATAATTTCTGCTTGAATATCATCGTTAATCATTTTACCGTCTTCATAGTATTTGGTACAAGCTTCAGTTGAAACGGTGAAGCCTTGTGGAACGGGAAGACCAATGTTGGTCATTTCTGCAAGGTTTGCACCCTTACCACCAAGAATTTCACGCATTTTTGCGTTACCTTCACTAAATAAGTAAACGTACTTCATTATTTTTTATCTCCTTTGATTGATAAAATACAAATTTATTTTTTTTATTATAAAACATTTACGCAAATTTTTCAAGTTATATCAAATATCATTAAATATAACTTATTTTTATAAAAAATAACTATAAAATTTTTTCAAACAAAAAAATGAAAGGTAAATTTTTTTATAAATATAAAAATCACAGCTTAATAAGTACTTTTAAGGGCGAAAGCGAAGTCTCTAACTTAGTTTCTACGTAATAGTCTATCAATTTTAACACAGCAAGAGCATCGCCTTCAAAAGTCGATTGGTCTTTTATCGACAATAAAGTAAGATAAGTTGATTCTTTTATCTCTCTGCCCTGACCAAAATAACAATCTTGGCAATAAAAACCACCGTCAGACGGATTAAAAAAAACTTTACCCGTAATTTTTCCACCACAACTTTCACAACCATTAAAATTTAATCCGTACCCGGATATCTTTAGTGCTTTTATCAAAAAATTCGCAAGCGAAAAATAAGGGGACGAGTCTGAGTAGGCAAGTTCTTTAAGAACTTGAACGGTTATAGAAAACAATTCACCGGGTGAACTTTCGTACTTGCAAAATCTTTTAAGGTAGTCAAGCACTACCGAGCCGGCATAAAACCTTTTCACGTCTTCTCGTATCGGGTAAAAGCTATCAATAAGCGAAGCCCCTGTAATCGTTCTTCTTTTTACCGAAACGTTTGTGGTAAATTCGGCAAAACAAAAAGGCTCGGAAGCAAATTTTAACTTTGCCCCTGCCTTTTTTACACCTTTTATTCCTGCGGAAACAAGCCCTTTTTCAAGGGAATAAACGTTAAGTATTTTGTCGTTTTCGCCGTAAGGAACGGCATTTAATACCACTCCGCAAAATTTTTCTTCCATTATTTTTCCGTCAGTTCTTTGAATAGTAAATAGTAAGAAATTTTACCCGTTTTTTCAAACATTTTGTAACAACAATCAGCGGTAAAATTTTCTTTAATTTCTTTATTTTTCATAATTTCCCCTTTAATAGTTATAAGGAAAAATTTGAAAATTATACCTTAAAATTCGTTTTCGAAATATCCGTATTCTTTAAGTAGTTTACTACTGTTTCGCCAGTCTTCTTTAACCTTAATATAGGTAGTTAAAAATACCTTTTTGCCAAGAAATTTTTCCATATCTTGCCTTGCAAAAGACGACACTTCTTTTATCGCTCTTCCGCCACGACCTATAAGTATTGCCTTATGGTTATCCTTTTCGCAAACTATATCCAAATTTACGTCGTAAACTTTTTTATCGGGACGAAGCTTAAACTCGTTTATTATAATTGCCACACCGTGTGGAATTTCTTTATCAAACTTAAGTAAAATTTTCTCTCTCATGATTTCGCCTATCATAAATCTTTCCGAACGGTCTGACACAACGTCGTCTGAAAATATCTTTTCACCCTCGGGAAGTTTTTCAGCTAAAACCTTTAAAAGTTCTTTTATATTTTTCTTTTTTCTCGCCGATACGGGAACGACGGGAAAATCACAATCGCCAAACTCTTTTAGTTCCGAAATAAGCAAACTTTCGGTCATGATGTCCGTCTTGGTAAGGGCCAACACAAACGGCACGCCGGTTTTTGCAAACTTTTCTGCAAACGCCTTATCTTGATCGGAAAGCCCCTCGTGTGCATCTAAAACAAACAATACGGCGTCAACGTCTTTAGCCGAATCCTCTGCGACCTTTTGCATAACCGAGTTAAGCATATTGTCTGCCTTATAAAACCCGGGAGTATCAACGAAAACCATTTGATAATTATCACCGTTAAGAATCCCTAAGATTCTTTCTCTGGTCGTTTGTGGTTTTGGAGAAACTATAGCAACTTTTTCACCAACAAGAACGTTTATTAAAGTACTTTTTCCAGCATTTGCACGTCCTATTACTGCAATATATCCACTTTTCATTAGTCAACAATTCCCAAAAGCGCAAGCGCTTGCTTTTCCTTTTCACGCATTTCTATTTTATCTTTTTCTTTCATATGGTCGTAACCGAAAAGATGCATCAATCCGTGTACTATAAGATACGTTCTTTCTCTTACCTCGCTATGGCCTAACTCTTTAGCTTGTTGTTTGATTTTACTTTCACATAAAACTATAGAGCCTAAAAACACGTACTTGCCGTCAAGTTCGGTAATATGATTTTCAACCTTAATAATTTCTCCCTTATGTCCGTCGAGCATAGGATAAGACAAAACGTCCGTAATGCTATCAACACCACGGGTATCTCTATTTAACGTACGCATGTCTGCGTCTTCATTAAATACCAATTCGGCTTTAAGATTATCCGTTTGTTTTAATACGGTATAAACGGCTTTTGCAATTTTTTTAAGTCTTACTCTTTTTTCTAAACTTTCGATATAAAGTTTTCCCATAATTATTCTTCCTTTCCGGTGTCCTTATTTAAATTTAAACCGTTAAGACTTATTTTAGGATACTCAACACGTTTGTGATAAATACCCGTCAAATTGTTTACTACAGTGTGTATTATAATATTTAGTTCTTTTATGGTTATTTCGCACTCGTCAAACTGTCCCAATTCCATACGGTCGTTTACTATTTTTCTAACTATAGCAGTAACGTTTTCTCTCGAACGATTTTTTAACGAACGTGACGCTGCTTCGCAACCGTCGGCTATCATCAAAATTGCGGCAATTTTAGATTGTGGTTTTGGACCGTGATAGCAATAGTCTTTAATATCTACTTCACCGTCGGTATATTTTTTTGCTTTTCCGTAGAAAAACAAAATTGGCATGGTGCCGTGGTGTTCTAAACAAATGTTAGCAATACTTCTACTCATACCGCTTTTTCTTACAAGTTCATACCCGTCTTGCACGTGTGAACGTATTATGTTTGCTGAAAGTTCTGGCATAAGCTCGTCGTGTGGGCTGTTGCCGTCCATTATATTCTCACTGAAAAAATCCGGACGTCTTAATTTACCTATGTCGTGATAATACGCACAAGTTCTTGCAAACAAGGCGTCTTCACCAATAGCCGTTGCACACGCCTCGGCTATGTTTGATACCACTATGGAGTGGTTAAACGTACCAGGTGCCTCGGCAATAAGTCTGCGAATCAACTTTGACTTATGGTCGGTAAGTTCGGCAAGCTTAAAGCAAGATACCCTTTGGAAAAGGAATTCTAATATTGGCAAAAGAATAATAAAATCCATAACGGCAAACGGTCCAGAACATGCACTTAATACCAATAAATGTAACGCCCCGGTGAAACCTGCCCCAAGTAAAATTAAGAATACCCCGAGAACTGCCGGTAAAGAAATTACCCAGCTAACTGATAAAAGTTTAATTCTCGAACAATCTTTATTTACGCAAAAGGTTGCAACCAAACCCGAAGCAAAACAATTAAATAGCGACGTATAAGTTATAATCCAAACTTGTCCGCTGAACACGTCCATTAAAAAAACTATGATTGTAAAAATTATATTTACAAAAACGGCACTTCTTCTGTTAGCTAAAAACATAATTAAAAGTGCAGGTAAGGCAAACGGGCGTATAAACATGTTTACGTAATGCCCTATTGCGTAACAAATAAAAAGCGAAACTTCTAAAACAAAGAAAATCATCTCGGAATTAGCAGAGTTTTTTAGAAAGTTTTTATCCTCAAAGAAAAAGTATATAAAAAGCAAAATTATAATTGCAGCTAAAAAAGAAGCAAAGTGTACTGATACCCTTAAATTTACTATAAGTTCTACCAAGCCTTCACCTTTTAAGTGCAAAAAGATAAAGAACATACCTGCAAGTATCAAAAAGTTAAAAAAGTAAACTAGTACGTTCATAACGACGTCGTGTGGCGTCCATCTTAAAATTTTTTCTGATTTTCGTATTTTGTTTAGATTCATAAATTTCCCTTTTTATCCCGTAAACACCACGTTTTTTACCGTCGCTGTTACGGTGTATAAGTATTTTCCGTTGAATGGGGTATTCGTTACTTTAACATCAGTAACGAATAATCCGTTCATTTTTTCCACAAATAAAGTTTCGGCTTCCGTAAATAAATCGTCTTTATCTAATATAAAGTGTAAAGTTTTAATTGACGATATAGTTGCCGATGCTATAACGTTAATTTCCTTTATTTCACCATTACGTTCAACAAACCCGTCAACTATAACCTCACCTTTAGCAATTTTATCACCAACGCACTTTTTAGCAGTACCTCGATAAACTTTAATTTTTTCTATAACACCGTCAAAATTAGAAATCAACTGCCTTGCCGTACCAGTAAGCACTTCTTTTTCCGGCAAACTTTTTACCGAATAAACTATCAGTGTTTTTCCTTGTTTTTTTAATGATAAAAAACTTACTTTGTCTATTTTAGAAAGTACGCTATCTTCTACTGCACGCAAATCTACGTTAGAAAATTTTGAATACTTTTTCACACCAAATCCATCAAGAGCGTCTAAAATTTCCCTTTCGTAAACGGCACCAGTGCCTTCAAAATGCGTATCAAAAATAACGTTGTCAAAAAAGAAAGCGGACGTGAAAAATATTATAGAACCTATAAGTACGCCAACGTTTTTAACTAAAAAATTTATGGGTGTACCTAAACCGCCGTCCCTTATTTTTTTAACGTTTTTTTCATTATAACACAATTCATTTAAATTAGCAAAAAATTTTTCAGTATCGTTAAAGTTTATAGATAGTCGCATTTTGTTTGGCTTTAATCTTTTTATATTATATAGTGGTATTCCCTTTTTTACCGATCTTGAAATCAATCTTTCTAAATTAAGACCGGTAATTTCGTATCGAGAATAAATAAAACAAGTTCTTTTTATAGCCTTTCTACTGCGTTTATTTTTCCGCATACGGTTAAGTCTCCCTCACAAAATTTTTTAACGAAAAGATTTTCTCCACGAACGGCAATCTTGCATTTTTTTACGTTTAGAACTATTTCGTCTTGTCTATAAGAAAGCACGCCTTTAACGTTTTCAAAATACCCACCCTTATCTAAGACGACTGTAAATTTAACGCTACCCGACTCAAAAAACTCGTCGCTACCCATAACTTCTTTTAAATTCTCTATAAAATTCATAATATCACCCACAATATATTATGCTGAATAAAAAGTTATAATAACGAAAAAACGCACCGAACGTTCGGTGCGCTATATTCGTATTCAGTTTTTAACCTTTGTAGTAGTTGATTAAACAACCCTTTAATATAATTTCTTTTTCCGCCTCGGTTAACGGGTCAAGTTTTAAGGTGATAGTTCTTGGGTTTTTGCCCAAAACTTTTGCCTTAATTTCCTTTGCGCCCGACTTGATAAATTCTTTTACTCCCGAAACGTAAATATATTCGTCAACCTCAAACTTTTCTTTTTCAATAAGGAAAGGAATCATACCCCAATTTATAAGATTGCTTCTATAACGCTTGGTAGCATATTCGTTAGCGACGTTAGCAACGCCACCTAAAACTCTTTGGCAAGATGCAGCTTGTTCTCTTGCAGAACCGTCACCCGGTTTTACCGAAACGACCACACTACCATAAGTAGTGGTGTTTTTATCTAAATTAAGGTCGGTGGGGAAGCCTTCTGCCTTAACAGCCTTTGCTCTGCCAACGTAAGCAGGGTCTTTTCTGGAAAGAGCAAACTCTGCAAGTTTTAGAGGATTAGACCTAAACGAAGACGTTTCGCCCGAAGGAATAAGTTCGTCCGTCGTAGTAACGGGGTCGGTTAAAACGGATACTACCTTAAGTAAAAGATTGTCTTTTAGTTCTTCCATTTCCGGCCAGTCCGCAATATTAGGACCGTAAACTAAATTTAAGGAAGCATCGCCTTTTTTAACACCGTCGAATACTCTTGCGTTATAAATTTCTTTATCAAAACGATACTTTTTAGTCTTTTTAGAATAAGCAACGTCCATAGCAGAAGTAATAGCACCACCGTTTAATGCAGTCGCAGCAATACTTCTTGCGTCCATTAGTGCAACGGCAGAAAGTTGACCGTTCGCAGGTTTACTACCTTCTCTGCTTTCAAAGTTTCTGGTAGTGTGACGGATAGACAAACCGTTATTTTGCGGAACGTCCCCCGCACCGAAACACGGACCACAGAACGCAGTTTTTAGCACTGCACCGTTTACCATAAGTTTGGAAGCGTAACCGTTTTCTACCAATCCTTTATATACCGGTTGGCTTGACGGATAAACGTCTAAAGTAAAGTCGTTATTATCAATAGGCGCCAAACCTAAGATATCGGATGCTTCGGCAATATTTTCGTACATACCACCGGCACAACCTGCTATAACGCCTTGTTCAACGTAAACCTTACCGTCTTTAATTTTATCGGTGAGTTTAAATTCGCCTTTGCCTTTTGGTAAAAGTTTTTGACCTGCTTCTTCGCATTGTTTCAATAATTCGTATGGGCGAGATAAGAAATCTTTAATGGTATAAGCGTTTGACGGGTGGAAAGGCAAAGCTATCATTGGTTCTACCTTAGATAGGTTAATAACAACTGCTTTATCGTAATAAGCACCGTCTTTTGCCTTTAATTCTTTATAAACGTCTGCCCTACCGTGGAGTGCATAAAATTCTTTAGTCTTTTCGTCAGTTTCCCAAATTGAAGATAGACAAGTAGTTTCGGTCGTCATAACGTCTATGCCGTTTCTGGTTTCCATAGAAAGACCTTTAATTCCAGGGCCAATGAATTCTAATACTCTATTTTTAACAAATCCCGACTTAAAGGTCGCCTTAACCAATGCAAGCGCAACGTCGTGCGGGCCGACACCCTTTCTCAACTTGCCTTTTAAATAAACTGCTACGATTTCAGGCATATCTACGTCGTAAGTTTTATCTAATAATTGTTTAACTAATTCAGGACCACCCTCACCTACGGCAAGAGTACCTAACGCACCGTAACGGGTATGAGAGTCTGAGCCTAAAATCATTGCGCCAGGGAAAGCACGCATTTCACGAATATATTGGTGAATTACGGCAATGTGTGGAGGCACGAATGCACCACCGTATTTTTTGGCAGCCGAAAGACCGAAAACGTGGTCGTCTTCGTTAATGGTTCCACCAACTGCACATAAAGAATTGTGACAGTTAGTAAGCGTATAAGGAATTGGGAATTCCTTTAACCCTGAAGCTTTTGCCGTTTGAATAATACCAACGTAGGTTATATCGTGCGAGGTAATTTCGTCAAACTTAACGTTAAGTTTATTATCGTCACCACTAACGTTATGCGCAGACAAAATTCGATAAGCTAAAGTACCTTTTTTTGCCTCGTTATCAACCGCTTTTGCCGTTTGAAGCTTGCCTTCTTTGTAATAAACGCCTTTTTTTACAAGTTTAATCATTGTATAGTCCTTAAAATTTTATTTTATTTTTGATAATTATACAATATTTTACAATATAAATCAAGTTAAATAAATTTCTTTTTAAGGTATTATAGTGCATACCATTGCAAAATTTTACAAATAAAGTATAATTGATGTAAAGAGGTGAATTATGACTGATTTTAAGTTAGAGTATAAATCAATAGTTAAAACCTTTCTAATTTTGGCGTTTTTTATTTGTACTGCCGGAATAATTTTTAACTTGATTAGCGTTATAGAATATTCAAAAATGTCAATACTAAAAACAGTGACCTATTCCATTTTATTAGCGTGCACTCTATTTATTTGTGTGATTATAGTTTCGCTACTATTTTTTAGTAAATACGCCATAAAAAATAACTTTGTTGTTTTGTGGCTTGGGTTTATTAGATTTAAAAGTCCAATAGAAAATATAGTTTCTATTACTCACTTTAAAAAAACAAACAGTTTAGTTGTATATTTTAATAATGCCGAATACTCTGTAATTATGATAAAGCGAGAGTTTTTTGAGTCCTTTATAGACAGTCTAACAAAACAAAATCCCAAAATTATTGCCGACGTATCTTCTATAAAAGAAAATATATAAAAAATTGTTGACAAGCGTTAAATTTAAGAGTACACTTTTATTGAACTTAAATATCGACTCCGGTAGGTAAGGCTACCACGGGGATATGGATTGCTACCGCAAAGTAGTGGAGACACTATTAGCAGGTTAAAAGGTTTTGTCGAAAACAAGGCTTAACCTAACGCAATTTCACCGCCCTGTGATGCTAAAGCTTGTATGGTCAGTTGGTTTCTTTTTTTGAAATCTTTTGTTAGCCTATCGGTTTATTCGATAGGCTTTTATTTTTGAAAAAAAGGAGGTTTACTATGACTGAAGAATTACAAAACGTTTACGAAAAACTTTTATACTTTTTCGAACAAAGAAAATTCGCAGACCTCAGAATGATTATTCTTGACATGCAACCGATTGATATCGCACGGTTTATAGAGGATAATATAGATAAAGAACAACAAACGTTGTTTTTTAGGCTCCTTCCAAAAGAATTAGCGTCCGACGTTTTCGTTGAGTTTTATACCGATACTCAAGAAGACCTAATTAAGGAATTTACCGATAAAGAACTTAAAGCCGTTATCGACGATATGTTCTTAGACGACACGGTTGACATTATAGAAGAAATGCCAGCAAACGTTGTAAAACGTATCTTAAAAAATACTACCGTAGAAGATAGACGCAAAATAAACGAACTTTTAGCCTACCCCGAAGATTCGGCAGGTAGTTTAATGACGCCAGAATTCGTAACCCTATCCACTTCTATGACAGTAGAGCAAGCCTTTAACAAAATAAGGCGTACGGGGCTTAAAAAAGAAACCGTTTATACCTGTTATATTACCAACAATAAAAAAATACTTCTTGGCGTAATCACCGTTAAAGACCTTTTAATGGCAGATAACGACGAAAAAATAGAAGACATTATGGACACTAACTTTATCTACGCTGAAACACACGAAGATAAAGAAGAAGTTGCACTTAAGTTCTCTACTTACGACTTTATCGCCATGCCGGTAGTTGATAAAGAAGGTTGTATCGTCGGTATAGTTACTGTTGACGACGCAGTTGACGCTTTACAAGAAGAAATCACCGAAGATATTCACAAGATGTCCGGTATGTTACCTACCGAAGAAAATTATTTGCACCAATCGGTTTTTAACGTATGGAAAGTTCGTATTCCATGGCTACTAATTTTGTTAATATCTGCAACGTTTACCGGTCTAATACTTAACATTTACGAAGCAAGGCTAAACGCTATATCCACCGTTCTATTTGCTTGCATACCTATGCTTATGGGTACGGGAGGTAATGCTGGCGGTCAAGCATCGGCAACGATAATTCGTTCACTCGCCCTTGAAGAAATAGAATTTAAAGATATATTTAAAGTAATTTGGAAGGAATTCCGTGCTTCGTTATTGTTAGGAATAACGCTTGCAGTCGCTTGTTTTTTAAAACTTTTATTGATAGACAACTTGCTTTTTGGATATTCCGACTATACTAACGAATTGTGTTTGGTGGTATCGCTTACTCTATTTGTAACCGTAATTATTTCTAAATTAGTCGGTGCGTGCTTACCCCTATTTGCAAAATTATGTCGTCTTGACCCTGCCGTTATGGCAAGCCCGTTTATTACCACTATGGTAGATATAATCTCGCTTTTAGTATTCTGCACCATATCAGTAGCAATGTTATAAAACTTAACAACTTAAAAAGGCAAGACTTTAGTGCGTCAGTAATAGCGATTATTACTGACGCACTAGTTATATTTGCCTAACGGCAAGTTATATTGCTAAAAGCAATGATATTTTGCTATGCAAAGTTTTATTTTCCCTTTCGGGAAAGTTGTGGCAAATATAATATAACTTTGACCATAGGTCAAAATATAACGCAAGATACTTGCATATCACTTTTAGCCACAAGGCTAAAAATATAACTTAAATCTTTAATTTTTGTAGATAAGAAAAGCCCACCATATTTCGCTTTTTGCGAAGTATGGTGGGCTACACTTTTGCTATGAACTAAAACTCCCTAATGGAACAACCCTTTACGTCTTGCCTTTTTTTAGTTTTTTCGTTTTAACTATTTATTTTCCACTTGTTTTTCAAGAAGTTCTTTGATTTGTTCTAAAAGACCTTCTGTGGTATGTTTTTTAGCCTCTGCTTGCTCAGCTTCAGCTTTTGCCTTTGCTTCTGCCTCTTCTTTAGCAATTCTCGCTTGTTTTTCTTCCATATAAGCTTTTACTTTATCAAAGTCTAATCTGCTTATACCAAGTTTTTTAAGTTCTTTTTTATCCTTTTTATCCGGAATACCTTGGGCGAGTTTTTTACTAAATTTAGTGTTGCCTTCTTTAACCCTATTTATGGTTTTAACGATAATAAATAATACCAATGCCGTTAAAAGGAAGTTAATAATTGCGTTAATAACCATACCCCAATCTATAAATATTGATTGAGCAAGGTCAACAAGTCCGGTATTTGGGTCGATAACCTTAGTTAAATAAGTATAAACGTTGCTTAAAGAATTCTCACCCAAAATTACGGTAAGAAGCCAATTTATAAGCGGGGTTAATACGTTTTTAGTTAAAGCGTTTACGATTGCAGTAAACGCACTACCGATAATTACGCCGACGGCAAGGTCAACAACGTTGCCACGGGTAATAAACTTTTTAAATTCACCGAAAAACTTTTTCATAAGTATTCTCCTTATAAGCTTATTTTATTTTTTGTTTAAATAGTTTATCTAATATTTTGCCACACTCTTCGGGCGTGGCTATTTTTAATTTTTTTATCAGTTCTTTTTCTCTTTTCATATTAAACGAAAGCAAATATTAAGTTTGTTACGGATAACAAAATTAGGTAAAGCGAAAACCACTTATAGTTTGCTTTTTTTATTATCCTTAACATAAACTTTATTGCTATGTAACCGGTAAGCGCCGCTGTAAATATGCCAATCAAAAGAGGAACGATATCTACGTTAAATCCACCGCCACCGGTAACTAAATCAAATCCCTCAAGTAAAACTGCGGCGAGAATTATTGGTAAACTCATTAAAAAAGTAAAGTCTGCGTTTTTGCTTTTTTCCACTCTTGCAAAAGTACCAAAGGTGATAGTGGTCCCACTTCTTGAAATTCCAGGGAACACGCCAACCATTTGTCCAACGCCCATCGTTAGCGACGTTTTTGCGTTGATTGGATTTATAAGTGGCACGTTTTTAGCCAAACGTTCTGCCACTAATAGTTCCACTGCCGTAAAAGTAAAGGTGATAGAAAGCAACCAAATGTTATTTGCAAACAAACTGTCAACGTCTAAAAATTTAGAAAATACTATACCCAATATGCCTGCCGGAATTGTTGCGATTACAAGATACAAAAGCTTCTTAAACGGTTTTTCAAATAACTCCAAAATGCTTTTATATAGAACTAAACATACCGGAATAAGGGTGCCAACGTGCAACATAATCGTAAAGAAAAGTGCGCCCTCGGATAAACCGAACCAATTTTGCAGAAGCATTAGGTGCCCACTGCTGGATACGGGTAAAAATTCTGTAAACCCTTGTATAGCCCCTAAAACTATGGCTTGCCAAATTTCCATAAAAAAACTCCTTACTTACCCACGCAAAATTTAGAAAAAATGTTATTTATTATTTCTTCAGTAGCCGTTCTTCCGGATATTTCACCCAAGGCTTCCCAACTCGCCTTAACGTCAACAGCGAGCATATCTGTAGAAGCAAAATCAATAATACTTAAAGCGTCGTTAATTTTATCAACCGAACGGCAAATAGCATCGTAATGTCTTTCTTCGCAAATGAAATCACCGTTCACGTCAATACCGCTTCCTATTGTTTTGTCAAAAATTTTTTGACGAAGAGCTTCTAAATTAACCTTTTCCTTAGCAGAAATTTTTAGTTCAGCCCCATCAAAATCCACGTTTGCTTTATCACACTTATTAAGCACGGTTAAAACGTTTTTGCCGTCTATAAGCTTTTTTATATCTAAGTCGGTATCTTCTATGTTAGAACTATCTAAAACAAAAAGTATCAAGTCGGATTCTTCAAGAATTTTTTTAGAAAGAACCACGCCTAAATTTTCTATTTCGTCTTTACTTTCTCTTATACCTGCCGTATCAGAAAAATTAAACTTTACGTCGTTAATTTCTATACTGCCCTCAACGATGTCACGAGTTGTCCCCGGGATAGACGAAACTATTGCTTTATCGTAAGATAAAAGAGCGTTAAGAATTGAACTTTTTCCGGTATTAGGTTTGCCTACGATGCCAACTTTTACGCCTGTAACAACGTTTCTTCCAAGCCTATAAGTTGAAAGATAATAACAAAGTTTTTCTTTGACTTCAGTTAAAATACTTTTTACCGTTTCTCTCGATGCCGTTTCTAAATCTTCTTCGGGAAAATCCATGTCGGCGTCTATTTCAGATATAGCGTCAAGAAGTTTATCTTGTAAAAGGCTTGTTTCCTTTGTCAACTTTTCACGATATAGGTTATACCCTGCTTTAGCCGTCGCCACCGACTCCCCGTTAATCATATTTATTAGTCCCTCTGCAGAGGAAAGCGACAACTTGCCATTTAAAAAGGCACGCTTGGTAAACTCTCCGTTAGTTGCAAGCCTTGCACCAAGTTCTATCGTTCTTTTAAGTATTCCACGAGTGATTGCTACGCCACCGTGACAATGAAATTCCACGCAGTCTTCCCCTGTGAAACTTCTTGGGGCCTTAAAATATACGCACATACCGTAATCATAAAAACCACCACAATCAATTTCCCCAACGTACATAACGTTTGGTGTAAAATCTTCCACGGCAATTTTACCATTCGGCTTAAACATCTTTTTTGCAATATTTAAAGGCGAATCCCCACTTAATCTAATAACCGCAACACCACTTGCGCCAAGTGCAGTTGATATTGCGGATATATTATCTGACATTATTTTTTATCTCCATTATTGTTAAACTCATCAAAAGGGTCCATATCGCTTGAATTAAACTCGTCAAAAGGCGAATCGTTGTTTACTTGAGCCGAATCACGCTTTTGTCCGTGATCTCTATTTTGTGTGTAAGGGTCGTTATACGGATTCCCGTAAGGATTGTTCATTTGATTGTATCTTTGATATTGCGCTCTCATATAAGCATCATAATCAAATTTTTCGTTCTTTCTTACGGCAAACACGAACGGTCCAAAAAGTCCTAAAATAGAAAATATTGTCGCAGTAAGATAGTGACGTGGCAAGTAACACTTAAACAAGTTGATATACAAACCAATTTCTAACACTATTAAAAATAATTCGGCTATTCCAAGCACGGTAGATATTGCGTTAAAAGCGGTTATTAAGCCTTCGGAGTAAGGCATTAACATATTAGGCGCACAAACGTAAGTTCCTAAAACTGAAAAATAGTACGTTCCGTTAGGGAAAAATTCTTCAGTTGCAGAAACCAAAACGTTTCCACCTTGCATTAAGTACCCCACAAGCGGTATATAATTCAAAACGTCCAACGCCAAATTAAGTACGCCAACGCTTAAAAAAGACCACAATGCAACTACTGCAAAGTTTTTAATTTTGAAATTGAAAATTCTTATATCCCCAACGATTTTACCTGCAGGATAAAACCAAGCAAAAGGTATAAATGCAAGCCAAGCCTTTTTAATTTCTTGGTTTTTGGCAAGTTTATAAATACCAAACGACCTTAAAAGGTAAAATGCTATAGGAATTATAGTAGACGCCAATAAAATTATTATTATAAACGAAAGTTTAAGATTAACTTCGGCGCCGTCTAAATCAATAAAAGTAGCAGTCATAAAACACCCCACTAAATATTATAGTTAAAAATTAGCAAATTAAAACGATATATATAAAATTTTAATATGCTCTTGCAAAGAATACTGCGTGCTTTGCAGGTTTACCACAAATTGCACACTTTTCAGGAACACCGTTAGCATCGTCCATAACTCTTGCCGTAGCTTGAGCGTATTCTTTAACCTTATCTTCACATTCTCTGCAACCACACCAACCTGCCCTAACGAAGTTTTTGTTTTCAACGCCTTGTAAAATACCTTCTAAGGTATCGGCATTTACAATTCTTTCGTCACGGCGCTTTTTAGAATTGATAAGCATATCTTTTTGAATAGTTTCTAAAAGTGCTAAAATTTCTTCGCCCAAATTATCAAACTTAATAAAGTCTTTTTGTAAAGTATCACGACGAACGTAAACTGCTTGACTATTTTCAATATCTCTGGGACCAACTTCAAGTCTAATAGGAACTCCACGCATTTCCCATTCATTGAACTTCCAGCCAGGGCTCATATCTCTTTCGTCAAGTTCAACTCTAATATTTAAGGCGTTTAAAACGTCGGCAAGTTCTTTAGCCTTTTCAATAACGCCGGGTTTATGCGAAGCAACGGGAACTATTACCACTTGAATAGGCGCAACTTTTGGTGGAAGAACCAAACCTCTTTGGTCACCGTGTGCCATAATTATAGCACCGATAAGTCTAGTAGAAACACCCCAAGAAGTGGTAAAACCATATTTTTGCTTACCGTCTTTATCGAGGAATTTAATATCAAAAGCCTTAGCAAAGTTTTGACCTAAATAGTGAGAAGTACCTGCTTGTAAACTTTTACCGTCAAGCATCATTGCTTCCATGCCATAAGTAGCAACTGCGCCTGCAAACTTTTCTTTTTCGGTCTTTCTACCCGTTAAAACCGGAATTGCTAAAGTTTCTTCTGCAAAAGAACGATAAACTTCTAACATGCGCATAGTTTCTTCCATTGCCTCTTCTTCCGTAACATGAACGGTGTGGCCTTCTTGCCACAAAAATTCTGAAGTGCGTAAGAACGGACGTGTGGTTTTTTCCCAACGCATAACGTTACACCATTGATTCATTATAACGGGCAAGTCCCTATAAGATTGAATCCACTTAGAATACATAGTACCTATAATAGTTTCAGAAGTAGGACGAATTGCAAGAGGTTCTTCAAGTTTACCGCCACCAGCGTGGGTAACTACTGCAATTTCGGGAGCAAAACCTTCTACGTGTTCAGCTTCCTTTGTAAAATAACTCATAGGAATAAGAAGTGGAAAATATGCGTTTTTAGCACCCGCCTTTTTAAAGCGTGCGTCCATATCTTTTTGAATATTTTCCCATATAGCGTAACCGTAAGGTCTAATAACCATAGTACCTTTAACGGGACCGTAGTCAACAAGTTCGGTTTTAAGAACTACGTCTGTATACCATTGTGCAAAATTTTCATTGATGTCTGCTATTTCTTTAACGAATTGTTTGTCTGCCATAATTTTTACTAATTTTACTCCATTATAATTTTAATACATTATATCATAGGTAAAACAAATAAACAAGTTTTTTTAAAAGTATTTACCCCTAAATGCTTGAAAAAGACAAGTTTTTGCTTTATAATATTTTATAGTTCAAGACTGTTTGAACTATTATACTAAACAATAAATAACAAGTTTTAAGGAGAACTATTTATGAACGACGTAAAACAACTTACCGTCAATGCTATCCGCGTTCTTTCCGCAGAAGCAATTCAAAAAGCAAATTCCGGTCACCCGGGTATGCCACTTGGCGCAGCACCTATCGGCTACGCTACATTTACGAATATGACCTTTAACCCAAAGGACACTGCGTTCGATAATCGTGACAGATTCGTTCTTTCGGCAGGTCACGCTTCTATGCTTGACTACTCTTTATATTATCTTTTTGGCTTCGGCTTGAAGAAAGAAGATATTATGAACTTCCGTCAATTAGGTTCAAGAACAGCTGGTCACCCAGAATACCGTGTATGTCCCGGTGTTGAAACTAGTACCGGTCCTTTAGGTCAAGGTATTGCAAACGCAGTTGGTCTTGCTATGGCAGAAAACTATCTTGCAACCAAGTTCAATAAAGAAGGCTTCCCAATCGTTGACCACTACACCTACGCTCTTTGCGGTGACGGTTGTATGCAAGAAGGTATCGAAAACGAAGCTGCTTCACTTGCAGGCGCTCTTAAACTTGGCAAACTTATCGTAATTTACGACGATAACGATATCACCATTGAAGGTAGCACTGATATTACCTTTACCGAAGACGTTGGTAAGCGTCACGAAGCAATGGGTTGGCAAGTTATTAAGGTTAAAGACGCTAACGACATTAACGCTCTTAACCGCGCTATTAAAAAGGCAAAGGCCGAAACTGAAAAACCTTCTTTAATTATCGTAAAATCAACCATAGGTTACGGTTCACATATGGCAGGCAAGGCTGGTTGTCACGGTTCACCTTTAGGTGAAGAAGGTGTTGCAACCTTAAAGCAAAACCTCGGTTGGAACTACGAACCGTTTGAAGTTCCAGAAGAAGTATTTAAACACTGCAAAAAATTCGGTAACAAGGGTAAACGTGCTCAAAAGGCTTGGAAAGAATTATTCAAAGCTTATGCAGAAAAGTATCCCGAACTTGCTAAAGAATATATCTCTTGGAAAAAGAGAGAAATGCCTAACCTCGTTGAAATCGAAGAATTGTGGCAATTTGAAAAGGACGACGCTTCAAGAGGTTACAGTGCAACCGTACTTAACAAACTTGCAAAGTACGTACCTCACTTAATCGGTGGTTCTGCTGACCTTGGTCCTGCAAACAAATCTAATATGAAAGCTCGTGGTGAATTCTTACCTGACGATAAGACTGGTTCTAATATCCACTTCGGTATTCGTGAACACGCTATGGCAGCTATTGCTAACGGTATGTTCTTACACGGTGGTCTTACCCCATATTGCGCAACCTTTGCAGTTTTCTCTGACTACATGAAGAACGCAATGCGTATGTCGGCTATTATGGAATTACCTATTCCGTACATCTTAACTCACGACTCTATCGGTGTTGGTGAAGACGGTCCTACCCACCAACCTATCGAACATTTAGCAGGCTTACGTGCTACCCCAGACCTTAAAGTTTATCGTCCTGCAGACGGCAGAGAAACCACTGCTGCTTGGATTTCCGCTTTAACTGGAAAACACCCATCTGCATTATTCTTATCACGCCAAACCTTACCTATGTTAGAAGGTACCGGCAAAGAAGCTTTCAAGGGTGGCTACGTTCTATCTGATAGCGAAAAGAAAACCCCTGACATTATTTTAATGGCAAGTGGTAGCGAAGTAAATCTTATCGTTTCTGCTAAAGAAGAATTAAAGAAAGAAGGTATTGATGCAAGAGTAGTTTCTATGCCTTGTATGGAAGACTTTGAAGCACAAACCGCTAAGTATAAAGAAAGCGTATTACCTAAGAACGTTCGTGCAAGATTAGCTGTTGAAGCAGGCGCAGAAATGCCTTGGTTCAAATACGTTGGTTTAGACGGAAAAATCATTGGTATGAACACCTTTGGTGCATCGGCACCTGCAAAGCAATTATTCGTTAAATTCGGTTTCACCGTTGAAAACGTTGTTGCAAAAGCAAAAGAAGTTTTAGGCAAATAATTTTATAAAATAGACGAAAAGCGTTTCGGAATTTCCGAAACGCTTTTTTTTGATTTAAAGATTTAGAATATTTTTTTCGCAAAGGATTTTTTCCAACCGCCTTTTTTGTATTTTGTAATAAAGCATACCCCTATTACGTTTTCATCAATTGCAAGTGCAAAAATAGATAATTTGCCTTTTTCGGTATTTATTCCCATTAAATTTTTATCGAAAAATTTTGACAATTTAACCACTTTAATTCAATCCTTCTTGTGCGGACTTTAGGTTTAAATCGTTAAGATTTTTAAGTTCATAGAACTTGCCTTTTTTATTAATAAGCTCGTCAAAAGTGCCTATTTCCACTGCTTTACCTTGGTCTAAAACGACTATTCTATCAGCATTTCTTATGGTAGAAAGTCTATGTGCAACAATAAACGTCGTTCTATCAGAAACCGCTTTTTCTATTGCCTTTTGTACTTGATATTCGCTAATATTGTCTAAAGCACTAGTCGCTTCGTCAAAAATCAAAATTTTAGGATTTCTAATCAACGCCCTTGCAATGGTAATTCTTTGCTTTTGCCCACCCGAAAGCTTATCTCCATGTTCACCTATATCGGTATCAATTCCGTTAGGAAGCTCACTTAAAAACTCGTTAAGGTTAGCCATTTCTACTACTCTATTAAGATCTTCTTCAGAATACTTTTCCAATCCGTACGTAATATTTTCTTTAATGGTTCCATAAAAAAGCATACTGTTTTGTGGAACGACCGAAACGTGATGACGATATTCTGACAAGTTTAGTTCGGTTATAGATTTTCCGTCTATTTTAATTTCACCACTATCAGGGAACATAAACCCAATAATCATATTCATTAAAGTAGATTTACCACTACCCGATGCACCTACTACGGCAATACATTCTCCCTTTTTAACACTAAGCGAAAAATCTTTAATAACCTTTTCTTGGGTATTGGGATAGGTGTAGTTTACGTTAGTAAATTCTATATTGCCAACAATATCTTTAATATGCTTTTTGCCGATTGATACTTCTACGTCGTTAGAACACATTATTTCGGATATAGAATCTACTGCATCTAAACCAGAACTTATGCTTGGCAGCATGTTTATAATAGTAGAAACGTTTCCACTAATAGTTGAAAACATTGTCTGAAAAAGAACTATATCTCCAATTTGAATTTGTCCAATAAGCGCCATACAAACTGAAAATAATAAACAAAACGCAGATAAACCTTGACTTGTTACCCACATAGAAGAACCGAACTTTGCCTCGGTTTTATCCATTTCACGCCCTGCACCCTTAAGTTGTAATATAGACGTGTTTACGTTAGAAATCTCAGTACTTTCAAGTCCGTGAGCCTTTGTAACCGGTATCATTTCAAGCATAGTAGAAAGTTTACTACTAACTACTTCGTTGGTTTTTCTATATTGTCTAAAGGTGGTGAAAAGTTTTTTTCTAAAGCTTGTCATAACAAGTACGTTAATAGGTATTACTAAAAGAAAGAACAACGCAACGTATCCGTTTTTATACACAGAAATTACCGTAGAAATTATAACGGTTATAATACTTGGCAAAATAACTAAAACCAAGTTTTTAAATAACATATCTATAGATTCGGTATCACGCAAAAACTTGGCTTGTACTTTACCCTTTCGCATATCTTTATGATACGTTATAGATAAACTTTGCAATTTTCTAATAACCGTACTTTTTAATCCTGCACTCGTTTCCCTAAACATTTTACTCATAACCTTCCAACGATACATGGTTACGGGTATGTTTTGCGCAAGTACTAAAATCATTATAATGCCGTTACAAATAATGCGTTTCCAAACGTCAATAGTTATGACGCCACCGTTAAGTAGGCTTTCGGTTGCAATGTTTACAACGTTTGCAGATACCAAAGGTATTACGTAAATTGGTAACGACTGTATTAAATATAAAAATAAAGTGTAAATGACAGTCCATTTATTTTGCTTTAAGATTTTGCCAAACACCTTGTTTTTAATTTTATTTCGACTTATTCCATTTTCTTCAAAAAGATGGTCGTAATCAGGTATGTAATTGTCACTTCGCTTAATAATCTTGTCCTTATTCACCTAAATTATCTCCTTAAAAAGAAAGGGTTTTAACTTACCGTTAAAACCTCTTTTCGCAAAAAATATAACACGGTCAAATAATTATGTCAATACCCTTTTCAATTATTTTTTAAAAATTTATAAAAAGCGTTTATTCCCCTCATTACGTCGTTATAAGTAGCGTTAAAATCACGTGTCCACCAAGGGTCTGCGACCTCTCCTTTTTCTTCAGTAAAATCTAAAAGAGAAAATATTTTTTTGTCTTTATCGTTAAAAAAACGATTAAGGTCACGACGATTCATTTCGTCCATACATATAATATAATCAAAATTATCGTAGTCTGATTTTTTTATTTGCCTTGCAAACTTTCCGTCACAATTTATATTAAGAGAATTAAGCAATCTTTTTGCGGGCGGATAAACGGGATTTCCAAGTTCTTCAGTACTGGTTGCTGCGGACTCTATATAAAAATTAGTATCTCCCTTTTTTTGCAAAAAGTCTTTCATTAAAAACTCCGCCATAGGGCTTCTACAAATATTGCCGTAGCAAACGAATAAAATTTTAGTCATTTTTAATTTCCTCTTTAATAAATGGTATTACACCTGCCGACCAACCGTGACAAAAACTGTGTTAAAACCTTGATAACAAAATCTTCCAAAGTCGCCGTGAATATCCTTTTGCCCTTTTTTAGGTAATCTATCTATTCGGCAAGAATTTTTAGCCCAGTCTATGTCGTAATCTTCAAAAAAAGTAGTTGCACCAACGCCTATCATACTTCCGTAGTATTCTTTCATCATACTTTTTGCTTTTTCTTTATCAAAAGACGCAACGGCTTTAAGAATATAATAACTCATAAAGGTAGACATACCTTTAGCACCATCACGAACTAAAACCTTTTTATCTTCTTCAGTAAGTTTTGTCGCAAAGTATTTTAGTCCTAAAACTTGCTTGTACTTTTTAGCAGTAATCTCTTTTTTGTTTAGTCTATTTAACATATCCACTAAAAGAGCATCGTCCTTTTTATATACTTTATAAATTTCAATTGCTTTCTTTACTGCAATTATATTTATCGCGCGAACGCCCGCCTCTTCTTCATCGGTATCGTGAGTCGGCCAGTCGCAAAAATCCAAACGAACGAATCTAAAACCAGTACTTCCGAAAGTCATATCCGAATAACTTTGCAAGTTTACGTTAAAATCCCTTAAAGAGTGGTCGTTAGTTGCGTTCTTTTCGCCAACGTCTGCGTAACACTCTGATAAACTTTCGCCAAATCTAATTCTGACGTTTACGTTATCGGAAACGTACGTTAAAATTCTAATTCCACCGTTTAACTCTTTACCAAAATCAAGCACCACAAAACCGCCGTCAAACTCGGTAAAAAACTTTTCATCAAGTCCGATTTGTAACGGCTTTTTAAATAGTAAGTTTTGTTTGTTCGTTACCCCTTTTGCCTCTTTAATTTTTTTTGGAAAAATATACTCTCTCATAAATCTATTTTTGAAAACCCTTTAAGCCACTCGTTTGCTATAAGTCTTGCGCCTGCCGCATCGGGATGAACGCCATAAAATAAAATTTTCATAACTTTTCCCTTTTATCAATTATAACAAAACATTTTATTTGTTTCAATAGTTAGCTATTTCTTTTGATTTTCACTAATTTGATCGTTAATTTTTCTCATTTCTTCAATCGGAACTTTTATAACCTTTCTGTCATACGTCGTAAAGCCGTTAATCTCGTCCTCAACGTCTGATACTTGAGTATAAATTGCACCACAAAGACCTTTTTCAATTAGTGGCAATAGTTTTTTAAGATATAACTTTTTTAGTGCCTTCAAAAGTTCTTCTTTTGTCTTAAATTTTTTATATCCAAACTCTTTTTCTTTATTAAAGACGTGACCTTCTACTTTCATAGAATATCCACCAAACTCACTTAAAACCACGGGGCGAATATCTTTTGGAACTTTTAACGGGGTGTAATATATATGTAAACTTTTTAGTTTGGTATTTTCCTTTCCTTGGTCGTGCCAACCACTGACCGAATCGATAATTCTGGTGTCGTCCCACTCTTTTACAAGGTCTGTTATTCTTTTAGAATCAAATTGTCCCCAACCCTCGTTAAAAGGAACCCAAACACCTATTGACACTGCGTTAAAAAGATTAAAAACCGTTTCCTTTGCTTCTTTTATAAAGGCATTTCTTCCGTTTTCACTCTCTCTTGCAAAATAAGAATAATCGTCGTCATGATGTTTAAAGCCTAAAAACGGCAAATACGCCACGTGCCAAATATTATAATCTCCACCACCATTAACGAAGTCTTGCCAAACGACGAGCCCTATTCTATCGCAATGATAATACCACCTTTTAGGCTCCAACTTAATATGTTTTCTAATCGTGTTAAAACCCATATCTTTTAATCTTTGAAGTTCGTCTATCACGGCTTTATCCGAAGGATAAGTTAACAGTCCGTCCGACCAATAACCTTGATCTAACACTCCGTTAAAAAAATAGGGTTTGCCGTTTAAGGTTAATCGTGCTTTGCCGTTTTTATCTATCGTCTTATTAAACGAGCGCACACCGAAATACGAACTAAATTTATCACCAAACTCGTTGGTTATTTCAAAGTAATAAAGCTTGGGATTTTCAGGTGACCAAAGCGTAAAGTCGTATTCTAAAACGATTGACTTAGAATAAATCTTTTTTATAATCTCTTTATCTCCGTCGAATACGATTATCTCTCTTTTTTCCTCTTTCTCGCCTAAAATTTCCACTGTTTTACTAAATGCGTTTGGAATAATCTTGGGTGTTTCTATATAGTTTATCGGCATACTCTCTAACCAAACGGTTTGCCAAATTCCACTTTGAGGCGTGTACCAAATTCCGCCACGCTTGTCATTTTGTTTACCCCTAGAGCCCGAATTTCTAATACCTTCGTCACTAACTAAAACTTTAATTTCTAATTGGTCGTTTTGTATATAATCTTGAACGTCAAAGAAAAACGGAGTAAAACCGCCGTCGTGTTCGCCTATTTTTTTATCTCCGATAAATACTTCTGCAAAGCTATCGACAGCACCGAAATGCAATCTGGTTATACCTTTTAACATATTCTTTTCAAGGGACACCGTTCTTTTGTACTCTAAAAGTTCCCCACTTTCCAATTTGAACCCCTCGTCTATTCCACTATTGATAGTTTCGGGTGAGAATGGCACTAAAATTTTACCCTCGTACTCTCTTTTGCCCGTCTTTGTAATTTTACAAAAATCCCACTTGCCGTTAAGAATTAAATAGTCCTCTCTTTTGGCTTGGGGGTTGGGGTGCTCTAAAAATGGAATTTCACCCGGTTCGTAATCAGTTTTAAGCCTTACTAAAAAGTCCCCCTCCCGTTTATTCTTTTTGTTGCTTTTAATTAAAAAAGGTATAATTAAAAGGGTTAAAAGTGTAACTATTGCACCTGCCAAAAATATTTCAGGCGCAGGAATATATTGAGTAGTCATCGTGTCTGCACTACCCATATCGGGGAGTGGAATATTTTTAGATTTGTTTATGGCGTTGCCAATCATAGGCCCTACTATCATAGGAATAAGCACGTAAAAAATCATTCTTACACCTTGAAGTTTGCCGGCATCTTTTTCAGGGGTATTGTCTCTAACTATAGCACTGGTCAAAGCCAAGAAGAAAATATACCCGGTAATCATTATAAATCCAGCAACGCCAAATAAAACTAAGGTTAAAAGGTGAGATTTGAAGTTAAAAATATACATTAAGAATAAACCCGACGCCATAACGACGGATGCGATATATAAAAGTTTAGCCTTGTCTTTTTTGTCGCTTATTCCACCTAAGAATAAATTTATTATTGCACCGAGAACTATTGCAAGCCCGAATACTACGCTGTATTCCATAACCGTAAAGTTAAGGAAACTCTTCATAAATATTATTAGATACGGCATGAAAATTTGACAAGCTATTCCGTACACAGCCATTATTATAAGCGTAGTATAAAAAGAGGGATTAGCCTTGACAACCGACGGTTTAAATCCGTAAAAAATATCTCTTATACTTCCATTTTTTTGTAGTGACGGACTATCTTTAACTATAAATATTCCGACCACGCCACAAATAGAAATAACTATTCCAAGCGCAAGGAAAAGAGCGAAATATCCAATAGCCTCTACTAAAATACCAAAACCACCTGCAACTATAAGCATGGATATTAACGGAAGTATGGAAATCACGCCTTCTACCTTCCCACGGAATTCTTCTTTAGTGTTATCAGTAACCCAAGCGTTAAACGAAGCGTCGTTTGCAGTAGAACCGAATATCGTCATAACGCAATCTCCAACGATTACGGCAAATAAAGTTGCCGAGACCGCTGAATCTCTATCTATCCCAAAAAGACTTTGCATACCGTCCACGCTGAGCGCACCAAACAGCGCCACCGTTACACCCCAGATTAAATACCCATAAGATATAAACGCACGTCTATTACCCGTTTTGTCTGATAAAGTTCCGGCAATTAAAGTCGTAATCGTGGCAAAAACACCTGAAAGTTGCACCATAAGTGTAACCGCCCCAAGGTCTGGAGCAATCGTATCAAACACGAACAAATTAAAGTACATGTTTTCAACCGACCAAGCAATTTGCCCTATCAATCCAAATAATATTATTACCGTCCAGCTTCTTTTAGATAAAAAGCTTTTTTCTTTTAACATACCAACCACCTCTTATGGGCAAAAGTTCTTTTTTTATTATGACATATAAAGCACTTAAAGTACAGTGGTTTTTTAAAATTTACATCCTTTATTTTAATAAAAAACACGGCGGAAAATTCCGCCGTGTAAGTTTTTTGATTAAATTATTTTTCTATGCCGTTTTCTAATTCAGGCAAGCCTCTTTTTTTCTCAAAATGTTCTTTAGTAGCCTTCTTAACCACTTTAGCTAAAGCAACTAACGCTATAAGGTTTGGTATGGCCATTAAAACGTTAAAGCAGTCAGCAATAAGCCAAACGGTATTTATTTCCGCAACAGCTCCTATAAACACGAAGGCAACGTAAACAAGTCTATAAATAAAAATTGCAGTTTTGCGATTTTTCTTAAATATATAACCCACGCTAACTTCACCGTAATACGCCCAACCTAATATTGTAGATAACGAGAAGAATACCGTCGCAAAAGCAACACCGATTCCACCAACGTACGGTAACGCTTCGTTAAACGACGCACTGCTTAAAGAAGCACCGTTTACGCTTGGCTTTACCCCTGCGTTGAATGCACTTAAATATACGTCCGAAGTTAAAACAACCAAAGCGGACATCGTGCAAATAATAATGGTGGTAACGAATACTTCAAACATACCCCACATACCTTGCTTTACAGGGTCAGTCGTGCTTGACGCTGAGTGTGCAATAGGTGCGCTACCTAAACCAGCCTCGTTAGTAAATACACCCCTACCTACGCCATAACGCATAGCAACTAAAATACCGTAACCGGCAACGCCACCAAATGCCGACTTAAAATTAAATGCTTCTTTGAAAATAAGTGCAAAAGCAGTAGGTATTTTAGTTATGTTAAAACATAAAGCTAATAGAGCGGCAAGTACGAAAAATATCGCCATAACTGGTACCAACTTTTCGTTAACTGATGCAATACGCTTAACGCCACCAAGAATAACTGCAACAACAAGTAACGTTAATACTAAGCCGGTAATCCAAGTAGGAATTTTAAATGTACTATTAAGTACGCCCGATATGGAGTTGGACTGCGTTGCATTTCCGGTACCGATACAAGCTATCATAGCAAATATACAAAATACGATGGCAAGCCACTTAATTTTTAGTCCATTCTTTATGTAGTACATAGGTCCGCCAACCCATGCGCCTTCTTCGTTCTTTTCACGATACTTGATAGATAAAACTATTTCTGCATACTTTGTAACCATTCCGAGTAATGCCGAAACCCACATCCAAAATATAGCCCCAGGACCACCCATTACAAGCGCTGTTGCAAGCCCTGCTATACTTCCAGTACCAATAGTACCAGCAAGTGCAGTCGTAACAGCTTGGAAAGGACTTACACTACCTTTGTCTCTTTGATGAAGTCTTTTATCAAATAAACTGCCGATAGTATTCTTCATAGAATAGCCGAATTTTCTAAATTGTAAAAAACCCGTCTTTACAGATATAAATATACCTGCCGCAATTAGTAGCACCATCATAAGAATACTTAAGATATTGCTATATGCAAAATCCAATGCCGAATTTATTGCTTTAATAATTCTATCCACTTTTTCCCCTCTAACGAAACCGTTATTTTTCCTAAAAGTAAAAATTTAAAAACTATTTTAATAAACATATAAAAAAAAGTCAATGAGTTGTAATATACTGTCTTTTATTTAACAATTTTAATTCATTTTTTTACATATTTTTTCAATAAAAAAACCATTACGCATCTAACTGCGTAATAGTTTAAATTTAGTTTTCATTATTTTACAAAACTTAATACGTTTTGCACGCAACTCTTTACAATATATTTAATTTAATTTTTTGTCTAAACTTTTGGGTTCACATCAGATTTTAAGTGTTTTTTACTTTACTATTTTCATTAAACCAAAAGCCCAATTATCAAACCAATTATAATAACTGCTATTAAACAATATATTAAAGAAATAATGCTTACAATTAATCCAGCTATTGCGAATCCTTTTCCTTTAGGTGCAATGGGGTCATTCGCTTTCTTTAACCCTATAGAACTGAATATTATCCCTAAAATTGACGTAACACAATAAAGAGTTAAAAAAAATGATACAATAGATATTACAAATCCGACCAAACCAAAAACGTTAAAATTTTTAGTTCCCTCATTTATTTCTGAAACTGCACAACCACAATGAATGCATACTACTGCATTTTCGTTAATTTCTTTTCCACACTTGCTACAATACTTCATATTTTCTCCTTTGTAATGGGCTATTTATAGTCCATATTGTATCATATATAGCCCACATTGTCAAGAAAAAAAGTTTATAATTTGATTAAGTGGAGTTAAAAAAGGAATAATATGGTTATGAACACTTATACTCTTGTTAAGGAAAGGATATTAAACTTACTTAACGAACGAAAAATGAGTATACACAAACTCGCGTTAGAGTCTGGCGTTGCTCCGTCTACCATAAAAAACATACTATACGGAAAAAGTGTCAATCCGGGAATCGTAACTCTCAAAATGTTATGCGATGGACTCGATATAACCCTAATCGAATTTTTTAATACGGAAGAATTTAAAAATTTAGAACAAGAATTACAATAAAAACTAAAAGGTCTTTTCAAAAAAGACCTTTTTTTATATTACGATAAACGTCTGGTTGCTAAACTAACAAAAAGTTAATAACTGCGACCTCTTCCCGCTATCCGTTAGGATAGACGGGTAGGTAACGTTGTAATGATAACTATATTATGATTTATACAAAGTGTGTAAAATCTTAATTTTACACTAAACCGTTAGGTTAAAAGTTTTCCTAAAACTTTT
>JAZSKQ010000025.1:0-34290 GCA_045534905.1 Christensenellaceae bacterium | reverse complement strand
ATTGTACAAGCTGCTGATACAATTTCTGCTGCAAGACCGGGAGCTAGAAGGGAAACATTGGAAACCTATACTAGCAGATTAAAACAATTAGAAGAAATAACAAACAATTTCAAAGGTGTAGACAAATCTTTTGCTATTCAGGCAGGTCGTGAAGTTCGAGTTATGGTAGTACCGGAGCAGATTACTGATGCTGATATGGTTCTGTTAGCTCGTGATATTTCTAAGCAGATTGAAGCTGATATGGAATATCCCGGACAGATCAAGGTAAATGTAATCCGCGAATCCCGTGTTGTTGACTACGCGAAGTAATACCAGACTACAGTTCGATTGACTGAAAATTTCATAAGTGTAAAAACCGTTGTGCTTAGGTACAACGGTTTTTTTATGGAAGAAATAAAAATATCCAAAAAAACACTTGTGCAATAAGGCTTTTTGTAGTATCATATGGTGAAATGTATGATTGTATACGATTATCCAATAGATATTTGTGGAGGAATTATGAAGAAATATCAGGAATTAACACGCGAAGAGCTTATTGAATTAAAGGAACAGCTGGTGGCTGAATACGAAGATGCCAAAGGGAAGGGTTTGAAGCTGGATATGTCCAGAGGAAAGCCCGGAGCTTCACAGTTGATGTTATCCATGCCTATGTTGGATGTAATCAATTCTGCATCCGATATGAAGACTGTTCTTGGAAATGATACACGTAATTATGGTGATTTAGACGGTATCGGCGAGTGCAGAAGATTGATGGCGGATATGATGTCTGTTAAGAAGGATAATGTGGTAGTATGTGGTAATTCCAGTTTAAATATTATGTATGATACCGTATCACGTTCCATGACCAAGGGTGTGAATGGTTCTACCCCATGGGCAAAGCTGGATAAAGTGAAGTTTTTGTGTCCGGTACCGGGATATGACAGACATTTTAAGATTACTGAGTATTTCGGAATTGAGATGATAAATATCCCTCTTTATGAGGATGGTCCGGATATGGATATGGTAGAGCAGTATGTAAACAATGATGCTGCCGTAAAGGGTATTTGGTGTGTGCCGAAGTACTCTAATCCTACCGGTGCGACCTATTCGGATGAAGTCATTAAGAGATTTGCAAATTTGAAACCTGCTGCAGAAGATTTCCGTATTTATTGGGATAATGCATACTGTATCCATCATTTGTATGAGGATAAGCAGGATGAGATTTTGAATATTTTGGATGAGTGTGAAAAAGCAGGAAATCCCAATATGGTATATATGTTTGCATCCACCTCAAAGGTGAGCTTCCCGGGTTCCGGTGTTTCTGCAGTGGCATCTTCCTTGGAGAATATAGAGTTCATCGAAAGTCAGATGACAGTACAGACCATAGGACATGATAAGATTAATCAGCTTCGTCATGCACGTTATTTTAAGGATATCAATGGTATGAAGGAGCATATGAAGAAGCATGCTGATTTGATGCGTCCTAAGTTTGAAGCGGTATTGGATGTGTTGGAGAAGGAACTGGGCGGCTTAGGTGTAGGAAGCTGGACCAAGCCCCACGGTGGTTACTTTATCTCTTTTGACGCAATGGAGGGCTGTGCAAAGGCAATTGTGGCAAAATGTAAGGAAGCCGGTGTGGTATTGACCGGTGCCGGAGCGACCTATCCTTACGGAAAGGATCCCAAGGACAGCAATATTCGTATTGCACCTTCTTTCCCCACACCGGAAGAGATGGCCATGGCTACAAACTTATTTGTATTATGTGTGAAACTGGTTAGTGTAGAAAAATTATTAAACGAGTAGGGCAACCTACTCGTTTTTAGTTACTAATTTAGGACATGATGTAGCTTCCTTTTGCATACAATACATAAGAAGTTTTTAACTTGCAGGAGGAAGGACATGAGTGAATATACGAAAACAATCAAAGCAAAGGGAATTTCAGAAAAGACGATTTTTATAGCAACATTTTTTATCAGCGTGTTTGGGATACTGCTTTGGGGAAAGGAGTCAGTGATGACATCTTCCTTGTTGGATACCCACACCTTGCTTAATATTGAGATGAAAAATCCTAAAATGCGAGATTTGTTATTATATGTGGTTCGGGAGAGGTGGTGGCCCATTCCTCTATTGTTTATGATGTCCACCACATACCTCGGAAAGTCGGTGCGTTATCTGATGACGGCCTGGTATGGCATGGGGATTGGAGTGGTATTTGGAATTCTCTTATTGCGCTATGCCTTAAAGGGCATACTCCTTATGATAGGGGCTGCAATTCCGCATTATCTTTTGTATATAGCGTCTTTTCTGCTAAGCCTGAAAATGCTGGAAGAAAGACGAGTAGTAAACAGGAAATTTGTAGTACAACTAATAATGTTAGAGGCTATAGTCCTTCTGGGATGTGTTTGCGAAGCAACAGTAACACCGATTTTAGTGAAAAAATTGATACATATTTTGTGATGAAATACAATATATTGTGTGCTGAAAACTGCGATTTTCATCATATGGTAGCATTGGGCAAAACCACTGAAAAAGTGCCGAAAAATGGGCATTTTGGCAATTGCAATTCTCGTCATAAATCAGTATAATTAGGCTTGTTCACTTTGAAAGAAACGAATAAAAAGAAAGGGCAAGTGGTATGGAAAAGCTGATACAAGATTTTTTAGAATATCTGCATAATGTAAAAAGTACTTCTGACAATACCATTCTGTCCTATAAAAGGGATTTGCTGAAATGGGTTGATTATATGGGAACCCTTGGCATAGATCAAATTGAGGCGGTTCGGGAAGAGGATTTGCATACCTTTATCAAATATCTGGAAACGAAGAAATTTAAAACCTCTACTATTTCCAGAAATATAGCATCTATAAAAGCATTTTATCACTATTTATATAAAGAGAGTCTGGTTAAGGAAGATATTTCCCAGAGTTTGCATGCACCTAAGGTGGAAAAGAAATTGCCGGATATTATGACCATAGAGGAGGCTGTGAAGTTAGTGGAGCAACCCAGTGGTGATAAGCCTAAGGAATTGCGCGACAGAGCCATGTTAGAACTTTTGTATGCTACCGGTATCCGTGTCAGCGAGTTGGTTCGCTTAAAACAGACGGATATCAATTTCAATTTGGGTTGCGTAATCTGTAAGGAAGGCAGTAAAGAACGTATGATACCTTTCGGGAATGCGGCGAAAAAGACCTTACAGCGTTATCTTGAGAAGGGAAGGGATGCTCTGCTGGTAAACTATGGAGTAGAAGAACTGTTTGTGAATTGCTCGGGACAAGCCATGAGCAGACAGGGCTTTTGGAAGATTATTAAGTATTATGCCAGACTGGCAGGGATTGAAGCAGAGATTACCCCACATACCCTTCGTCATTCCTTTGCGGCACATTTGGTGGAGAATGGTGCGGATTTAAGGAGTGTTCAGGAAATGATGGGACATTCGGATATTGCTACCACACAGAAATATGCCCGAATGAATCATCACCCGATTAGAGAAGTATATGCGAAAGCGCATCCAAGAGGATAGAAAGAGGACACCAGTGATATCACAGTGTCCTTTTTTCTTTTTATTTGCGTACATGATTCAGTATGAGCAAGTAACAGAGACTTTGTAGGAGTTGCCCGGCTAATAATCCCCAGAGGTATCCCTGAATTCCAAAGACCGGTACCAGTAGGAGGATAAAAGCCAAACGTACCAAAAGGGCGGAAACATTGATGATAAAAAGGGTTATCACCTTGCCAAGTCCCTGCAATATGGCGGACAAGGTGCTATTAAGATAGAGGAAGGGACACATAAAGCTTAAGGCACGGATAAAAAGACCGGCCAAAGGGCTGTGGAAGAGTAAAATTCCTAACCTCTCACCAAATACCAGAAATATAAGCAGGCAGGAAAAACCTAAGAGGGAACAATACCGAATGGTTTTTACGGTCAGGTTCCGGACTCCTTCTTTGTCCCCCTGTGAGCTTCGTTCGGCTATAAGGGGCAAAAGCATAACGGCGATGGCACTGGTCAAGGCATTGGGGAAGAATAAAAGGGGGAAGGCCATGCCGGTCAAAACACCGTATACGCTTAAGGCCGTGGAAGCATCATAGCCATACATACGAAGTCTGGCAGGAAGGGATACGGTTTCGATGCTTTGAAGCAGGTTTAGGGTGATGCGGTTGGCTATTAGGGGAATAGTCATACCCAAAAGCATGCTGTATGTAATACCTTTACTCATTGCTAATCCTGCAGATGGGGAAAGGGAGGCTTGTGTGGTGCTTTTGTCTATGGTGCGTAGTAATGCGAAGATACAAAGAAGTGTGGATACTACTTCGCCGATTAAAGTACCCGTAACGGTGATGGACAGAGATGGTGTGCGTCCTTGTAAAAGTATGGAATGACAAAGAAGATAAACACTGAATACTCTGGCTAACTGTTCCACTAACTGGCAGACCGCCGGTACCACTGCTTTCTTTCGCCCATAGAAGTAACCGTTGATACAGGCGTGGACGGCACTTAAAGGGAGGGAGAACGCCAGTATCCGAAGAAGGGGAGCTGTTCGTGGTTCCTGTAAAAAGGCAGTGGCTATCCATGTGGAATTTGTTTGTACAAATAGCATGATTCCTATGGATAAAGGAAGCGAAATACTGAGTCCCAGAAGAAAGGGCTGATAATCCTTGCTTTGTCTGGAAGCAAGCTGATGCTTGCCGGTGTATTCGGCCACAAATTTGGAGATGGAAGTTTGGAAACCGGCTGCCGTAAGGGAAAAGGAAAGAGCCATTACTGGCCCTACTAATTGGTAAATACCCATGCCTTCCTCGCCGAACTGCTGAGATAGAAACATACGGTAAAAGAAGCCAATGAGGCGGGAAACAAAGCCTGCCAGAGTTAATAAAAAGCTACCGGTAATCAGAGGATGCTTTTCTCCGGCCATTTTTATTTTAGATAGATATGCGGTCATAAATTTTTTTACCTTGGGGGGGGGATTACTATTAGCATATTCAATGACCGGTGTTGACAGAACAATGAAAAAATGGGTAATATATTTAGTGAAATAATGGAGGCTTGAAATGGGTAAAAAAGTAGTAGTTGGAATGTCCGGAGGTGTGGATTCCTCCGTGGCAGCATATTTATTAAAGAAAGCCGGTTATGAAGTCATAGGCGTAACCATGCAGATATGGCAGGATGAGGAAAATGCAGCGCAGGAGGAGAATGGTGGCTGCTGCGGAACCAGTGCGGTGGAGGATGCCAGAAGAGTGGCAGAGCATCTGGAGATTCCTTATTATGTGATGAATTTTAAGGATGAGTTTAAGTGCAAGGTGATGGATTATTTTGTGGAGGAGTATCTGCAGGGCAGAACCCCCAATCCCTGTATCGCCTGCAATCGGTATGTAAAGTGGGAGTCCCTTTTGAAGCGTAGTCTGGAAATCGGTGTGGATTATATTGCCACCGGTCATTATGCCAGAGTGGATAGATTACCCAATGGGCGCCTGGCCATTCGTAACAGTGTGACGGCAGCCAAGGATCAGACCTATGCTTTATATAATCTGACACAGGAACAATTGGCCAAAACTCTGATGCCGGTAGGCGAATATACCAAGGAAGAGATACGAAATATTGCCATAGAAGCGGGTATCCCTGTAGCACATAAGGCGGACAGTCAGGATATTTGTTTTGTGCCGGACGGAGATTATGCGGCTTTGATAGAACGGATAGCAGGAGACAGAGTGCCTAAGCCAGGGAATTTCGTGACCGTGGATGGAAAGGTATTAGGTACCCATAAAGGAATCACCCATTATACCATCGGACAGAGAAGAGGCTTGGATTTGCCCATGGGAGAAAGAGTATTTGTAGTGGATATCCGCCCGGAAACCAATGAAGTGGTGATTGGTAAGAATGAGGATATTTTTACAACGGAAGTAATCTGTGAAAACGTCAATTATATGGCTATGGAGGATTTGGCTGAGCCACGAAGAGCCTTTGCAAAAATACGATACAATCATAAAGGGGAGTATTGTATGCTGGAAAAACTGCCGGATGGCAAGGTGCTTTGTCGCTTTGAACAACCGGTAAGAGCTGCTACGCCGGGGCAGGCAGTGGTATTCTATGATGGAGAATATGTACTTGGCGGCGGAACCATTATATCGTAAAATCTTGCAGAAAGGTCTAAGTTATTGGTAATCCCTTGTCGAAATAAAGCATATGGTAACAAGGATGTTATTTTGGAGGAGAGAAGGATTATGGATTACAGATTTGAGCAAATGGAAAGGAATCAGTATTTAAGTATCACCGGTAGAATCAAGTCTATCGAGCCTGTAGGATACGGAAGTCATCAGGCCTATGGATGTATGATGCTTATGGGTGTGGAAGGGGAAGAGGAAGCTTATGTGAATTTCATGGT
The DNA here is from genome assembly GCA_045534905.1 of Christensenellaceae bacterium. Lineage (GTDB taxonomy): Bacteria > Bacillota > Clostridia > Christensenellales > Borkfalkiaceae > UBA1259. The sequence goes on along the minus strand of JAZSKQ010000025.1, from coordinate 27,934 downwards.
GACTCCTGCTACATTCGTAGTGGATTATGAGCAATTGAAGGTGGGGATGACAGCTACCTTTTATTATCGTGGGGATGCTCCCGCACCATTGATTTTCCCGCCCCAGTTCAGTGCAGTGGTAGTAGTGCCTGAGCAGGAGGGAAGATTTGTTTATGTGGGGAGTTTTGACGAGGAGTTAGTCAGTGCAGATGCTTCTTTGCAGCTGAATGTAGGCGATTCGGTAGAAATGGTAACTACCAATAATCAGAAGTTCTTAGGCAATCCTGCTAATAAGGATTTGGTAGTGACTTATACCAATACCACCAGAAGTATACCGGCCAAGACTACACCGGAAAAGATTGTGGTGTTATGTTAAATGGCTTCTTTGGATAAATAAAGGAAAAGATGAGAATAACAGATGATTAGTGCAGAAAGAAAAACCAGTATACACAAGGATATGGTAAAGAAAGCCCAAAGTTTTCCGGATTTTTATTCTAAATATTATGACGGTATTTATGGCGATAAGGAATTGAAGGAAATGACGACCCAGCCCTTTTGGCAGAGTATGCGTCTTACTAAGAGACGATTGGAAAACAAGGGGTTGCATATGAACCTAACTTTACAAGACCATAAGGACAAGAAACAGAGAGTGAAAACTTCCTTTGAGATGATGGAGGATGGTTCTAATTTCCTGGGTGAAAAGCAACGTAACGTGGTTACCCAGAGAAACTACCAATTGAACGGAAAAAAGTTACGATATCCCAATGAATATGAGCATTTAAACATTCGTTTGTTGCATGGGATTGTGGAAGGAGAAAATGCGGTTTGTCCAAACTGTGGACATGAAGGAAAACTTTCAGAGTATATTGATGGTTGCGATTATTGCGGTTCCTTGTTTGAGGTGAAGGATTTTGAAACCAAGGTTTCAGGTTTTTCCTTGGAGGAAAATACTCGTGAAAAATTAAAGAAAACCATTAAGCGTACAGCAGGAATCTTAGGTTTTGCTACTGCTATGATGATTATAATAGGTCTTATTTGTTTGATAGCATTGTTTGCTTTAGTGGTCCAAGACAATTTGGGAGTAGAGGCTGTGGGAACGCTGGGTGGTGTTATGCTTACAATAGATTTAGTGCCAATGGGGTTCCGATGCATTATTATTTTAGCGGTTTTGTATTTTATTCTCAGGATAATTCTTTTATGGATATATCGTTCGCGTATGGTAGGAGAAGGTATAGTCAAAAATGTAATTGCGAATTTTTCGGGAGAAGATTTTTTGCAAAATCTGGAATATAAGCTACGAAATATACACATGGCAAATAATGCTTCTGAAGTGGCAGCATTTGCTTCTGTGTCGTTGGAAAATATTGTGGAAATGTACCATGATGTAGTGGATGCTTGCATAATTCGGTGTAGATTTAAGGATGTAGTGGATGAAGGAGATACATATAAAGTCAATATACAGGTTACTATGCGTCTTACCCTTTTGAAAGGGACAAAAATTCGAACAAGATACGTGAAACTAAAACTTGTGCTTTCTGGTAGAAAAGAGGTGGTTCATAGAAAAGAAACATTTCTTAGAGAGTACAGATGTGAAGGTTGTCATGCCGGTATTAACATTTTGGAGGGACGAAATTGCCAATACTGTGGTTCGCCGGTGGATTATGCAAGATATGGTTGGGTAATCAATGAGTATGGAATAGAGAAAAAACCGGCTAATATTCATGCGATTGCAAAAGTGACTTTGATAAGTATATATACACTTATTTTTGTTTCTTATTTCATTTATTTACAGCTGGAACCGGAGAAGGAAGGTTGGGATTGGTCACACCCATACAGAAGCTTTATCAATGGATATACAGAGCTGAAGGAAACTTATCATACAGTTCCGGCACCTGATGTACTTGACAAGGAAGCTGTGCTTGAAGACAGTCTCTATAATATGGAATCGCTTATCAGAACCTATCAGGTAAAAGATGCAGAAATGCTGATGGAGCACTATCTTATATATTTACAGGAAGAGGGATTTGTCTATCACAAGGAAGTGTCAGGAAGCAATCAGCATATCTTTTATAAAAATGCCATTATGGAGGGTGAAGAAGGCTATATGATTGTAGCGGTTTCCGGTACCATAAATTCTATAACAGTAGAAGTCTATGGAGATGAGGAAGTGGCACAAAACAGAATAGGTATTGAAGAAAAGTTGGCACCGTAAATAAACGGTGCCAATTTGATATCTAAAGTCTTTTGAATTCCGGAATTCTCTTTTCGAAAATGGTGTAATATTTAAAGCCGCAATCTTGTAAAATGTCGGCCGCTTTTGAAAAGTGAGCGGCAATATTATCAGTCACATGCGCATCAGAACCGATGGTAATAATTTCTCCGCCAAACTCACGATAACGCTTTAAGATAGCGCTGCATGGATTGAATTCCTTCAAACCATTCTTCAAACCACCGGTATTCAGTTCGATTCCTTTGCCATTCTCGATCAGCAATTTAAGGATAGGGTCTAGAATATCCTGATATTTTTCAAAGGTATAGTTCTGATCCTTATTAGGGCCATATCGAACCACATAATCCAAGTGACCGTATACGTCAAAGTTGGAGAATTTCTTAATGTTTTCCAAAACAGATTCAAAATACTCCCTATATGCTTCTTCTTCACTGCGTCCTTCATAGAAGGGCGGGTAGTAAGGGTCCTTTTTGTTGCAGATATGGGAGGAGCCGATGATAAAGTCAAAGTCATATCCTTTGGCAAGGATGGAGTTTTGTCGAAGCAGCTGGGGCTGCAGTCCCAGTTCCATGCCAAATAATACATGGATACGGTTCTCGTATTTCTGACGGTATTTTATTAAATCAAACAAATAGGCATCGGGATTTAAGTCAAATATCCCTTCCGGAGTTTCTTCCGTAATCGGAAAATCAAAGTCATTATGCTCCGTAAAGCACATATGGGTCAGACCAAGTTCAATCCCTTTTAAAATCATTTCCTCCATGGGGGTATCAGAGTCTCCCGAGAAGGAAGAGTGCATATGAAAATCGGCGGTAATAGCCATGGTATTTTCTTCCTTTCTTCTTTCAATATTCCATAGTATAAAGCATTTCACTGAAAACTGCAATTCATAAAAGATTTTAGGGTTATGCGAAGGATGTATTTTTAGTAAAATGTACGAAAAAAGCTCCTAAAAATAAAGAAAATGTAAAAATCAACCAAAATTAAAAATATTTTTGATTTACATCTTGAATTATGCGCTGGAATTAGGTAAAATAAGACTGCTGATAAAATTTTGACAATCTCTCTTATGGTTTTGGACGAATAATAGGTGAGTACGTCAAAAAATATAAAATTCAATATATTTTAGGAGGAAACTAAAATGGCAGTAAAAGTAGCAATCAATGGTTTTGGCCGTATTGGTCGTCTTGCATTCAGACAGATGTTTGATGCAGAAGGTTATGAAGTAGTAGCAATCAATGACTTAACAAGTCCTGAAATGCTTGCTCATTTATTAAAGTATGATACCGCTCAGGGTAAGTACAAGTACGCTGATAGCGTTTCTTACGGCGATGACTCTATTACCGTTAATGGTAAGACCATCACTATCTACGCTAAGGCTAACGCAGCTGAACTTCCTTGGGGTGAATTAGATGTAGACGTAGTATTAGAGTGTACAGGTTTCTATACCTCTAAGGCTAAGGCAGAAGCTCACATCCAGGCTGGTGCTAAGAAGGTAGTTATCTCTGCTCCTGCAGGAAATGATCTTCCTACCATCGTTTACAACGTTAACCATGATACATTAAAGGCTGAAGATACTGTTATCTCTGCAGCATCTTGTACCACAAACTGCTTAGCACCTATGGCTAAGGCACTTAACGATTTAGCTCCTATTATGTCTGGTATCATGACCACCGTTCACGCTTACACTGGCGACCAAATGATTCTTGATGGTCCACAAAGAAAGGGTGATAAGAGACGTTCAAGAGCAGGTGCTATGAACATCGTTCCTAACAGCACTGGCGCTGCAAAGGCTATCGGTCTTGTAATTCCTGAACTCAACGGCAAGCTCATCGGTGCAGCACAACGTGTACCTACCGCTACCGGTTCAACTACTATCCTTATCGCAGTTGTTAAGGGTGCAGACGTAACTAAGGAAGGTATCAACGCAGCTATGAAGGCTCAAGCTACTGAATCTTTCGGTTACAACACTGATGAAATCGTTTCTTCTGACGTTATCGGTATGAGATTCGGTTCATTATTCGATGCTACCCAAACTATGGTTTCTAAGATTGACGACGATACTTATCAAGTACAAGTTGTTTCTTGGTACGATAACGAAAACTCTTATACCAGCCAAATGGTAAGAACTATTAAGTATTTCTCAGAAATCTAATTTTAGGACATAAAAAATAAGGCAACCGGTTACGGTTGTCTTATTTTTTTATTTGATTATATGCGTCGCGATACTTCGTTTACTGTCTACATCGTGGACTTCGATGACCAACAAGGTCTATCTCATCCCACGATTTGACGAGCCTTGTCTCGCTCGCATCTAATCACCTAAAAGGCGATAGCGAACCTACTGTTCGCAGTAGCCTTTTTTATCATAAATTAGTTATTTACATTTTGGTTGCCGTTACAAAAAAGGTTGCAACCACAGGTAGTTGAAAGTAACGCTAAAAGCAACAGTAGTTGTGTGGTAGAAATTGTACTATTGCTTGTAAGCAACAGTAATAATGCAATTAAAACAATATTATTGGAATTCATAATTACCTCCGATATAAAAATATGCGTTTATATATGTTTATGTGCCAAAACTTTATATAATTCGCAGTTCTTAAGGTTTATTATATATGTACACTTATATAATTTATTAGGAGGATACCTATGGAACTTTTGATTGATAAAAAACTGCAAGGTTTAATTGACGAGTACGTTCCAAGTGGGGAAATTTTAGACGACTTAGTTTGTTTTTTCTCTATATTTTCGGACTATACGAGGCTTAAAATAGTTTCGGCACTTGCTATTACTGAAATGTGTGTAAGCGATATTTCGTCAGTGTTAAAACTTAATCAAACAACGGTGTCGCATCAGTTAAGATTTTTAAAAACTCTTAACGCCGTCAAGACCCAAAGGCAAGGTAAGGTGGTTTTTTACTCTCTTCGTAACGACGCTTTAAGTGAAATTTTGCTTAAAGGTGTGGAATTTTTAGGGTATTAGCCTGAATTGAAACTTATATGCTTGCAAATTATATTTAAACATTATATAATAAGCAGTATGGGTGTAATAGAAGATAAATTAAAACTTTTACCAACCGACCCTGGCGTTTACGTAATGCTTGACGCAGATGGGAAAATTATTTACGTTGGGAAAGCTAAAAATTTAAAAAACAGGGTAAGGCAATATTTTTTTGCAGGCGTAAAAACCGAAAAGGTTATGGCTATGGTAAAAAATATAGCCGACTTTTACTATATTATTGCCCCTACCGAGATAGACGCTTTATCTTTAGAAAATAATCTTATAAAAAAGCATAAGCCAAGATATAATATTCTTCTTAAAGACGATAAAAATTACCCATACTTAAGAATAGACCTTAAAGAAAAATATCCTTATTTTTCGGTAGTTAGAAAAATTAAAAAAGACGGTGCAAAGTATTTCGGTCCGTTTATGGGTGGAATAAACGTAAACGGAGTATTAGATATTATAAACTTTGCTTTTGGACTTAGATTGTGTACTAAAAAGTTAAATAAAACGACAAAAGAAAAACCGTGTTTAAACTTTCATATAAAAAAATGTAAAGCGCCTTGTGCTTTTATGATTAGTGAGAAAGATTATCAAAAAAAGGTTGACGGCGCTATAGAGTTTTTAAACGGGGACGTTTTTGAAATAGAAAAAATGCTTAAAAACCGTATGGTGGATTTTGCCGAAAGGGAAGAGTTTGAACTTGCCTTAAAAGCTAAAGAACATTTGCAAGGTTTAGAAAAAATTAAACAAAGAAGAATAACTGCGCTAAATAAATTCCTTGATGCAGATATCGTAGCGATAAAATCAAACGGAATATACTATTCGGTAAACTTGCTTGTAGTTCGTGCAGGTAGAATGCTCGGTGCAAAAAATTACGCTTTCGACTGTTCGTCCATTTCAGATGAAGAGGCACTTTCAGAGTTTATTTTAAGGTATTATGCAGAAGAAACTATTCCAGACGAAATTATAACTGCAATTTCTTTGACCGACTATGAAATTTTAGAAGATTATCTTAAAAAACTGCACGCTAAGTCGGTAAGTGTTATTTGTCCAAAACAAGGGGTAAGAAAGCAACTTGCCGATATGGCAGAGGTAAACGCTACCGAACATTTAGAAACGGCTATTGACAAAATAAATCATAAGAAAGACCTAACCGTAACCGCTTGTGAAAAATTAAAAAGCGTGTTAAACCTTAAAAACTACCCTAAGCGCATGGAATGTTTTGACGTTTCAAATATTTCTGGTGTAGATAAAGTTGGTAGTATGGTAGTGTTTTATGACGGGGAGGCCTCTAAAAACTATTACAGACGCTTTAAGATTAAAACGTTCGAGGGGGCTGATGATTATAGAAGTCACCAAGAAATGATGCGTAGAAGATTAGAGCGTATGACTACCGACCCTGAAAATTTTCCCAAGCCCGACCTTATGGTTATAGACGGCGGTAAAGGGCAACTATCAATGGTAAAATCCGTTTTCGACGAGTTTAATATTACGGATATAGATTTAATTGCACTTGCAGAGCGTGATGAAGAAATTTTTACACTAAATTCTACGTCACCTATAAAATTACCTAAAAGTGACTATTGTTTAAGAATGCTTCAGCGTATCCGTGACGAAGCTCACCGATTTGCAATATCGTATTTTAAAAGCTTACACTCTAAGCGTACTTTGACTTCGGTTTTAGACAACGTTAAAGGACTTGGAAAGGTTAAAAGAAAGGCACTTATAGAAAAGTTTAAGGATATTGGCGGAATAGTTTCGGCTAAAAAAGAAGACCTTATGCAGGTAGAAGGCGTAGGTGAAAGTTTAGCCAACAATATCATAGACACATTGACTAAAGAAGGACTTTTATGAAATATAAATTGATAGTAAGTGATTTTGACGGAACGCTGGGTATGTCTAACGATATATCAAGCGAAAATATAAAAGCAATAAGTGAGTTCGTAAAAAAGGGCGGAAAGTTCGCAATTTGTACTGGTAGACCATTCACGTCCATAAAAGATATTTGTGACGTGTATAATTTAGACGTTTTAACGGCGTCCTATCAAGGGGCGTCTATAAAAGAGGTAAAGTCAGGTAAAGCCTTGCTTATAGGTGGACTAGAAGTAGACTCTGCTCTATCCGTAATAAAGTCTGTGTTAGACGCTGGCGAATCACCCGCCGTATTTATAGACGACGTTTTGTATTACGAGGGGTATTGCTCGTACGCCGAACTCTATAAAAAAGAAGATGCCGTTCCTAAAATTCAAAAGGACGATTTGCTTGCTTTAGTTAAAGAACTAAATAAAAGGGTACAAAAAGTAGTTTTTCATACCGAAAACAATAAAGTAAACGGATACAAAGAAACCTTTCAAAAAGCCTTCCCTGATCTTTCAGTAAATAGCGGTGGTGAAGGGCTTGTTGAATTTATTAACCCTGCTTATAATAAAGGTGAATCGGTTAAATTTTTAGCAAACTACTATAATATTCCCTTAAGCGAAGTTATGGCAGTCGGCGACTTTAATAATGACTTTGAACTTGTTAACGGACCTTGGCACGGTGTTGCCGTAGGCGACGGTTCGCCCGAACTAAAAAAACTTGCAAAAGAAATTACCGTGCCGTACAATGAGCACGCAATTAAACATTTAATAGAAAAATACTGTTTGTAAAAAGGATACTTATGGAAGAGAATAAAAGTACTAAAATTTTACCACTTATCCCTTTAAGGGGAAAGGTTTTATTGCCTAAAACTTTGCTTGCTGTTGACGTTGGCAGACCCGTTTCTGTAAAGGCAGTAGAGATGGCTGTTGAATTTAACAACCTACTTTTTATATCGGCGCAAAAGAACGCTTTTATAGACGCACCCACTAAAAAAGATTTATCTACAGTTGGTGTAATTGCCGAAGTAAAGCAAGTAATAAAATTACCCAATGGTAACGTTAAGCTTAACGTGTCTGCGTTAAACCGTGCCAAAATACTTTCTTTTTTAGATACTAACGGATATTTTTGCGTTAAAGTTGAAGAAACCCCATACGTTAAAGATTTAACTGAAGTTGAAGAAGAAGGATATTTAAGGACGCTAAAAGAACAGTTCTACGAATACGTTTTAATAGAAAAGAATACCAATAAAGAATTGATTTCTGCCATAGGGGAACTTACAGACGTTAACGAATTTATCGATAACGTTTTATCGGCACTTGTCTTTAAAGAAAAAGACGTGATAAGAATTTTATCTATAGATTCTACCTTAAAGCGTGTTGAAATGTTCCGTAACTTTATGTTAAGTGAAACCGAAATTGCAAAAATTCAAAAAAAGATTTCAAATAAGGTAAGACAAAATATAGACGAAAGCCAAAAGGAGTTCTATTTAAGAGAACAAATTAAGGTAATGCACGAAGAACTTGGTGACGACGAAAACGAAAAAGAAGAATTGACTCAAAAAATTCTTGATAAAAAGTTGCCTAAAGATATAGAAAAAAAGGCCTTGAAAGAAATTGCAAGGTTAGATAAAATAAATCCGTCTAGCCCCGATTATTCTATTATTTTAAATTATTTAGATTGGCTTATCGAAACACCTTTTAACGAAAGTACAGTCGATACAGAAAGTTTGGTCGATGCAAAAGACGTTTTAGACGCCGACCACTTTGGCTTAGATAAGGTTAAAGAAAGAATCGTAGAATATCTTGCAGTATTAAAACTAACCAAAGAAATTAAAGGACCTATTTTATGTTTCGTAGGTCCTCCAGGCGTTGGTAAAACTTCGGTTGCAACGTCCATTGCACGTGCACTTAATCGTAAGTTCGTCCGCATGAGTCTTGGTGGCGTTAAAGACGAGTCTGAAATTAGAGGGCACAGAAGAACTTACGTTGGCGCAATGCCGGGTAGAATTATTTTTGGTATGAAAGTTGCCGGGACTAATAATCCAGTATTCTTGCTTGACGAAATTGATAAAATGTCTTCCGATTCTCACGGGGACCCTGCAAGTGCATTGTTAGAAGTTTTAGACCCAGAACAAAACACTACCTTTAGAGATAGATATTTAGAAATTCCATACGACCTATCTAAAGTTATGTTTATAACTACGGCAAACAGTTTAGACACTATTCCTACCCCGTTACTTGATAGAATGGAAATAATTGAAATAAACGGTTATACTGACGAGGAAAAGTTAGAAATTGCTAAGCGTTATCTAATTCCTAAACAATTAAAGGCAAACGGTCTTACCGAAAAGAAAGCGGAATTTACCGAGTCTGCTATACGTGAAATTATTAAAAGTTACACTTTAGAAGCAGGAGTAAGAAACTTAGAACGTGAATTGGGCAGTGTAATAAGAAAAATTGCAACTAAGGTTGCAACTAATAATAGAACGAGAAAACAAGTGGTTGACCAAAAAGACGTATTTAACTATCTTGGCGTTAAAAAACATATAAGAGACGCCGTTTTAGAAAAAGACGAAGTTGGTATGGCAACAGGACTTGCTTGGACGAGTGTTGGTGGAACTACGCTTACGATAGAGGTTTCACTTATGAAAGGTAAGGGCGAGATTTTATTAACCGGTAAGCTTGGTGACGTTATGAAAGAGTCTGCAAGAACGGCTATAAGTTATATTCGTTCTAACGCCGAAAAATATGGAATCGGTGGTTGGGATTTTGGTGCGTACGATATACACGTTCACGTTCCAGAAGGTGCAACGCCTAAAGATGGACCTTCTGCAGGTATAACTATGGCTACTGCAATACTTTCTGCATTTACCGGTAAAAGCGTTAAAAAGAGCGTTGCAATGACTGGTGAAATAACGTTGCGTGGTAAGGTTTTACCTATAGGTGGCCTTAAAGAAAAGTGCCTTGCTGCATATAGAAACGGAATTAAGACTATAATTATTCCCATAGAAAATCAAAAAGATATAGTGGAAATTCCGGACGAAATTAGAAAGGAGATAAAGTTCGTTATAGCTGAAAACGTAGATACTGTGTTTAATACGGCTATCAACTTTTAAAATTACTTATGAAGATTAAAAAGGCGGAGTTTATTACTTCGGTTGCAAGTGAAAATAAGTTTTATAAAACGAACAAGCCGATAATTGCAATAGCGGGCAAATCTAACGTGGGTAAAAGTACGCTTATAAATATGCTTGCAAATAATAAAAAACTTGCAAAAACTTCGGTCACGCCGGGCAGAACCAGACTTATAAATTACTTTGATTTTGGCGAATTCGTTTTAGCAGACCTTCCTGGATACGGCTTTGCAAAGGTTTCTAAAGAAGAAAAGAAAAAGTGGGGAAGGCTACTTGAAACTTTTTTAGAAAAAGAAAATATTAAACTTTTAATTTCTTTGGTAGATATTCGCCACGATCCGACCGAAGACGATAAGATGATGATAAATTATCTTTATCACTATAGAATTCCTTTCGTAGTTATAGCAACTAAGGCGGATAAACTTTCTAAGACAAGAATTAAACCGTCTTTATCTAATATATCTACGCAACTTAAAATAGGAATAGACGATATTACTGCCGTAGATTATAAAGGATTTAATAAAGACAAAGTTTTATCAATTTTAGAACACGCAATAAACGTAAAAGAAGAAAAAGAAGAAACCGAAGAAACGGAAGAATAAAATTATACCCCTTGGCTAACGAGCCAAGGGGTATTTTTTATCTTGTTTTTATTGGGAGAGAGCCGAAGCGTTCCTTAAATTTTTTAGAAAAATAAGACGGAGTGTTAAATCCACACGAAAAAGCAATTTCAGATATGGTTTGGTTTGTATGAAGCAATAGATGTCTTGCACGTATTAGCCGTGTTTCTAAAATATAATGATTCGGAGTTAAATTAAGTTGTGTTTTGAACAATTTTATTAAATAATTTTGGTTTAAGTGAAGGTGCTCGGCAAGGCAACCTATATTGCAACGCAGTATTTTTATAACTATATTAAAAATCCTACTAAAGAACTTCGCAACGTTCTTTTAGGTTTGTTAAAAAAAGACGGTATAATTCCATACGCAGAACTTTCTATTGAAGATAATAAAGACCAATCGGCAATTATTACCACTGCCATGTCCGATAAAACGGACACCGTTAGAATAGTTACGCTTACTAACACCGATTACGACTATATTACCGATACTTTAATTCTTCCCGACGGAGAGTATCAATTATCCGAAGAAAAACCAACCTTTATCTTAAATAAAGAAAATGGAAAAGTTAAATTGCAGTTTACGTTGACGTCGTTAGAATCTTTAGCCGTCTATAAAAAATAAAACAAAAACCTCGGTTTCAAAAAACGAAACCGAGGTTTTTTATTTAATACAAATTAGATTTCAGTAATGGTTTTAATTACTATCGGGTCAACGGGGACGTCTGCAAAATAGTCCACAAAACCGGTAAGTACCTTAGAAATATCTATAGCAACTTGTAAACTTTCTTTATCGCAAACTTTGCCAAACGCTGCATATTCGCCGTCTAAATGCGGGGTGTTTACCGTGCAAATGAAAAATTGAGAACTTGCACTATCTTTAATATAAGTTCTTGCCATAGAAATAACGCCGGCAGTATGTTTTAAGGTATTGTTTACGCCGTTAGATTTAAATTCGCCTTTGATGGTTTTGGGTGCGTGCTTTTCTTCTAAACCGTTATCGTAAACGTAGCCACCACCTTGAATCATAAAGTTTTCTATAACCCTGTGAAAGCACAAACCGTCGTAAAAATTTTGCTTTACTAAACTTAAAAAGTTTTCAACCGTAATTGGTGCGTGCTCTGGATAAAGCTCTAAATTCATTTTTCTTCCGTCAACTAATTCAATGCAAACTTTGTTCATTATATATTCTCCTTATTCGGGGGTTTTTCCGTACAATTTTATACCCGTTCTTAATACCGCCGTTTCTGCCGTGCCGAGTGGCTTAAAGGCATTGCGATAGTCAAAACTGTCACAAAAAGTTAAAATCTCTTTATAAATTCTATTTAGATTATCCGTCATTACCTTACTTAACGCTTTTATATACGTCTTTTGGCTAAGCCCTGCAGAATTAGAGTACTTTAAAAGCATTTGATAATGTTCTAAACAAAATCCCTTAGAGTTGTTAAACAAAACGGTAAACTGTTTTTCTTTAGAATACAGTTGCGCTACAGTTTTATAGTATCTTTTCATGCTTTCTTCTAATAGGTCGCAAATAACGCAAGAATCTATAGTTTGCGATAAATATTCCACTTGTTTTTTCGCTTGTTTTTTATTTTCTATACCCTTAATATTATCAAGTAAATTTTCACTGAAATGCGTGGATAGTTGCAATGCTAAAGAAAGCTTGTTTTGGCTTTTAAAAAGCATACTAAAATGCTCCTTACAAAACCCTTTTTGATTTACCGTTGCTCTAGTGTTTTCTTCCATAACGGCGTCGTTTAAAAATTCGTAAACAAATTGTTTTTCGGCTACCCTTCTTATTTCGCATAAAGGACATTCGCAGTCCACCTTAAATTTATCGTAAATAAGTGCCGTGTCTATATGATATCCCATGTCTATATTGTATCAAATAAGAAGATAAATTTCAACGATTTTATTGCAATTAAAATTTTGGTGTGTTAAAATTGTTGCGTTAGGGGGAACTATGATTACTAAAACTATAGATTTATATGGCTATTTTAATATTGAAAAACCAAAAAACGCAAAAGGTTTTTTAACACTTTACGTTCACGAAAGTTTTAAAGAATTTTCTTTTGGGCGTGCACGGTATTAGTTTGGCAACTAAGGAAACTTCAACGCAAGATAATGATAGCGTTTTGGTTAAACCCGAACTTGCAAAATGGATAAAACATTGCAAAACTTGGTTAAATAATAGGGGATTTAATATAAAACACCCCAACGAAATTTAGTTTTTATAAATTAAAATTTATTATTATAAAAAACGTTGATATTTTTTTAAGTTTGTGTTAATATATTTTAGTCGTAAAGAATTCTCTTTACGGCTACGTGCTGGTGTGGCTCAGTCGGTAGAGCAGCTGATTCGTAATCAGCAGGTCGCAGGTTCAAATCCCGTCACCAGCTCCAAATAAAAGGAAGGCAAAGCGTCTTCCTTTTATTTTTATAAAGTCGTGGGACGGTTTAGAAACCTGCGAAGGTCGCAGTCTTCTCCGTTTCACTACGAAGGGCTTGTCCGTCTAAAGAAAGTATAGTCAAAGTCGCCCAAATCGGTCACCAGCTCCACAAAACAAAAAAGGGCACCTAAAAAAGGTGTTCTTTTTTGTTTGCAAACCGATAACGGTTTGCGAAGTACTGCGCAGGTTCTGATTCCCTAGCGGGAGACCGCAACCCTTTTGTCCTACCGGACATTTCCCCTCTTAGGGGAATTACCCGTCACCAGCTCCAAATAAAAGGAAGGCAAAGCGCCTTCCTTTTATTTTGTATAGCGCATAATAACTAATTTAAAGAATAGTGTGTTTTAAATATTTTATGTCGTTTATTTGTTGACAAAATATTTTTTTTGTGTGATAATATTGTTGACGTGAAACCGTTCACGTCTAACCGTTTGCATTACTGGCGGATTACGTGGGCTACCACGGGGAACTGCAAACGTTATTTACCTTTTTGGTAAAATTTTAGCCGACCGTCTGGGCAAACCGTTATTAAAATATCGGTTTGCCCTTTTTTTTGTCTTTGTGGCTCTGCTACAAATAGGAATTTTTAAGGAGAATAATTATGAATCACGCAAATTGGAAAGGATTTATTTCGGGTGATTGGCAAGACCAAATTAACGTTCGCGATTTTATTCAAACCAACTATAAACCGTACGATGGAACGGCAGATTTTTTATCGTCTGCGACCCATAGAACCAAGGCGTTGATGGATAAAGTTCAATCACTTTTTAAAGAAGAAAGAAAAAAAGGTGGTGTTCTTGATGTTGATACCGAAACGGTTTCTTCGTTAAAAAGTTACGCTCCCGGATATATTGATAAAGAAAACGAACTTATCGTAGGTATGCAAACGGACGCTCCACTTAAAAGGGGGATAAACCCTTTCGGTGGTATGCGAATGGTAAAGCAAGCGTGCGAAGCTTACGGCTATAAATTAAGTCGTAAGGTGGAAGAAGAATTTATGTTCCGCACCACCCATAACGACGGCGTTTTTAGAGCTTATACCGACGAAATGCGTTTGGCAAGAAAAAGCCACGTTATAACCGGACTTCCAGATGCTTACGGCCGTGGAAGAATTATTGGCGACTATAGACGTGTTGCCCTTTACGGTATTGATAGGCTTATAGAAGAAAAGAAAAAGGACAAGGCTAACCTTGTTGGTCAAAATTTTGACGTTGATAATATTCGTCTTTCAGAAGAACTTTTTCAACAAATAACCTTTTTGGGTTATATGAAGGAAATGGCTCTTTCTTACGGCTATGATATTTCTGAGCCGGCTAAAGACGCTAAAGAAGCAATTCAATGGACGTATTTTGGCTATCTTGCGGCTATTAAAGAACAAAATGGTGCCGCAATGAGTTTAGGTAGAGTAAGCACTTTCTTAGATATTTACATCGAAAGGGATATTGAAAACGGTATCCTCACCGAAGAAACTGCGCAAGAATTGATTGACGACTTGGTTATTAAACTACGTATTGCTCGTCACTTAAGAACTCCCGAATACAACGAACTTTTCGGTGGCGACCCAATGTGGATAACCGAAGCCGTTGGTGGTATGGGTAAAGACGGTAGAACTTTGGTAACAAAAAACAGCTTCCGCATACTTAACACCCTTTATACTTTAGGGTCTTCGCCTGAACCTAACCTCACTATTTTGTGGTCTAAAGATTTGCCGTTAAACTTTAAGAAGTTCTGCGCAAAGGTTTCAAAAGATACCGACTCTATTCAATATGAAAACGACGACGTGATGCGTCCGATTTACGGCGACGATTACGCTATTGCTTGTTGCGTTTCGGCAATGGAAGTTGGAAAACAAATGCAATTCTTTGGGGCGAGATGTAATTTGGCAAAACTTATGCTAATTGCTATAAACGGTGGTTACGATACTACTTCTAAATTGAAAATAGGACCGCAAGATTCCGTTCTATCTGGTGATAAGTTAGACTTTGATACGGTTATGGATCGTATGGATAAATATATGGCTTGGCTATCTAACCTATATGTAAATACCATGAACGTAATTCACTATATGCACGATAAATACGCTTATGAAAAGAGCCAAATGGCACTTCACGATACTTATCTAAAAAGATTTATGGCTTTTGGTATCGCTGGGTTATCGGTTGTGGCGGACTCTTTAAGTGCAATAAAATACGCTTCGGTTAAGCCTATTCGTGACGAAAACGGTTATATTGTTGATTTTAATATTGAAGGTGATTTCCCTAAATACGGCAACGATGACGATAGGGTAGATTTAATCGCTAAAGATATGGCACACCGTATGATAACTTTCTTAAGAAAGACCCCTACTTATAGGAACGCTGAACATACTTTATCCGTATTAACTATTACTTCTAACGTGACTTACGGTAAAAATACGGGCGCAACTCCCGACGGAAGAAAGGCTTTTACTCCTTTTGCACCCGGTGCTAATCCAATGCATAACCGTGAGGAAAACGGTGCGCTTGCATCGCTTAATTCGGTTGCAAAAATAAGTTACGACGATTGCCGTGACGGTATTTCAAATACCTTCTCTATCGCACCTGAAGCACTTGGCAAAAACGATTTAGAAAGGGTGGATAATTTAGTTAAAATCTTAGATGGATATTTTGGTAAAAAGGCGCATCACTTAAACGTAAACGTTCTTAATCGTGAAACCCTTATTAAGGCTTACGAAAATCCAGAAGATTATCCTAACCTAACTATAAGAGTATCGGGATACGCCGTTAACTTTAGTAAATTAAGCAAAGAACAACAAAAGGAAGTTATTTCAAGAACCTTCCACCAAACGATATGATATTAGGCAAAATCAATTCTTTTCAAAGTTTGGGTACCGTTGACGGACCTGGTATAAGATTCGTTGTTTTTATGCAAGGTTGTCCACTTAGGTGTAAGTGTTGTCATAATCCGGATACTTGGAGTTTTGACGGTGGAAAGGAATATACACCGTCAGAAGTGCTTGAAAAAGTTAAACGATGCGTTGATTATTTTGGCACGGACGGTGGTTTAACCGTTTCGGGCGGAGAACCACTTATGCAGGCTGAGTTTGTTTATCAATTATTTAGCCTTGCAAAACAAAACGGTATAAATACTTGTTTGGATACGTCCGGCTGTGTTTTAGACGAAAACGTTATTAAGTTATTATCGGTTACCGACCACGTTCTTTTAGACCTTAAATATACTAACGATTTAGATTACTTAAATAACGTTGGCATGGAATTTAGCAAAGTGGTAAAGTTTTTAGATTATCTTACGGATAATAATATAAAAACTACTATTAGACAAGTTATAATTCCTACCGTAAACGACACGAAAGAGAATATAGAACGATTAAAACAGATATTAAAGGATAGAACTAACGTGGTTAAAATAGAATTGTTGCCTTTTAAAAAAATCTGTCAAGTAAAATACGATTCTATGAATTTAAAATTTCCGTTTGCGCATATTTTAGAACCTACGGCAGAACAAATTAAAGAATTAGAAAAACTAATATAAAAAAAGACCTTCCATTTAGTGCGTCAGTAATAGAGATTATTACTGACGCACTAGTTATATTTGCCTAACGGCAAGTTATATTGCTAAAAGCAGTGATATTTTGCTACGCAAAGTTTTATTTTCCCTTTCGGGAAAGTTGTGGCAAATATAATATAACTTTAACCGTAGGTTAAAATATAACTGCTTACGCAGTTGGCGTTCGCTACGCTCGGCTACACTGTTTACTGCGTAAACAATATCACTTTTAGCCGCAAGGCTAAAAATATAACTAAATTATTTAACTATTCTGTGGATAAGAAAAGCCCACCATATTTCGCTTTTTGCGAAGTATAGTGGGCTACACTTTTGTTATTGCTTAAAAATCCCTATGTCTATTACAGTTTTTTGGAAGGTCTTTTTAAGTTATATTTTCTTTTTACGTTTTGCGTTTTGAATATTTACGTAAATTATTCCAAGTAAGGTGATAAGGGTTATTCCTATAGTTATTAACGCTATTATAAGGTAATAACTGTTCCAACCGATTCCGTCGATAACTAAGGCTAAAAGAGTAGGCGCAAACCCTGCCGAGAAACCACCTGCTGCGTTCATTAAACAACTGAATGCGCCACTGTTTATGTACTCGCCAGTTTTTATGGATAATACCGAGTTTATTATGGTTACGCTTGCGTGGAGAATTAAAAGGTAAAGTATTAAAATGATAAGCGCCAAAACTAAACCCAAATCAAAGATTAAGTAAAGTGCAATCGAAAGAATTCCGGACATAACTACGAAAAAGAGAAGTACGTATAGATAGTTTTTAAACCTTTCAGTATATTTTATGGCTATTATGGGGCCAATTGTTGTCGCAAGTGGTGCTAATACTGAAATAAGTATTCCAAAAGAAGGGGATTTGCCATATACTTCGGTAATAAGGTTTGGAATCCAGTTTAAGGTTCCGTAAAATACAAAGTGTATTGCTATGCTTAACGTAAAGGCTACTATTAGAAATAGTACACGATAAAACTTGGTTGATAAAACAAGAACGTTTCTGCTTTCGTGTTTGACAAGGATAGCATCAGAGTTTTTTTCCGTTTTGATTGTAGAGCATTTTTTTACGGCTATAAAGAATATAAAAGCAGATATTGTCAAAATAACGCCTAAAACTATGTAGGGTATATTCCAAAAATTGATTGCAACTGCTATTGCAGACGAACCGTAAGAAACTACACCGGCTATTGCCGTACCTATACTCATTAAGGCAAGTGCCTTTGGAATTAAATAGTTTGGCAAATAATTTTTTAACGTACCTATACATATACCCCATATTCCCGCTTGAAGTATTCCGTTTATAGATAAAATAATCCATAAACTATAAAGTTTGGTAGCAAATGCAATCAACACGGTCACTACGCCGGAAAGACCCATGGTGACTAATATATACCATTTTATATCTAACTTGTCCATTACGAAAAAAAGCAGTATCTGAAGAGAAGAATAGGTTATAAAATAGTACGTCATACAAAGACTTAACTGGTCTTTAGTGGTGTTAAAAATGTTGGTAAGTTCAACAATTTCTGCAGTGAATACGTTTTTTGAACCCGTTGTAATTATCCATATAAATACGCAAGCAAATATTAAAAACGAATATTTGCGATTTGTATTTTTGTCTAAAGAATTTACCATAAATATCCTTGCATAATTTGTCTTAATAAGTTATAACGCATTATAGTTTTTTGGTGAAAATAAGTCAATTTAAAAAGTTTGGATTTAAAAAAATAAGTTGGGAAAATGATTCCCAACATTTAAATTTTATCATTTTCAAATATGATTGTCAATATGATTTTTAAAAATAAAGTTTGTAAAATTTTTAAAAAATATATTGACAAAATATTAAAGGTATAGGAAAATATAAGTGACAAGAGGAAAGTAGAACTTTCCATACAGTAAGCCGTATCGGGGTGGAGGCCGAGGCTTATGCGTATAGCAAATTATAAGGGGGATACTCCAATGTACAGTAAAGCTTAAAAAATAACTTTAAGGAGGTTGCTCCTATGTACAGATTACTATTTAAAAAATCCCTTGAGGAGGATGGACCGATCAACTCATTACTTGCCTGTGTAAAACGGTAAAAGCTAAAACGTAACGCTAAAAAAGCAGTTTTCATAAACACAATTAAGCATTAAACCGCAAAAGAACAGGCTTAAAACTTAATAATACGTAATTTAACCGAGAATTTTATTCTCGGTTTTTTGTTTTTTTAATAATTTTGTCATATAGCGTAACTTTTCTTCTAATAGCAATGGTTTAATATAGGCAAAAAGGAGGAAAAATTTATGATTTTTTATTTTAACGCAGACGGCTCTCAATTAGGTGTTTTGCCTGAAAAAGTGTATCAAGGTTCTAACAAGGCTAGCACTATTTATTTTGTATGCCCAACGCATAAAGATAATATTGTGTGCGTGGCTTTTACGCTTCCAGACGGCACTGACGTACCTAAAGAGGTTATGTCTTTTTTGACAAATTTTGAACTTGACGGTTCAAAAACGGCGTATTGCTATAAATACGATTTGCCGTTGTCAATAACAAGTATAGCAGGGAACGTAAACGTTCAGTTTTATATTTGTAATGGTGGTGGCGAAATTACTTCAACTGCGAAAACAACCTTTTACGTTGAAAGAGGTGTAAATGCAGTTGAACCTGAAAAAGGAGATTCGTATTTACAAGTGCTAACTTTTATATCGGACATAAATAGTCGATTAAAAAAATGTGAGGTAATTGATTCATCTTTGTCTAAAACTTCTACTAATTCCATACAAAATAAGGTTGTTTCAGAGGCGTTAGATAACGTTTCGGCTAAAACGTTGCTCGGCTTAACTCGATTGGAATATGAAGGTAATGAAGACAAGTTTACTTGGTTGCCTCAAGTTATACAAGACGAGATAACGGCTGGCACTTCAAAAGTTATTTTTGGTTTAGACAGGCATGACGATAAAGTTGCGGGTGCCTTACCGTCAGACGGTCGTGGCTCTATGGTATTTGTCGAAAGAACGTATCAAAAAGATGTCAATTTAACTGACACCAAAATCGACTTACTTATTGACGGTGATATATACGTAAACGACGGTAAAGATATTTTAGCCGTGGCAAGTGCATTAGACGGTAAGGTGAATAAAATTATTCCGTCCCAAACAAAAAACACAACTTACGTTTATGCTGTTCAAAGAACTTCGTCAGGTGCAATATACGAATTTCTTAAAGAAATGAGTGCGAGTGTTAAGGTGGACGTTATCCCGATTACTGGTGCAGGTGGTACTTTGCGAATTGGAAATCCAACCGTTGACGCTCACGCAGTAACCTTAGGCTATATGAATGCAAACATAGGACACCGTTATAAGTTTACTGCTGAAGCATCAGCCCGGGTACCTGGCGCAGAAGGTACAACCATTACTTTTTATCACGATACCAAATCACAGTTTGATTTAGAAACTCTTGCACAAGAACTTAACGGTAAGGATATTATATTTTCAGGACACATATTACCTTTATCCGAAATAGGTGTTACAGAAAGTACTATGTTTGGTGCTATGTCTCCATCTATTATCACTGTAGAAAATAGTAATGTACTAACGATAACTGTAGATTCTGGTAACGGTATATATCTTTATACCAGTGGTATCATGACAAATAAGACTCAATTTACAGGTACTCTTGCATTTTCTGTTGAGCAAATTTATTAAGGAGAAAAAGAATGAATAAAGTAATATACGAAAAATTAAGTGGAAAAGTATTAAACATTTTGCAAACTTCAATGAAAGAAGTATCGCATTATTTTGCAAAAGAAACCTTGTATGACGAGGGCGGCAAAAAATATTACGGTGAAGAAAAAGAAGTTAAGGATTATCAATTAGGCAATTATGAACCCGAAACGATAAGGGAAGAAAAAAGGCTTGAAGAATTTCCTAAACTCTATTTTAATACCGAAACTTGTGCCGTAGCCGAAACCCAAGAAAATCCAAATTACGATTATAAGAAAGAATATCTAATTTATAAAGACGGAGTGTTTTCAAAGAAGCCAATATTTACTTATGAACAATTAGTAGAAAAGTATATCCGTGAAAAATATACGGTTTCGCAAGAACTGGCTATTTTAAGGCAAAGTGAAGAAAAACCAGAAGAATTTAAAGAGTATTACGACTTTGCTGAAGAATGCAAGATGAAAGCAAAAAAAGAAGTTTGTAATTAAATAAAAATTGTATTAGGTCTTGATTTTAAATTGAAAAGGGGTTAGAATATCTTTATAAAAACTTATCGGAGAAAACGTGTGGAAGTATTAAAGTTTTTAGAAAAGTTAAGAACCCCTTTTTTTGATAAACTTTTTTCGGTTTTGACCTTGCTTGGTGACGAAACTGCGTTTATTGCGGTGGCGCTTATAATATTTTGGTGCGTATCAAAAAAATACGGCTATTATATTTTAGGTGTTGGCTTTGCGGGAACTGCAACCAATCAATTTTTAAAGTTGGCATTTAAAATCCCAAGACCTTGGATTGTAGATAAAAACTTTACAATTGTTGAAAGTGCAAGAGAGGGTGCAACCGGGTATTCTTTTCCGTCAGGTCATACTCAAACTGCTATAGGATTATATGGCGGAACCTTTGCAATAACAAAAAATAAGTGGATTCGTTCACTAATGATTGTTTTATGTTTGTTAGTTCCGTTATCCCGTATGTATCTTGGTGTTCACACGCCTTTAGACGTAGGGGTATCTATATTGATATCTATATTTTTCGTGCTTATTTTTAAGCCTATTGCAGACGCTTCTGAAGAAAAGCCTATATTTATGTTCTTAATGCTACTTTCAGTTGCATTGCTTTGTTTTGTTTATACTTGCTTTGCAGTGTTTACTCCTTTTAAGGACGTTGACACGGCTAATTTGGAGTCGGCAATAAAAAAGGCTTATACCATTTTGGGGGCTTCGGTGGGTTTACTTGTTGCCTATCCTATAGAAAGAAGGTTTATCAATTTTAGAACCAGTGCAAAATGGTACGTTCAAATTATAAAGGTTGCAATAGGACTTGGCTTGCTTTTAGCTATAAAGACTTACGTGAAGATACCATTAGAGTTAATTTTTGGTAAAAACCTTATTTCTAACGCCGTAAGATATTTTATTTTAGTAATTTTCGGCGTGTTAGTTTATCCACTCATATTTAAGTTATTTGATAAAAAAAGAGCAGAAAATGGTTAGAAAAATAGCTTTAAAAAGCAAAACTGCAACAAAAAGCATAAAGATAGTTCAAATTTCAGATGCTCACTTAATAGTTTGCGATAAAAACGATGCTTGCTTTAAGGAAGAAAAATTTAGAAAATTCTTCTTTGAAAGGGAAACTTTGGAAAGATGTGACGAGATTTTATACGCCGAAGAAGAACTCATCAACTCTATCGAATACGCAAATAGCGTTAAGGCGGATTTGGTAGTTTTTCCTGGAGATATAGTAGAGTTTTGTACGGACGCAAATATAGATAGAATGATAGAGATATTTGGAAAAGTTAAAAGCGATTATTTATATACTTTTGGAAATCACGATTATTACCCTGGCAAAACGGAATTGACTCAAAAGGAAAGAAGGGAATTTTACAGGGAAAAATTTCAAAGTAAAATTAAAAACGATATTGACTTTGCAGTTAAAGAGATTAACGGGGTAAAGTTTGTAACTATAGATAACTCTGATTGTCAATTTTCCGAACGCCATTATAATGAACTAAAAAAGGTGTTTAGTGATAATAAAGACGTTGCAATTTTTACACATATTCCGTTAGCGTCAGAACATTTAACGAATACGGCAATTGCTAAAATTCGTCGTCCGTCGTTCGGGTGTGGGTCAGAACACGATATGACGCTTATAGATTATCCAACCGACGTAACGAAAAAGGTTATAGAGTTAATAAAAGAAAATCACGAAAAGGTTATTGGTCTATTTGCCGGCCACGAACATTACGAAGCAATTTATCCGTATTATAAAAATATCGTTTGTTACGTTTCAAACGTAAACTACGCAAAAGAATTCTTTGAAATAGATATAGAAAAAGAATAAAAGTTAAAAAATTAAAGCCCGTGACTGAACCAGTCACGGGCTGTTTTTTATTTTAAATAACCGTCCTTTTTAAGAACTAACGAAATACGTTCAGCAACGCTATCCCAGGAATATTTTTTTATGTATTCATTCTTATCATTTTGTACTTTTTCCACCATAGTTTTTTCATTTTTAAGTAGTGCTTTCATTTTTTCAAAAAGTTCGAATTCGTCATCGTTTTCTATCAAATACCCGTTCTCACCATCTTTAATAAATTCTGGCATCGCATAACAATTTTTACCTATGCACGGAAGCCCAAAAGACAAGGCTTCAGTAAAAACTAAGCCGTATGCTTCAAATGTAGACGGCATAACGAAATAGTCGCATAGGTTATAGTATTTATAAAGTTCGTTAGAAGGTAATTTGCCGATAAAATGTACGCCCTCTGTATTTATTATTGAGTTTGGACAAGTTGAAGGTCCTATTATATATAGTTCTATTTCTGGACAAGATTTTTTTAAAAGATTAAATGCTTTAACGACTAATTCGCCGTTTTTTCTTTGCCAGTCTACACCTACGAATAAAAACTTATTACCTTTCTTTTTTGAGTAATTTATTTTGCTGACGTCAACATTACAACCTCCACCGACTACGTGTACTTTTTCTTCGGGGATTTTTGTATTTTCAACTAAATCTTTTTTTAGCCACTCACTCATTGTGAAAATGCCCGCACATTTATTATAAAAAGATAAAGCAATTTTATTCTTCTTTAAATAATTTTTCTTTATTAAAGTTTTTAAAAAAGGTGCTCGAAACTCAATTCTTTTAGACCTTAATAAAAAATCAACGGATAGATCTTGATAGCAGTAAAAATTTTTTGCGTTTTTACAATTGTATTCTGAAAAAACTATAGTGGGAATATCTATATTTATATCTTTAAGTTTATCAAGTTTTTTTCTTCCGCTATTTAATTCGTTTAGGTTGGCGTTAATTATAGATTTAACGTTTGATATCTTTTGAAAAATGCCTTTTTTTTGTTTCGTAGAAATATCGATCAAGTTTAACGAAGTCTTTTTAGATAAAGAATTCATAATGGAATAGGGTGTGCCAGACCAAGTGTTTTGATTAAAATTTTTCCAGGCGGAAACAAAATTTACTTTATTCATACCTTTTTCTCCTTGCTTTTAAGTATTGATATTATAGCACAATCTATGGTTGTACGCAACCATATAGTTGCAAAAAGCTATATTAAAATATGGAGTGAAATGTATGAATAGAGGGGAAAATTATGAATACAGTAAATCACGCGTTGGCGTTGAGAATTCAAGAATTATTAGAACAAAAAAACATGACGAGGTATCGCTTGGCTATGGAAAGTGGCGTTACTCACTCAACATTAAAAAACATAATTCACGAAACAGTAAAAGATAATTTATTATCTACGACGATTTTGATCGCTAGTGGTTTTAAAATGACCGTAAGTGAATTTTTAGATAGTCAATTGTTTTATGAAGAGAATTTAAAAATCTAACAAAAAACAGTCACTAAAAAAGTGACTGTTTTTGTTTTTTTTTATTAAATATTTTAATCTACGTTTACGCCTTTATTGAATTCTTTTAGAGAAATGAATATGAATAGGGCAGTAAGTATAGCGTCTGCAATCAAGGTTGAAATTACTATTGTTAAAAGTGCATTGCCTGATATGACTTCGCCAAAAAGTTCGCTTACCTTTCCACCGATTGATAACGCTATAATTGCACATAAAAATACGAAAATCATACTAATAAAGTAGAATATTGCGAACCAAATAACACTTTTGCCCGCTTTTTTGCGATTGCTTTGATTTCCCTTTATAATAGCAGTGAAAGCCATGGCGTTATAACTGAAAAGTTGCAAGATTATTAGTAATACTAACAAAATTCCAAACAACGCAACCGATACGTCGAAACCGGGAATCGATGCAGAGAAAAAAGTTTTTAGTGTTGAAAATAAGTCTTTTGATACGAAAATTACAAATAGACTTAAAACGGCAACTAAAATACTTGATATTATAACGCTAAAACTTGCTAAATATTTTGACGTTAAAAGTTCTGTTTTTGTTACGGGAAGGGTATGGGTTAAATAAGATGGGTCTTTATAAAAGCTAATTATAAAAATCCTTAAAATTCCTAAAGTTGCGTTTATAAAAACGTTGATTAGTAAAGCGTAAGTGGTGTTAGAAAATATAAGGACTAAAATATTAAAAATTTGAATATGGTCGGCTAGCTTACAAAGTCTTGTAAGGCAAGCGAAAAATAAACTTACCAAACACATATACTTGGTTACTTTCGTTATATCTTTTACGTCTTTCTTAAATAATCGTATAATCATTATACAAGCCTCCTAAACAACTGGTCGATAGAACAGTTCTCTTTTTGTCTTATCTCGTCTGCGTCACCTTTTAGAACAACCGTCCCTTTGTCAATAATAACTACTTCATCTAAAATACGTTCCACGTCGGATATAAGATGGGTGGTTATTAGCATAGAAGAACCTTCGCTTAAGTTAGTTAAAATGGTGTCTAAAATAATTTCTCTCGTAGAAGGGTCAACGCCACCTAAAGGTTCGTCTAAAACGTAAAGCTTAGCATTTCTACTCATTACCAAAACTAGTTGTACTTTTTCTTTCATTCCCTTGCTCATTTTAGAAAGCTTAGCGTTTTCGTCAAGGTCTAAATCGGTTAATAATTTCACCGCCTTTTTTCTATCGAAATCAGTGTAAAAACTTTCAAAAAAATCTAAAACTTGTTTTACACTGTTAGAGGTATCTAAATAAGTGCGTTCGGGAAGAAAGGATACTAATGCTTTTGATTTAACTCCAACCTTTTCCCCACAAATTTTTACGTCACCTTGGTCGATTGTAAGTAAGTCGTTTATGAGCTTAATAATGGTTGTTTTTCCGCTTCCATTTTTACCTAAAAGCCCAACTAATTTAGCTTGACCAATGCTAAAGCTTACGTTATCTATAATCTTTTTATCGTCAAAACTCTTGCTTAAATTTTTAATTTCTAAAACGTTCATTTTAAGTCCTCTTTACTATTTAAATATTCCTTAATTTCATCTGCGCTTAAACCTAATTCTTTTAATTCCGTGATAAAGGAATTTATTTTACTGTCTATAATTTGCTTTTTTAACCCTAAAATCAAGTTTTTATCCGTAGTTACGTATTTGCCATTGGTTCGCTCGGTATAAATTAACCCTAAATCTTCAAGTTCTAAAAGCGCCTTTTGTACTGTGTTAGGGTTTGCTTTTAAACTTGCGGATAATTCCCTAATAGCGGGTAGCTTTTCGCCTAAAGCATAACTGCCGTTTATTATTTTAACCTTTATAAGTTCAGCTATTTGAAAATATATAGGTGTATCATTACTAAAATTAAAACTCATTAATTTCTCCACTGTGTTACTTGACTAATACAATGATACTATTTAAAATCTTACTTGTCAAGTATTTTGATTTAAAAGTTGGTAGAATTTAGATAGGGTAGGGTTATTCTTTCTAAATAATAAAAAAAGAGTTTAACCTAAACCTAACGGCTTAAATTAAACTCTTTTGGTGCGGATAAAGGGAGTCGCTCCGCTTCGCTAAAATTGTATGCACAATTTTGTAAAATTAAAATTTTACAAGCCTAACGGCTTACGCTCGCTATCACGCCGGGGCAATAAAAGGTGGGTGACCACCTTTTACCCTAAAGGTACTTGCCCGTTCAAGTCCCTCGTAACGTTCTAATAAAAAAGAGTTTAATCTAAACCTAACGGCTTAAATTAAACTCTTTTGGTGCGGATAAAGGGACTTGCTCCGCTTCGCTAAAATTGTATGCACAATTTAGTAAAATTAAAATTTTACAAGCCTAACGGCTTACGCTCGCTATCACGCCGGGGTGGCAAACAGTAGGTGGCTACTGTTTGGCTTACGCTTCCCACCCGTTCGACTCCCTTAAAAATTTAAAACAAAAAACCCAAACCGTATTTGTTCGGTTTGGGTTTTTCGTGGTGCGGATAAAGGGAGTCGAACCCCCACTCTCTCGAACTAGATCCTAAGTCTAGCGCGTCTGCCAATTCCGCCATATCCGCATCACGGATATTATTTTAGCACAGATAGGCGAAAATTCAAAACGTTTTTCGCATATTTATAATTTATTTTCGTCGTATATTGCTCTAATTCCACCTATAAACTTGGGGCGAGTTCTTGCACACACTATATTTGCTTCGCCAATTTTGTTTACGGATAGTCTTACGGGTACGGCAACTTTCTTTAGATGCATACCTATAAGTGTGTTGCCTATATCAAGTCCAGCAGAAGCCTTAATTTCTTCAACCACTACTGGGTTTGAAAATTCGTTATAAGCAACGGTTGCGAGTGAGCCACCTGCTTTTTTTTGTGGAACGACGTTTACGTATTCTAAATTTGGCACGGCTTCACGTTCAACAACAATTGCCCTGTTTAAATGCTCACAACATTGCACTGCGAGATATATTCCGTTTTCTTTTAGAATAGGGTAAATCCCATCAAAAATTTGTTTTGCAACGTCTGGGTCGGAATTAGTTCCTATTTTAGAACCTACTACTTCACTAGTAGAACAACCTACCACAAAAATATCGTTAGGTTTAAGTTTTGCTTTTTCTAATAATTCTTTTACAACGTTAAAACAAGTAAGTTTAATATTCATAAAAATCTCCTTGACGGTATTGTACAGTAAAACCTTATTAAAATCAATAGTATTTGTCAAAAAAAGAGGGTGTTTATATTATATATTATATAATGTTTTACTTGCAAAAACGGTTAAAAAAAATTTTTTTAAAAAAAGTGAAAAAACTTGGTTTTTTTGCTTGACTTAAAATTTTATAAATGTTAGTATATTTAGGCTATCGTTTAGGATAGCGTTTTGTGCGCTTATTTTTAGCGCGAACAGTCGTCGTTTCGACTGATAGTAGATTAACAACTGCATAGAAGACTTTAATAGAAATAGTACATTAAGGCAAAGAGCAAAAATAGACTAAGAACTAATTAAAAGCAAATTAAAAAATGAAAGGTTAATACGAA
>JAZSKQ010000009.1:0-130378 GCA_045534905.1 Christensenellaceae bacterium | reverse complement strand
GCTCGGCTAAACTGTTTACTGCGTAAACAATATCACTTTTAGCCACAAGGCTAAAAATATTCCTATTTTAACTTAAACTTTTGTGGATAAAGAAAAGCCCACCATATTTCGCCTTAAAGCGAAGTATAGTGGGCTACACTTTTGTATCAAATTAAAATTCCCTTATAGGAACTCCCTAAAGTGTTTTTTATCTTAAATAGTTTACTTATTTTCTATAAGATTTACGATGTCGCCAACGGTTTTTACGTTTACAGCATCTTCATCAGGAATAGTAATTCCATATTCTTCTTCTAAACTCATAAGCATTTCTACAACGTCAAGAGAGTCAGCACCTAAATCTTTAACAATTTCTTTATCTGCAGTAATCTCTTCTACCGGTTTGTTTAATTGTTCAGCAATAAGTTTTGCAATTTTATCAATAGTTGACATTTTCATTTTCTCCTTTTTTATTATAGTAATATTTTAATACATTTATTATAAAAAATCAAGCACTAAACCCAAAAATTTACTTAAATAGCAATTAAAATATCATAGCTTTGTTTTTTCACAAGGTATTTTTTATTATAAATTTTTCCATTTACCAATGATTTTAATTTTCCATTAAAACTCAATTTTATTTCTTTATCTTTGGCGTTTAGTACGGTTAAAACCTCACAATCATTATTCGCCCTTTTATATGCATAGATTCCTTCTTTACTATAAATTTCTTCCATTTCTCCATCTTTAAAACACGAATAAGAACTTCTTATTTTACCAAGTTTTTTATAAAATGAAAGCAAGTCTTTGTCAATATTGTCCCAAGTAAAACACTTTCTATTTAAGGGGTCACGATAGCCTTGCATTCCAATTTCGTCACCATAATAAACACTTGGAACGCCATACATTGTATAAACTGCCGTAACGGCAATTTTAAGCCTTTTAACAGCTAAATTATAAGCATATTCATCTAACACGTAATCTATAGCAAGTTGTTTATTTTCACCGTCAATATCAGCCCCACTTACCGCCGATATTAGCCTATAAGTATCGTGCGAAGCAAGTAAGTTCATTAATACGTTTAAAGACTGTTTTGGAAATCTATCAATTTGCGATTTTACCGTTTCAGATAACAATTTAGAATCCCCTGCCGTAACAAAATTTAATATTGCATCTTTTAAAGGGTAATTCATTACCGAATCAAGTTCATCACCCAAAAAATATTTTTTGCGAGTTCCATACGCTATTTTATTAGTAGCATCTTCCCATACTTCACCAATCAATACAGCGTTTTTATTTGATAATTTTAATCTTTTTCGTATGTTTTTTACAAAAGTATCCGAAAGCTCGTCAACCACGTCTAAACGAAAACCACATACTCCTAAATCGGTATATTTTTGAATAACTCCGTTTTTACCAGCAATGAATTTTTGAAAAGGCTTACTATCCTTATTTATCATTGGTAAAATTTTAATACCCCACCAACATTCATATTCATTAGGAAAATTATTAAAATTATACCACTTATAAAACTTAGAATTTTTATTTTGATATGCACCTAAAGAGTCGTAATTGCCATATTTATTAAAATAAATACTATCGTCACCAGTATGATTAAAGACACCGTCTAAAATAACATTTATTCCTAAACTTTTCGCCTTTTTAATTAATTTTAAAAAATCTTTTTCAGTGCCCAAATATGGGTCAAAACAAGAATAATCACCTGTATCGTAACGGTGATTGGAATTAGCCTTAAATACGGGGTTAAGATATATTGCGTTTACCGATAAACTTTTTAAATAATTAAGCTTTTTAGTTATACCCTTAAAATCGCCACCAAAAAAGTCATTGTTTAATACAATTCCCTTTTCGTTTGGTAAAAAGGAAGGATTTTCGCCCCAATTTTTTATAATCCTACCATTAAGTTTAGGTTTGTTTTTTTCGCCACGATAAAATCTATCGGGGAAAATTTGATAAATAATGCCACCCTTAAGCCAATTAGGAGTTTTATATCCCTTTTTATATACTGTAAGTTGAAAGTTCTTTCCACAATTAAGACTACCTAAGTGATCGTCATTGCAAAGAATTTTACCCTCTACAGTTTCAAAATAATAAAAATAAAGCCCACGCGAAAAAGAGATTTCTTTTGTAAAGAAATCCCCGTTTTGTTGCATAGGATAAACAACCTTGTCTTCTCCATCTTTAACGATGCACATAGAACAAGGTAAACTTGTTTTTACACTAAAAGTTACGGGCACGTTTTCAGGAACGGCGCCCGTAATACTTTTATAAGCTTTATCTAATGGGTTATACATAAATTACTTTATTGATTTTAAATTCCAAATATTTTCGGCGTATTCTTTAATAGACCTATCACTTGCAAAAATTCCAGCCGTAGCAATGTTGTTTAAGCTCTTTCTTGCCCATTCTAACTTGTTTTTATAAACTTTGTCTGCCTTTAAGTGAATTTCCTTGTATTCACCAAAGTCTGCTAAACACATATAAGGGTCTGCAACCGGACTACCAGTCAATAAATATTTTGCAATTTCTGCAAAAGATTCACCGTTGTAGCCTCTATTTAGAGCCGAAATAACCTTTTCTAACTTTTTATTATCACTATAGAAAACTGATGAATTGTAACCTTGTCTCCAAAGTTCGTTTACTTCCGACGTAGTCAAACCAAAAATGAATATATTATCGTCACCACAAGCCTCTTTCATTTCAACGTTTGCGCCGTCTAAAGTACCGATAGTTAGCGCACCATTTATCATAAATTTCATATTACCCGTTCCACTAGCCTCTTTACCAGCAAGAGAAATTTGCTCTGAAATTTCGGTCGCAGGCATAAGTTTTTCTGCCATAGAAACACAGTAATCTTCCATATACACTACGCTAAGTTTATCTTTAACCATAGGGTTTTTTCTAATATCTTCACTTAATGCGCAAATAAGTTTAATAATTTGCTTTGCAAAGTAATATCCCGGCGCAGCTTTAGCACCAAATATAAAGGTTTTTGGCAATACGTTTTGATTGGGATTTTCTTTTAAGTCTTCATAAAGAGAAATTATATGAAGAGCATTTAAAAGTTGACGTTTATATTCATGCAATCTTTTTGCCTGAACGTCAAACAAAGAATCTGGGTTAATAATAACGCCTTGTTTTTTATTTGCATACGCACAAAACTGTTCTTTTTTAATTCTTTTAATTTCATTAAGTCTTTTTAATACTGATTCATCATCAACAAACTGCTTAAAATTGATAAGTTTAGATGCGTCCTTTACGTAGTCGTTACCAATAGTATCGTTAAGTAGCGCACATAATTCTGGGTTAGACTGACAAAGCCATCTTCTATGTGCTATACCATTCGTTACGTTAGTGAATTTGTCGGGATAAACATCGTAAAAGTCCTTGAAAATGCTATTCTTTATAATATCACTATGAAGGGCGGAAACACCGTTTACGTGATGTGACGCAACTACGGATAAATTAGCCATTCTTATTTGATTATGAGAGAATATACTCATTCTTTCAATCTTATCCCAATCCCCGGGAAATTTATCCCACATTTGTCCACAAAATCTTTGGTTGATTTCCTTTAAGATTACGTATATTCTTGGAAGCCTTCTTTGAATAAGGTCTTCACTCCATTTTTCCAAAGCCTCGCTCATAACGGTGTGATTAGTATATGCCACGGTGTTTGTTACAACGTACCAAGCATCATCCCACGTAAAACCGTTTTCGTCAATTAAAATACGCATAAGTTCAGGTATGCACAATGCAGGGTGGGTATCGTTTATGTGTATTGAAGCATGTTGCGGTAACGTAGATAACGAGCCGTATCTTCTTTTGTGGTCTGAAACAATATCTTGCAATGCAGCAGAAACCAATAAATATTGTTGTTTTAATCTTAAAGATTTACCTTCAAAGTGATTATCAGACGGATATAAAACTTTAGAAATAAGTTCTGCTTCGTTGTCTTCTTGTAAACTTCTAATATAATCACCTTGTGAAAAGGTTTTCATATCGAAATCACGTATATTTTGTGCCTTCCATAATCTTAATACAGAAACAGCTTCGCTATCTTTACCCGATATCATCATATCATAAGCAACGGCCTCTACTTCTTTAGCATTATAATGGTGTACCACCAAGCCATTTTCCGTCCATTCTTCTTCTATATGACCGTCAAATTTTACCTTAAACGTTTTATCTAATCTCGGCGTTAACCAAACTTCCCCACCAGGTAACCAAATATCGGGAAGTTCCATTTGCCAACCGTCAACTATTTTTTGCTTAAATAGACCGTACTCATATCTTATAGAATACCCCATCGCAGGATAGTTTTGCGACGCCAATGCATCCATAAAACAGGCGGCAAGCCTACCTAAACCACCATTACCTAAACCTGCATCTGGTTCTATCTCGTAAAGGTCTTCCATATTTATACCGAAATCCTTTTTAAGCACGTTATTAAAAGCATCGGTTAAACTTAAGTTATACGCATTGTTTTTTAAGGATTGACCTAATAAAAATTCCATACAAAGGTAATATACTCTTTTACCCTTTTTATCACGGTACTTTTTATTAAAAGCCGACCTTTTTTCAAGTAAAATATCTCTTACGCACATTACGACAGCTTTATAAACTTGTTCTTTGGTCGCTTCTTTTTTAGACACACCGAAGTATTTTGATAGTTTAGCGTTAATTAAATTCGACACGTCTTTTTCTGTGATATTCATCAATATCTCCTATAAATTATTTATTATATAAAGTTTCGTATTCAAACGAACGAACGTTCCAAGAAAAATCCGTCGTCATTACTTTTTTAACCATACCTTCCCACAAGGTTTTATTTGCAAAACATCTTACTGCTTCATTTAGAACGTAAAGCATATCGTGAGCATTATAATTTGCAAAGGTAAATCCGTTACCCATTTCACCATTAAAAGCCTTAATACTGTCGTTAAGACCACCAGTTTCTCTAACAACAGGTACCGTGCCGTATCTACTTGCAATCATTTGTGAAAGCCCGCAAGGCTCAGTTTTACTTGGCATTAAGAAAATATCTGCACCCGAATAAATTTTTCTTGACAAGTCTTGATTGAATTCTATAACAGTAGCACATTTACCCTTATATAATTCCGCTATGTGTTTAAAGAAATTTTCATAAGCAGTTTCACCACTACCTAAAATTACCACTTGCACGTCACGATACAAAAATTCTTCTATAACGGCTTTAATAAGATCTATACCTTTATGTGATACCAACCTTGAAATTATTGCAACTATAGGCACGTTTTTATTCACGTTTAGTCCTAATATTTTTTGCAACTCCTCTTTACAAACGGATTTTCCCGACAAATCGTCTTGTGAATAATTTTTAAATAAGTACTTATCCGTTTGAGGGTTATAATAATCTACGTCTATACCGTTAAGTATTCCGTAAAATTTATTTTTATTTCTTTCAATTATATTTTCTAAGCCGTGGGCGTAGTATGACGATAAAAGTTCTTTTGAGTAAGTTGGGCTTACGGTAAGTAATAAATCGGTCATTTCTATAGCACCCTTCATAAGGTTTACGTTTCCGTCAAACTCTACGAAATTCTTTATACTTTCAGGGAACCCAAAAACGTCACCAAAAGTTTCCATTCCGAATTTACCTTGATATTCTACGTTATGAATGGTAAATATCGTTTTAATTCTTCTGAATTTTTCGTCCCCGTAATAAAGACCTTTTAAATAAATTATTGCACCTGCAGTTTGCCAGTCGTTGCAATGCAAAACGTCTGGATAAATATTTAGTCTATAAATAGTATCTAAACACGCACGTGAAAAGAAAGCATATCTTTCAGCGTCATCGTAAAATCCGTAAATATTACCTTCACGTTTAAAATAGTATTCGTTATCTATAAAATAATAATTTACCCCGTCGGCTTTATAACCGTAAACACCACAATATTGTAATCTCCACGACACCGAAACCTTAAAGTCTGTTATAAATGTAAATTTAGACCTTAATTCAGCGTTAATCCTACTGTATAACGGTAAAATTACACTTACTTCAAAATTACCGTTTTTTGCAACCGCTTTAGGTAACGACCCCATTACGTCTGCAAGTCCACCGGTAGCTATAAAAGGCGCACCTTCAGAACCGATATATATAATCTTCTTTTTTTCTTCTACTTTTATTTTGGGTAGTGATTTAGTCTTTTTCGTTTGTTTAGTAGTTGTCGTTTTAGCCATAAAATTCTCCTAAAAAAATTAAACCATTATTCCTTTTCCTATGTAGAAAGGATGAATATCCGTACCTGATAAAGTCCTTCTATCTCTTACAACCACGTTTTTATCGGCAATAATATAATTTAGCGAAGAATTTTCTCCAAGAACGGTATTTTGCATTACGATACTGTTTTTTACAACAGCACCCCTTGCAATTTTTACGTTTCTAAAAACTATACTGTTTTCTACTTCACCTTCTATTTCACAGCCGTCGGCTATCATAGAATTTTTAACAATTGCACCATTGCCGTATTTTGTTGGCGCAGAGTCTCTAATCTTAGTAAATACACTTCTATCACCGAAAAGTTCCCTTCTATTTTGGGTTTCAAGCAAACTCATATTGCCTTCAAAGTAAGCACGCATAGAAGTAATACCTGTGTAAAAACCTTTATGTTCGTACCCATAAATTTTTAAGCTTTTAAGATTTTCAGCAATAACGTCCGTCATAAAGTGCTTTTTGTTATGAGAAACGCTATCCATAACGATATTTTGAAGAAGTGATTTTTTAAGTACGAACATATTTATAAATACGTTTGCATCTTCTTCTGGGAAAGAACCCGTTTTTAAGCCTACAACTCTATCCTGTTCAATTTTAAATTCGGTAACTGCAGTATCACCTGAAATATCTTCTTTTTTAACTTTTTTGTAAATCAACGTTATGTCTGCGTGATTTCTTATGTGAGTTTCGATAACGTGAGAATAATCTATTCTACAAACGGTATCACAGTCACTCATTACAACGTATTCTTCGTCGGCACGGAACAAAAAGTTAGTAATTCCTTTTAACGCATCTAAACGAGAATTATAAAGTGTGTCGTTACCAAGGTCGCCAAATGGGGGTAAAAATATAACACCACCGTCTTTTCTTGCCAAATCCCAATCTTTACCACTACCTACGTGGTCCATTAAAGACTGATAATTGCTTTTAGTTATAACACCAACGGTATCTATACCCGAATTAACCATGTTTGACAAGGGAAAATCTATAAGTCTATATCTTCCACCAAAAGGAATAGAACCAAGCGTTCTTATTCTTGCAAGTTCTGAAACGTTGCTATCGTGGATATTAGAAAAAATTATACCAACTGCTCTCATTACGCTTTTCCTCCTTTAGATACGTTTTTATCAACCATAGCACCACCAGAAATTACAGCATTTTCCCCAATAGTCAAATTCTTGCTTAACACTGCTATACCCTTTCCGGTAGATTTTTCTTCACCGATTTTTGCATTTTCGCAAACAACGGTATTTTCGTCTATAATAGCGTATTCTATAGTTGCGCCCTTCTTAATTGTTGCACCCGCCATTATAACGCTATTTTTTACGGTTGCACCACTTTCTACGGTAACCGAAGATGCCAATACTGAATTTTCTACAGTACCAAAAATTTCACAACCACTCATTATAATACTATTATTAGTTTTTGCACCATCACCAATAAAATGTGGTGGAGCTAATGGACTTCTTGATTGAATTTTCCAAGTTGAATCCGAAACGTCAAATACAGGTACATCACCAAGCAAATCCATATTGGCTTCGTAAAGAGAATCAATAGTTCCAACGTCTTTCCAATATCCACTAAACGAATATGCCATCATCTTTTCACCTGCGTTTAACATTTTCGGAAGAACGTTCTTACCGAAGTCGTTAGAGGAAGTTTTATCCAAATTATCTTCTTCTAAATACTTATAAAGCTTTTTTGCCGAGAATACGTATATACCCATAGACGCCAAAGTTGACTTAGGCTTCTTTGGCTTTTCTTCAAACTCGTAAATACTTCCGTCTTCATTAGTATTAAGTATTCCGAATCTTGACGCTTCTTCCATACTAACGCTTATCGCTGCTATAGTACAGTCGGCATCGTTTAATATATGATAATTTATCATTTGTGCATAGTTCATTTTATAAATATGGTCGCCAGATAAAACTAAAACGTAATCTGGGTCGAATTGTTTTATAAAATGCAAGTTTTGGTATATAGCATTTGCCGTACCTTTATACCAGTCCGAAGAATTTTTTCCTTGATACGGTGATAAAATATGTACGCCACCAAACGACCTATCTAAGTCCCACGGTTGTCCGTTGCCTATATAATCGTTAAGTACAAGCGGTTGATATTGCGTTAATACGCCAACCGTATCTATACCTGAATTTAGACAGTTTGAAAGCGGAAAGTCTATAATTCTGTACTTTCCACCGAACGAAACGGCAGGTTTTGCGATATTGTTGGTAAGTGCGTATAGTCTGCTACCTTGTCCGCCGGCTAATAACATAGCTACACATTTTTTCTTTCTTATCATAAAATTCTCCTTAAAATTTAAGAAATTTATTCCTTTATAAAATATAAAGCCGAAAATTTAGGAAGTTCAACTTTAATTGAATTTTTTCTTCCGTGCGCTCCCCGTTTTACAGTTTTAAAAGTTATCCCCTTAACCTTACCTTCACCACCAAATTTTTTGGCGTCAGAATTAAGAATTAACCTATACGTTCCCTTATTTGCACCTATGCGATATTTTGAATAGTCGTTACCCGAAAAATTATAGACTGCAAGTAAAAGGTTGCCTTCTTTATCCTTTCTTTCCAAAACGAACACGTTATTGTCTTTCTCGTCGGCAGAAACCCAGTTAAACCCTTCCCAAGAACGTTCTATTTGATAGAGTTGCGGGGTTTCTTTATAGATTTTATTCAAATATTTATTATAGGTTAAAAGTTTATTATGCAAATCAAATTTTAGCATAAAAAACTCTAAACCCTCTTCATAGTCCCATTCCTTAAACTGCCCGTATTCGTAGCCCATAAAATTAAGTTTTTTACCAGGGTGAGCAAACATAAAAGCTAAAAGTGTTCTTAAGTTTGCAAACTTTGTGGGCACGTCACCCGACATTTTGTCAAGTAAAGACTTTTTTCCGTGAACTACCTCATCGTGAGAAAATGGCAAAACGTAATTTTCCGTAAAAGAATAGCACATCGGAAAGGTCATTTTATTATGTATATGACTTCTAAAATAGGGGTCGGTTGAAGCATACTCCAAAACGTCGTGCATCCAACCCATGTTCCACTTATAATTAAAGCCAAGTCCACCTTCACTTACTAAACCCGTAACCATAGGGTAAGCAGTAGATTCTTCAGCTATCATAAGAGCGTGTGGATACTTTTCAAAAACAACGGTATTTAACTTTTTCAAAAAAGCAATCGACTCTAAATTATATCTTTCGCCGTATTGATTAGGTAGCCACTCTCCCGGTTTTTTATCAAAATCAAGATATAGCATACAAGCAACTGCATCTACCCTTAGTCCGTCAATATGAAACTTATCAAACATAAAAAGAGCGTTACTTATTAAAAAGCTTTGAACTTCTTGCCGTCCTAAATCAAATATGCGTGTACCCCATACTTTATGCTCTTTTCTATCCCAACCTTGATTTTCATAACAAGGCGAACCGTCAAAATCAATAAGCCCAAACTCGTCTTTAGGAAAATGTGCAGGAACCCAGTCGCAAATAACGTAAATTCCCACTTTATGAAAGGCGTCTATTAAAGCCATAAAGTCCTTAGGTTCACCAAAACGTGAGGTCATAGAATAAAAACCTGTAACTTGATACCCCCAAGACCCGTCAAACGGATGCTCGGCAACGGGCATAAATTCCACGTGGGTATATCCCATTTCTTTCACGTACGGAACAAGTTCTTTTATAAGTTCTTTATAGGTGTAATAGCCACCGTCTTCGTGACGTTTCCAACTGCTTAAGTTTACTTCGTATATATTTACAGGATTTTCGTAAGGGGCTTTGCGGTTTTTGATAAAAGCATCGTCCTTCCACTTATATCCTTCTAAATCGTAAACGACTGAAGCAGACTTCGGCGGAATTTCACTATAAAAAGCATAAGGGTCGGCCTTAAGCACCGTTTTCCTACCCCTTTTTACTGCATACTTATAAAGGGAATAATTTTCAACCCCCTTTATAAACGTTTCAAATATTCCGCCGTCCGTCACCCTATTCATAGGATTAATCTTTGCGTTCCAAGCGTTAAAATCACCAACTACCGATACTTTATCGGCTTTTGGTGCCCACACCCTAAAAAGCACGCCTTTTTCGCCGTCTTTAATAGTTAAATGAGCACCCATCGTTTGATACGCCCTATAATTAGTTCCTTGATGAAAAAGATAATCGGGCAAATCGTGTTTGTTTTGGTTTGCCGTCACATTCATTTATTTAATTAACAAAAATATTTTTCGTTCTTTT
Source organism: Christensenellaceae bacterium (assembly GCA_045534905.1). Classification (GTDB taxonomy): domain Bacteria; phylum Bacillota; class Clostridia; order Christensenellales; family Borkfalkiaceae; genus UBA1259. The sequence continues at coordinate 119,879 of JAZSKQ010000009.1, read as the reverse complement.
TAGGAGCTTCATCCATTTCTTTTTTAGTTGCTTCGTAACCATTTCTGCCAAAAAGTGCATAGGTAGCGTTTTTACCACCTTCTACACCAGGTTGATTAAAGGTATCTATATTAAGCATTGCACCACAGAAAGCAGTTTCCATTTCAAACATATATAAAAGTGCACCGATAGTGTATGCGTTAACTTCGTTAAGCATAATTGTATAGTTTAATCTGTTTGCAGTAGTTAAAGCGTATTCAGTAGCCTTTCTTTCGGTATTGATAAGTTCGCCCAAAGTATGTCCGCATAAAAAGTTTACGTCTGGGAATTCTTCACAACCCTTGCTTATTTCTACCTCGGCACGGAAGTTTTCCACACCAATTATAGTTATAACCTTATCAAAAGGTCCTTCTCTATATAATTGAACTTGTGAGTGTTGGTCGGTTACGCCAAGTGCTTTTACAGGGGTTTGACCTACGTAAACATATTCCCCTTGATTATTAACCGACTTACCTAAACTTTCACCCCAAAGTTGACAGTACCAATCTGCAATATACTTTAATCCGTCCGCATAAGGCATCATAACGGATATATTTTTACCCCTTCCTATAGAAAGATATTCCAAAATAGCAGTTAAAAGCGCAGGGTTTTTCTTATAATTTTTTACCATACACTTTTTATCCATATCTTCTGCGCCCTTAAGCATTGCTTTAATATCAATACCTAAAACTGCTGCAGGTAATAGACCTACTGGGCAAAGTTCAGAAAAACGACCGCCAACACCGTCAGGAATATAGAACGTTTTTAGACCTTCATTTTTAGCAAGTTTAATCAAGTTGCCTTTAGTTTCCGAAGTAGTTGCAATCATGTGTTCGCTTGCTTTATCGCCATATTTCTTTTTAAGCAAGTCCATAATGATTAAATATTGAGCCATAGTCTCACTGGTTGCGCCACTCTTAGTTATTACGTTAAACACCGTTTTATCTAAATCTAAAACAGATAAAAGTGAAGCCATTCTTTCAGGGTCAACGTTATCTTCTACGTATAGCTTTGGTGCTTTTCTATTAGCTCTTTTAAGCTCGTTATGTCTTAAGTGACATAATGCTTGAAATACAGCCGTCGGACCGAGTGCCGAGCCACCTATTCCTAAAACGACAAAATTGTCAAATTTCTTTCTGATATTTTTTGCAGTTAAAAGTATGTCTTCTACTATTTCTTTTTGATTGTACGGAAGTTCCGTCCAACCCATCATACCCTTACCACGATTAGCCTTTACCGTTTCATATGCATTTATTATAATATCTTTAGCATTAACAAAATCTTTTTCACTAAAACCTTCTTTTTCTCCGACGTACTCTTGCATCATATTGTTGTAATCAACTTTAATTTCCATATCCTTACGCCATTGTTTGTTCTTGTAATTCATAACATTCTCCTATAATATACTATTTCATTTATATTATAATACAGTTAACAACCTTAGTCAATACCAAAAAAGAAATGCTTTTTGGATTTTTATCGTTTTTTGACAATTTAAAAGAAAACCTTGTAGCATCTACAAGGTTTTCGATTAAAACGTTTTGATTTTCAAGACAATCTGCTAAAATTAAAAGATTTTATTAGTTCTCTAAATCCTTAATTTGTTCTTTTAATTTATCTCTAATTTCAATGTATTTATTAAGTTTTTCACGCTCAACGTCAACTAATGACTTGGGCGCTTTTTCTAAGAAACCACTGTTAGAAAGTTTACCACTCGCACGTTTAATTTCACCTTCTACGTTTTCGAGCTCTTTCTTTAATCTTTCAAGTTCTTTGCTCATGTCAACAAGTTCGCCAAGTGGGATATAAAGTTCAGCTTTAGCTATAACTTGAGATACTGTCTTTTCAGTAAGTGTACCCTTTTCGGTAATAAATTCTATCTTTTCTACACCAGCAAGTTTTTCAATATACGCTCTTCCGGTCTTAAATACTGAAGGATTTTCCGTCTTTACGTAAAGGGTTACCTTCTTTGACGGAGCTGCGCCTACTTTAGCCTTGATGTTTCTTATTTCCTTAATTACTTCTTTTACGTACTCAACGGTTTCTACACTCTTTGCGTATCCACCACGTGCTTGATATCTTGGGAATTCGGCAAGCATAAGCGGACCCTTTGCGTTTGGAACGTCTTTCCAAATCTTTTCGGTAATAAACGGTACGAACGGGTGTAAAAGCTTAAGTATTTCACCTAAAACGTAAACTAAAACACTTACAGTATAATCTCTCTTTAATTGGTCTTCACCATATAAAATAGGTTTGGTAAGTTCGATGTACCAATCGCAGAAATCACTCCAAACAAAGTCGTATAGGTCTGCAAGTGCAATACCCATTTCGTATTTTTCCATATTAAGAGTTACGTTTTTAACCGTTTTGTTAAGTTTTGCAATTATCCACTTATCAGCAACAGTCAACTTACAATCTTTAATATCGTAAATCTTTTTATCTTCTGCGTTTAATAGAACAAATCTTGAAGCGTTCCAAATTTTGTTCATAAAGTTTCTTGCGCCCTCTATCTTTTCGTCCGAGAAACGCATATCGCTACCGGCAGAAACACCATTTATAAGCGAGAATCTTAAAGTATCTGCGCCGTACTTATCTATAATTTCAGTCGGGTCGATACCGTTACCTAAAGACTTACTCATTTTTCTACCTTGAGAATCTCTTACCAAGCCGTGAATAAGTACGTCCTTAAACGGAATTCTATTCATGTGTTCTAAGCCTGAGAATACCATTCTTGCAACCCAGAAGAAAATTATGTCGTAACCGGTAACTAAAACGTCCGTCGGATAGAAATATTTTAAGTCGTCAGTATTTTCGGGATAACCTAAAGTAGAGAAAGGCCACAACGCAGATGAAAACCACGTATCTAACACGTCCTCATCTTGAACGACGTTAGTGCTTCCACATTTAGAGCATTTCTTTACGTCTTCTTTACTTATCATCATTTCGCCACAATCTTTACAGTAGAAAGCGGGAATTCTATGACCCCACCAAAGTTGACGTGAAATACACCAATCTTTAATGTTTTCCATCCAGTTAAAGTAAATTTTACTGAACCTTTCAGGTGTGAATTTTATACTCTTCTTTCTTACTACGTCAATCGCCGGTTTTGCAAGCGGTTCCATTTTTACAAACCATTGCTTAGAAACGATAGGTTCTACAGTATGTTTACAACGATAACAGTGTCCTACGTTGTGGTGTAACGGTTCGATTTTTTCTAAAACACCTAAAGCCTTTAATTCTTCTACAACCTTTTCCCTACACTCTAAAGCAGACATGCCATTATATTTCCCTGCTTTTTCGTTCATAGTTCCATCGTCGTTTAGTACCTTTACAACAGGCAATTTATGACGAAGACCAACTTCAAAGTCGTTAGGGTCGTGTGCAGGAGTAATTTTAACTGCACCGGTACCAAATTCAAGTTCAACGTAATCGTCCGCAACAACCGGAATTTCTTTATTAACGATAGGTAAAATTAAAGTTTTACCAATTAAATGCTTGTATTTTTCATCTTTGGGGTTTACAGCTACAGCCGTATCACCAAACATGGTTTCTGGACGTGACGTTGCTACGGTTAAAAACTCGCTACTATCTTTAATCGGATACTTTATATACCAAAGGTTACTATCTTCTTCTACGTAATCAACTTCGGCGTCAGATAGCGCAGTTTTGCACTCTGGACACCAGTTAATAATTCTGTCACCACGATAAATTAAGCCTTTTTCGTATAAATTTACGAATACTTCTTTAACCGCTTTAGAACATTTTTCGTCCATAGTGAACGCAAGACGACTCCAATCGCAAGAAGAACCTAAAAGCTTTAATTGTTCTATAATTCTTCCACCGTACTTTTCTTTCCATTTCCAAGCACGTTCTAAAAATCCTTCTCTACCAACGTCGTTTTTAGTTAGACCTTCTTTAGCCATTTGTTCAACGATTTTAACTTCGGTAGCAATCGAAGCGTGGTCGGTACCTGGAAGCCACAAAGCACTATACCCTTGCATTCTTTTAAATCTAATTAAAGTATCTTGCAAAGTTTCGTCTAATGCGTGCCCCATATGTAATTGCCCGGTAATGTTCGGTGGGGGTATTACTATAGTAAAGGGAAGTTTATCGGGGTCTATTTTTGCTTTAAAATACCCTTCTTTTTCCCATTCTTGATAAATTTCTCTTTCAAAATCAGAGGCGTTATAAGTTTTCGCCATATCCATAGAGCATTTCTCCTTTCTTGTATACCGATTTATTATACTTTATATTTTTAATATTGTCAAATTAAATATACAAATCATACTATGAATTATAAAACATTCACACGGAGAAAGAATATGAAACGAATAATTTTTTCCATATTAGCAACTATTATGCTTTTAGCACCACTGTCTTCTTGCAAGGAAAGCGGTTTGAAAAAAATTGAACTCAATGAAGTTACTCACTCTGTTTTTTACGCCCCACTTTACCTTGCAATAGAAAACGGATACTTTACCGAGGAAGGTTTAGACGTAAAACTTACAAACGGTGGTGGTGCAGATAACTCAATGACTGCCGTTCTTTCTGGCACGGCGCATATTGGTCTTATGGGACCGGAAACGGTTATTTACGTAAACGCACAAAACAAGGCTGACGCCCCCAAAGTTTTTGGACAATTAACCAAAAAAGACGGTTCCTTTTTAGTTTCAAGAGTAGCCGAGCCAAACTTTAAATGGGAAAACCTTAAAGGCAAAGAGATTTTAGCTGGTAGAAAAGGCGGTGTCCCCGCAATGACTTTCGAATACGTACTTAACCAAGAAAATATGCAAGACGGCGTTGATTTTACACTTAATTACGACGTCCAATTTAACCTTATGACCAGTGCGTTTTTGGGCGGAACTGCTGATTATTGTACAGTGTTTGAACCTACGGCTTCAGAATATCAAGAACAAGGTAAATGGCATATCGTAGCGTCAGTCGGTGAAAAAAGCGGTGAAATACCATACACCTCTTTTATCGCACTTGAAAGTTATATCACTAAAAACGCAGACGTCTTAGAAAAATTCTTAAAAGCCATTAAAAAAGCACATGAATTTATTGCCACGCACACCGAATTGGAAGTTGCACAAGCTATTGTAAAACAATTCCCATCAACTACTATAAAATCACTTGAAACTTCTGTAAAAAGTTATAAAAATATTGATGCTTGGCAAACCAACTTACAAGCAACCGAAGAAAGCTTTACGAGGCTTCAAGACGTTATGGATAACGCTGGTGAATTGCCAAAAAGAGCAAAGTTTAACGACTTAGTAGATAATTCTATTGCCAAAAAGGTTTTTGGATAAAATAAAATTTATACGGCGGATAAATTTATGAATAAACTTTTAGAAATGAAAAACGTAGGACTTACCTACCACACTTTACAAGGTGAAACCGTCGCCGTAAAAAATCTTAACCTTTATTGTAACGAAGGTGAATTCCTTTCTATTATAGGTCCCTCCGGTTGTGGCAAAACAACGGTTTTATCCTTAATTGCAGGTCTAATCAAACCAACCGAAGGTGAAATAATTTTTAACGATGGAAGTTCAAAGGCGACAGATAGAAAGCTTGGATACATGCTTCAAAAGGACCATTTGTTTCCGTGGCGCACAGTGGAAAAAAACGTTTATCTTCCACTGGAAATTAAAAAAATATGTAGCACAGAAAACAAAAATTACGCTCTAAATCTTTTAAAAAAATACGGGCTTGAGTCATTCAAAAATCAGTATCCCGATCAACTATCCGGTGGTATGCGACAAAGGGTTTCATTGATTAGAACTCTGACGCATAAACCTAAACTTTTGTTGCTTGATGAACCTTTCTCGGCTTTAGATTATCAAACGAGATTAAGCGTTACGGACGACGTTTATAAAATTATAAAAAATGAGTCTAAAACAGCTATTTTAGTTACCCACGATATATCTGAAGCTATCTCTATGTCTGACACAATTATAGTGCTTTCCGATAGGCCTGCAAAGGTGAAAACGATTTTTAAGCCAGACATTGATGGATATACTCCTTTACAAAAAAGAGAGAGTAAAAAATTCGGTGAATGGTTTGAAAAAATATGGAGGGAGTTACACTTATGAAGAATCAAAACGTATCTAAAGAGCATCTCGAATACGTTAAAAATATAAGAAAAGAAAGTATAACTGTTCAAACGTTAAGAATAGGAATTTTAATCGCAATTTTTGGTTTATGGGAACTATTCGCAAGACTTAACGTTATTGATTCTTTTCTATTTTCTTGCCCCTCTAAAATTATAAAAACCATATTTAGTTTAGTGGTTGAAAACAACTTAATATATCACACAGCCATTACCCTATTCGAAACGTTTTTAGGATTTTTAATAGCGGTGACGTTAGGTACGATTATTGCACTGACTCTTTGGTGGTCTGAGCGAACAAGACGTGTTTTAGAGCCTTATATAGTAGTCCTTAATAGTTTACCAAAAATCGCACTTGGACCTATTATAATAATTTGGTTCGGAAGCGGAATGAAGGCTATAATTTTTATGGCTGTATTGATAGGTATTATTGTTGCAATAATAACTATGCTCAACGGATTTATGGCTACAGATGAAAACAAAATTCTATTACTTAAATCTATGGGCGCATCAAAATTTCAAATACTTATAAAACTCGTAATCCCAGGAAGTCTTCCTACTTTTATAAGTATGCTAAAAATAAGCGTCGGCATGGCTTGGATTGGCTCTATAATGGGCGAATACTTAGTTTCAAGAGCAGGCCTCGGTTATTTAATAGTTTACGGCGGGCAAGTTTTTAAATTAGATTTGGTTATGGCATCTACCGTAGTACTTTGTATCCTTGCAAGTTTAATGTACGTAAGCGTTGCCCTATTAGAAAAACATATTATAAAATACAACTCAAAATAATCTCCTTTATTCATTAAAAAGGCGTGTTAGAAATTCTAACACGCCTTTAATTTACCAATCTTCTTTTATATTAGTTTTTATGTCGTCGTAAAACTCAAAATACTTTTCCCTATCCGTTTTATTAACGTCGTTTATCCAATCTTCTGGGAAAAATGCATCTTCTTCGTTATTTTCACACTCTCGCATAAAATCATATTGAGTTTTGTTTTGACCTTTTTTATTCATAAAAGTTTTCCTTATTTTTTCTTCCAAGTTTTTGGATTTAACAATACGAATATAGGTATAATTTCTAATCTACCGGCAAGCATTACTAAACATAGTAGTATTTTAGAATACGGTGAGAAAAATGCAAAGTTAAATGCAGGACCTATCTTAGACAAACCCGGACCTACGTTACTTATACAAGTAAGTGAAGCAGTTAAGTTTGTCAAGATGTCGTTACCCTCTATTGAAAGCAATAAAGTAGTTGCAAAAACTATAATCAACCACAAACATAAATAAAGTTTTGCCGTATTTATAGTTTCTTGTGACAATAGTTCCTTTTCAAATTTTGCCGAAATAACCACCCTCGGTTTTATGGTGCGCTTTAGGTCCGTCCAACAAGTTTTTGTTAAAATTATTCCCCTTGAGATTTTAATTCCACCACAAGTAGAACCACCACAAGCACCCAAAATCATTAAAAATAATATTAACGTTTTAGAAAAGGTTGGCCACGAGTTAAAGTCAGCAGATGAAAAGCCTGTAGTTGAAGATATTGCAGTCGTTTGAAAATACGAATATCTTAGTGCCGTTAAAAAATCACCATAAACGGATATTAAATTTAAGGCAATAAATACTACCGACAAAATAACAATCAGTAAATAAACGCGTATTTCTTCACTTTTTATTGCTTTAGCAAACTGACCTATCAATATAAAATAGAAAAAGTTAAAGTTTATACCGAACAACAACATAAAAGTTGCAATAACCATTTCTATATATACACTATTAAAATAAGCAATACTATTGCCTTTGTTTGAAAAACCACCCGTGCCCGCTGTAGAAAATGCGTGAATAACGGCATCAAACAAATTCATACCGCCAAATAACAACATAATTATTTCAATTAGTGTTAATCCACAGTATATTCCGTACAAAATACGTGCAGTACGCCTTAATTTCCCCACAAATTTAGACGCTGTAGGACCCGGCGCTTCCGTTTTGAATAAATGCATAACCCCGTTATTATACTGCGGTAAAACAGCCAATACGAAGACCAAAACACCCATTCCACCAATAAAGTGTGTAAAGCAACGCCAAAATGAACAAGTTTTCGACATGCTTTCTATTTGTTCACCACTTAAAATTGATGACCCTGTGGTTGTAAAACCCGAAACAGTTTCAAACAAAGCGTTTACGTAGTTTGGTATTTCACCATTCACAACGAACGGCAAAGCACCTATAAGCGACAAAAGTATCCACACTAAAGCTACTATTACAAAACCTTCTTTAGCGTAAATATTTCTATCTTGAGTTTTTATTGCTATGCTTGGCAATCCTAATGCAAGCAATATAATAATAGCTACTAAAAAACCTAAGATTTGCGAATACTCACCGTAAATCAAAGCTATTAGAAGTGGGACACATAAAAACCCACATGCTATTAACATAACTTTACCAAGCACGTTTAATACTACTTTGTAATTCATAATTTACATTAAAATTTCTTTTAATTTATTTATTGTTCTTGTTGGGGCAACGACTATTACTCTATCTCCCGATTCAAAGGTCGTATTACCGGTCGGTAATACGTATTCACCCTTTCTTACTATTCCGCCAATTATAATGCCTTTTTTAATTTTTATATCCTTTATTTTGACACCAATCTTAAAGTCGTCTTGCACGGTAAATTCAAGCGCCTCTACGTCATCGGATAAACGATATAAAGTATTAACTTCCTCGCCAACGGCTGCAACGCTTGCACGAACGAATCTAAGAACGTGACTTGCTATAACTTCTTGCGGAACGAGAGCCGTCTCTAAACCCAAAGTTTCAAACATTTTCTTAATGGACGGACGTTCCAACTTGGTTATAATCTTTTTGACTTTCATTTCTTTAGCATAAAGTGATACGATAGCGTTTTCCTCGTCCGAACCAGTCAACGTAACGCACGCATCGGCATTTGCTAAACTTTCTTCTACCAAAAGATTTTTATCTGCGCCATCACCCAAAAGGACAGTAATGTTTTCGAATTCATTGGTTAAATCTTCACAACGTTTTTTATCTTTTTCTATTATTTTTACGTCAAGACCGGCAGAATTTAATTCTTCTGCCAAATAGTAACCTATCAAGCCACCACCAACAATAAAAACCGACTTACTTGAAGCTATAAAGATTTTAATCTTCTTGCAGAAATCGACGATATTAACGTCTTTACCCAAAACCGAAATAACGTCGCCACTATTAAACACGAAGTCGCCTGACGGAATAAATACGCTTTCACCACGACGAACGGAAGCTATAATTACTTTTAATTCGTATTTTTTAACAACGTCTTGAATGCTACAATTTATTATCGGATTGTTATCGTCTAAGTAGATATCCATCATAGACGCTTTTCCGCTTGCAAAACTTTGAACGTGTTCTGCAGAAGGAAATCTTAAAATTTTAGCAATTTCGTGTGCCGTTCTATATTCAGGATTAAAAACCAAGTCAACGTAAAAATCGTCCTTCATTATTTTCATTTCCTTATAATATTCGGGGTCACGAACTCTTGCAATGGTTTTTTTTGCGCCTAATTTTTTTGCAAGCAAACAACAAATAACGTTTACTTCGTCGTGAGAAGTGCATGCGATAAAAAAGTCGGATTTATCAACATCACACGACAACATATTTTCTCTACTTACGCCCTTTCCTAAAAAACCCTTCACGTCGTATTTATTAGATACGTAATTTAGCCTTTCAGAGTCCACGTCCATTACGGTTATATCATGCTCTTCGCCAAGTAGTTCTTTAATTAAGGAAACACCTATTCTTCCTGCACCTAAAATAACTATTTTCATATTTAACATTTTACCCCTTTTAAGTAGCTTTGTCAAACGATATTAAGTATACGCTATTTTATCATTGTTTACTTATTTTTTTGTAACAAAAAAGATCTTTGATTTTCAAAGACCTTTTTATATAATTAGTCAACTAATTCGATAATTGCTTTTTCAGCGGCATCGCCCTTACGGAAACCAAGTTTATAAATTCTGGTATATCCGCCACCTTGACCTTTTTCTTCTTTTCTACTTGCATACTTAGGTGCAATTTCATCGAAGATTTTTTCGATTAAAGGATGTTTAACAGCCTTAGTTCTTGCTTTGAATTCAGGCTTACTTTCCTTAAAACCTTTAACTTCTTGCATGTCGCAAACTAAAGTCATAATCTTCTTTCTTGCGTTAAGTTTCTTTAAACCGTCTTTAACTAAAGTCTTTTTGGTTTCTTTACCCTTTGCATCGGTAACTGCAACTTCAGTTTCTACAACGTCAGTATAAGTATTTACTGCAAGAGTAATAATTTTTGCAACGTAAGAAGCTACTTCCTTAGCTCTGGCTTCAGTGGTTTCTATTTTTCCGTACCATAAGAGAGCAGTTGCTTGATTCTTTAAAAGAGCAAGTCTCTGGGTAGCGTTTAATCCTAATTTTCTTTCCATATTATTAGTCCTCCTTCTCTTTGAGCGATAAGCCGAAGCTTACAAGCTTTGCTTTTACTTCGTCAAGAGATTTTTTACCTAAATTACGGACCTTAAGCATGTCGTCTTCAGTCCTTTTGGTTAAATCTTCGATAGTGTGTATTCCAGCCCTCTTTAAGCAGTTATACGAACGTACCGAAAGGTCAATTTCTTCTATAGTCTTTTCAAGAATCTTAACAACGAGATTTTCCGGCTCACCAACAAAGATTTCAGTCTTTGAACCAAATTCTGATAAGTTTACGAACAACGTAATGTGTTCTTGCAAGATTTTTGCAGCTAAACTTATGATTTCTTTACCAGAGAACGCTCCGTTTGTCCATACTTCTAAGGTGAGTTTGTCGAAGTCAACGTTTTGACCAACACGGGTAGCAACTACGTCGTAATTTACCTTTTTAACTGGGGTAAAAATACTGTCGATTGCAATATTGTCGATAACGTTCATTTTATGTTCGTTAGCGCCTTCGTATCCACGACCTCTACCGATAGTGAGTTCCATATCCATTTTTCCGCCTTCATCTATAGTGCAGATATAAAGGTCTGGGTTTAAGATTTGAATTTCACTGTCAAGTTCGATATCACCTGCTTTTACAACAGCAGGGCCTTCCTTATAAAGTCTTACGGTCTTTACGTAGTTATTGTCTAAAACCGAAGTTTTAACTATAACGTTCTTCAAGTTAAGAATAATTTCAGTAACGTCTTCTTTAATTTGATTTACTGCCGAAAATTCGTGTTTTACACCTAAATCTTCAGAAAACTTTATATTCTTAATTGCTGCGCCAGGAAGAGCTGATAACAATACTCTTCTTAAAGCGTTACCTAAGGTTAAACCAGAACCTTTTTCAAGCGGTTCTACAACAACCTTAACGTACGATTTGTCTGCGCTTTCTTCCACACCTATATTTGGCTTTTTAATATCCATCATAATAAAATACCTCCTAATAGTTTTATGAACTTTTGCGAGAATTCTTTCTTTGGCGTGGAATTCCAAAGTTTCCCCTCGCAAAAGCTCGTATTAAATTTTTTATAAAGATTACTTAGAATACAATTCAACAATCATATGTTCAGCAATGTTGCTATCGATATCGTCTCTTGCAGGATTTGCAAGAATCTTACCTTCAAGCGTTTCTGGGTTAAATTCTAACCACTTTGGCATCACTGCAACCTTCATTTGCTTAATTTCAGCAAAGAATTTATTGTCTCTTTTGTTTTCTTTTACGGCAATTACGTCACCAATCTTTACACAGTAAGAAGCAATGTTTACGTTCTTACCATTTACGGTAAAGTGTGCGTGGGTTACGAGTTGACGTGCTTGGCTTCTTGAAGAACCGATACCCATTCTATAAATAACGTTATCAAGTCTTCTTTCTAATAAAGAAAGCATGTTTTCACCGGTAATACCCTTCATTCTATCAGCCTTTTCATAATACTTTCTGAATTGGCCTTCTAAAAGTCCGTATATTCTTTTACATTTTTGTTTTTCACGAAGTTGAAGACCGTATTCACTAATCTTCTTTCTATTCATACCGTGTTGACCAGGTGCAACAGGTCTTTTTTCAAAAGCACATACGCCCTTAAAGCATCTTTCGCCCTTTAAGAAAAGTTTTGCGCCTTCTCTTCTACATAAACGACATTTTGATTCAGTATATTTAGCCATTTATCTTTCCTCCGTTATACTCTACGTTTTTTGGGTGGTCTGCAACCGTTGTGTGGAATTGGAGATACGTCTTGGATAAGGGTTACTTCCATATCGCAGTTTGCAAGTGCACGGATTGCTGATTCTCTACCAGCGCCCGGTCCCTTTACGTAAACTTCTACTTGACGCATACCTTGTTCTCTTGCAATTTTACCTGCAGTTTCAGCAGCTTGTTGCGCAGCAAACGGAGTGCTCTTTCTTGAACCTCTGAAGCCTAAACTACCAGCTGATGACCATGCTACTGCATTGCCTTGCATATCGGTAATGGTTACGAGGGTGTTGTTGAATGACGCTTGAATATGAACTTGACCCTTGTCAACCTTTCTAACGTCCTTACGTTTTTTTACTATTTTTTTAGTAGGTGCCATATTTAATTACCTCCCGTTATTTAGAAGCCGTCTTCTTCTTAGCGACGGTACGACGCGGTCCCTTTCTGGTTCTCGCATTTCTCTTAGAACTCTGTCCACGAACGGGGAGATTCTTTCTGTGGCGAACGCCACGGTAGCAACCAATTTCAATTAATCTTTTAATGTTTAAGGAAACTTCACTTCTGAGGTCGCCTTCTACGTGAAGATTATGTTCGATGTATTCTCTTAATTTAGCTACATCGTTTTCGTCTAAATCCTTAACTCTAGTGTCAGGATTTACGCCAGTTTCACTGATAATTTTCTTTGCCGTAGGAAGTCCGATACCATAAATATAGGTAAGTCCGATTTCCACTCTTTTGTTATTAGGCAAATCAACGCCGGCTATACGTGCCATGCAAATACCTCCGTATTTTCTTTTTGTTTATTTTGATTTATGTAAATGCCTGCTTAGTACTCGTCTTGGAATGTTGACTTATACTGAGTCAGACGGTTGTTGTCTATTTACCCTTTGGGTAAACTATTAGCCTGGCCATGGTTTGTGGTTCTTATTCTTTGAACAAATTACCATAACTTTTCCGTTTCTTTTAATTACCTTGCATTTATCACACATGGGTTTTACTGAAGGTCTTACTTTCATTTCTTTATCTCCTTTGGAATTTTTTGCGCTTTAGTTTTTACTGCGCCACGTAATTCTGCCTTTCGTTAAATCGTAAGGGCTTATTTCAAGTTTTACACTATCACCCGGGATAATTCTAATGTAGTGCATGCGAAGTTTGCCGGATATGTGCGCATCTATTATGTGACCGTTGGAAAGTTTTACTTTAAACTTTGCATCGGGCAATGCCTCTACTACAACACCCTCGGTTTCAATAACGTCGTCTTTGGACATAAATTACCTCTCTCCTTGTTTTTTATAAAACGGTTTTCAAGGCTTTTTTCACCCTGTCGTTTCCGACCGCCTCTTTATTCCGTATTCTTTCGGCAAGTTCTATCAATGCCGAATCTTTTACTTTTTCTAAATGTTTCGGATTTTTTTGTTTAGGAGCCGAAACCTTCCTCATCTTGCCGTCAATTACCGTGATTCTTTCGCCCACGGCAATTACCAGCAAAACTTTCCCTTTATCTCTGCCGGCTACGCTTTTAACAACGTCCCCGACAAATATATTATCCATATCTACCTCTATTAAAGAGTTAAAATCTCAAGCCCGTCCTCGGTTAACGCTACGGTATTTTCGTAGTGAGCCGAAGGTTTTCCGTCCTTAGTTTTCACTCCCCAGCCGTCACCCATAAATTTCACATCGTAAGTGCCGGCGTTAATCATAGGTTCTATACAAATGGTCATTCCCTTTCTTAACCTAATACCCGTCCCCTTTCTACCATAGTTTGGAACGGAAGGGTCTTCGTGCATATTTTTACCTATGCCGTGTCCCGTCAAAGCTCTAACGGATGAAAAACCGTTTGCCTCCGCATGGGATTGTACGGCGTACCCGATATTTCCTATCGGTGTACCTTCCATAAGATTCTCTACTGCCTTAAAAAAACATTCCTCTGTAACTTTGACAAGTTTTTCTTTCTCTTCAGACACTTTACCAATCTTAAAAGTTCTTGCCGCATCAGTCATAAAACCTTTATAGCCAATAACTAAATCTATACTGACTATCTGACCTTCTCGTATTACTTCATTAGACGGTATTCCGTGCACGACCATATCGTCAACCGATATGCACGTTTCTGCTGGATAACCGTTATATCCTAAACAAGGAGCCGTTGCTCCGTACGATTTAATACAATCTGTAATTAGGTCGTTAAGTTCTAACGTGGTCATTCCCGGTCGTATAACCGATTCAGCGTACTTTAAGACTGATTTCATAATATCGCCACACTCACGCATTATGGCAAGTTCGGCTTTGTTTTTTATCGTAATCATTTCAAAACCCTAACGATATCGTTATAAACTTTTTCTATGTCTTGATTCCCATCAATATTAACTAACTTTCCTTGCTTGCCGTAAAATGCAACGAGCGGTTGGGTTTGAAGTTTGTATACTTCTAATCTTTCCTTTACGGTTTCTGACGTATCGTCTTTTCTTACGATTAGCTTACCCTTACATTCTTCGCATTCGGTTTTGCCGTTTAGATAGTCAACGTGATATGATTTCCCACAATTTGAACAGACTCTCCTGCCCGTTATCCTTTTCTCTATCTTAGTTAAATCTACGTCAAGATTTATTACGATATCGGGCGAGGAAAATTTATCTAATTCAATTGCTTGAAATACGTTTCTTGGAAATCCATCTAAAAGATATCCTTCTTTACAATCGGAATCGCCAAGTCTATTCTTTACGAGTTCAACCGTTAAATCGTCAGGACAAAAATGCCCACCGTCCATAAGTTCTTTAACTTTAAGTCCAAGTTCAGTTTTCATACTTATGTTGTCTCTAAATATGTCGCCCGTGGAAATATGCGGTATGGAAAAATTTTCAGCAATAATCTTTGCTTGAGTCCCTTTTCCGCTTCCGGGTGCACCCATAAGAATAATTCGCATTTTACTTCAAGAACCCCTTGTAATTCTTCATCATGATTTGTGATTGCAATGCTTGTTCGAATTCAAGAGCAACCGATACGATAATCAATAATCCGGTAGCACTGAATACGTTCATAAGTCCGGTTCCACCTATTGCCTTAAATATTGCGGAAGGAACAAGCGCTAAAATTGCCAAGAATATCGCTCCGAATAAGGTTATTCTATTGGATATTCTTCTTAAATAATCTGCCGTGGGTTTACCAGGTCTAGTACCAGGTATGAAACCACCGTTTCCTTGAATACTCTTACTTACGTCATCAGGATTAAACTGAATTTGATTGTAAAAATATGCAAAGAATAAGATTAATAAGCAAAGAATTACCATGTAAACCCATGAACCGGTACCAACGTTTCTACCCCACCAAGTTGATTGGGTAGTTCCACCGACTAAGTTAATAATTAAATCGGGGAAACTTAAGATAGAGAACGCAAATATCAAAGGCATAACGCCACTTGAATTTACTTTGATTGGAATGTGAGTGGATTGACCACCATACATTTTTCTTCCTTTAACTTGCTTTGCGTATTGTACGGGTATTTTTCTTTCCGCACTTTCAACAGTAACGATTGCACCGAAGATAACTACTGCAGTAATAACGAAACCAATGATAATCCATAAAGAAGAATCGTTCCAGTTAGTAAACATACCTAAAATGGTAGTACCTGCAGTTGATAAAATACCTGCGAAAATTAAAAGTGATATACCGTTTGATACGCCGTAGTCGGTGATTCTTTCACCGATCCACATTGTAAGTGCCGCACCCGCAGCATAAATGATTACGAGTAATGCATAGCTCATATATTCAAGGAAAACGCTGTTACCAGCAGTATTGAATATCTTGGTAGTATCAATTTCGCTACTGAATCCTGCAATAATACCGATTGCTTGTGCAATCGCCAATATTAAGGTTAATAATCTGGTTAAAGAATTAATTTTCTTTTTACCTTCTTCACCTTGCTTGGAAAGTCTTTCAAGTGCAGGAATTCCGACCGTTAAAAGTTGAATAATAATGGACGCGTTAATATAAGGCCCGATACCCATCGCAAAGAAAGTACCGTATTGTAAAGCACCGCCTGATACGGCACTCATTATGCTTAAGAAGTTGTATTCAGAAAGACCCGTAAACATGTTTACGCCCGGTACCGGGATATAGCAACCAAGTCTATAGATAAATAATAAACCGATGGTTATAAGTATCTTTCTTCTGACTTCTTTTATCTTAAATGCATTGACTATTGTCTGCCACATAAAAGCCTCCAAAAATCAGTGTTAAATTTTTTCTGCCGTACCGCCGGCCTTTTCAATTGCCTCTTTTGCTGATGCAGAGAAAGCTGATGCTTTTACAGTTAACGACTTAGTTAAAGTACCGTCGCCGAGAACCTTTAAGCCTACGCAATCCTTAACAATTTTAACTAATCCTTTTTGATTAAGTACGTCAATATCAATAACTGCGCCGTTTTCAAATCCTTCAAGGACTGAAAGATTTACAAGGCTATATGCCTTTTTGAAATGATTGTTGAAGCCACGTTTCGGTACCCTTCTGATTAAAGGCATTTGACCGCCTTCAAATCCTGGACGTACACCGCCACCGCTTCTTGCCCATTGTCCTTTATGTCCTTTACCACTGGTCTTACCGAGACCCGAGCCGATACCACGACCGAGTCTTTTTGCCGGAGTTGTAGAACCTTGTGCAGGACTTATAGTATCTATTCTCATGTTAATTGCTCCTTGTTAAAAGTTTTTATCAAAGCCGAAAATTAAGCTTTTTCTACTTTGACGAGGTATTTAACCTTGTCTATCATTCCCAAAATAGCGGGATTTTCGTCAAATACGTTGAAAGAACGAATCTTTTTAAGTCCTAACGCCGCTACTATTTTTTTATGTTGCGGTAAGATAGCAATCGTACTTTTTACAAGCGTAACTTTAATTTTGTTCGCTTCGGTTTTTTTAGCCATGAAAGTATCCTCCTTAACCGTTGATTTCTTCCACGGTTTTACCGCGGATTTCTGCAATTTGTTCTGCAGAACGTAAAGCTTTTAAGCCTTCAATTGCTGCTTTTACACAGTTTATCGGGTTGTTAGTTCCGTGTGATTTGGTTCTGATGTTTTTAATACCAACAGCTTCCATAACTGAACGAACAGGACCACCTGCGATAACACCGGTACCTTCTGCAGCAGGGAGCATAAGTACTGAACCTCTGCCGAATTTACCAATTACTTCGTGCGGGATACTGGTTCCTAAAAGTGAACAAGCAAACATATTTTTCTTTGCTCTAGCAGTTGCCTTATCAATTGCTTCTGGAACTTCGTTAGACTTACCTATTGCACAGCCTACCTTTCCGTTTCCATCACCAACAACGACAAGTGCGGCAAATCTCATATTTCTACCACCCTTAACCGTCTTTGATACACGGTTAACAGCGATTAACTTTTTAATTAAACCGTCGTTTTCTTCCGATCTTCTCGGCGCTCTGTTATTATCTCTTGCCATTTTTCATATCTCCTTAAATTAAAACTCTAAGCCACCTTTTCTTGCGCCGTCTGCGAGATTCGCAACACGACCGGTGTAAAGATATCCGCCTCTGTCAAAAACAACCGCTTTAATCTTCTTCGACTTTGCCTTCTTTGCAAGAAGTTCACCAACTGCAAAAGCTTGTGCTTTCTTGTCTTTTCCTTCTAAAGTTCCTTTAATTTCTTTATCAAGAGTAGATGCAGTTACTAAAGTGTTACCCTTTACGTCGTCAATAATTTGTGCGTAAATGTGGTTTAAGCTTCTATAAACTGAAAGTCTTGGAGTACTTGCAGTACCCTTTACTTTGTTTCTTACTCTTAAATGTCTTTTTTGTCTATCTTGGTTCTTATCGATTTTCGTAACCATTTTTAATTCTCCTAATTTAATAACTTTTCGTGACCAATCAAGCCACACTCAGCAGATGCGCAACCAAATACGCATCCACTAAAAGCTTAATTAAATATTACTTCGAGCCTGCAGCTTTACCAACCTTACGTTCGATTACTTCATCAGAATATCTGATACCGTAGCCGTGGTATGGTTCAGGTTTTCTCAAATCACGGACCTTTGCCGCAAATTGACCAACTGCTTCTTTATTGATACCACTTACAACGATTTCGTTGAAAGCAGGACAATCTAAAGCAATACCTTCGATTTCTTCAACTTCAATTGGGTGAGAGAAACCTACGTTCATTACAACTTTATTTCCTTGCTTTGCTACCTTCCAACCAACACCGTTAACGATGAGCTTTTTGGTATAACCTTCAGTTACGCCTTTTACCATATTGAAGGTAAGTGCTCTATATAAACCGTGTTTTGCTTTGGTATCAGAAAGTTCGTTAGCTCTGGTAAATACAAGATCGTTTCCATTGATTACCGGAGTAATAATGGGGTCGTAAGCCTGACTTAAAGTACCCTTAGGTCCTTTAACGGTAATTACGTTATCTTTAACTTCAATTTGCACACCGGCAGGAATAGTAATATGAGCATTTCCAATTCTTGACATATTCTTCTACCTCCTTACCATACGTAAGCGAGAACCTCGCCACCTTGATGCGCTTTTTTAGCATCTTTTCCAGTCATTATACCCTTTGAAGTGGATAAAACTGCAATTCCGAGACCACCGAGTACTTGAGGAACTTCATCAGTACCTACGTATACTCTAAGACCCGGTTTACTTACTCTCTTTAATCCGGTAATAACGCTTCTACCTTTTTCATACTTTAAGGTAATTACGATAGTGCCTTGTACACCTTCTTCAACCTTAACGTCGCTTACATAACCTTCTTTAAGTAATATATCAGCGATAGCTTTCTTAGTGTTAGAAGCAGGGATTTCTACAGTATCATGCTTTGCAGAAAGTGCATTTCTGATTCTAGTAAGCATATCTGCTATTACGTCTGTCATTTTCTTCTCCTCCTTTACCAGCTTGCCTTCTTAACTCCGGGAATCTGACCTTTGTAGGCAAGATTTCTGAAACAAATACGGCAAATACCGTACTTGCGGAGAACTGCGTGCGGACGACCGCATATGCTACATCTTGTGTAGGCTCTGGTGGAAAATTTAGCAGGTTTTTGCTGCTTGTTTATCATTGATTTTTTAGCCATGTTATAAACTCCTTTTCCTTACTTCGTTGCAAAGGGCATTCCGAGAAGAGCGAGAAGTTCTCTTGCTTCTTCGTCAGTATTAGCCGTAGTGGTAATACAAATATCAAATCCTCTGATTTTTTCTACTTGATCGTAAGAAATTTCAGGGAATATGAGTTGTTCCTTAACACCCATTGAGTAGTTACCTCTACCATCAAAAGAATTCTTAGATACACCACGGAAGTCTCTTACTCTGGGAAGTGCGATTGACACGAGTTTATCAAAAAATTCGTACATTCTAGTTCCACGGAGAGTAACTTTCATACCAACGTGTTGTCCTTCTCTAATTTTGAAGTTAGCAACTGACTTCTTTGCAGCGGTAAGTACCGGCTTTTGACCTGCAATTTGCTTTAATTCTTCTTGTGCGAGTTGAACACTTTTTGAATTGTCCTTTACGTCGCCAAGTCCGGAGTTAATGGTGATTTTTTCGAGCTTCGGTACTTGGTTTACGTTCTTATAATTGAACTTTTTAATAAGTGCCGGAACTACGCTTGCTTTATACGTTTCCTTAATTCTATTAAGTTCTGCCATCTTAATTTACCTCCGCCTTATTCTGCATCGGTTTCAGCAACTTTTTTGGTTGCCTTCTTCGTTGCAGTCTTTTTCTTTGCGGTAGCGGCTTTCTTTACTTCTTTAGCCTCTTTAGCGCCGTCTAATACAGCACCGCATTTTTTGCAAAGACGAACTTTCTTGTCGCCTTCTACTTTATAAGCTACTCTGGTAGCCTTGTTGCAAACAGGGCAAACAACCATTACGTTTGAAGCGTCGATAGCACCTGATTGGTTTTGTATCGCACTAACTTCTTGTGCAGTTCTTGCCTTCTTGTGCTTCTTTTGAACGTTAATACCGTCAACAACAACCTTGCCACTCTTAGGAATAGCCACTAAAACTTTAGCGGTTTTACCAGCATCTTTACCGGTCAAAACCAAAACCGTATCGTTCTTTTTAACTTTCATTGGTCTTCTCCTTATAATACTTCAGGTGCAAGCGAGATTATACGCATATAGTCTTTATCACGGAGTTCTCTCGCAATAGGCCCAAAGATACGAGTGCCCTTCGGCTGTTTTTGTGAATCGATAATAACTGCTGCATTTTCGTCAAATCTTACGTAGGTGCCGTCTTTTCTTCTTACACCACTGGTTGACCTTACGATAACAGCCTTTACTACGTCGCCCTTCTTAACTGCACCACCAGGGGTTGCAGTCTTAACACTTGCAACGATAACGTCGCCAATGTTTCCGCATCTTCTGAAGGAACCGCCAAGCACTTTAATACACATTATTTCTTTAGCACCGGAGTTGTCGGCTGCTTTTAATCTAGTAAATGTTTGTATCATTTAATGCCTCCTTACTTCGCCTTTTCAATGATTTCAACAACTCTCCAGTTCTTATCCTTAGAGAGCTTTCTGGTTTCAGCAATAAGTACCTTATCGCCCTTGCCACATTGATTCATTTCGTCGTGCGCTTTGAATTTGTGAGTCTTTTTAACCGTTTTCTTGTAAAGGGGGTGTTTATATCTTTCTTCGATAGCTACAACCACGGTTTTATCCATCTTATCGGAAACAACGATTCCGACTCTTTCTTTTCTTAAATTTCTTTCCATATTTCTCTACTCCTACGCCTGTAATTCCCTTTGTCTTAAAATGGTCTTTACCTTTGCAATATCTTTTTTGCAAGTGTTAAGGGATGCCGGATTTTCGAGTTGTCCGATTGCGTGACGGAAACGAAGATTAAATAATTCTTCTTTGAGTTCCTTTAACTTCGTGTTTAATTCGTCAACGGTTAATTCGTGAAGTTCTTTCGTTTTCATTAATCTTCACCGCCTTCTTCAATAATTTCTTGTGCAACTGCCTTCTTCATAAACTTGGTTTTAACCGGAAGCTTATGACCTGCAAGACGCATTGCTTCTTTTGCTTGTTCTTCAGTAACGCCAGCCATTTCGAATAATACTCTGCCCGGCTTTACTACTGCTACCCAATATTCAACTGAACCTTTACCGCTACCCATACGGCTATCGGCAGGTTTTTTGGTTATAGGTTTGTGGGGGAATATATCAATCCAAACTTTACCACCACGCTTAATGAATCTAGTCATAGCGATACGGGCTGCTTCGATTTGATTTGATTTAATCCAACCTGGTTCGGTTGCTACTAAACCGTAATCACCGTAAGCAATAATATTACCTTTATTGCACTTACCGGTCATTCTGCCACGATGTACTCTTCTTCTTTTAACACGTTTAGGCATCAACATAATTATTGCTCGCCTCCTTCCTTCTTTTTAGGAGCACCTATAACTTCACCTTTGTAAATCCAGCACTTAATACCGATTACACCGAAGGTGGTGTGTGCTTCTGCGAAACCGTATTCAATATCTGCTCTTAAGGTTTGTAGCGGAATTGAACCTTCATGATAGTTTTCAGATCTTGCGATTTCAGCACCGTCAAGTCTTCCACTTACCATAACCTTAATACCCTTGATACCGCTTCTCATACTTCTTGAGATTGCTTGCTTCATTGCACGTCTGAAGGATACACGCTTTTCAATTTGACCAGCAATACCTTCTGCAACTAAAGTAGCATCAGCATCAGGCTTTTTAACTTCCGAAATATTAACGGAAATTTGTTTACCTTTGCAAATCTTTAATACAGTCTTCTTTATTACTTCAATTTCTGCGCCTTGTTTACCAATAAGCACACCAGGACGTGCAGTGAAAATTGTAAGGGTGATTCTTGATGCAGCCCTTTCAATTTCAATCTTAGAAATTGCAGCTTGATAATACTTTTTCTTTAATACGTTACGGATTTCGTTATCTTCTTTAATGTTTGCAGCAAATTCTTTCTTGTCAACAAACCAATGAGAATCCCAATCTTTGATAATTCCGACTCTTAAACCGTGCGGGTTAACTTTTTGTCCCATAACTCTTCCTCCTATGCCCTAGCATCCAAAACCACGGTGATGTGGCTGGTACGCTTTAATATTCTAAACGCTCTACCTTGAGCCCTCGGCATAACTCTTTTAAGAGTTGGACCTTGGTCAGCATAAGCTACCGCTACGAATAAGCTATCTTTGCTCATTCCGAGATTGTGTTCTGCGTTAGCTGCAGCAGAGTTAAGAAGTTTTCTTACGGGTTCTGATGCAGACTTGGGAGTATTTTCCAAAATCGCAACAGCTTCTCTTAAGTCTTTACCTCTGATTAAGTCAAGCACAATTCTCACTTTATAAGGAGAAATACGAACGTGCTTAGCAACCGCTCTAGGACGTCTATCTTTAGTTTCCGCAATTCTTGCGGCTTTTTCTTTCATATTCTTAGCCATTTAACTCTCTCCTTATCTTGCAGAGGTGGATTTTTCACCGCCGTGTCCCTTAAACGTTCTAGTTGGGGCAAATTCGCCGAGTTTACATCCTACCATGTCTTCAGTTACATATACTGGAACGTGTTTTCTGCCGTCATATACTGCAATAGTATGACCTACCATTTGCGGGAATATAGTTGACGATCTTGACCACGTCTTCAATACTTTCTTTTCATTCTTTTCGTTTAATTCTTCTACTCTTTTTAAGAGTTTAGGTTCTACATAAGGACCTTTTTTAACGCTTCTAGACATATCGTTCTCCTTAATTTATCCTAGTAATGATAAGTTTGCTGGACGATTTCTTACGCTTTCTGGTCTTGTAACCAAGTGCGGGTTTACCCCACGGAGTTACAGGACTTGGCATACCGATAGGCGACTTACCTTCACCACCACCGTGCGGGTGATCACACGGGTTCATTACTACACCACGTACGGTAGGACGAATACCTAAGTATCTGGTTTTACCTGCCTTACCGATTCTGATGATTTCGTGTTCCATGTTACCAACTTGTCCGATAGTTGCCTTACAAGTTGCAAGAATATATCTCATTTCGCCACTCGGCATCTTTAAGGTAACGTATTTTTCGTCACGAGCCATTATTTGTGCGCTCATACCCGCTGCTCTTGCGATTTGACCACCTTTACCAGGTTGCATTTCGATATTGTGTACCATGGTACCAACGGGAATATCTTTTAATTGCAATGCGTTACCAACCTTAATGTCAGCAGTTGCACCACTCATTACCTTATCACCTACGTTAAGACCGATAGGTGCTAAAATGTATGCCTTTGAACCGTCAGCGTATTGTAAAAGAGCAATGTTTGCACTTCTGTTCGGATCGTATTCAATAGTTTTTACTACTGCTGGTACGCCGTCCTTTGCACGCTTAAAGTCAATTATACGGTACTTTCTTCTGTTACCGCCACCAATGTGACGTACAGTGATTTTACCTTGTGAGTTTCTACCGCCACTCTTTCTCTGATCTTCGAGAAGAGATTTTTCCGGCTTAACTTTACTAATTCCTTCGAATGCACTTACAGTCATGAAACGACGTGCAGCCGAAGTAGGTTTATATCTCTTAATAGCCATTTATCTACCCTCCGTTAATTAGGACAACGAATCGAAGAATTCAATCGATTTACTATCCTCTTTAAGTTGAACGACAGCCTTTTTATAGTCGGAAGTGTAACCTTCGTACTTACCTTGTCTCTTCAACTTACCGTGAACGTTCGCAGTATTAACTTTTTCTACAACTACGCCGAAAATTTCTTCAATAGCGAGTTTAATCTGCGTTTTGTTTGCATCTTTTCTTACTACAAAGGAATATTTCTTATCCTTAATACCCGCATAACTCTTTTCAGAAAGAATGGGTTTAATTATTATATCGTGTGCAGCCATTATTCTCCGTAGACCTCCTGAATTTTTTCAACAGCCTTTTTAGAGATTACAACCTTTGCGTTCTTAACAACGTCGTAAGTGTTGATTTGGTCAACTGGAAGAGTACTTACTGCTTTGATGTTTGCACATGCTTTTAATACTGCTTCATCGTTGTTATCCATTACTACTAAAACGGTCTTTTCGAGATTGAAAGCTTTTAAGAAAGCAACCATCTCTTTGGTCTTAGGCGCAGATACCTTTATATCATCAATAAAGATAACTTCGTCTTCACGAATCTTTTGAGAAAGTGCTGAGAAAAGAGCAACTCTCTTTGCAGATACGTTCATTTTCTTTGAGAAGTCTCTTGACTTCGGTGCGAATACTACGCCACCGTGAATCCATTGAGGACTTCTGGTAGAACCTTGTCTTGCTCTACCGGTACCTTTTTGTCTATAAGGTTTTGCACCGCCACCACGAACTTCAGAACGGGTAAGAGTACTTTTGGTACCTTGTCTTTCGTTTGCAAGTCTGGTAACGACAGCCTGATGAATTACTGATTCGTTAAATTCAGCATTAAACAAAGCGTCTTTAAGTTCTAAAGTGCCTACTTCGTCAGCCTTCATATTGTATAACTTAACACTTGGCATATTCGTTCTCCTTACGCTTTAACGGTATCTCTAATAAATACGATACCCTTTACCGGACCCGGAACCGCACCTTTAACTAAAAGTACGTTTCTTTCCTTGTCGACTTTTACTATTTCCAAGTTCAATATGGTTACGTTTTCGTGACCGTATTGACCAGGCATCTTGTGATTCTTAAAAACTCTTGAAGGCGAGCTGATTGCACCTAAAGAACCAACTTCTCTGTGTACAGGACCTACACCGTGAGTTTCTTTTAATCTGTGATGATTCCATCTCTTAATAACACCCGAGAAACCGTGACCCTTGGTGATACCAGATACGTCGATTTTGTCGCCGTCACTAAAAGTATCGCAAGTTACTACGCTTCCTACAGTCATGCTTTCTGCACCGTCAAGTTTGAATTCCTTCAAAACTTTTTGTGCAGGAACACCTGCTTTCTTAAATAAGCCTGCTTGGGGTTTATTTAACTTCTTTTCATCAACTTGGTCAAATCCGAGTTTAACTGCGGAATAACCGTCTCTTTCCAAAGTTTTTACCTGAACAACGGGACAAGGACCAGCCTCGATAACCGTTACCGGAATAACTTTGCCGTCTGCTGTGAATACTTGGGTCATACCAAGTTTTCTACCAATGATTGCTTTATTCATAGATAAAGTTCACCTCCGATAATATTATATAATGTTTAATTGTTTACAATTTGATTTTGATATCTACGCCCGCAGGTAAGTTAATGCTGTCAAGTAACTTAACGTTTGGCGAGTAAATGTCAATAAGTCTTTTGTGGGTTCTAATTTCGAACTGTTCTCTCGAATCCTTATATTTGTGTGGTGAACGAAGAATAGTTACGATTTCTTTTTCGGTCGGTAGTGGAATAGGTCCACTTATCTTTGCGCCCGATTTCTTCATGGTTTCTACGATTCTTGATGCTGCAGTGTCGAGCATTTCACTATCGTATGACATTAATTTGATTCTGATTTTTTGACTTGCCATTTTGTTTTTTCTCCTTTTCCTAACTTTATGCAACTCTGCCGTGTGTGTCGAAAAATTTGAGGATAAAAAATTCATTCGCCGATACTTAAATTCTTTTAAGTCGCTGCGAATGACCTATACTCTCTTCTATCGAAGTTAGTCGCAAGGGTCTTTGCCCTTACATTTGTCAATGGAAATTATCTATCATTTCGCTTGATTTAAGTAACTTTCCATATCATCCCAATTTACACAGCCATTAAATTATAATGGACTTTTATCTTCTTGTCAAACGTTTTTACTATGTTTTTTAAAAAAATTTTCAGACGAATACGTAAAAGTTTTCGTCTGAAAAATACTATCGTTATGCAATTTCTTTTCTAATAACTTCAGGCTTTTCACCATCGGTTACAACCCCTTTACCTATTACTACTTTCTCGATTTTATCATCGGACGGAATTTCGTACATAGTGTCTATCATAAGGTTTTCAAGTATTGTCCTTAAACCTCTTGCACCAGTGTTTAACTCAATAGCACGTTTTGCTATTGCCTTTACAGCATCGTCTGTTATCTCTAAATTAACGTTATCTAAACCAATAAGCTTTTTGTATTGTTTTATTAAAGCATTTTTAGGTTTAGTTAAAATATTAACCAAAGCATCTTCGTTTAACGGGTGCAATCCTACGGTAATAGGCACTCTACCAACGAATTCAGGAATTAAGCCGTATTTTATCAAGTCTTGTGGTTGAATATCCCTTATGCAAGAATAAACGTCGGTTTTATCTTTCTTAACGTTACCACCAAAGCCTAAGCTGGAGGTTTCTTTTCTTTTAGCGACAATGTCTGAAAGACCTACAAAAGCGCCACCCAAAATAAACAATATGTTAGTAGTATCTATTCTGATACATTCTTGTTGAGGGTGCTTTCTTCCACCTTGAGGAGGAACGTTAGCAACAGTGCTCTCAATAATTTTTAATAAAGCTTGTTGAACGCCTTCGCCGGAAACGTCTCTCGTAATAGACACGTTTTCGCCTTTTCTTGCAATTTTATCTATTTCGTCTATATAAATAATACCCTTTTGCGCTTTTTCTACGTCAAAATCTGCAGACTGAATAAGCTTTAACAAAATATTTTCAACGTCTTCGCCAACGTAACCAGCCTCGGTTAAGGTAGTAGCATCGGCAACTGCAAACGGCACGTCTAATATTTTCGCCAAAGTTTTTGCAAGAAGGGTTTTCCCACTTCCGGTAGGACCTAAAAGTAAGATATTACTTTTATCTAATTCTACGTCGGCGTTTTCCATACTTGCGTTTATGCGCTTATAATGATTATAGACCGCAACGGATAAAACTTTTTTAGCCTCGTCTTGACCGATAATATAATCGTCAAGCCTTTCTTTAATTTCGAAAGGCTTTAACAATTTTATTTGATGTTTGGCTTTAGCTTTTTCCTCGTCCTCCTTTAATACTTCACGACAAACGTCAATACATTCGTCGCAAATATATATTCCACTGGGACCGGCAATCAAGCGTTTTGTAAGTTCTTTAGTTTTGCCACAAAAAGAACAGTAAAGTTGGTCTTTATCTTTCATATATCTCCAAAAAATTATGGGCGAGTAACGAAAATTTCGTCAACAAGTCCGTATTCTTTAGCATCTTCTGCCGATAAATAGTTATCTCTATCGGTATCTTTTTCTACAACCTCTATAGGTTTACCACTATTTTTAGCAAGAATTGCATTCAAACGATGTTTAGTCTTTATTATATGGTCGGCTTGAATTTTTATATCACTTGCTTGACCTTGTGCACCACCTAAAGGTTGATGTATCATAATTTCGCTATTAGGCAAAGCAAAACGCTTACCCTTAGCACCACTTGAAAGTAAGAAAGCACCCATAGAAGCAGCAAGACCTATACAAATAGTGCTTACGTCACACTTGATATAATTCATCGTATCGTATATAGCAAGACCAGCAGTAACGCTTCCGCCTGGACTATTTATATAAAGACTTATATCTTTATTTGGGTCTTTACCTTCAAGGTAAATAAGTTGAGCAACTACGGTGTCTGCAACGGCATCGTTAATTTCGCCCGTTAAAAATATAATTCTATCCTCTAAAAGTCTTGAATATATATCGTAACTTCTTTCCCCTTTGCCAGTTTGTTCTACGACGTAGGGAACTACGGTGTTCTTAATTTCCATTATATTCTCCTATAAAATTAGGCAATAGTATTTTCGGTTTTTAAGAAATCAAATAATTTCTTAATAATAATTTCGTTTTTAACGTAGTCAAGTTGACGTGCGTTAAAGTTCTTTTTAACGTCTGGAACAGGCTTGTTTTGTGATTTTGCCATTTCAGCAATTCTTTCTTCAACGTCTGCTTCGGTAGCTTCGATTTTTTCAGCAGTGATTATAGCGTCAATTACAAGCTGTGATTTTACCATGCCTTGTGCTTGTTCAGCATAACCCTTTCTAAAATCTTCCATGCTTTGGCCAGTGTACTTTAAGTAGTCTTCAAGTTTTAATCCTTGATATGAAAGACGATATGACATTTCTTGTACCATGCGGTCGATTTGATTTTCAACTAAAGCGTCGCAAATTTCAACGGTAGCGTTGTCGGTAATAACCTTAACGATTTCGTCTTCAATTTCTCTATCTGCACGGTCTTTATTTTGCTTTTCAAGTCTTTCTGCAACTTCTTTTTTATAAGCTTCAACACTTTCTGCACCTGCAGCGTCCTTTATAAATTCGTCGTTAATTTCAGGAAGTTCCTTCTTCTTAATTTCGTGAAGTTTAATATGGAATACGGAATCTTTACCCTTTAATTCTTCTGAATGATATTCTTCGGGGAATTTAACGTTGATGTCTTTTTCTTCACCGATATTCATACCGATAAGTTGTTCTTCAAAGCCAGGAATGAACGAACCACTACCAATAACTAAATTTTGTTTTTCAGCAGTGCCACCTTCAAACTTTACACCGTCAACTGAACCTGAATAATCGATGTTTACGGTGTCGCCGTTTTCAACAGCTCTACCTTCTACGTCAACCATACGAGAATTGCGTTCTTGTAAACGAGTTAATTCTGCGTCAATATCTTCGTCCTTGACATTATACTCAATTTTCTTAAAACTTATACCCTTATAATCACCAAGTTTAACTTCTGGCTTTACGGGAACGATTGCAACTATAGATATACCTTTGTCGCTAATCTTTTTAATATCAATGTCCGGACCTGCTACGGGGTCGATAGAAGTTTCTTTATCTAAAACTTCACCATAGTATTTAGGGAATGCAATATTTATTGCTTCTTCATAAAAAATTCCGGTACCGTATGCACCTTCTAAAAGATGCTTTGGAACCTTACCCTTTCTAAATCCGGGAAGACTATATTTACCCTTAGTCTTTTCGTAAGCTTTGTCGTTAGCTTCTTTCCATTCTTTAGCGGTTAAGTCGATAGTAATTTTTACCGTACTTTTTTCTGCTTTTTCAAAAGTATATTTCATAATATTCTCCTACTGATTAAATTCAAAAATTATTTTAACATATTAAATTTTAAATTGCAACTTAATTTAGCGATTTATACGCCTTATTTTAAGTATTCAGCGTGTTTTTTCGCCTTTACCACGATTGAGGAATATTTATCGTAAGTAACAAAACCCGGTTTAGATTTTTTTGGCTTTTTCACGTTCTTTTTTAAGGTATAAACCATCTCAACTTTTTCACCGTCTCTACCTTTTGAATAATACGCACCAATCTCGGCTGAAAAAATTATAATTTCCTCAGGAATTTCAGGTGTTCTACTTTCTATTAAAACGTGCGATGAGTGATAGTCTTTAGCGTGTAACCACAAGTCGTTTCCATGCGATAAAGCCACCAGCTCGTCGTTTTCTACGTTGTTTTTACCAACCTTGATTTTATAACCCTTATATTCGTAAGTTCTATACGGCTTCACGTCTTGTTTTTTTGCCTTTTTGCCTTGATTTTTATCCGAAAAAATATTAGCTATTTTAAGCTCTTCCACGACTGAATTAAGGTCGGATATATTTTCGGCATTTTGAACCAAAACAACAAGGCTTTTTAAATATTCAATCTCTAATTCCGTTTGTGTTTTAAACTCTTGTAAAGTTTCTAAAGAACGCTTTTGCTTAGCGTATTTTTTATAGTAATTTTCTGAGTTTTTTGATGGTGACAATTTTTCGTCTAATTCGATAATAATTGCCTTATTATCGTCGTAATAATTTAAAGCTTCTAAAAACTTATCGCCTTGTTTAATTTTGTAAATATTTGACAAAATCAACTCGCCTTTTATGCGATTTTCTTCCATAGAAGAACAGTCTTTTTCTTTAGTTAAAAAGGAGTTCAATTTCTTTTGGTGTTTTTTAAGTGCCGTGTTGATTTTTGCATTGATTCTAACTGTCAAATCGTCATATTCTTTTTGATAATTTTTTTGTTCGTAATAATACTCTTCTGCAAGGTAAAGTTTATCAAAATAAAGCCTATCTCCCACCATAGTTAAATAGGAAAACACACATACGTCTTTAAGTTTATTTTCCTCTAAAACAACACAGGGTTTTAAATTATTTTCTTTAGCAT
This sequence comes from Christensenellaceae bacterium, assembly GCA_045534905.1. Taxonomy (GTDB): domain Bacteria; phylum Bacillota; class Clostridia; order Christensenellales; family Borkfalkiaceae; genus UBA1259. Next base: position 89,508 of record JAZSKQ010000009.1, on the reverse strand, counting down.
ATTCACCATATAAAAAATAGTTAATAAAGTCAAAAAACACCTTAAAATCTATTGGATTTATACTATGATTTTTCGCAAATATTTCCACTATTTCACGTGCAGTAGAAATACTTACACCTTGAATTTTTTGAGTGATAAATTCGGGTAAATTTTCTCCGTTAAAAGACGCAAAATCTTGTATTAAACTTACGTCGTTAGGCTCTTTTTTTACGTTTACGGGAGGCAAAACGTAGGGCTTTCCAACGATTAACGGTCTAACGCCGTTATATATCATATTTATACCACGATTTGCACCCAAAACAAGACCGTTTTCGGTTAAAATTATATTACTATACCTACCCATAAGTTCAACGTATAAAACCATTTGTTTATCGTCTTTATAGTCAGCCCTACACGTACATGTAATTTTAACTATTCTATCAAAACCAACCAGTTCAATTTTATTTATTTCGGCAGATAATAGATGTTTTCTAAGTAGCATGCAAAAATTAAGCGCAGTTAAAAGATTTTCCTTTTCTTGTTTTATTACGCCTATTCTTGGACCACCCGGATTAACGTCTAATAAAAGTTTTTCTGTAGATTTTCCGTTAAAAACGGTAAAAATCACCTTATCGTCATCGGGTTGATTTATTCTATTTATTTTACCCTTACTAAACAAAGAATTAAGTTCTTTCGTAAGAGTATTTAAAGTAAATGCGTCTTGTGGCACTTTAATTCTCCGTAGTAAAAATTTTACCGTTTAAATAGTAAAGCAAGCTTTCTTTTTTAAAGTTAAGTTGCAAAAAATACGCTCGCAATTTTTGACTTTTCTCGCCATGATTTTTATTAAATTGATTATAGCCGTACTTTCCATCACCAACAATTGGGTGCCCTATAAAAGCAAGGTGAGCCCTAATTTGATGCGTTTTGCCGGTATAAAGGGTAACAGATAAATCGGACGTGTCGTTATTACTTGACAAAACCTCGTAACCGGTTTTAATTTCTACGCTTCCTTTTACCTTACTATTATATATTTTAACAAGACTATTTTCAGCATCTTTTTTTAGATATGCAGTTAAAATATCTTGTTTTTTGTCCATAGTTCCTATTACTGTAGTTAAATATTTTTTTATAAAAGCACGTGTTTTAAAACCTAAAAGTAATTCTTTTTCAGCAATATTGTTTAGCGCAAAAATCATTATACCTGAAGTATTTCTATCTAATCTATGAATAAAGCAAGCATTGTCATTACTTTGTTTAACGGTTTCATATACACTTTCAGACGTAAAACCACTTTTTTTATCAACAATCAAAACGTTTTGGTCTTGATAAATTACTGAGTATTTTTCAACTACAACGTCTAACATATATAGTTCAACAATATCGTTTTTGTTTATTAATACGTCTTTATTTACTCTTTTACCATTGATTTTTACGTCTTTATTTCTTAAAAGTTTCATTACGGCAGAATAAGATAAACCTTCTATTTTTTCCATAGAAAGTTTTACTAATTTTCCGCTTTTTTCAGCAACAAAACTTTTCATTTTTTCTCCAATATACACAAAAGGACTTCGGGTTACCGAAGTCCTTTGATTTTATTTTTAATTATAAAACGTCAAATTCGTCTTCATCCTTCGGCTTAATGAATAAAAGTACGAGAATTGCAATTAAGCAAACAGTACCAACCGAAAGATAAACAACTGACCAAACGTTTTCTTCTACCCAAGTCTTACCAACCTTTACTTCCTTAACAGGTTCAACAACTTCGATAATAACGCTTTCAGTACCTTTCTTGGTTGAAGATGAAGAAGAAACGCTCATTTCTAACTTATAGAAACCAGTCCTATCCGGAACGAAGGAAAGTTTTCCATCGTATGCGATGTTACGAATTTCTTCATAAGTATATCCCTTATAATCTTTATCCTTATCGGTTGCTGAAGATAATTTTGTAATTTCAACCCAATCTGCAGAGTTTGGATTATTCTTATCTACGTTTGTAGCGTAATAAAGTTTATAAGTATCGGTATATTCAAAGGTTGCATCAATATCAAACGGAAGTGCATTGTATTTAGCACCAACGTACCCAGTTCCAACCTTTAAGGTATCAATGGAAAGTTCTGAAGTATCAACGATATCAAACGAGAAAATATAGTCTGCGTAAATACCATTTAATACAACGTTAGAATCGATAGCGTCTTTAAAATAGAAATTATCAACGTCCATTTCGTTACCGTTGTGATCAATAAAGGTTACGTAGAATTGATAGTGGCCTGCTTCACGGAGAGGAATTTTATAGTTAGATACGTCACCACTCTTAGTTTCCGACTTGTAATATATTTTGCAAGTCAAACCGTCAAAACCAGTATAGTCGTCTTTAACTAACCCCTTAAACATGTTTTTATTTAAGGTGAGATATTGACTACTTCCGATAGAAACTTTGGTATTGCCTTCAGCATCGTAAACCAAGTTATCAATTGCTTTTTGGAAAGCTTTTACACCTTGCATATAGCCATTAGATAAATCATATACAGGAGCTAAAGTATCTTCCACTTCGTCTTTAACAACAACGTCGTATTCTTCAACGACAATTCCACTATTCTTTACGATTAATTTGCAGTCACCCGCAGTAGTAAATACTACGGTTTTATTTTCAACGATAGCGTTAGTACTGTCCGTTTCAACTACGTAAGAAGTTTCGTTGAAATTACCAAAAACGTTCGTACCTTGTAAAACTAAGTCGTATTTTCTACCAATTTCAGCAACCAACTTATTGCCTTCTTTTGCAAAAAGACCAGCATTGATTTCTATTAAACATTCAGCAGTATTCTTTATACCACCGTTAAGTTCAACAAAGTCTTGATAATGAACGTTAGTTTCAAAATTTTCACCTTTAGAAGCTTTTTGGTTTATTGATTCAAGTACCATGTAATTGGTTACACCTTCTGCAACGTTTGCTGAAAAAGATAAAGTAGCCCAAGTCTTATCAACGTTTTCTACACGAAGTGCGGTATTTGCAGTATAAGCCGTGCTAAGTGCATTGCGGGCGCCATTTACCCTAATTGAAGCAACAACGAAACCATCTGCATTGACGGTGGTGTATAGAGAGAAAGATTGACCTTTGTTTATCACAACAGCATTTTCTACACCGTTAAACGTTACGTTTTGACCAACGTTTACAACCAACTTATTTTCAACCGTTTTCTTAAAAACATCGGTCTCAGTCTCGTTTCCGTTACCAAAGTATGAATCACAATTAAGTTTAACTACAAATTCGGTGGCATCTGCAGGAAGGGTGAATTTAAGTCCAAGGTCGTTTACAGTGAGCTTATATTTAGCCTCAACCGACTTACCTGAAAAAACCTTAAATTTTGCACCGTTATCAATAGACATTACGTCTAAATCAGACGAACCAGTCTCGTAAGCAAAATAATTACTTAACAATACGTCCGCCTTAGCAGTTTTGAAACCCGAAAGGCCTAGTGCAAAGCAAAATGCGGATAAAATTGCTACGAGAAATATTACAAGTTTGCGTGTTCTTAAAATTCCCATATTACAAGTAACTCCTAAAAGAAGGTAAACTTCTTCAAAATACTATAATTAACTTAGAATATTTTACCCTAATATACGACTTTTGTCAACCTGCTTTTTGTAAATTTTAAATAAATATGTTATTTATTTTAAAGTCAATACGACATTTTTGTATTTTTCACAAAAAAATACTTCACGGAATACATTAATAACAAATAAAAACAGTCAAGGTAACGTACAAATGACGTATTTTTTATTTTTCACAGCCATAACGGTTAGTATAGATTCTTTCTTTTGCGGATTTTCTTTAGCATGCAATAAAGCAAAAAAAATACCAACCATTATCCTAGTTGCAACTACGGTTTTTATAATGTGTTTAATCGCAAATTATTCCGCCGAACTTATAAGACCGTATTTAACCCAAAAAACAGCTTGCATCGGTGGACTAATTTTAATTTTTGTAGGACTTTATAATTTAATTAAAAAAGACAACGATTACAATATTAAAAGAAACTTATTCCTCCAGTCGTTATTTATTGGTTTTGCAGTCGGACTTGACGGAGCGCTTGCAAACCTTTCTCTCGCACTGATGGGAATTAACGCATTTTACGTTCCAATAATTTTTGCATTGATGCACGCCTTGACCATTGCGTTAGGAATCCTGCTTGCTCGAACAAAATTCGTGGCGGGCTTAAATAAAATCGGCTTTTTACCACCACTTATACTTATAGCCTTGGGCATTTACAAAATAGCAGGATTTTTTATATAAAAATTCCGTCCTAAACAGGACGGAATTACTTTTTTAATAACTTGGTTTTAATATAGTTACCGATTTTTCGGTATTGAATTTATCCCAAGGCAAAACTTCCTTTGGTGGCTCTACCCTAAACACCATTCTCTCTTTAGTAACGGGGTGTGTAAACGCCAAAAAGTACGCCCAAAGCGCCAAGTTACCCTTTTTAGCCTTTTCACCACCATAACGCATATCACCGTAAAGTGGACAACCTATAGAATTCATTTGAACTCTTATTTGATGACTTCTACCCGTATATAATCTTACGTCTGCCAAACAAAGTGGTCCGTATTCTTCTAAAATAGTATAATCTAATTCAGCGTATTTTGCACCACTTTCCGTAGGAGTACAAACGTAAACCATATTGTTAACCACGTTCTTTCTTACGTAGTTTTTAAGTTTACCCTTTTCTTCCTTTGGCTTACCACAAAGCACGGCGTAATAACGCTTTTCAAAATCACCGTCCTTCATTTGTTCGGAAAGTCTTGAAGCAGCCTTACTACTCTTTGCAAAAACCATAATTCCACCGGTGGGTCTATCTAACCTATGAACCAATCCAACGTAAACGTTACCGGGTTTATCATACGTAACCTTAACGTATTCTTTTACCATGGTTAAAAGGTCTTTGTCTTTAGACGAATCCTCACACGTGGGCACGTTTTGAGGTTTAAGAACTACTATTATGTGATTGTCTTCGTGAAGTATATTCAATTCTTCCATAAATTCACCGTTATTCGTTAATCCACATTCCGCTATTTCCACAAGGCAATATCACGCCTTCTTCTTGGGTGTCTAAACCCACTTCATAGGCATCTACGTGACCGCCAAAATTTTTGGTTAGCGTTACGTTTAATATATTTTTTATTACTTGAGGTTGAAGCCCCGTAGTGTAACTGTTTATCAAGAAAAATAATGGATTATCACTTAAAACCTTAGAACAAAGTTCTACTAAAGAAAATAGTTCGGATTCAAGTTTCCACATTTCACCGTTAGGTCCCCTTCCATAAGAAGGAGGATCCATTATAATTGCGTCGTATTTTCTTCCCCTACGTATTTCCCTTTCAACAAACTTTTTACAGTCGTCTATAATATATCTTACTTTGGGATTTTCTATTTTAGAAAGTCTTACGTTTTCCCCAGCACGTTCCACCATTGCTTTAGCGGAATCTACGTGACAAACGGTAGCACCGGCTTTTGCGCAAGCAACGGTTGCACCACCGGTATATGCGAACAAGTTAAGTACACTTATTTCTCTACCCGAATTTTCAATCATTTCACGCATGGCGTCCCAGTTTACTGCTTGTTCGGGAAATAGACCCGTGTGTTTAAAACCCATCGGTTTAATTTTAAAAGTAAGGTCTTTATACGACACCGTCCATTCGTCTGGCATCTTACCTTTCTTTTCCCACTTTCCACCACCTGTTTGGCTTCTGATATATTTTGCCGAAAGCCCCGGATAATTGTCTAAATCTTTATCGGTCTTCCAAATTACTTGTGGGTCGGGACGAAGTAAAACAACGTCTTTCCATTTTTCAAGTTTATAGCCGTCACCGGTTGCGATGACGGTATAATCTTTCCAGTTTGCACTTTTCATTTATTTTACCTTTTTTACGGTAACCGTACACTTAAGTCCATTTACGTCAAGTTCAATAGAATATCCATCGCTTTCACCTGCAGTTATGGAGTCGGCAAGAACAACCGTCTTTAATCTTTCCGTAAAGGCTTTAGCAACTTCTTCTGATTCCGTTTTGTAGAATACGTTAATTCTATCCGTAACTTCAAAGCCCGCATCTTTTCTCATTGACTGAATCTTGGAAATAAGTTCTCTTTCCATACCTTCAGCTTTAAGTTCTTCGGTAATATGAGTATCCATAACGATAGTTAAACCGTTGTCATTTGCCGACAAGTATCCTTCCATGCTTTCACTTGAAATCAAAAGGTCGTCATATGCAAATTCAAAGTTTTCACCGTCAATTTGAGTAGTATAAATTTCACCACGCTTTACGGTTGCAACTAAGTCGTTTGCATCGCAAGTTTCAAAGAAGTTTCTAATCTTACCTAAACTTTTACCATACTTAGGTCCTAAAGTTTTAAGTTGAGGTTTAATTTTATACGAAACGAATTTAGAAGCGTCTTTTAAATATTCAACTTCTTTAACGTTAAGTTCATCTTTCGCAATCTCTAAAAGTTCCGCACTTAAATCAGTTTTCTTTTCAGAACAAACGAAAATCTTAGACAAAGGTTGTCTATTTTTTATGTTAGAAGAGTTTCTGCACGCTCTACCTAAAACAACTATATCCAATATTGATTGCATACCCTCTTCAAGTTTTAAGTCTATCAAACTTTCATCAACTTGTGGGAATGAGCAAAGATGTACCGAAATAGGTTGGTCTTTATAAAAATTCGGCACTAAGTTTTGATAAATGCTTTCCGCCATAAACGGAGTAAACGGTGCGGATAATTTTGCCAACGTTACAAGTACGGTGTATAAAGTGGTGTATGCTGAAGCCTTATCTTCAGTCATTTCGTGGCCCCAATATCTTTCTCTACCACGACGTACGTACCAATTAGAAAGGTCGTCCGCAAAAGCAGATAAAGCCCTTGAACTATCAAAAATATTATAGTCTTTTAAACCGCTATCCACCGTTTTAATAAGTGTGTTAAGTTTTGAAATAATCCATTTATCCATTACGGATAACTTACACTTACTCAAATCGTAATCAGCAGGATTATACTTGTCAATTTCTGCGTAAAGAACAAAGAATGCGTACGTGTTCCAGAAAGTACCCATAAACTTTCTTTGCGCCTCGCTTACAGCGTCTTCGTAGAATCTTGACGGTAACCACGGTTGCGAACCAGTGTAGAAATACCATCTAACAGCATCGGCGCCTTGTTTATCTAAAACGCTCCCTGGGTCAACAACATTGCCCTTGTGCTTACTCATTTTAATACCATTCTTGTCGTTTACGTGACCTAAAACGATACAGTTTTTAAAAGGTGCTTTATCGAAAAGTAAAGTAGAAATCGCAAGCAAGGTATAGAACCAACCTCTGGTTTGGTCTATTGCTTCAGAAATAAAGTCCGCAGGGAAATGCTTCTCGAAAAGTTCTTTATTTTCAAAGGGGTAGTGATATTGTGCAAAAGGCATAGAACCAGAGTCAAACCAACAGTCGATAACTTCTTTTTCACGAATAAACGTTCCACCACAATCACAATCGAAAGTGCAGTCGTCAATAAACGGACGATGAAGTTCTATATCGCCTTCAATCTTACACAAGTCTTTAAGTTCTTGTTTGCTTCCGATTACGTGAATCTTTCCACACTTGTTACATACCCAAACGGGAAGCGGTGTTCCCCAATAGCGTTCACGGGAAATACCCCAGTCGATAACGTTTTCAAGGAAGTTACCCATTCTACCCTTTTTAATGGTTTCAGGCATCCAGTTTATCGAATCGTTAGCCTTAAGCAATCTATCCTTTACAGCCGTCATTTTGATAAACCAGCTTTCTCTTGGATAGTAAATAAGTGGAGTGTCACAACGCCAGCAGAACGGATAACTGTGAGTAAATTCCATAGTCTTAAATAAAAGTCCCCTTTCTTTAAGGTCTTTTATTATAAGTTTATCGGCGTCTTTAACAAACACACCTGCTAATGAGCCACAACGTTCGTCTAACTTACCTTGAGTATCAACAAGTTTAATAGACGGCAAGTTGTATCTATCACCAACGATATGGTCGTCTTCACCATATACCGGTGCAATGTGAACGATACCAGTACCGTCTTCCATTGTAACGTAATCAGCTACAGTTAAGAAATATGCTTTTTGACCTTTCTTTTCTATATCTGCAAGTGCATAGTCAAACAAAGGTTCGTACTCACAGTATTCGTATTCTTTACCCGTCTTTTCGGATAAAACGGTGTATTCTTCAAAATATTTTGGAACGAGCGCTTTTGCTAAAATATAGTGAGTACCGTCACCAACTTCTATTTCAACGTAAATTTCGTTAGGGTTCATGCAAAGCGCCATGTTGTTTGGAAGAGTCCAAGGAGTGGTCGTCCATGCTAAGAAGTAAGTGTTTTCCATATTCTTAGCCTTAAAGCCCACGAATATAGAAGTTTCTTTTACGTCCTTATACCCCTGCGCTACTTCGTGCGAAGAAAGTGCAGTTCCACAGCGAGGACAATAAGGAACAATTTTATAACCTTTATACAAAAGTCCTTTTTCAAAAATTTGCTTTAAAGCCCACCATTCGGATTCTATATAATTGTCTTCATAAGTAACGTAAGGGTCTTCCATATCAGCCCAATAACCAACACGGTCACTCATCTTTTCCCATTCGCCCTTATATTTCCATACGGATTCCTTACACTTTTGAATAAAAGGTTCGATACCGTACTTTTCTATTTCTTGCTTTCCGTCTATTCCAAGCACTTTTTCTACTTCAAGTTCAACGGGAAGCCCATGGGTATCCCAACCTGCTTTTCTTAGACAGTGTTCGCCTTTCATAACACGGTAACGTGGAATTATATCTTTAATAACACGTGTTAAAATATGACCAATATGCGGTTTGCCGTTAGCCGTCGGAGGTCCGTCGTAAAAAGTAAACTCTTTTGCCCCGTCGTTAAGTTCAACGTTCTTTTCAAAAATTTTGTTTTCTTTCCAAAATTTTAATACTTCTTTTTCTCTGTCCAAAAAATTTAGAGAAGTATCAACCTTTTTATACATTGCATAATGCTCCTATTATAAAATAATACTTATAAATTATAACTGTTATAATGCGTTTTGTAAAGTCATTTTCACTCTTTTACAATTTTTTTGAAAAATACTTGCTTTATTTTTCATTTTAAGATAAAATATTAAAGCCGTACTATGCGGGGAGTTAGCGATGCCCTGTTATCCGCAATTCGCTTAGCGGAGCAGAATGCTTTTCGAGGCGTTTTGTGTGGAAGGCCGAACGCATTAAGGGGCGTTGATTTCAAGGTCTTATGCAACGTACTGCCGTGAACCGTGTCAGAGTAGGAATACAGCATCACTAAGCGGATTTGTTGCGTGTGCCATAAGGTTGCTTTGAAGGAGTTACCTGGTGCGCCACCGCTTCGGCATAATTCGTCGGAAAAAGACGTACGGCACCTTTGAATTTTAAGACGGCTTTTCGCCGTCTTTTTTTGTTTGACTTTTAGTTTTAGTGGTGTTAAAATTACGATATGAAAAACGTTATTTTGCAAAATTTACATACACACTCAAACTATTGCGACGGTAAAAATACTATCGAGAACACAGTTAAAAAAGCTTTAGATTTGGGGTTTGATTCCATAGGTTTTTCTTCACACTCCACCATGCCACACAAAAACAGTTATTCTATGACGTTGGACGGCGAAAAGGAATACAAAAAAGACCTTGAAAATGCTAAGAAAAAATATGAAAATCAAATAGAAATTTTAAGCGGTATAGAATACGACCTATACTCTATTAACGACCTTGATTATTACGACTACGTTATAGCTGACGTACACCATTTAAAAGTGAATAATACACTTGTTGACATGGACGTTAGAACACCACAAAAAGTCAAGGAAATTATTAACGAATTCTTTGATGGAAATGCAATGAATTACGTCAAATGTTTTTATGAAACTACCGTGCTTTTATCACAATTAAAAAAAGCAGATTTTGTAGGACATTTCGACATAATTGAAAAGCACGCAGAAAAGGAATTTTTGTTTGATATAAACTCTAAAGAATATAAAGATTTACAAACTTTTGCAATAGAAAACGTCGTCAATAAAATACCTGTTTTCGAAGTAAATACGGGTGCAATCTCAAGAGGATATAGAACTACTCCTTACCCTTCTATTTTTGTATTAAAAGAGATAAAAAGATTAGGTGGTCAAATAACGATATCCTCAGATTGCCATGACAACAACTATTTAACTCATGGATTTATTGATGCTATAAATCTTGCAAAGCAAGCGGGCTTTAACGAATATTACGTTTTTACAAAAAACGGCTTCAAGTCAGTTACTTTTGACAAATTATTAAAAAAATTATAAAAAAACGGACAAATCGACTACCGTCGATTTCCTCCCCCAGCAAGTCACCGCATGTATCAACTATAAAGCCATAAAAAAAGGATGCAAAAAGCATCCTTTTCACTTTAAGTGAATTTAGGGGCTCCCTAAAAGATTTTGCTTTGCAAAAGATTTTTGGGAAAAAGGAGAAGCCCGCTGTCTGTCGTGCTGTTTGTGTTAGCAAACTATTGACGTAAGGCGGTGCTTCGACGTGGTGGAGATGCGGAGACTTGACGTTTTGCACGTCGCCCCGATAAAACGTCCACTGGACGTTTTAGTCCGCAACTATTATATCCTTTTATCTATTACTTCCCATGCGGACAAATCGACTACCGTCGATTTCCTCCCCCAGCAAGTCTCCGCATATATCAAATATAACTCCATAAAAAAAGGATGCAGAAAGCATCCTTTTTTTATGGTGGAGATGCGGAGACTTGCACTCCGGTCTTGAACGCTTCTATAAAGCCTTCTACATACTTATCTGTCCGTTAATCTCGAATACGGTACGGCGAACAGCGACCTTTATCATATCCATAACCGTTAAAATCCACTTTTAAGCCACGGTCAAAACCCAAAAGCAGTTCCCCGTCTATCTGACGCCTATTCCATTCCCAACGGGAGAAGAACGGATAGACGTACGCTTAAATTAAGCAGCGTATGCTAATTTATTGTTGTTAGCATTTAAATTTAATTTCCGTTTTTACGAAGACGAGCCTTCGGTATGCTTACACTTTATATCAACCGCACAATCGAAACTAATTCATCCCCCTATTTATAATTTTTTATTGCCCTTTCGGTTTCCCTTTTTATGTCTTTTTCTTTTATACTTTGCTTTTTATCGTAAGTGTGTTTACCTTTGCAAAGCCCTAATTCAATCTTAATAAGTGCTTCCTTAAAATATAATTTTAACGGAACTAACGTCATACCTTGTTCGTTTACTTTACTTTTGATTCTTACTATTTCCGTTTTATGCAGAAGTAGTTTTCTATCCCTTTTGGCGTCTTTAGAGTTAAACGCACCTGATTTATCGTAAACTGCAATATGTGCGTTTTTTAAGAAAACTTCGCCATTTTGAATAAAGCAAAAACTGTCTTTAAGATTAACGTTTCCTTTCCTTAAAGACTTTACTTCAGTACCCTCTAATACGATACCTGCTTCATATTTATCGACTATAATATATTCAAAAGTAGCCGATTTGTTTGACGTTATTTGCTTATATTCCATAAAAAACAAAGACGGTTCTTTTTTACAAGAACCGTCAAAATTTTACCTATTATAAAGATGCAAAGTACGCTACGATTGCAAATGCAATGCAAAGTACTGCGAATACTATACCGCTTACTACGGTAAGCACCTTCATTTTATGTTCAAAAGTTTTGCCCTTGTTCTTGGTTAAAAAGGTTTCGGTTTGACCACCTAATGCACCGAGTCCGGAAGAATTGCCAGGTTGGAAAAGTACAACCAAAATAATAAATAATGCACATATTGCCATAACGACTAAAGCTACGATTTTTATTACTGGCCAAACGTTCCAAAAACCGCCACTTGCCAACATCATATTTAAAATACTCATAATATTTCTCCTAAAAGAATCTCTTTATTAAAATAACTTTTATAATTGTAACACATAAAAACGTTTTTTACAACTATTTTTTAAATTTATTTTATTATCAAAGAGTTTCCTGTCATTTCTTTGGGAATTTCTATACCCATAATATCTAAAAGCGTAGGTGCTATATCGCACAAACGTCCACCTTCCGACAACTTGGCATCCTTAAACTTTTCACCTACTACTATAAAAGGAACTATATTAGTAGTGTGCGCAGTAAAGGGCGAACCATCTACGTCGAGCATTTTATCAGCATTGCCGTGGTCGGCAGTTATAATCGCATTTCCACCGAGTTCAAGTATTTTATTTACCACTTGACCAACACAGTCGTCAACGGCTTTTACAGCTTTAACAGCTGCGTCTATTACACCGGTATGTCCTACCATATCACAGTTTGCAAAGTTTAATATTACAACGTCGTACTTACCCGATTCAAGTTCTTCAATAACCTTGTCTTTTACTTCATAAGCACTCATTTCAGGCTTCAAATCATAAGTAGCAACGCTTGGTGACGGTATAACAATTCTTGTTTCGCCTTCAACAGGTGCTTCTAACTTAGCATTAAAGAAAAACGTTACGTGTGCATACTTTTCAGTTTCGGCAATATGTAATTGTTTTAATCCTAAACTCTCAAGATATTGAGGAAGAGTATTGGTAATTTCGTCCGGTGGAAAAGCAACGTAAACGTCTTTAAAAGAAGCGTCATACACTGCAAAACCAGTATAAACAGGGGCTAAAAAGCCAGTCTTTCTTTCAAAGTACATATTTTTACCCTTTTCGGTATCAACGTAAGGAGTAAATTCCTTTTGACTTATCGCACGGGTAATTTGTCTTGCTCTGTCCGGACGGAAGTTAAAGAATATTACCGAATCCCCTTTTTCTATCAAAGCAACGGGCTTACCGTCCTTAACGATATTAGTAGGCAACACGAATTCATCAGTTTTTCCGTTAGCATAACTATCGGACAAAGCTTTTTCAGCACTTTCTGCTTTTTCACCCACACCTAAAGTCAACATATCGTAAGCCTTTTCGGTTCTATCCCAGTTATTATCTCTATCCATTACGTAATATCTTCCGCACACTGACGCAATTTTACCGTAAGACAACTTTTTCATTTCTGCTTCTAATTGTTTTACGTAATCTATACCCGAACTTGGAGGTGTATCTCTTCCATCCATAAAACAGTGAACGTAAGTTTCTTTAACCCCCATATCTTTCGCCATTTTCAGAAGAGCAAAAACGTGAGTTAAGTGAGAGTGTACGCCACCATCACTAAGTAACCCGTAAAGGTGTAATTTTTTACCGTTTACGGCATTTTCTACAGCAGTTTTTATAGCAGAGTTTTCAAAAAAGTCTCCATCCATAATAGACTTTGTAATTTTTGTTAAATCTTGATAAACTATTCTGCCTGCACCTATGTTTAAGTGACCAACTTCACTATTGCCCATTTGTCCTTCTGGAAGACCAACGTCCATTCCACTTGCGCCAATATAGGTTGAAGGATAATCTTTCATTAAACGGTTTACGTTTACGCTATCTGCCATCGCAATAGCGTTACCCTCGGTATTTGGGTTATAACCGTAACCGTCCATTATTATAATACAGTTTGGTGATTTCATATCTATTCCTTATGCTATAAAAAAACGCAAAGAGTTTTGCGTTTTTTTAAATTGATTTTTTATGCTTTGTAATTTACTATTGCAGCAAAGTCTTCTGCCTTTAACGCTGCGCCACCTATTAAACCGCCGTCAATATTTTTCATAGCCATAAGTTCCTTTGCGTTTGACGGTTTCATGCTTCCACCGTATTGAATACGGAGTGCCTTAGCAACTTCTGCACCGAAATTCTTTCTAATTACGCTTCTAATATAACCAATCGTCTTATTAGCATCTTCAGCGGTAGCAGTTTTGCCAGTACCGATAGCCCATACGGGTTCGTAAGCAATTACTACGTTAGAAAAATCTTCTATACCATTTAAGCCTTCAAGAACTTGTTTCTTTAATACTTTATTGGTCTTATTCTTTTCTCTCTCTATAAGAGTTTCACCCACACAAACAATTGGCTTTAAGCCTTTTGCTAATGCTTGTTTAGTTCTCTTATTTACAGTTTCATCAGTTTCGCCAAAATATTGACGACGTTCGCTATGCCCGATAATTACATATTCAACGCCAATTTCAAGAAGCATGTCTGCAGAAATTTCGCCGGTAAACGCACCTGAATCTGCCCAAGAAACGTTTTCTGCGCCAAGGTGAATTTTACTTCCCTCAATAGCTTTTTTCGCTACCCATAAATCAGTGTAAGGTACGCAAATAACTACTTCCGGCTTTGATTTTGCAACCAAAGGTTTTAATTCGTTTATAAGTGCCTCGGCTTCTTTTGCAGTTTTGTTCATTTTCCAGTTGCCTGCAATGATAGGTTTTCTCATAGTAAGTAATCTCCGTAATTAATTTTTATCGTTTAAGCATTCGATACCAGGAAGCTTTTTGCCTTCGAACAATTCTAACGAAGCACCACCACCGGTAGAAATGTGTGTCATTTTGTCTGCGTAACCTAAAGTTTGAACTGCTGCAGCTGAATCGCCACCACCGATAATAGTAATAGCATCAGTTTCAGAAAGTGCTTTTGCAACTGCGTTAGTACCTGAAGCGAAAATTGGGTTTTCGAACACGCCCATAGGTCCGTTCCAAATAACGAGTTTAGCACTCTTAACAGCATCAGCAAATAATTTTTGGGTCTTTTCGCCAATGTCAAGCGCTTGCATATCTGCAGGAATCTTATCAATGTCACATGCACCGTATTCTACAACTGCGTCAATTGGATTTGGGAAATCTTTGGTATATAATACGTCGATAGGAAGATATAACTTTTTACCAAGTTCTTCAGCTTTTTTCATCATATCTTTGCAGTAGTCGATTTGTTCGGTATCTACTAAAGAGTTACCTACTTCGATACCCTTTGCCTTTAAGAAAGTATAAGCCATACCGCCACCGATAATTAAAGTATCGCACTTTTCAAGGAGGTTAGAAATAACCTTTAATTTATCAGCAACCTTTGCACCACCTAAAATAGCAACGAAAGGTCTTGACGGATTTTCAAGTGAGTTTGCCATAACTGAAAGTTCTTTTTCAATAAGGAAACCACAAACGGCAGTTTTTACAAAGCCGTATTCTACGATTGCTGCAGTAGTTGCGTGTGAACGGTGTGCAGTACCAAAAGCATCGTTTACGTAAACGTCGCAATAAGAAGCAAGTTTTTTGCAAAGTGCTTCGTCACGCTTTTCTTCACCCTTTTCGAAACGAGTGTTTTCAAGAAGAACTACTTCACCGTCTTTAATTTCGGCTACAGCCTTATCTGCGCAAGGACCAACTACGTCTTCAGCAAATACAACCGGTTTACCAAGTTTTTCTGCGAGTCTTTCAGCAACGGGACGAAGAGTGAATTTTTCTTTGTCCTTAAGTGCTTTCTTTAAATATTCTTCAGTTGCAGCTGCTTGTTCTTCAACAGGTAACTTTTCAACTGCTTTCTTTTCTTTTTTAGTTAAACCGAAACCTTCAGTAAAAATATTGTGGGGTTTGCCCATATGTGAACAAAGTATTACTTTTGCACCTTGTTCTACCAAGTATTTAATGGTGGGAAGTGCGCCGTTAATACGTGTTTCGTCAGTAATTTTACCGTCTTTCATAGGAACGTTAAAGTCAACTCTGACTAAACATTTTTTACCTTTTACTTCTACGTCTAATATAGACTTTTTGTTCATTTTTTATCTCTCCTTGAAATTAGTTTTTATTTCCGTAATATTTTAACTTAAAAAAAGGCGTTTTGTCAACACAAAACACACCTTTTACACTATTTTTTAGAGTTAATCGGGTCTTCCTGTTAATTCGCCTTGTGTTTTGAACTCCTCGTATCCTATTTGCCTTATAGCTTCATACACACCGATTGCTACGGAATTTGATAAATTTAGACTTCTAAGTTCACCAATCATAGGTATTCTAACACACTCGCCATAATGCTCTTTAAGTAACGGTTCCGGTAATCCTTTAGACTCTTTGCCAAACACTAAAAAATCGCCGTCTTTATAACAAGCCTCCGTATGGGTTTGTTTAGACTTCGTTGAAAAGAAGTGAAAGTTTTTTCCGTTATAATACTTGTCCATAACTTCTTTGAAACTATCATAGTATCTTATATCGACCTTGTCCCAATAATCAAGCCCTGCCCTTTTTAAGTACTTGTCCGAAACTTCAAATCCTAAAGGTTTTACCATATGTACTACGCTACCTGTAACGGCACAAGTCCTTACTATATTTCCCGCATTTTGCGGAATTTCCGGTTCTACTAAAACTACGTTGAGTGGCATATTTTCTCCTTTTTAATAACCTGAATTAAAATCTTTATATAAACCCCTTCTGCGACAACTTATAAGCCTAAAATCTTTTTCGTTTTTCACAGTTACGGTTAAATCACTACTACCTGCACTTATAATATTTCCACGAATATCCGAAACGGCACAATAGTTTTTTGAACAAAGCGCAATGGGAACACCATTACAAAACGAACCCGCCTTTATCATAGTTTGTGGCATTCCGTTTTCAATTTTACCCATTATGCTAACAATTAAATCTGCGTCGCATAGTGACAACACCCTAACCACTTCGGGAAAATAAATGTCGTCTGCAATTATTAAACCAATTTTACCTACGGAGGTATCGTAAACCCTAAAATTTCCACCCGAAACAAACTCGGTGCTGTCTATTTGATGAACCATGTCCGAAACGCCAAGTATTTTGCCTCTATCGGCTATTACTGCCGAGTGACGGAATACACCGTAAGTATCGGTATCGCAACCACAAATTATAACCCCATCCGTTTGTTTCGATAACGTAGCCACGTCACGAAAATACTCCGTTTCACCGGATAGTTCTTTTTTATAACTTACAAGTCCTAAACCGTTAAAGCCAAAAACCGTCAATTTACTTTTTGAAACGGTGTCGAACTTTTCTTGCCACACGGTGTTTAGAGTGTCTGAAGTAACGAAACGGATTTCCATTTTGCCTCCGAATAAAAGTTTCTTATTTATATTACTCTATCCGTCGGTTTTTTGTTAAACTTCACGCTTAATAATATCTATTATTTCTTCCACGTTTTTCGTCGCCATAAGTTTAAGGCGTAATTCTTTAGAATTTTTAACACCGTGAAAGTAGTAGGGAACGAATTTTCTAAACTCTACGTTAGCCTGCCTTTCGGGATAAACGCTTAACATACCTTTAACGTGGTTTATTATAAATTTTTTCATATCTCTATCCGTAAAAGTATTAGTTAAACTTGCCACTAAAAAAGGATTTTTTAACGCTCCCCTTGCAAGCATTACGCCGTCAGCACCCGTTCTATCCATCATATCGTCGGCATCACTTTCGGTGAAAATTCCTCCGTTTGCAATCACGGGAATTTTAACGTTATGCTTAACCTTTTCTATTGCCTTATAGTCTGGTTCGCCCGAATAATAATCTTCCCTTACTCTACCGTGCACGGTTATTAGTTTTGCACCGGCATCTTCACAAGCCATTGCAAAATCACTTGCAATATCGTCCCCTTTTTTTAAGCCAGTACGAATTTTTACTGTTATTTCTTTTCCACTTTTAGAACACTCTTTAATAATATTTTGCGCTCTTTTTACGTCTAATAATAACGCACTGCCCTCTCCGTTATTAAACACCTTTGGAACTGGACAACCCATATTTATATCCACTATATTAAATGGAGCAAGGTCGGTACTTTCGCATGCTTTACGCATAAAATATTCGTCACCACCAAATATTTGCACTGCAGTTTTTGAATAGTTAGAACTACTTAGCAAAACTTTATTTCCGTTTGCACCGTATATCAATCCTTTTGCGCTTACAAGTTCTGTAAAGGTTAACCCAATACCCAGCGAAATAATTTCTTTTCTAAAAGCACCGTCGGTATAACCCGCTATCGGTGCAAGAAAAACGTTATTCGATACAGTTTGATTTCCTATAACTATCTTTTTTAACTGCATTTTTCACCTTTGCATTTCTTATTCTTAATAAGTTTATCAAACATGCGGTAAAATAGCAAGCAATTGACGAAACTGCAACGCCATATATATTAAATTTAGGGTTATTTAGTAATATTATAGATAAAACAGTTTTTATAACTACACCCGTTAAAGTTCCAGTCAAGGTTTTTAATCCCTCGCCACGACCTATCAGTATCCCGTTAAGAGTTTGAAGCAGTGATATAAACACCACATTAATTGACATGATTTTTATTAGTTTTATAGTTATATTTTTTTCTTCTAAACTTAATCTATTAAATAAAATTTTTACCGCAAGTGGTGAAAAAGCAAATATAATAATAGATAAAATTATTGATAGAATTAATGTTAATTTTATAGCGACCATACCCCTATCGTCATTTTCACAATTACTTTTACTTTCGGAAATTAAAGGTATTACCGATTGAGATAAGCCGTATAATAACGAAGTCGGCAAATGTATTATTGTAACTGCTGACCCCGAGTATAAACCGTAAAAAGAGGTGGCGTTAATAGTGTATTTTGATAAAATATTCACTACTAAAAAACTATCTATTAAATGACTTAAAGGAAGGGCTATTACGGTAAGCGTAATCGGCACGGAAAGTTTAAAGATTTCTTTTTTTAATCCTTTTTTAGAAGTGTTTTTTATACTTCCTTCTTCCGTTTTTTTATAACTTATAAAAAGATATATTAGTGCAAGTAATTCTGAAACAGTTACGGCAAGAGTAGCTAAAGCCACCGAAAGAGCAGTATTAAAAACAAAACGTTTAATTAAAAGTATTCCTAAAACGAGCTTAATTATTTGTTCAATTACTTGTGAGACCGCCGTCTTAGTCATGTTTTTGTTGCCTTGAAAATATCCCCTAAAACACGATATTAAGCAAACTAATAATACAGACGGCGATAAAGTTATATAAGCAAACGTTGCAGAGCCGTTACCTTGTGCTAACGAAAGCAATCTACTAAGCGTTAACATTAAAAGCATTCCTATCAAACCTATCAAAGAAAACAGTTTAAGGCTTTCTATTAAAACAGTTTTAGCTTCTCCATTTTTTCCAGCCACCATTTTAGATATCGCAGAAGGAACCCCACCACTTGAAAGGTCTAAAAGTAAAACGTAAACAGGAAACACCATTTGATATATACCTATTCCGTCGGAACCTAATAAATTTGTTAATGGAATACGATATATTGCACCTATAAGTTTAGATAAAAACGCACCGATAGCCAAAACAAAAGCACCCTTAAACAGAAATTTACTTGCTTTTTCCATAAAAAAACTCCTCAAATATTATGAGGAGTGTTTTTTTATTTATTCAGTTTTTTAAGCTGCTGCCCAGTATTGCGGAAGCGTTCTTTTTGCTTTAAACCAAGCCGTATCTTTTAATAGCGTATTATTATTACTGCAGTTTACCGTTACTGGGTTTTCCCCGTCTGATATTACGACAACATTGCCGTTTAGTGGTGCAAATTTTTGCCCGTTAGTAAATTCAGTATCACCAATGCTCGTAACGTAAACTTTATTAGTGTATTTAGAAATTCTATTTATAAAGTTTTGGGTCGGAAATTGATTAGCTATTACGTCGGTATATTCGTCAGTACCGGCAACGCAAGATACAACACAAATTTTTGGTCTTGCCTCGTTAAGTAAGTCTTTGTGCGAAGACGTGTTTGACCCGTGATGACCTGCTTTATATAAATCTACGTTAGAAATATCGTTATTATTAACGAGCGAAATTTCACCGTCTTCTTCTAAATCACCTGTAAATAAGAAAGATTTTGCACCGTGACGGAATAATAAACATACCGAATAATCGTTTTCATGGTCGGCGTCTTCTTCATAATACTTATGATATAGTATTTCCATTGTAATACTTTCAGCCAAAGTATATACACGCTTTGCGCCGTTAATTTCCTTATAGCACTCTAATGCAGTATAATGCACGGCGCCGTCACCACTTACTTCCGCATCACGATTTTGCTTATATTCGTTATACGTAGCAGTTTTCTTTTCTGAGATTGGAAAATCTATTATGGTTTTACATTTATATTTATGGAAAATACTATTATTACCTGCAAAGCCTGCTATATGGTCTTGGTCTGCGTGAGTAGCAACAACGTATTCTAAAATACCGTCCGTACAATAAGTGTCAACGTAAGATTTAACGTCGTCTATACTATCTTTCCTACTACCGGCGTCTATTAAAATATCCGTATCACCGGCTTTTACGTATATACTATCGCCAGCATACTCGTTACCAAGCATCATAAAGTGGAAAGATAAGTCACCCGTCGCAGGTGGAAGCGTTTTCTTTTTATAAATAAAGAAATAATAATAAGCGCAACCGGCAATAACGGCAAGTATTAAAATTATTGCAACAACCCTTAAAAACGCCGATTTCTTCAACGCCTTTTCTACAGCCTTCTTAGTTTTCTTTTTTATTTTGTTTTTATAAGTTTTGGACATATTACAGTAAATTCTTCCTTAATTCTTCGGGAGATTTTGGTGATAAATATTTCAACGGAACGTCAAACACCGTTACTGCCCCGTTATATCCTTCTTTTGCCATTTTAGCAATAGCCCTTGCGTATGCCGTTAAAACACTCCCCGTAAATTGTGGGTTGGAATCAAGCTTGAGTGAAAATTCTATAACGTGATTTTTATCATTAGAAGTATTACCCGACCTTAACACGAATCCACCGTGAGGAAGTTCGGTATGATTTTTATTAAATTCTTCTTCGGATATAAAGTTTACAACAGTATCGTAATCGGCAAAATAGTTTGGCATTGTAACAATTTGCTCTTCAATTTTTTTCTTGTCGGCACCGTCCTTTACAACGACGAAACATTCTCTTAAATGTTTATCTTTTACGGAAAGTGCAGGGTTTTTACCTGCTCTAACCAAACTTACGGCTTCTTCTTTAGGAACGGTGTATTGTACTGCTTTAAGCACACCGTCAATCCTTCTTATAGCGTCGGAATGACCTTGCGACACCCCTTTACCCCAAAAAGTATAATCGTTACCTTGTGGGAGTACGGATGAAAAAATTTGTCTCATAATAGAAAATAAGCCCGGGTCCCAACCAATAGAAATTGCGCCTAACGTATTATTCTCTTTTGCAACTTTATTTAATTTTTCAAAGTATTCCGGAATTTTAGCGTGTGTATCGAAAGAATCTACCGTGTTGAAATCTTTTAGTATATTTGCCGTCATTTCAGGAAGGTCGGTTGCGCTTCCACCACAAACTATCATAACGTCAACCAATCCCTTAAAATCGGGTAGTTTTTCCATAGCGAAAACCGGCGTACCGTCCACTATTGGTTTTACGGTTTGAGGTGAACGGCGGGTAAAAATACCAACGCACTCTAAATCACTTGCAAGATCTATAGCTAAGTTTACGCCTTTACCTAAATTGCCGTATCCTATTATTCCTACTTTTATCATATTAAGTCCACCTTAATTTTTACTTTCTTTTATTTTACAACATATCTTGTAATATTAAAAGCGTTTTTACAAAATTTTTTCCTTCTTTTTCGACAATTAGAATAATAATCGTATAAAATTTATCCTTTGATTAAATGTATTATTTATTCGTATTTTATAATAGAAGGGAATTTGATATGCCAAAAATAAAAACTAAACCCGATTATTTTACCGTTCTTAAATATTTAACCGCATTTTTATTGTTTCTAACCTTTTCTATGGTGGAAAAATCTCAAAGCTTTTATTCAGTTGCCGTTTTGGCAGTTATTCTTGAATTTAACACTTCCTTAGTTGTTACCCCTATTCTTTTTTTACTATCGTTTGTGGTAACTGGTAATTTTGGGTTGATTTTATCAGCGCTTTTTCCAGCATTCATTCTACCTTCGGTAAATTTTGTATATCGAAAGCTTAAATATAAGCCAACAATTGAAACCACGTTTTTCTGCGCTCTTTCACTAGTTGGTTTTATAGTTTTTGGAAATACGTTTGTAGAAATTGACCTCGAAAATAGAATCGCAACAGCACTCTTTACTTTTTTACTTACTCCAATTCTTAAATGCGCACTAAACGCAATAATATTAAAAGGCTTAAAGTTTAAGTTCTCTTATGAAGAATATTCTTCAATTGCGTTATGCTCGGTTTTATTTTGCATATCCATTTGCAACTTAACGTATCCCTTTATTCTAAAAGGTATTGCCTTTTCGGTTTTACTTTTTTCGGCTTTTATTTTTAAAAAATCTACGAATATTTTAATTTCAGCAGTGTTTGGTATAAGTTTTGCAGTTTATTACGCCAATCTAAGCCTTATATCAGTGTTTATTCTACTTGGAATTATTACAGCGCTTACAATGCCGTTTGGAAGGTATTTATCAGCACTTTCTTTAGGACTAATTGACTATGCGTGTTTTTTTCTTTTTGAAATTTACCCTTCATACGGCACGGTGGAAATCTGTGCTATGGCTTTCGGTTTAATTTCCTTTTTGATTATTCCGCCAAAAAAACTTAACCTATTTAAAAACAAACTTACTCTATTTAGAGAAAAACAACTGGTTAGACAAAGTATAAATAGAAACAGAATAAATCTATCCAACAAACTTTACGAACTTTCTAACGTTTTTTCGGATATGCACGACGCTTTTTACCTTCTAACCGACAAAAAGGAAAATGAAGATTCCATAAAGAAAAAAATTCAGGAAAACGTCGTTACCGACGTATGCTTAAACTGTAATAATAAAGAGTCTTGCAAAAAGAAAAACAATCCTAAAAAGGGGGATATGGAAAAACTAACGGATATAGGTTTTGCAAAGGGAAAAATATCTTTCGTGGATTTACCCTCTACCCTTCTTGAAACTTGCGTACACCCAAACGAACTTATTTATGCAATAAATAAAATGCTTGCAAACTATCGCAATAAAAAAATAGATGCAAGCGCACAAGGAACTCGGCTTGAACTTATAGCAAAACAATCTGACGGCGTATCCGAAATATTAAAAAACCTTGCTTTGGAAACGGGTGCAACCTTAAAATATCACAATAAGTTAGAGCACGAACTAACTCAAAATCTTTTTAAAGAGGGTTTTGTTTTAAGCGAACTTTTAATTTACGGCGAAGAAGAGTCCGTTACGATAGGTATGATCGTAGAAATGCGTGAATTTAATATTGAAAAACTTGTATTGACCGTGGAAAAAACATTAAATATTAAGGTTAGATTATACGACAAGGTCGATATTACACCTAACAAGCAATACCTTTCCTTTACCAAAGCACCTTTATACGACGCCGTTTTTGGTCTTTCTACTACAAAGAAAGACGGCTCTATTGCATCGGGCGATGCGCATAGTGTCATTAGGCTTAAAGGTGATAAATTCTTGGTCGCTTTATCCGACGGAATGGGTAGCGGTGAAAAGGCTGAATCCGTATCCGGAGTATGCTTGTCTTTAATAGAGAGTTTTTATAAAGCAGGTCTTAAAAGTAAACTTATTTTGGACACTGTAAATAGGCTTCTTGCCGTAAACACTGAAGATAATTTTACAGCACTTGACGTAACCGTTATAGATTTAAATAATCTCACTGCAGACTTTATTAAATATGGTTCACCTTACGGATTTATAGTTAGTAATAATCAAGTTAAAATAGTTGAAGGTAATACCTTGCCGTTAGGCATTATAGAGGACCTTTCCCCAGCAGTTTGCACCACGGAACTTTTAGACGGAGATATTATTTTATTATTATCCGACGGTATTTCAGATGCTTTTAAGTCATCGGGTGAAATCATAGACTACTTAAGAACAGCCCCAGCGTTTAATCCACAAACTTTAACGGACGGTATATTACAAAAAGCAATAGAAAAAAACAACGGCGAAAAACGTGACGACATGACTGCACTTGCAGTAAGAATTTTTAAATCGGGTAAATTACCGGCTTAAAAAAATAAAAGAGAACCGCAACCACTAAGGTTTTGATTCCCTTTTATTTAAAAGAGTAAGGAGTAAGGTTTTTTACAATTATATTCTACTATTTATCACTTAAAAAAACCTTGAATAATAAAAAAATCGGAAAAATTTTTCCGATTTTTTTGTTTTGTTATTATTTTAATGAGTTTAGCACTGCCTTACCTTCTTCAATTATAAGTTCCGCAACACCTTCTTTAAATAAACTACTTCTTGCTTCGTAACCGCCTTCTTCATAAGCTTCTTTCATAGGATAGTAACCTTCATTACCGTTAGTCAAACAAGTTACGCAAACCATTTCGTAGCCTTCGGTTTCCTTTACACCTCTACCAATTCCGGTAAACGGTTCACCGGGAATTCCAAAGAAGCCAACGTCACCAATTCTTAAACCTGCAAAGTCTTTTTCAAAAGCATCTGGTGCATTTTCTAATTCTACCATTCTCATTGCTTCTGCAACTATGGTGGTGAGCATCATTCCTTCGTAAGGAAGTTCACTGTCCTTACCAGCCAAATGAAGGTCGTTTATACGATGCGCTTCTGCAAGCTCTTCTTTGGTTCTTGCTTTATTGGTAGGAATTTTAACCGTCTTATTTACATAATTTAATACGTCAACGTCCCTGTAAGCAACCTTATCCATAACTTGCATAGTTGCACCGGCAACCACGTTTGCCATGTGTTTAGCGTGTGCATATCCACGTGATACGTCGTCAAAGTCGTTAAACATACCGTTAAAATCACCCGGCTTCGGATGAACGTTAACGTGGTTTACGTCACCTTGCGCACCGTTTAGCATTATACACTTTACACCGGTTGCTTGCTCTAATACAGTTCTAGTTAAGCTCGGCCAGTCACCTGAAATAAGATTTCCACCAACGGTATCGGGGTGGTCTGCAAAGTTTACTAAAACTATATCTTGACTATCCCTTGCAAAACGAATTACGTTTACCCTTTCGTCTACGTCACCGATAGGTGCAACGATGTCGGGATTATTAACACCGGGGTTAGTCTTAACAGAACCGTCTTTCATTCTAAAACGACGTACGAAACTTATGTTAGGTGCATTACCTACTGCGATACCCATCGTAGCGTCTTTTAAGTCTTGTAAAGCTAAAATTGCAACGTCGATAAGTTTATGCTTTAAGGTTTCTTTGTAAAGATCTTCTAATTCACCCAAACCTTCGATTACCCTAGGGCCGGTGTGTGTGTGAGTAACGCTTACGTATATTGCTTCAAACGGAACACCCGTTGCTTTTGCAATATTTTGTCTATATTCGTTTAAAATTACTTGCTTAATACCACAGTTATCTACGGTTATAATAAGTGCCTTTTTATCGTTTACCGCAAGAGCAAGTGCTACTGCAGATAAATTATCTAAAACGCCTTCTGCTTTACGAACTTTATAATATCCCGCAATATCTATACCCATTGGTGGGGTAATATCTACTTGAGCGTAACCAGCCTTTAATAAATTAGCCATAATTTATACCTCTATAAAATTATATTAGTAACCTACCTTTTCCCAGCAATCAAACGGTGCTGCAAGTTCGTCTGATACTAAAACTTGAGTCTTCATAGTTTGAAGCATTGATGACGGAATAAGCGGAGTTACAGGTCCGTGTAGAACGAGTCTTGAAGTCATTCTTTGCCATGATGAGAAGGTACCGTTGGTCATAAGTGCGTGAACTTCGATTCTTTCTCTTGAGTTCTTTACGTCGATAGGACCAATTGTTGCTGCCTTAGGTGGTACGTCTTGCATATAACCAGATTGACCAAATACGCCGTGTAATGAGTTTTGGGCAACGGTTAACGGATGCAAGGTAACGATTCTTGCTTTCATGTTAAGCCATTCGTCAATTTGTTCTTTGGTAGGTTCAACGTTCGGATCAAATCCCTTAGGGAAGAAATCCGGAACGGGGTCGATAAACGCCATATGTCCAGTCCAACCAGGTGAAGAAGAACAAATATCGGCACCACCGTTACCGGTTTGAGTAATCATATCAGAATAACTGTCAATGTTCTTGTTGGTTGGATAATGTACTTGTGATAAAGGCATTCTTAACTTTTCGTCAATTTGATATACCAAATACTTAAGCATAGAGTGTGCAAAACCTGCTTTATAAGTTTCAGGTGCAATGTTGCCTTGATCGTCTGCCCATTCGTCCATAGCAAAGATATGAACTTTACTGCAGTCTACCTTAAAGTAGTTGATGAGTTGTGCAAGCGGAATATAAGTATCTGGTTCAGGATTGCCTAAAATCATGGTAAAATCTCTACCCGCTTCAGATGCTTCCTTAATTCTTGAAAATAAAGTTGCAATCAATACGGGGTGTGGATTCATCATAACTTTAATGTTGAATTCCGGATGATGCCATGCGTCACGATATTCTAAATCGGTACCGCTAATTTTTCTTAACTTTTCACAAAGTTCTCTGTCCTTGAAAGGAACGTAATCTGCCGGTTTGAAGTCAAAAGACGTTGCCGGTTCAAAAATTTTGTTCATATTATATCTCCTTTAAACATTATTTTTTTCACGTTAAAAAATTGATCTACCACTATTAAGTTTGCTTTGTTGCCAACGTCTATATGTCCTACGTCGTACAACCCTAAAGCAACGGACGGATTATACGATGCAAACTTAAACGCATCGCATACCGAACAACCCGTGTGGTACATAAAGTTTCTGCAAGCAATATCTAGGGTAAGTCCTGAACCTGCTATTTCGCCTGCAAAGTCAAAGTGTATATCCGTACATTCTTCGTATCCCGGAGGAACGGGTCCATCCGATACGAATTGGTCTGATATAAGTATTATCTTATCGTCACCCTTTATCTTTCTTACGTATCTTAACATATAAGGGTCAACGTGTAAGCCCATAAAATCGGAAATAAGTTCGGCGTAAATTGCGTCGTTATGATTTACTGCTTCGTCAACACATACACCACGACATTCTGAATATTTATAAATCGTACCAGTAGCGTTAGTATGGTGTGTACCTATTTTTAAGCCATAGGGAATATATTTTTCCACTTGTTGAGGGGTTGCTTCACTGTGTGCAACTGCAAAATAACAGTTTGGAATCGCCTTCTTTACGTCTTTAACGAATTTATCGACACCCTCCCTTTCAGGTGAAATACACCATACTTTTACAGTGTCTTTTACCTTTTCTATCAATGGTAAATAATCATTTTCGTCAATAGGGCCTTTCCAAGTATTCTTTTCCCTATCACAACCAAAGGCGGGGTTAAGATAAGGACCTTCCATATAAAAACCTATAAAGTTTCTAAAGTCGCCCCTATTTTTAGCATCTATAATGTCATCGATTGCTTTTAAATATTGTTCTTTATTAAGATTGTAATAAAGAGCAGGAAGCACGCCCGTTACACCGTGACTTAACATAAATTCAGACGTCTCTTTTGGTTGTTCAAATATCCATTTATTATCGGATGCGTGGGTGTGTATATCTATCAAGCCCGGTCCTAAATATTGATTCTCTACGTCGATTATTTCAGCGTCCTTTGGAATAACTGCGTCTTTATACTTTCCAACCCAAGTTATTTTATCGCCGTCGGTTAAAACTACACCGTTTGGGATAACGTGGTCTTTCATAACGACGTTTGCATTGATAAAAGCCTTCATAAACACTCCTTTTAATTTATAAAAAAAGACCGTTACTTTTTAAGTACGGTCGTTTTAGTCTTTTCTACGATAGAAAAAGCGCAAACAACCTTACCCCTTTCATTTAAAAAGGTTTTAAGAGTTGCGAAATAACGTCAATAAAATTTGGCCATTTTCTATCTCTTTTAATTTTGCAATGAAAGCAACCCTTTTTAGCCTTTTGGTCGCTTCCTGATATCGTTATAAAAATTATATACTATTTTATTTTTTTTGTCAACACTAAAATTTTAACATTTATTAAAATTATTCAAACATTTTTTCAGCAAGAACGTCACCGTCCCCACCAACTATAAATTGGTCTAAATCTTTTAGTGCGTTTTTTACGCTTGACACACTGAAAGGTTGTCCGATAAAACGATTTTTTAATTCCGTCAAATCACCTTTCACAAAGAAATCACCAAAAATTTCAACGTTATCAAAATTACCGTTTACGGTATCGAAAGTAATACTAATCGTACCGAAATCAAACCTACCGTCAAAACGATTTTTTCCAATTGGGGACTTGCCGAAATTCCACTCCCTTTTGCTATATTTTTCTTCCCTTAACTCATTTATTTTCGTTAGGTCTTCACTATCGAATTCATACTTCTCAGTATTTAGCAAAAAGAATTTTTTCAAGCCGTCAAAAAAGGTGTTAAAATTCGAATCAAGAAGATATTCCGAAACGTTCGTTACCCTTGATTTTACCGATTTTATACCCTTACTTTGCATCTTTAATTTATTGGGATTTAGCGAATTTGTAAGTGCGTTTACGTCAGTTTTAAATAAAAGAGTGCCGTGATGAAGTATCCTATCCCCCTTAATCGTTCTTGCCGTGCCCGATATTTTTTTACCGTCTATTAAAACGTCGTTCCTACCCGAAAATTCAGCTGAAATACCAAGCGTTTTAAGGTAGTCTATAACAGGCTCACTAAAACTTTTACAGTCTGTACCATTTGGGTCATTTTTAGTAATTACAGTATAATTTATATTGTTTAAATCGTGATAAACAGCACCGCCACCCGTAAGTCTTCTAACCGTTTTAATACCGTTATTTTCGGTATAATTTATATTAACTTCTTCAAAAGCGTTTTGATATCTACCAACTATTACGGACGGTTCGTTACGCCACAAATAGATAAACGATTCCGATTTTTGAGTAAGTAAGTATTCTTCCGACGCCAAGTTAAAATACGGGTCGGTTATATCGTGTGTTAAAAAATAAAACTTTTCCATTGTTTAATATAAAGGGGGCTGATTTTCAGCCCCCTTATTCCTTTTATTTAAGAATTAAACACCCTTCTTTGCTCTTCTTAACATTTCTGCGTCTGAAGTGTCAGTTGAAGATACGTGTCCCTTAAGCGGTAAAATCTTATCGTTTATGCAATCGATAATCCAGCTTGATTGTGGGAAGAATTCTTTTTCGAATTCATACGGAGGAGTAATCCAGTTCCTTGCACCGCATACAACTGCAGGAGCGTCAAGATAATCAAAGCACATTTCTTCGATATTTCTTGCAAAGTCGTTCAAGATGCTTCCTCTTGCACAAGCGTCAGATGCTAATACGATTCTACCGGTCTTCTTAACTGATTCAACAACTTTTTCGTAGTTGAACGGTACGATTGATCTTGCGTCGATAACTTCTGCTTCTACGCCGTATTTGGTAGAAAGTTCGTCAGCAGCCTTCATTGCTTCGTAAAGGGTTGCGCCAACTGTAAGAATAGTTACGTCGCTACCAACTCTCTTAACGTCTGGTTCACCAATCGGAATTTCATAGTAACCTTCTGGAACACCTTCTTTTCTGAATTCTTCACCCTTGCCGTATAATTTTTGGCTTTCGAAGAAGATTACCGGGTCAGTTCCGTTAAGTGCGGAGTTCATAAGACCCTTTGCATCGTAAGGAGTTACAGGGAAGCAAACTTTAAGTCCTGGAATATGTGCAGGAAGTGCTACCCAGTCTTGTGAGTGTTGTGCACCGTACTTACTACCAACTGATACACGGAGAACAACCGGCATCTTTAAGATACCTGATGACATTGCTTGCCATTTTGCAAGTTGGTTGAAGATTTCGTCGCCTGCTCTTCCCATAAAGTCAGCGTACATAAGTTCTACTATTACTCTACCACCACAAAGTGCGTAACCTACTGCAGAAGATACGATTGCTGCTTCTGAAATTGGAGAGTTGAATAATCTGTGATATGGAAGCGCTTCGGTAAGTCCTTTATAAACTGCGAATGCACCACCCCAGTCACGAACGTCTTCACCGTAAGAGGTAAGAGTAGTATCTTTGTAATATCTATCAATAATTGCTTCGAATAAACCGTCACGAACGTTATAAGCTTTCATGTCTGAAACCTTTTTACCGTCCTTATCGAAAGCGTAACGGAGTTTCTTAGAGATTTGTTGTACTCTTGGGTTTTCTGCCATTGCGTGTTTTACGTCTCTGCCGATTTCAACAGGTCTATCACTCATACTTTCAACCTTACCTTCAGAGAACATAAGGTCTTCAATATAGTATGGGTCTTTCTTGAAATCGTGATATGGAGATTCAACAGGGTCAGCAGCAAGTTTGCAAAGTTTGAGCATTCTTTCTTGGATACCAGAAAGGATATCGTCGAATTTGCCATCGCTTTCAACCTTAGCGTCAACAAGAGCTTTTCTGTAGGTAACGAGCGGATCGTATTCCTTCCATGCAGCAACTTCTTCGGGAGTTCTGTAGCTCATTGCGTCTGACGGAGAGTGTCCACCAAAACGATATGTTACAACGTCGAGCATTGCAGGACCTTTGCCTTCTAATAAAAGTTTCTTCTTTCTTGCAACTGCGTCGATAACTGCGAGAGGATTGAAACCGTCTACTCTTTCTGCATATAATTGGGTCGGGCTTACGCCTGCGCCAAGACGTGCTAAGAAGTCATAAGCCATGGTTTCACCACGGGTTTGTCCACCCATACCGTAGTCATTATTGAAGAAGTTGAAAAGAATCGGAAGACCGCCCTTCTTTTCCCATAAATCTCTGTATTGGTCCATAGATGCGAAGTTCATTGATTCATAAACAACACCACAACCAACTGCACCGTCACCAACGTTAGAAATAACGATACCGGGCTTGTCGTTTACTTTCTTGTAAAGAGCTGCGCCAAGTGCTACTGGAGCTGCACCACCAACGATAGCGTTGTTAGGATAAATACCGAAAGGTAAGAAGAATACGTGCATTGAACCGCCCATACCCTTATGGAAACCGGTCTTACGAGCGTAAATTTCACTCATGAAACCATAAAGAAGGAAGTCGATTGCTAAATCCTTCATGTTACCGGTCTTATTGTACTTTTCAACCGGAGCTAAAACTTCACCGTTCATGAAGTTCTTCATAATGTCGTAAAGTTTAGCATCGTCTAACTTATTGATAGATGCAAGACCTCTTGCTAAAACTTCACTGTGTGAACGGTGTGAACCAAAGGTCATATCGTCAAGGTCTAAGTTATATGCTTGACCAACAGCTGCTGCTTCTTGACCCATAGAAAGGTGAGCAGGACCTGGATAAGAGTGCTTAAAGCCTTGATATTCACCCTTAATCTTAATGTCGTTAATCATGCTTTCGAATTCACGAAGAACTGCGATATCGTTAAAAATTCTAACGAATTCGTCTTTCTTGAAATTCTTCTTTTCGTCTTCGATAGTCTTGTTATATTGGTTTACAAGAATATCTTCAAATTGGATTTTACCGGGCTTTCTTAGGAACACCGGATCGACAAATAGTTGTTTTGCCATAATATATCTCCTTGTATTTTTTTACTATAATTATTAGATTTGCCAAATTGCTTCTCTTACGATTTCACATACGGTCGGGTGTGGGAATACCAATTTCTTGATATTTTCGATATCTACTTCAAGGTCTATCATAGCTGATACGCTTACGATAAATTCACCTGCGTAGCTTCCGATTACGTGTGCACCGATTAAGGTGTTGGTCTTTTTGTTTATAACGATTTTGCAGATGCCGTCAAGAGCAGTATTTTCCGCAATGTATCTACCAGAATAGGTTAATGGAATACTTACGGTCTTTACGTCTAAGCCCTTTGCTTTTGCACTTTCTTCAGTTTCACCTACAGTACCGATTTCGGGATTGGTGTAAATAACCGAAGGAATTACGTTATAGCGCATTCTATCTTTTTTACCGAGCATATTGTTGATTGCAACTTCAGATTCTCTGTATGCAGTGTGTGCAAGCATAATCTTTCCGTTTACGTCACCGGTAGCATATACGTTTGCTACGTTAGTGCGCATGCAGTCGTCGGTAACGATAGCACCTCTTTCAAGGTTTACGCCGATATTTTCTAAGCCGATGTTTTGGGTAACGGCTCTTCTACCAATTGAAAGAAGAATTTTATCTGCAGGAACTTTTTCTTGCTTACCGTCTCTTTCGAATAATACGCCGTCCTTTTCAATACCTACAACCTTGCAACCAAGATTAAAGGTTATACCCTTCTTTTCTAATGATTTTTGTAAGATAGAAGAAATTTCTGCTTCGGTAGGACCAGCTATTTTGTTAAGCATTTCAACAACGGTAACTTTAGTACCTACTGATGAGAAGTAACTTGCCATTTCTAAACCGATAACGCCACCGCCGATTACAACGAGCTTTTCGGGGATTTCGGTTAAATCTAAAATTTCTCTATTGGTTAATACTACGCCTGCTTCTAAATTTTCCTTTAATCCGGGAATCGGAGGAACGACAGGCATTGAACCGGTTGCAATAAGAAGTCTTTTTGCAGTAACTTTTTCTTCGCCTACTTTAACGGTGAAACCGTCCGCACTTTTTCCTTCGATAAATGCTTCGGTCTTCTTCATAGTTACCTTGCTCTTTCTTAAAGTGGCTTCAACACCACCGACCAACATTTTTACAACGCCGTTCTTTCTTTCTACTACGAACTTTTGGTCAACAGTTGCATTACCTGCTACTTTTACGCCGTAGTTTGCAGCGTGGTTAGCGTAGTCTGCTACTTTTGCAGAGTTTAAGAAAGTTTTACTTGGAACGCAACCTTCGTTAAGACATACGCCACCAAAAGCTCTCTTTTCAGCAACTAAGGTTTTTAAGCCAGCGTGACCAGCTCTTTCAGCAGCGAGATATCCCGCAGGACCGCCACCGATTACGACTAAATCATAAGTTTCCATTGATATACTCTCCTTTAGATAGATTCAGCCATTAAATTTACGCTGAAATTTTCAAGATAATCTTTAAGTTCTTTTAAGAATCTAGATGCAGGTGCACCGTCTAACGCTCTGTGGTCGTATGAAAGTGAAAGTGCCATTGCAGTGTATGGAACGATTTCGCCTTCTTTGCCAATCTTTACTCTGGTTTCTAAAGAGTTTACACCGAGAATACCAGTTTGTGGAGGATTTACTACAGGTGTAAAGCTTTCGATACCATAAGTACCTACGTTAGAAATAGTAAAGCTACCACCAGTCAAGTATTCAGGAGAAAGTTTTCCGTCGATTGCATCGGTAGATAACTTCTTGCTCTTGATTGCGATTTCGGAAAGACTCATTGTGTCTGCACCGAAAAGGGTGGGAACTAATAATCCACGTGGAGTATCGGTTGCGATACCCATATTTACGTGTTCAAAATAACGCATCGTATCGCCGTTGATAAGATTTGCATTAAGATCTCTATGATTCTTAAGCACTCTTGATACTGCGTATACGATAATGTTGTTTATAGTAATGTTTGGAAGTTTGAGAACTTCAGCGTTTTCTTTAAGATACTTTCTAAAGTTCAAAATGTTCGTGCAATCAAAAGAAATGGTGTGCGTAAGTTGAGCCATGGTCGATAAAGACATAACCATGTTCTTTGCGATAACCTTTCTGATGTTGGACATTTTTTCGTCTTTGTAAGCCTTGAAATCGTCTGAAGCCTTTTCTACTACAGGAGCAGCTACAGGTGCAGCAGCTTGTGCAGGAGCAACTTCTGCTACAACAGTCTTCGGATTTACACTTGCTTCTCTTACGTCTCTTTCAATAATTCTTCCGTTAGGACCGGTTGCAGTTGCAGTTTTTAAATCAACACCGAGTTTTTCTGCTAAAACTTTAGCTCTTGGTGATGCAAAAATTCTTCCGTCGTCAGCCTTAGCGGTAGTAGCTACGGGAGCAGCTGTTTCTGCTTTAACTTCAGCCTTAACTTCTGCCTTTACTTCTGCTACGGCAGGTGCTGAACCACCTGGTGCAAAGCAAGATGCATCTACACCGTGTTCACCAATCGCCATAACGTTGGTAAGTACTGGAACTTCGTCACCTTCGTTTGCGAAGATTGCAAGAACTTCACCGGATACTTCTGCGATACAATCTACTGAAGATTTATCAGTTTCGAAAGCAAATAATACGTCGCCTTCTTTTACAGTGTCGCCAACCTTAACCTTCCATTCGGTTAAAATACAGCTTTCTACGGTAATACCTTGTTTAGGCATTACGACAGGGGTAGCCTTGATGTCCGCAGGGATTGCAACAGGTGCAGCTGCTACGGGTGCATCGGCTTTAACTTCTTCTGCTTGGGGTGCGGGTGCGCCACCGGTTAAGGCGGAAATGTCTTCACCCTTGGTTCCGATAATTACAACGTTAGTAAGTACTGGAACTTCGTCGCCTTCTTCAGCTAAAAGTGCTAAAACTTCACCTTCAACTTCGGAAATGCAGTCAACTGACGATTTGTCGGTTTCAAATGCGAAAAGTACGTCGCCAACCTTAACTTTGTCACCGATTTTTACTTTCCATTCGGTTAAAATACAACTTTCAACCGTGATACCTTGTTTAGGCATTACAACTGGATTTGCCATTTTATCGTATATCTCCTAAATTATATTTTTTTAGCGTTTGCTAATAAGTATTTTTCTGCTTCTGCAGACCAAATTCCGTTGTTTCTTTCGCAAATGTCTGCGAGGTCTTTGAAGAACGGATCGGTCTTGCCGAGTTCTGCAAAGTCAGCAATAGCAGTCATAGGCATAGAAACGTGGGTGTATGCAAGTTTCTTTGCGCCCTTAATATTTGGAAGATTTAAGGTTGTGTCGATAACGCTATCAAGACCACCAACGTGTGAAATCATGATAGACGGATTGATTCTGCCTTCACCTGCAAGTTTAAGTGCTTCTCTTAAGTCGTTAGTGTTTCCACCCGAAGTACCGGTAATTCTGTGGAATGCATAGTGTACGTCGTAGAAATTAAACTTAGCAGAGAAATCTGCCTTGGTAGGACCAGCGAAGAAGTTTAAGCATCCGCCTTCACCTAAAAGTGCGTCGCCTTGTTCGATAAGAGGTGCAACTGGAGCATAAACGAATACGTCGTCGTAACCCTTACCACCATTGAGGCTCTTGATGTATGCAATGGGGTCTTCTACGTTTGAAGTGTTAACGTAAATAAGTTTTACACCGTTCTTAGCAGCATCTTCTACGGTAAGTAAAGTTGCAGCTCTATCAAGTCTTGCTTGGTCGATATCGGTAACTACCATTAAAGACGGCTTTCTATCACCGTGAATACCGTAGTCAATCGCACCGAGACCCATAGGACCTACACCTGCAAGGATTGCTACTGAACCACCTTCTACGATACCCATGTCGTGAGTGTGATTTTCATATACGGTGTGATAGTTTTCATGATAACCTGCAATGATACATGACATAGGTTCTGCTAAAGAAGCCTTAAAGTATGAATCACCGTCGTAAGGAATTAAGCAATCTGCTTCCATTACTACGTTAGGAATGATTGCATAAGTAGCGTCACCACCAACGAACGGGAATGCATAGCCCGGAGTTTCTAAACAACCGATTGCAGGTTGAATACCAAACTTCATACCCGGCTTAAATTTGTGTTGCCATTTTGCACCAACTTCTAAAATATCACCACAGAATTCGTGCCCCATGATAACAGGATTAGTTGCTATATCATTGGGAACTCTTTTATGATCTTCACCTTGAATAGCTGCTTTGTAGGTGGACATACAAATACTGTCCGAAACTACTTTAACTAAAATTTCATCGTCTTTAATTGCTGGAAGTTCAAATTCTTCCAATCTTAAATCTTGTTTACCGTAAAGTCTAACCGCTTTGGTCTTCATTATACCGTAATCCTC
Organism: Christensenellaceae bacterium; assembly: GCA_045534905.1. Classification (GTDB taxonomy): domain Bacteria; phylum Bacillota; class Clostridia; order Christensenellales; family Borkfalkiaceae; genus UBA1259. The sequence continues at coordinate 53,770 of JAZSKQ010000009.1, read as the reverse complement.
CTATTATAAAAATTTTCGAACACATTATATCACGAAAATTTATTTTTGTTTATATATTATATATAAGTTGCAAAAAAATTTTTTTTGTGATAAAATATAAGCACAAATGAACACAAATGAACATATTTTACACTAAAAGGAGGTTTTATGCTATCTTTAGAACGTCAAAATGAAATTTTGGACATATTGAATCATGAAAAATCAGCAACGGTTGAATATTTAGCCAAGGAACTTTTCGTTTCGGGCGCAACGATTAGACGGGATTTACGCATTATGGAACAACAAGGTCTAATACGTAGATCACACGGTGGCGCAGTACTTTTTAAGTCGTCTAGCAGTGAAGAATCGGCGTTTGTTTTGCGTGAACAAGAAAACATACCCGCAAAAAGAATTATAGCAAGTTTAGCAGTTGGGCTTATTAAAAGTGGTCAATCGGTTTTTATGGACTCGTCTTCCACCACTGGTGCCGTTATCCCGCTACTTAACAGGTTTAAGTATTTAACCGTAACCACAACGGGACTTAGAAACGCCTTACTTTTATCACAAACCAATTCTGTAAAAATTTACATTGCGGGTGGACTTGTAACCAACCACTCCAACTCCACTACAGGTACTGATACTATGGACTATATTTCAAGAATTCACGCAGACATTGCAATAATTTCTTGCATGGGCGTTGACGATAAAGCAGGATTTACCGATGCAAGTATAGAACAAGCCAAATTAAAGCAACAAATGCGTAAAAATTCTTCAACCTTAGTAATGCTTTGCGACTCCACTAAATTCGGAAAAACGTTTATGTGTACTGACTTAGATTTTAATGATATCGACTACCTTGTAACTGATAAAAAGCCGTCCGAAAAATTCTTAAAAATTATAGCCGAAAGTGGTTGCAAACTTATCTATCCAGAAGATTAAATTTAGTAAAAAATAAAAATTTAGCCCGTTAGTCATACTAACGGGCTTTTTTAACTATTATCTTGCGAAACCTTTATCCATTTCTAATTTATCAGATACGACGTCATCACTTCCGTAATAAAAATCGTAAATCATTTCGGATATATCTTCTCTTGGTGAACCATATCCACTGTTAGACATTATAATTAAGTCGAAATCATCTTCTACTAACTGCAAATGCATAGTCCTAAAACCGTAGTGTCCACCGTTGTGATTTATTCTTAATTTTCCATGCCAATTTAGTATGGTGTTGCCAAGTCCCATATTGTTTAAGGGGGACGGTGTTACTACTTCTTGCCAAGTTTTTTCGGTAAGTATTTTTTTATGTTTATAAGCAGTATTTAAGCAGTAAACGTCATCTATAGTACCTATCACGTCACCACCACCCAAAAGCCAGCCAAAAGCCTTATCTATAGGGACACGTTTTCCGTTTTTAAGTTCATATCCTTGCACCCTATTTATGTTTAATTCAGGGTGGTCTATCATAGCGTTTTTCATCCCCAACGGCTCAAAAACTTCCGTTTTCATGTATTCATCGTAAGTTTTTCCACTTACGTTTTCTATAATAAGAGCGGGAATTTCGTAGTTTATACTTGCATACAACGCATTGGTATTAGGCTCGAAATAAGAAGGTATTTCACTTAAAAGTTTAACGTGTTCACGTGCAAATTGAGAATAACCCGGAGCGTGTTTTTTACAAAACTCTTTTTCTCTTTCAAAGTCCGGAATCCCACTGACGTGATGTAACATGTGCCTTATAGTAACGTTTTTATTGAATTTTTCGGCTTCGGGCAAATATTTGCTTGGATGAACGTCTAAATCAATTAGCCCTTTATCTTTTAATTTTAAAAGACCTATTGCACAAAGTGGCTTAGACATTGAATAAAAGGTAAACAAGGAGTTTTTATCAAATTTCGTTTTAGTTTGGTCATTTGCATAGCCAAAGTTTCCCTCGTATAAAATTTGATCTTTTACCGTCAACCTAATAGAACAAGAAATTAGATTTTGCTCACAATAACTTTTTATTTTTTTATCTAAAACTGAAAAATCCATATTTATCCCCATAAAAAACGGCGTTTTTAACGCCGTTTTAATTTAAATTATTTTACCGAACGACGGTATTTTTCAGCTTCCCAACCGTTAATAAATGCAACTTCTTTTTCGTTCATAGTAGATACGGTAAGTCCGTTCTTCTTTACGGTAGTCATTACGAAAAGATATGCAGCCAAAGTTTCTTCTAAAGTGGTTGCTTGCTTAATATCGGTATTATAGTATACCTTACCATCTTTAACAACCAACGTGTCTGGCGAGTTAAGTAAAATGTTATTAAGATATACTAATTGGTCGGGATAAAGTGGATAGGTATCTAAATAAGCCTTATCAAGAACGTTGTTCTTTACGAATTCGTTAACTATTTTGGTTTCAGATACGAATCCAGTTGCAGTAGGAACTAAAGTAACTTCTCTAAAGTCGTCTGCTAAATTAAAGTAATTTCTGATAGTTTCGTTTACGTCGGTATTTACTGCCTTTACCCTATCAATACAGTCAGAGTTTACTACTAAACCGTGGTTTTTCATAAATATAACTTCGGGGTATTTGCCGGTTTCAGCCACGTACTTTTCAATTTCCTTTTTCATTGCTAAAGTGAGTTCAAAACCTGGGTTAATGTAGGGGAGGAAAATAAAGCCGAAATCTTTATCTTTGAATAACTTTTTAGCAAGTTCTTCGCCTTCTTGGCTACAAGTAATTACGTTTGCATATACAGAGTGAGTGTGTATAACGTATTTCTTTAAGATTGAGTGGAAACCAACTTCTACACTTGGTCTTAAAGTTTTAATTCCTTCTAACTCTACTATAGAATTCTTAGATACTTCTGCACTTTCTTTTTCGTAGTCCTTTTCAACTGAAACGTCAACAGTGTTGTAGTAGTTGAAAATTTTATCTTGGTCAACGCCTACGAACGCAGTATCCATAGAAATATCTTTTAATTTGTAGCCTGACGCCTTAATAAGCATAATGCCCTTTTCAAGATTTTTTACAGACGTATTTCCGCCACCACCTTGGGTATAGTCGGCACGACTACCTGAATATTGAGAAATATCAATAAGTTCTTTTATGGTCTTTTCCATAATTTCCTCCAATAGTTATTATTTTAAGTTAAATGCTTTATTTATAGTTTCAATTTGTTCATCGTTAATCTTAACGATTTCACCAATTTGCCTTGCGTGGATTATAGTGTTCGCCGTCATTTCAGCAACTTCTAATCTATCGAAGGCGTTAATTAAAGTATGACCGGTAGAAATAACACTATCATTTTCAACCATTACAACGGGTGAACTTGCAGAAATTAGTTTAGAAACCTTTTCTGGATACAAAATAGGTGTGCCAAACGGTACCCTTACTATATCTCTCATAGAAATATACGATTCAGGTATAGTCCTGCTATCGATAGGCGTTTTAGTTATACCGAAAGCCATTAAATATATAGGGTGTGCAACGGTTATAGCGTTGATTTCGGGATGCTCGTCGTAAATAAGCTTATGAAGACCTACCGAACGACTTGGCGTTTTTCCCGCTTCACGCCAGTTATATTCAATTCTTACGATATCTTCTGGTTCGATATACTTTCTATCCACGTCGTAAGGAGTGATAAGAAAACTATTTTTATTAAGCCTTACCGAAAAAGTACCTTGGGTACTTGTAAATAAGCCTTGATCATACGCTCTATGAATAAGCGTACACATTTCCTTTCTTAATCTTCTTTCGTCACTACTAAAAGACGTAGGAATAAATTCGCCTAAAGCCGACAAACCTTTTCTTGCATTGATTGCAACTTGTTCGTCAGTTAAAGCTTCTGCATTACCTAAAGTTGATGCAGTAATGTTAAGCGATGCGGCAAAGTTTAAGGTTTCGAAACGCTTAAATGCTTGGAACAAATCGTCAGCACAAGTAATAACGCCGTGATTTTCCATTATTACTACGTTTACGCCTTTTTTGAATTCTTTTACTATGCCTTGGGCAAGTTCTTCACTACCCGGAACTTCGTATTTTGCAATACCTACTTCACCACAAACGATTTTTGGGGTGGGTATTACGTTTATATTAGGCACTTTTCTTATAAGCGAAAAACTTACGAGTGCCGGTGGGTGTGCGTGAAGCACTGCCGAAATGTCAGGTCTTGTTTTATAAACCAGTCTATGGATAGGTAGTTCAACCGAGGGTTTATGTTTTCCTTCAATCGTACCGTCGGGTAAAACTTTACATATATCCGACGGGGTTAAAGAACCCTTGTCTATTCCAGATGGGGTTATCCAAATATTGCCCTCACTATCCTTTATCGAAAGGTTACCACCAGACGTGGTAGTAAGTCCTTTTTGATATACCCTATTTATAAGCAAAACAATTTGTTCTGCAGGGTGCATTAAATTAAAATTCATAAACTACTCCTTTCGAAAAGCCGAACGGATAAATTACATTTGTTGTCCGCCGGTTACGTTTATTGCTTGACCAGTCATATATGAAGAGAGGTCTGACGCTAAGAATACCATAGCGTTTTCGATATCAACGTATTCACATGATCTCTTCATAGGAACTTGGTTAATATATTTTTCCCTTACTTGTTCTTCGGTTATACCTTGGTTTGCTGCATATTGTTTAAATAAGCTGTTTACCCATAATGGTGAGTTCAAAAGGTTACCCGGGCAAATGCAGTTTACTCTTACACCTGATTCAGCAAATTCAAGTGCTAAACTTTGGGTTAAACCTACGCCACCAAACTTACTACCTGCGTATGCACCGTTCTTAAACGAACCCTTTCTACCAGATTTACTGTTGATTTGGATAATACTACCAGACTTCTTTTCAAGCATGATAGGTGCAAATGCTTTAACGGTATTAAAGTAACCGTTAAGGTTAATGTCGGTAACAAGTTTAAATGCTTCGGGAGTTAAGCTATAAATATCGCCACTCTTTACGATTGCTGCGTTACATATTAAAATATCTACGGTACCCCATTTTTCCACAACGGTTTTTGCAGCTTCTTGTAATTGTGCAAAATCGGTAACGTTTACGTTAAGTGCGATAGCGTCTGAAAGTTTATCTGCAACTGCTTTTGCACCTTCAAAGTTGAGGTCGCAAACTGCAACTTTACAGCCTTCTTTGTCTAAACGCATTGCAAGTGCTTCACCAAGACCTTGGCTTGCACCGGTAACTACTGCTACTTTACCTTTAAGATTGATTGAACTCATTTTTATTTCTCCTATAAATTATTATATTTTTTCAAAATTTTATTACTTATTTTACGGTTTTTCTACCGATGTTTGCAAATTCTTTAATTCTATCTTGTAAGTTAGGCATTTTTTCAATCGTTTGCTTAGAGAACATACCGTAATCTAAGCCCTTTTCACTTGAAATTGCTTCGTGACCGATGAGCGCCCAAGTCGAATCAATAAGATGTGCATAAGAAGGTTCTGCTAAAGCCTTGCAAGCAAAAATTTGTCTTGGAGAGTTTACGTCTTCGCCCGAGATTTCAAACAAGTCGTTTTCACGGCAAAGTTTCATAACCCTTTCAAGTTGTGCAGAGGTGTTTCTGGTAGGCATATATGCAACAGCCAAAATACCTATCTTTTTAATTTCTTCAATAAGACTATCTAAGAAGTCGTCTTCAAATTTTTGAGCCTTCTTGTCACCGGTTACGGAGTCACCTACGTCACCTAAATATGCGTATGCAGGAATTGCACCGAAAGAACGTGCTACTTTAACGAATTGTTCAGCATCAGGCATTTCTTCGTCTGCATCTATGTAGAAGAACTTAGTGTCTGCTTTAAGTACGCCTAAAAGGTCATATAAGAAATGTGGGTTTTCTTGGTCTAATAAAAAGCCCTTAATCTTTTCCGATACGCCGAGTTTAAGGTCGCCTTCAAGGAAGTTGATTAAGTCTTCAGTTCTTCCGAAACGGTTTCCTAACTTTACAGCCAAAGCATATAAAAGGTGTCTTTCAGTTACGCTACCACCCTTTGATGCTTGTGACAATGGATATACGTCTTTCTTAAAATCAAGACTTAAATCAAACTTACCGTACTTTTCGGTAATAAGGTCACACATTTTAGCATCTCTTTCATATCTTTTATGACGATAGTAGTCAAGATACTTATTAAACTTATCTACGTTTTGTGCAGGAATACCGTGCGCAGCCATATAAATGCAGTTTGCTTGGTCGGGGTGATTGATTTTACCAAATCCCCTATCAAACTTCGCCCTTACTTCAACACCACAAGTTGAACCAAGGTTTAATATTTTACAAGCCTTTTTAAATTCCTTTACACCAGAAAGTGAATCGTGGTCCATTATACCTGCACTGGTAAGACCAGCTTTATACGCCATATACGCTGCTTTTGTTGGCGAATATGGTGAGAAAGAATAAATAGTGTGAATATGGTTGTTCGCATCATTGTCTCTACGAACGGGTTTTTCATCATACTTTGCAACTTTTTTTAAAGCCGAAAGTCTTTTCAAACTACATTTTGCGTTAAGATTTTCAATAACTTTGGTATCCATACTAATCTCCATTATAATATTTCAAATTTATTATATAACAAAAATATTAAGTCGTCAAACTCTTTTTTAGTTTTTAAACATTATTTTATTTAAAAATAAAAAATCCTCTACAAGTTTTTCTCGTTGAGGATTTTTAGATTGTTTATTTTTTTACTTCGTACCAAAAATTCTGTCACCTGCGTCGCCAAGTCCGGGTAAAATATAACCGTTTTCGTTTAGACATCTATCCAATGTGGAAACGAAAATTTCTACGTCGGGATAGGTTTCTGCAACCTTGGTTACACCCTCTGGTGCAGCGATAATAGACATAAGTTTAATATTTTTGCAACCACGTTTTTTAAGCATTTTAATAGCGTCGCAAGCACTTCCACCCGTCGCAAGCATTGGGTCAACGACCATAACAACCTTTTCGTCTATTCCTACCGGAAGTTTGCAATAGTATTCGTTAGGTTCCAACGTAGTTTCATCACGATATAAACCAATATGACCAACTTTTGCTGCCGGGAATAAAGATAAAATTCCGTCAACCATACCAAGTCCTGCACGAAGTATCGGAATAATTGCAATAGAATTTTCCTTAACAACAGTTTGCATAACCGTTTCTAATGGAGTTTCAACTTCTATTTCTTGAGTAGGCACGTCCTTAAAACTTTCGTAAGCCATAAGGGTTGCTATTTCCCCTATTATCTCACGGAAATTTTTCGTATCCGTATTCTTATTCCTTATAATAGCAAGTTTATGTCTAATTAAAGGATGGTCTAATATATGAACGTTTTTATAGTCTTTCATTTTAGTCTCCTTAAAATTACGCCCGAATCGCAATCGGGCGTAACGTAGGTTTTGTTTTAATTATTCAGCGTCTTTCTTTTCTGCTTTAGAGCCTAAAAGGTTAACGAGTATGCCGAGAATAAGTGCACAAGCAACTGAAGTAATGGTAACTTTACCAATGTTAAGAACCATACCACCAACACCTGCAATTAAAATAACAGATACGGTAAATAAATTGTGGTTTTTGTTAAGGTCAACTGCTTGAATCATTTTTAAGCCAGATACTGCTATAAAACCGTAAAGAGTAATACATACACCACCCATTACGCAAGCAGGAATAGTTGCAAGCAAGGTTACGAACGGAGCAAAGAAGGATGCTGCGATACAAATAATAGCCGCAGTGAAAATAGTAACTACAGATGCGTTGCCTGAAATAGCTACGCAACCAACAGATTCACCGTAAGTAGTGTTCGGGCAACCACCGAAAAATGCACCCACCATAGAGCCAACGCCGTCGCCAAGTAAAGTTCTATTTAAGCCGGGGTCTTTGATAAGGTCGGTACCGATAATTGAAGAAATGTTTTTGTGGTCTGCAAGGTGTTCGGCAAATACAACGAAAGCAACCGGAACGTATGCAACTGCTACAGTGCCAAGATATGCGCCGAAACCACCAAGTTCCTTAAAGCCCTTAAACGCTTCTATGAAAGTAAAGTCCGGAATCCATTTCATATCGTTAAATAAACGGAAGTTTACTACGATAAGTGCGGGAGCGTCTGCTATTTCACCGATAACGGTAAAAATTGACGCAACTATGTAACCTGCACCGATACCGATAATAAACGGAATGATTTTCATCATCTTTTTACCATAAACTGAACAGAAAATTACGGTAAATAAAGTTACTAATGCGCAAAGAAGTGCAATAAACGGATTTGCAGTGGGGGTTAAAGTAGGAACTACTTCTAACACTTCGCCAGTGATTGCTGAATTTACTGGAACGTCAACAAACACACTGTATCCACCCTTAAAAATATCACCGATAGCGTTACCTGCAAGTGATAAACCTATAACTGCAACAGTCGGTCCGATAACCGCAGCAGGCATAATTTTGTTAATCCATTCAACACCTGCAAATTTTACTATTAAAGCGATAATTACGTACACTAAACCTGCAAAAATAGCACCGATTATAAGTCCTAAATAGCCAACAGCCATGCTTGCTGCACCACCGAAAGCTGCACACATAGAACCTATGAACGCAAAAGACGAGCCTAAAAATACCGGGCTCTTAAATTTGGTAAAGCATAAATATACCAAAGTACCTACACCTGCACCAAACAAAGCAGCTGATTGGGACATATTTGAGCCAACTTCACTGTTAATGATTACGGGAACTACGATAGTTGCGGCAAGAATTGCCAAAACTTGTTGAAGTGCAAACACTATAGTCTTCCACAAACCCGGTTTGTCACTTACACCGTAAACTAAATTTACGTTTTTCATTTGTAAAAAACCTCCAATAAAATTTTTCTAAAAAAAAGAAGCCTTTAAATAAAGACTTCTATAATACCTAATTTAAAAAAGGGAAAATTCGCCCTATTGAGCATGTTGATTGTAAAACAAAACCTATCATACCTTTTCCCCTCTTGGTGTATTATATCACGGTTAAATATTCATTTCAATAGTTTTTTTATTTTTTTTATAAAAAGTTTTAAAAACTAAAAACAATATTAAAACTGCCAACAAAACGCCCGAAAAATCAATAAGCACGTCTAAAAAAGAACTTCCCCTACGAGATATAACTTGTAAAGTTTCGTCCGATACGGCAAAAAACAAACCGAATACCAACGAATAAGTCAAATTCTCTGTTAGCGAAATTCTAAGCAATATCAAAAGAGTAAATATTTCTACACCCAAAACAAAAAACTCGCTAAAGTGCGCCAATTTTCTAAAGACTGCGTGAGTAACGACACCTTCCCCGAAAATCACGTCGAAAATAGGCTTAAAGGTTAAAAATAAACTTCCCGAACGGTTTGAGGACTGTGATATACTTAAAATAGAATTACCCCAAATAAAGCCTAACGTTAACAGTATTAAAAGAGAGATTAAACTTATAAATATTAACCTTATTTTACCCATTAAACCTACCCGAACTTTCAGTTAATTTTCTTAGTTTTTCCGCACGAGAACTACTAAAGTCTTTTTTACTAAATCTTACTGCCCAGTTTTGTTCTTTCAAAAAACCCGGGGAGTTAATTCGTTTTTCACTACCCGCTTTTATAACGTCACCAAACGGCATTATAAAGGTGTTGGATTTAGAATAAAATCCCAACTTTATTATAGCGTTAATAAGTTGATTTTGCGTATTGACGTTGCCACTTATTTTTAATTTTTTAAGACTATTTTTTACACCTTTTTTTAAAGTTTCTAATTCACTTTCCGTCAAAGACGATATAAGTCCTTTTAGCGTATCGTTATCGTGAGTGCCTGTATAATACACCGAATTTTTAATGGTGTTTTCAGGCAAGTAAGGATTATTTGTATCACCGTTAAATGCAAAGGATAAAACTTTCATCCCACTAAGCCCCGTGTAGTTTAAAAGTTCAATTACCCCATCGTCTATAACACCTAAATCTTCGGCTATAATTTGCTCTTTTTTAGCAACCTTGAAAATCTCTGAAAAAAGTTCTTTTGAGGGAACGTCTATCCACTCCCCATTCATTGCATTTTCGCTACCGTAATTTACGGTATAAAACCTATCAAGTCCCCTAAAATGGTCTATTCTTACCAAGTCGTATATTTTAAGAACCTTTTTAATGCGATTCTTCCACCAAGAAAAACCGTCTAAACGGTGAACCGAATAATCGTAAACGGGGTTACCCCACAATTGCCCTTCCTTACAAAAATAATCGGGTGGAACACCAGCCACTTTTTTTGGAATTAAATTTTGGTCTAAACAAAACAGTTCGGGATTCGACCATACGTCCACACTATCGTAGGCAACGTAAAGTGGTAAATCACCCAAAATTTTAATACCGTTTGCCTTTGCGTAACTTTTTACGTCCTCCCACTCCGAGTTAGCGTAATATTGTAAGAAAAGCCAAAATAAATATTCTTGTTCGTTATTTTTTATAAAATCACTAATTTTAGATTGGTCACGACGTAAAAGTAAACTTTCGTAAGTATGGTCACCACGTTCGTACTTTAAAGTTTTAAGCGCCGAAAAAACAGCGTAATCTTTATACTTTTCGCTTTTAACAAACTTCTTAAATTCAGGATCTTTTACGTCAAACCTTAAAAAGGCTTTTTTTAGCAGTGGAAATCTTTCTTTATAGAGTTTACCGTAATCAATATAAGTCTTGTTACAACGTTGACTTTTAAGTTCTTCATTAGTAATTAAACCATCACTTTTCAAATGTTCTAAACTAATAAAATAAGGATTAAACGAGTAAGAACATTTAGACGAATACGGTGAATTTCCAAAACCCGTTTCAACAAGTGGTAACACTTGCCAAACGCTTTGTCCGGCTTCTTTTAAGTAATCTATAAAATTGTAACATTCCCTTCCAAATCCACCAATACCATAATTGTTGGGCAAACTAAATACTGGAAGTAATATTCCACTGTTTCTTTTCATTTATTTTTCCGTTTTAGTATTTTTTACCGATTCACTTATTGTTTTTATACTTGAACTTTTACCGTGATTATCTACCTTTATTTTATTTATTTCACCATGAGTCAAACATCCTGCCCCACCGACACAACCACCGGTACAAGCCATGCCCTCTATAAAATTTGCGTCAAGCAAGTTCTTTGATTTTTTTAACAAAGCAAGTTTACAACTTTCTATACCGTCACAAGAAACGGGCTTTAACTCAAAACTAGCGCCTTGTTCTTTTAATCCTTCTTTAACTGCGTCGGCAAGTCCACCACAACGTGCAAAAATACGACCAAAGTACGAAGCATGGTCAAGCGTGCTTTCTTCTAACGTAGTGATATCTATATCTTTACTATCAAGTAACGCTTGAAGTTCTTCAAACGTAATAACAGAATCTACGTAAGGACTTACGTTTTCTTTTTGAATTTCGGCTTTTTTTGCCGTGCAAGGACCAACGAATACTACTTTTGCACCGCCGTCTTTTTCCTTTAAGAATTTAGACACCATTGCCATTGGCGACAAGTTATCCGAAACGTATGGCAACATTTCGGGAAAAAACTTTTTAACGTAATCAACGAATGCAGGGCAACACGAACTTGTTAAAAATCCCTTTTCAGCAAGTTCTTTGCTTTCTGCTTCGGCAACCATATCCGCACCGAGCGCAGCCTCTACTACCGTTTTAAAGCCAAGTTCCTTTAACCCAGATACTACTTGACCCAACTTAGCATAGGTAAATTGACTTGAAATTGCAGGTGCAACTACGGCGTAAACGTTGTACTTGGTATTGTTTTCGCTACCCTTAATAATATCTATAACGTCTAAAATATAAGACTTATCCGTTATTGCACCAAACGGACATTGATATACACATGCACCACAAGAAATACATTTTTCATAGTCTATTTTTGCCGACAAATCTTCGTTAGTGCCGATAGCCTTAATCTTGCACGCATTTTGACAAGGACGTTTATTATTAACTATTGCCGAGTAAGGACAAACTTTTGCACACGCACCACATTCCACACACTTGGTTTTATCTATATGTGCAACGTGGTCGGCGTCAAATGAAAGTGCACCTTTTTTACACACGTCTTCGCATCTATGTGCCAAGCACCCTCTACATGCGTTAGTCACTTGATATCCACCTGCAGGACATTCGTCACAAGCAATATTTATTACATGAATTATCCTTTTATCGTTTTTATCTCCACCCATTGCAATCTTTACTCTCTCTTTTAAGATTGCACGCTCTTTATACACGCAACAACGCATGGTAGGAGTATTACCCGGAACGAGTTTTTCGGGAATATCTAATACGTTTTCTAAAAGTTTATCGTCCCAGTGAAGCGACGCAACTTCTCTTAAAACCTTATATTTTAAATGCTGAACTTTAGTATCGAATTTTCTCATATCTACTCACAACAATACCGCCCACTATAAATAGTAGGCGGGTTTTATTTTTTATGCTTTTACAGCCATCCACATTTCGTTAATCTTGGTATTTGCGTTATCGTTAAAGTAACTCATTACCGCACAGCGGTTAATCACGTCAAACGACGGATATTGTGCAGAAAACTGTCTGCCTAAAGTATTTGTCTTTACAACATAATTACCTACTTGTTCACCACTGAAGAAATATGAAAGGTCAACGGAATGAACACCGTTATCAACGCCGTAAGTTTGTTTTACGTAATCATAAATTCCGTCGCCAGCCATACAACTTACGTAACCTATATAATCCATATTTTTAACTGCATTTTCAGTTGACGAAATAAAGTCTATAAATTCTTGGGCGAGTGCCTTTTGTGAAGACCCTTTAGGAATACACCAACCGTCAAACCAAACGTTACTACCTTCTTCAGGAACCGAATACTTTAAGGTTACGTTTTCGGTTTCAGCTTCGTTCATTGAATATACTGCGTCACCACTCCATGCAAAATAAACGTCTATATTGCCGTTTACTATATCGTTTTTACCACTGTCAACTTCCATACCCTTTGACCTTGATTTTAGGGTGGTAAGTGCAGTTTTAACCTTTTCTATGGTATTAGCGTCGGTTGCATTAAAATATTGAGTTAATTTTTGATTATAATCTGGCGCAGTTTTATCTAAGCTTTTAAGTTCATTCTCAAAAACCTTTGCAAGACAGATAAAATAAGTATCTCTTACGCTGTCTTTAATAGTAAATTTATTCTTATAAGCGTCTTTAGTCCATAGCGAAGACCAGGCGTTCATATCGGAATCGCTTACCTTTGCAGAGTTATATACTAAGCCCATAGTTCCCCACATATAACCTGCAGCATATTGAGATAAGTTATTTTCACCGTTTTCGCCCCATTTGATTGATTCAAAAACGCTTTTTATATACGGTGAAAGATTCTTATTGTAGTTGCCGTCTATAGAGAGTTCTAACTTTTCAAGCATATCTTCCCTTGCCATTTTTTCTATCATATAGTCGGAAGGACAAATTAGGTCGTAAACGTCACCTTCTATTTTTAAGGTATTATAAAGTTCTTCACAAGTACCGAAAGTAGAATACTCAACCTTTATCTTTTGACCCGTTTTATCTAAATAGTATTGTTCAAATTCTTCTGCCAAAGTTTCGCCCGATTCTTCATCGACCGAAATATAATCTTCCCAGTTACAAATTCTTAAAGTAGTGGTGTTACCACAACCACTAATAATCCCTAAAACTGATGCGGTTGCAAGCATTACCGCAGATAAAAATACGCTTAATAACCTTTTCATCTTTTCTCCTAAAAATAAACTTAAATTCTATTTTTTTCTTTTTGTTTTTTAGACGACTTTACGTTCATAATTACAACGACTATAACCATTACCAAAAACAATATTGATGATAACGCTCTAAGTGCCGGCAATTGACTTTTACTTTGGTTTTTAACCGCAGAATAAACGTAAGTACTTATAGTGTTAAAGGTGGTAGGTTTAGTATAAGCCGTAATCATATAATCGTCGAGCGATAAGGTAACGGCAAGCATAAACCCAGAAAATATACCGGGTAAAATCTCCGGCAAAACAACCTTAAACAAAGCTTGGGTAGGCGTTGCGCCAAGGTCTAGCGCAGCTTCGTACAAACTGCCGTCCATTTGCTTTAATTTTGGTATTACGGACAGTACCACGAAAGGCGTACAAAGTACAACGTGACCTACAAGAAGTGAAAAATAACTTCTGCCTAAATTAAACATCGCAAACATTAAAGCAAGCGATATTGCCGTAACTATTTCTGCGTTGATAACAGGTATTTGTGAAGCGCCACTCACTCCCTTTCCAAACGGTTTTTTGTTGTAATGAATACCGATAGCACCGATTGTTCCAAGCACGGTAGAAATACTTGCCGATAAAAACGCCAACATTAGGGTATTTATTATCATTGTGCGAAGTTTATCTTCGGTAAACAATTTTTTATAAAGTTTAAGCGAAAATCCGTCCCATTTACCTATTATGGTTGAATCGGTAAAACTGTATATAAGAAGCAAAAATATAGGGGCGTAAATAAATGCAAGAATTAAAAGCAAGTACCCACGTGAAATAAATTTTTTCATAGTGCAGTCCCCCTATTTCCCTTTTCCGTTTTAAACCCACCGGTAAACAAAGTGCTGATAAACATTATTACAAGCATTACCAATGCTATTATTGAACCATAATGCCAATCACTACCACTACCTGCAAACCATTGGTCTATTAGTTTACCTATTATAGTTACGTTACCGTAACCGAAAGTATCACTTATAACGTAACAAGTCATTGACGGTAAGAATACCATGGTTATTCCACTTAAAATTCCGGGAAGGGATAACGGTAAAGTAACCTTTAAAAATACCCTTGCTCTATTTGCACCAAGATCTAAAGCAGCTTCTTCGTAACTTTTGTCAATTTTTATTAACACGGTATAAATTGGAAGTACCATGAATGGCAGATAATCGTACACCATACCTATAACTACGTTAAGATAGTTGTACTTTCCCATCATACCGAAAATATTTAAAAGTTCTTTCATAGCGAGTGCCCTTAACATAAAGTTAATCCACATCGGCATAATGAAAAGAAGCAATAAAATAGTTTGCTTATTTCCCGGCAATTTAGAAAGTATATACGCTACGGGATAGGCTAAAAATAAACACAATACCGTAGTGATAAGTCCAATTAAAATACTTGTTAGTAAATTTTTAATAACGCTCCAAGTAGAAAAAAACCATACCAAGTTACTAAAGGTAAACTGACCCGTTTTAGACGTGAACGCATAGTAAACTATAAGCGCTAAAGGAAATATTACGAATAACGCTAAAAACACTCCATAAGGCACGCAAAGATATTCCCTTTTGAACTTAAAGACGGTTTTCTTTTTTTGTACTACCGCACTTTGTTCGGTCATTTGCCCTTAACCTCCTGTTTTAGAGTCAACTTGATTTTTTCTTTAGGAATTATCACCGAAACCCTGTCGTTTTCATTCCAAGTATCCTCGGTATCGAATACGAAGTCTTCTTCGTTTTCGTCAGTTCTAACTATTAACTGATAGTGGTCGCCCTTATATATCATAGAAACGATATTACCAACTGCACCGCCAAGTTCAGCGTCATCGGATATTTCTATATCTTTTAAGCCTACCTCTACGTTTACGTCAACGTCTGTTAGGTCTAACTTGTCACCGTCTGCAGTGATTAAGTAACCTTCCTCGTCTAAAATAGAACCTTTATATAATTGTGTAACGTCACATTCAAATTCTCCGTCACCAAAACATACGGTATTATTTTTGGTGATATAACCCTCGTACTTATTGACCGAAAATTCCTTAGCCATAATGTGAATTCCGTCGGGGGCTATGGTTAAACTTACCTTTTCACCAACCTTTCTTTCCACCGTATCTTGAATAACTACTTCCGTTTTACCAACTTTCATAGTCATTTCATAGTGAACGCCCTTAAATATTGAACTTATAATTTTGCCGTCAACTTGTCCTTCACCCGCATCTTTTAACACTACGTCCTCGGGGCGAACTACAACGTCAACCTTTTCGTTTTTTGTAAAGTCGTCTATACAATCAAAAGTATGATTTATAAAACGCACCTTTTTATCCCCTAAATAGGTTCCACTAAATATATTACTGTCACCTATAAAGTCTGCTACGAAAGAGTTTTTAGGTTCGTTATAAATATCGGTAGGCGTACCTACTTGTTGAATTACACCGTCTTTCATAACTACTATCGTATCACTCATAGTAAGCGCTTCTTCTTGGTCGTGAGTAACGTAAATAAAGGTTATGCCCAACTTTCTATGCATTTCCTTAAGTTCTAATTGCATATCCTTTCTCATTTTTAAGTCGAGCGCACCTAAAGGTTCGTCTAAAAGCAAAATTTCAGGCTCGTTTACTATTGCCCTTGCTATCGCTACCCTTTGTTGTTGACCACCAGATAAAGTTGAAACACTTCTTTTTTCAAAACCCTCTAAGTCAACCATTTTAAGAACGTGTTCTACCTTTTCGGCAATAACAGTTTTGTCCATTTTTTCTTTACGAAGTTTAAGTCCGAAAGCAATGTTATCAAAAACGTTGAGATGCGGAAATAAAGCGTAGCGTTGGAATACCGTGTTTATAGGACGTTTGTTTGGCGGAACGTCTGAAATATCTACACCGTTTAATAAAATTTTACCCGATTGTGCCTTATCAAAACCAGCTATCATACGAAGAGTGGTCGTCTTGCCACAACCAGAGGGGCCTAAAAACGTAATAAACTCACCTTTTCTTACGTACAGATTAATATTATCTACGGCAATCATACCATCGTCAAACTGACGTGTTAAGCCAACTAATTCTATAATTTTTTCACTTTTATTTAATTCTTTCATCTTAATCAGTATCTCCTAAACCAAACTTATTAAAAAGACGGGGGTGTGGATATCCACAAAAATTCCGCAGGCTTATCGCTTTTATTAGTTATACAGTGCACTTTGTCTGCCCTATAATAAAAACTTTCACCCTTTTTAACTTTAACCTTTCGTTTACCTAAAGTTAAAACCACTTCCCCTTTTAACACGTATCCGAATTCTTCCCCTTCGTGAGGAACGTCTTCATCAGTAGCGCATGCAGGATTAAGTACTATATGTAAAGGCTCCATTTCGTTCTTTTGTGCATTTGGCACCAACCAATTTAACGTATAAGTATCGGTAACCTTTTCTATAAACTCGTCTTTACTAAACTTTACCTTCTCTTCAGTATCAGCGTCACTGAAAAATTCTTTCAAATCAGTACCTAACGCCGAAAGTATGTCTATAAGCGTTGCTATAGACGGTGAAGTCAAGTCGTTTTCTAACTGAGATATGTACCCTTTGGTTAGTTCACATCTATCGGCAAGTTCCTCTTGAGTAAGCTCACACGCTAAACGCAAATCTTTAATTTTTTCACCTAAGACCATTATTGCCTCCGTTATTTTTAAGTGGTTTAGTGTTTTTTAACAAAAAGTTTAATAAATCTAAACTTACTTAACGAAATACATTATATAAAGAACTATTAACCTTGTCAATAATTTTAATATTATTTTTTTGAATTTTTTACAGTTTTATTTTAGCCATTTTTCGGTCGATTTTTAAGCATACAAAAAACCGAGAATTTATCTCGGTTTTTTCTTTTTAATATTCGTTATCTATATCTTTTACCGTTTGAACTAAGCTACTTGATATTGTTTCGTTTAAGGCGTCGTCTTTACTTTCTACCATAACCCTAATTTTAGGTTCGGTACCGGACGCCCTTATCATTATTCTACCCTTGCCTTTAATAACTTCGTTATATTTTGCAACTTCCTTGGTTAAAATTTCGCTATTCATTATGCGGAATTTATCGCCTACTATTACGTTTTTATTTATTTGAGGATATTGTTTATAATTAAGAATTTCAGACATCTTTTTGCCTTCCGACTTAATCATATTCGCAAGCGCAATTGCAGATAAAATTCCATCACCCGTGGTTGCTTTATCCATTAAGATTATGTGACCACTTTGTTCACCACCAAGTGATAAATCTTTCTCAATAAGTTTAGCAAGAACGTATTTATCACCTATTTCCGTCCTTATTAAATTTATTCCATCGGCGTTAAGTTCTTCTTCTATAGCCATGTTGGTGTGACTTGTTCCAACAACGGTGTTGGATTTTAACTTACCCAATTTTTTATAATATTTAGCAAGTCCGCAAATAACGGTGTCACCCGTAGCTATTTCGCCCTTGTCGTTTACTGCTATTAGTCTATCAGAGTCTCCGTCGAAAGCAAAACCCATATCTGCTTTATATCTATTAACTTTTTTAACCAAAGTTTCGGGATACAAAGCACCACAATTTTCGTTTATTCTTTTACCGTCCGCATGGGCGTTTGAGGCAACGACGTTCGCACCCAAACTTCTAAACACCTCGGGCGCAATTTTATACGAAGCACCGTAAGCACAGTCCAATACGACGGTAAGTCCATCAAGTCGTTTATCAAACGAATTTATAAGAAAATCTCTATATAATTTAACAAGTGAAAAATCTTGTTCGTATTTACCTAAACCAAAGTTATCGTTTACCTTGTCACGAATAAATTGACGTTCTATTCTTTCCTCTTCCTTGTCACCAAGTTTATGACCGTCACCGTTAAACACCTTTATTCCGTTATACTCACCACTGTTGTGCGACGCTGAAATAACTACGCCGTAATCGGCTTTTACCGCCTTAGTTACGTACGCAATACCAGCCGTTGGGCAAATACCAATATCAATAACGTGTGCACCACCAGCAACTGCGCCACTTGCAAGCCCTAAAGTTAAATATGAACAAGAAACTCTGGTATCCGAACCGACTATTATTTTAGGATTTTGTTTTAATATTGAAAGTGCGTTGCCAATTTTATATGCAATGTCAAGCGTTAAATCTTCGTTAACCTTACCACGAAGACCATCCGTACCGAAAAATAAACCCATTTTTATAACTCCTCTTTAAGATATTTTTTAGCCAAATTCGGCTTAACTTCTTGGCGAACCCTTCCTATAACAAAGTCGCCCTCGTTTACTTCTTTAGTTACCGTAGTACCCGCACAAACGTAAGAATTCTTTTTTATCACACACGGGGCAATTACGTTACAGTTGCTTCCTATAAAACAATTATCGCCAACAACCGTTCTTTGCTTGATTTTTCCGTTATAGTTTACGAAAATAGCGCCACAACCTATATTGCATTTTTTGCCGATATCTGCATCGCCAACGTACGCTAAATGATTTGCCTTCACGCCGTCATCTAAAGTTGCATTTTTAATTTCCACAAAGTTGCCAATATGCACGTCGTTTTTTAAGGTGCTATTCGGTCTTAAATGTGAATACGGACCAATTTTACAGTTCTTTCCCGTAACAGACTGTTCTATAACACTATTGTGTATTACTGTGTTGTCACCTATAACACTATCAATCACGTAACAATTAGGCATGATAACCACACCGTCACCTATAACGGAATTACCTTCTATCCTCGTATTTTCGTAAATAGTTACGTTTTCACCAATCTTTACGGTTTTTGCTATAAAAATTGATTTTTTATCTTTTAAAACAAGTTTTTTACCGTGTTGATACTTCATAAAAACTCCTAAATATCAAATTATTCTTATTCATAATTTTAATTTTAGCACATGTTTTTCCTCTTGTAAATACCATTTTTTTATTTTTTTGCATTAAATTATATTAAATTTTGCAAAATATTGCGTTTTTTGCCTTTTCACGATTTTAGTTTTGGGGGTACGATTTTAAAATTATGAATATCCACAAAAAAGTGCGTGTGATAAATTTTACTTTTGCCTTTGACATTGACAAATTATTATGATAAAATATACTAAAGTATATAGAGGGTTTATTTATGATTGTTTTCGTAGTGGCGTTAAAAACTGAGGCAGAGTACTTCTTAAAAGAAATTAAGAACCTAAAAGAAGGCAAACTTGCAGGCAAAACTTTATATACGGGTAAATATAAAAGTAAAGACGTCGCAGTTATTTTAACGGGTGTTGGCAAAGTTAACGCATCGCTTGCTACTCAAGCAGTTATAGATAAATTTTCACCCGAATTTATTTTCAACTTTGGCACTGCCGGTGGTGCAAACGAAAGTGTAAAACACGTTTCATATTACCTTATTGACAAGTGTTTTCAATATGACTTCGATTTGTCTGAATTAGACGGTTGTTCTATTGGTTTTATGTCTGAATTTGACGGCGTATATTTTGATAATCAAACCTTTGATATAGACTTTTTGGAAAAGAAAAAACTTGCAACTGCCGATATGTTTTCCAATAAAATAGAAAATATTACCAAGGTTAGAGATTTAGGTGGTGACGTGCGTGATATGGAAGGTTGCGCTGTTGCACAAGTATGCAAGCTTAACGGCGTTAAACTTTTAATGCTTAAAGGTGTTACCGACACTTACGACAATCCTGCGGAAGAATTTTATATAAATCTTACCACCGTATGTAAAGGTTTCCCTGAAATTATATCAAAAATTTTTGATAGTGTTATCGCTTAACATAATACGCATATATTTATATAATTGTTAAAACAAATATAAGAAGGTTATTTTTATGAGAGAATCTTGGAAATACGTTTCCGTATGGAACTGCATCAAAATTATGCTCGGTTGCATAATATTTGCACTTGTCGCCGTTATCCCCTTTGCTTTTACCGAAGAAGGCATTATTTATACCTTTCAATTATTACCAATAGTTGGTGACGGCAGTTTATCTTCAATAATTTTTTCGGAAGCATTTATAGATGCAAGCTTAAAGTTCTCCCCAGCCATGGAATCTTTTATGGATATAATAAAAGTTGTTTGCGATATTGGTGTTCACGCATATTTTATTATACTTATTGCAGACTTTTTAATAGCCATTCTTTTAATAGCAACTCGCTCTCGCATAATTAGGCTAATTGTTAAAATTTTAAGTATCTTCTGCGGTTTCCTTTTAATTGCAATATGTTTAACCTTTTTACTTTACTTAATAGTTGCCGTACCCTATTTGATTTATGAAATTGGATTGATGCCAACCTTGTTAAGCTCCGGACTACTTACCGCTTTAGGATTTTTCGTATTAGGATTGATATTTGCATTTAGACAATTTAAATGGTTTAGAAAGCCTTTCCCCTTACGTTTTTACAAAAAGGATAGAGAATTATCTTTAATAATGAAATAAAAGAATTCCCACCAAAACAACGGTGGGAATAAATTTTTTAAAATATTGTATTTTATTTTCAAAAATCTTACGAATTTATATTGACAAAATTTTTTTTATTCTATATAATGGTTAGGCTTGGTTGTGCTGATATGGCTCAGATGGTAGAGCGCGTCCTTGGTAAGGACGAGGTCACCGGTTCGATTCCGGTTATCAGCTCCAATAAAACACTGCAAATGCAGTGTTTTTTATTTTTTAATGTAGGTGACCTTGGACTTACCAAGGATTTAACTATAGGGCTCCCAAAAAGTATTGAAAAACTTTTTGGGAAAAGGAAAAACTTTGACGCAAGGAAAGATTTACAACGTTTTTTAAATATTGACAAATATAACAAATGATTGTAAAATATTCATAATATATACAAAGGATTTTATTATGCTTATAGTTGCTTTAACTGCGCTTGGCGTTGGCAGTGCAACCGTTATTGGCGCATTGCTTGGATTTGCATTTAAAAACGCATCACAAAAATTTTCTAAAATAATTTTAGCGTTCGCCGGTGGTATAATGCTTTCAGCAGCCACTTTTGGACTAATACTACCATCACTTGAATACGGTGGAAAGTTCGCACTCTTAATTACCGTTTTAGGTATATTTACTGGTGCCTTATGCTTAAACTTTATTGACAAGCTTACACCCCACCTTCACAAAATGATTGGTGCAGATATAGAAATACATAAATCAACTAATCTAAGTAAAGTTTTACTTTTCGTTATAGCTATTGCCATACATAATCTACCCGAAGGTTTAGCGGCAGGCGTGGGCTTTGGCACTGGCGATCAATCCCAAGGAATTTTAATTGCAATAGGTATTGCACTACAAAATATCCCCGAAGGTATGGTCATAATCGCACCGATGCTTAATTCAGGAGTATCTAAGAAAAAAACTTTTGCAATTGCTTCCATTACCGGTTTAATTGAAGTCGTTGGTACTTTTATAGGCTATTTCGCTGTAAAAATTGCTTACGTTATACTACCATTCGCTTTGGCGTTTGCAGGTGGCACAATGCTTTACGTTGTTAGTGACGAAATGATACCTGAAACCCACTCCGACGGCAATAAACGTGGCGTAACCTATTCATTGTTAATAGGCTTTGCATTGATGCTTGTTTTAGACGTTTTATTAGGTTAATATTTAAAACTTAAAGACCTTGGCAACTGCCAAGGTCTTTTTTTATTTAATACAAATCGGTCGATAGATATCTATCACCCGAATCAGGAAAAATAACCACTAAATTTTTCCCTTTATTTCCTATTTGTTTTGCAAGTTTTACAGCAACTGCTAAAGACGCACCAGAAGAGATACCAACCAAAACGCCTTCTTTTTTCGCAACCAAATTGGCATATTCATACGCTTCGCTATCGGATACAGTCAAAACAGAATCAACGACGTTAAGGTCTAAATTATCGGGAATAAAATTAGCACCTATCCCTTGAATTTTATGCTTATCTGAAACGCCCTTAGTAATAAGTGGTGAACTTTCGGGTTCCACACCGACAATCTTTATATTTGCGTTAAATTCCTTTAAGTATTTACCAGTACCAGACACCGTTCCACCCGAACCTATACCAGCAACAAAAATATCCACTTTGCCGTCCGTATCGTCTATAATTTCTTTAGCCGTTGTTTCGTAATGTGATAATTTATTTAAAGGATTATCGAACTGACCAAGTATTATACTGTTTGGTGTTTTTTGGTTTATTTCTTTCGCCTTCTCAATTGCACCTTTCATACCGAGTTTACCGTCAGTTAAAACCACTTTCGCACCGTATGCTTTTAGAAGTTTTATTCTTTCAGCACTCATGGTATCGGGCATAGTTAAAACTGCGGTATAACCCCTACTTGCACAAATAGATGCAAGCCCAATACCGGTGTTCCCACTCGTAGGTTCTATAACGGTACCACCGTCTTTTAATAAGCCTTTTTCTATCGCACCGTTAATCATATACAAAACTGCCCTATCTTTTATACTTCCAGCCGGATTAAAAAACTCTAACTTAGCGTAAAGGTTGCAGTCTAAGTTCAACTCTTTTTTTATATTATTTAGGCTTAGTAACGGGGTGTTACCTATCAAACTTTGAACGTTTTCATGTATTTTCATTTTAATCTCCCTAATCAAGATAAACTATTTTTGCCGTTATTTTATTATCCGTAACCACGCAATAACAGTAAGATTTTTGTGCAAATTTAGTCATACAACCCGGATTGATAAATGTAATTCCGTCGTATTCTTCTACGCTTGCAAGGTGGGTGTGCCCGTAAAACACAACGTTTACGCCAAGTTCTTTAGCCTTAAAATAAAGCCTACTTAAAGAAGTCTTTACGCCGTATTTATCGCCGTGAGTAATTAAGATTTTAAGGTTTTCTATATTAAAACAAGCGTCCGCACCACCACCGTCACAGTTTCCGTTTACACTGTATAATTTATCGTAAACCTCGGAACTTAAACCGTACAAATCACTATGATTATCGCCTAAATGTATTACGACGTCCGATTCTTCAATTATTGGCGCTATGCGATTTATAGCGTCTAAATTACCGTGCGTATCCGAAAAAACGAAAATCTTAGTCAAGTTAAATTAGTTCCTTTATTTTATTTAATGCACGTGCTCTATGAGAAATAGAATTCTTTTCTTCGGCAGACGCCACGCCTAAACTCTTATTTAAGTCGTCGCTAAAAAACAACGGGTCGTAACCAAAACCATTTACTCCTTCTAAACTATCAAGTATTTTTCCGTGAGTTTCACCCGTTGCCGTTTTTATAACGCCGTCCGGAGTGTAATATACCATACAGCACACAAACCTTGCTCTTCTATCAATTTTTCCTTGCATGTTTTTTAATAAAAGTTGGTTATTATGTTCGTCTATACCGTCGCCTGCGTATCTTGCAGAATAAATACCGGGTGCATCGTCTAAAGCGTTAACGCATATTCCACTATCGTCTGCAAGTGCAGGTAAATTAAGATAAGTCGCAACCGTTTTAGCCTTTATTAAAGCGTTTTCGTAAAAGGTAGTTCCGTTTTCTTCAATATCTTGGTCAAAACCCATTTCTTGCATAGAAACAACTTCAAAATCGGATAAAATTTGTCTAATCTCTCGTAGTTTTGCTTTATTGCCAGTGGCAACCACTATTTTTCTTTTTTCCATAATTAAATATTTACTACCTTTTTCAATTCGTTAGTTAAGTTAATAAAATCTTGTGCGGTAAGAGTTTCCCCACGAGCAGTTATAGATATCCCTATTTGAGTTAAAATATTTTCGGCGGTTTCCCTTGTTATTTTATAGCCGTTAATCATATTGTTCACCAACATTTTACGTCTATTCATAAACATTTTTTTAACCACTTCCCTAACAGCAAGATAGTCACATCCACTAAACTTATTTCTATCAAAAGTAATTTTTACGACTGCCGAATCAACGTTTGGGGCAGGGGTAAACATTTCTCTACCCACCCTTTTTATGATTTTTGCACTACCCCTTAAATTTATCCCTACTGTTATCGCACCGTAATCGGAAGTCCCTGCGTTTGCAGTTAATCGAAGCGCAACCTCCTCTTGTACCATAACAATCATCGACTTTATATTGTTAGAATTTTCTATAAATTTCATTATAATCGGGGTGGTTATGTAATACGGTAAATTAGCGCACATAACGTAATTTTTACCAAGAGTGTTTTCCAAGTAGTTAAAGTCTTCTTTTAACACGTCCTTAAAAGTTATACTTACGTTAGAAAATTCTTCTAACTGTTCGTCTAACACGGGTTTTAATTTTTGGTCTATCTCGTAACCTATAACCCTACTTGCCCTTTTTGCGAGTTCACGAGTTAAAGCACCTGCGCCACAACCAATTTCTAAAACGGTATCATCTGAATCAATCTCAGAAGCGTCTGCAATTTCACCAAGCAAACTTACGTCGGTTAAAAAGTTTTGACCGAACGCTTTCTTAAATGAAAAACCATGTTTTAATAATAAAGTTTTTAAATTTTTTTCCATAATTTTAATTTTTTACGCATAAAATTTTTGCGTTTACCCAAAGTAAGTAATGTAAAGACAAGTTCTTTACAAAAAATCTTTATACCAAAGATAAAGAAAACAAAGCCGAGAAATCGGCTTTGTTTTCTTATTTTAGTTTGTAAAAAAGCCGTTTTGCGTTTTCCATTACAGCCAAAGCCGTTTCTTCTACCGTCAAGCCCCTAAGTTGTGCTACGTATTCAGTAGTAAGCCTTACGTTTTTAGGGGAATTAAGCGTTCCCCTTAAAGGTTCAGGTGAAAGATACGGACAATCCGTTTCTGTTAAAATTTTATCTAAAGGTATTGCCTTTGCAACTTCTTTTGCTCTTGCGCCGTTCTTAAAGGTTACCACGCCCGAAAACGATATATAGTAGCCAAGTTTTATATACTCCTTAGCCATTTCCACACTACCAGAGTAACAATGCATTACTCCACCACGTTGTACCGTGTTCGCTTTTAAAATATCGAAAGTATCTTTAGTGGCGTCACGGCTATGAATTTGAACGGGTAAATCCATTTCGTTTGCAAGTTTAATTTGTTCAATAAGCACCCTTGCTTGCAATTCTTTATCATACGGCTCGTAATGATAATCAAGACCTATTTCCCCAACTGCCACGCACTTAGGGTGCGCACATAGTTTTTTTACCTTTTCGAAATTTTCTTTATTAAATCTTTCTATCTCGTCTGGGTGAAAACCTGCCGTAAAGTAAATTTGTTCAAACTTTTCGGCAATATTTTTACCATACTCACTTGATTTATCGCTACAAGACGCAAATATCGCACGACTTACCTTTTGCGACAAAAAGTCGCTTACTACTGCCGAAGTATCACTTAAACGCTCGTCGTCTAAATGACAATGAATATCGATAAACATTAGAAAATTTTACTTCCGTCTTCAATATCTTTTTCAGGGGTAAGGAAGGAAATTTTACCCTCGTCGTTTTCAGCGCAAATTATCATACCTTCAGATACGATACCGCAAAGTTTAGCCGGTTTTAAGTTGGTAACCATAACTAATTTTTTACCAATTAGTTCTTCCGGACTATAGTGAAGCGCTATACCCGATACCACCGTTCTTTGTTCTTCACCAAGCTTTACAGTAAGTTTTAATAATTTTTTGCTCTTTTCAACCTTTTCACAAGCAATTACTTTTGCAACTTTTAATTCTACCTTAGTAAAATCGTCGAATTCAATTGCGGGAGTTTGTGGTTTTTCTTCTTTTACGGCAACCGATTTTTCAGCTTCCTTTCTTCTTTCTTCTATCATTTTATTTATTTCTTCCATTAAAACTTTAGCGTCTATTCTTGCAAATAGCATTTCAGGTTTTTCTTCTACCTTTACGCTATTAAACGAGTTGAAAACATTAAGAGTATCAAAATCACGCAAAGAAAGATTAAACTGCTTAGAAGCCTTGGTTGCAGTGTCTGGCATAAATGGATATAAAAGGGATAAACCTATATTTATAGCTTCTACTAAATTATAGAGAACGGTTTTTAACCTATCTTCTTTAGCACTATCTTTTGCAAGTACCCAAGGTGCAGTTTCGTCAATGTACTTATTAGCCCTACGGAATACCGTAAAAATTTCAAACAAAGCGTCGGCAATCTTAAATTCGTCCATCTTTTTAGCAACTTTTTGATAAGCCGAAATAGCAACTTGTTTTAAGTCGTTATCAACTTCCTCGATAACGTTTTTGTTTTCCACCATTCCTCCAAAATACTTATTGCTCATTGCAACAGTTCTATTAACGAGGTTACCTAAAACGTTAGCAAGGTCGCTATTTATAACGTCTATAACAGATTCCCAAGAAATAACACCGTCGTTATCTTCAGGCATTGCAGTTAAAACGTAATATCTAACAGCGTCACGACCAAAATATTTTACCATATCGTCGGCATATATTACGTTGCCCTTAGACTTACTCATTTTTCCGCCTTCTTGAAGTAGCCAGCCGTGTCCGTAAACCTTTTTGGGTAAGGGTTGACCTAAAGCCATTAAAAAGATTGGCCAATATATGGTGTGGAATCTAATAATATCTTTACCGATAACGTGAACGTCTGCCGGCCAAAGTTTATTATATTGTTCGGAGTGGTTGCCGTCTGCGTCAAAACCAATACCAGTAATGTAGTTGGTTAAAGCGTCTAACCAAACGTAAACTACGTGCTTGTCGTCAAAGTCAACCGGAACGCCCCACTTAAACGAACTTCTTGAAACACAAAGGTCTTGAAGACCTGGTTTTAAGAAGTTATTAACCATTTCATTCTTTCTTGAAACCGGGGTGATAAAGTCGTTTTCTTCATAGTACTTTATAAGCCTATCAGCGTACTTGCTCATCTTGAAGAAATATGCTTCTTCTTGTGCTTTTTTAACGTCTCTACCACAGTCGGGACATTTACCGTCAACTAATTGGCTTTCCGTCCAAAATGATTCACAAGGGGTGCAGTACCAACCTTCGTACGAGCCTTTATAAATATCACCTTGTTCGTAAAGTTTTTTAAATATTTTTTGAACTTGTTTTACGTGGTCGTCGTCAGTAGTTCTTATAAACTTATCATAAGAAACGCCAACCATATCCCAAATACCTTTAATAACCGAAGCAACTTCGTCAACAAATTGTTTAGGAGTTTTATGTTCAGCACTTGCTTTTTCTTCTATTTTTTGACCATGTTCGTCCGTACCGGTTTGAAAAAACACGTCGTAACCTTGCTTACGCTTAAACCTTGCAATACTATCGGTTAATATTGCTTCGTAAGTGTTGCCGATATGGGGTTTACCAGAGGTGTATGCTATTGCCGTAGTTATATAATATTTTTCTTTCAAAACTTTTCACCTTCTTATTTAAATTCTTATATATTTTAACATAATTCCATTTCATATTCAACAGTTTTAGGGCATAAAATTTTATTATGAACGCAATTTTCGGTATAATTATCACACTTTCTACTTTCATGCTTATTTTTTCTTCTCCTGAAGCAGTGCTTTCAACTATGTTAGAAGGTGGACAAAGTGCATTAGATTTAACACTAAAAATGGTTGTTATTTACGCCGTTTGGTCGGGCGTATTTAAGATTATGGAAAGGTCGGGACTATCTAATATTATCGCAAAACTTCTAAGACCTACAAATAGATTTCTTTTTGGAAAAATAGACGACGTTTCTAACGACTTTATTTCACTAAATCTATCCGCAAACTTACTTGGTATGAGTGGCGCAACAACACCAATGGGAATTAAATCTATACAGTCACTTGATAAGCAAAAAAATACCGACTACGCAGTAGCAATGTTTTTTGTTATTAATGCTACGAGCGTTCAACTTATTCCCTCTTCAATTTTGGCTCTCAGGCAAAGTTTTAACGCAACAACACCGTCCGATATAATTTTACCGACTATACTTGCAACTTTAATTTCTACCATAGTAGGAATTTTATGCGTTAAAATCTTTGTAAAAAAGGATGTTTAAATGAGTAAATTTATTATCCCCGTATTCTTTTTGTTTATATACGTTTTTAGCTCCGTAAAAAAGGTAAAACCGTATGATGCTTTTGTGGAGGGGGCAAGTTCTGCGGTAGGCTTTGCAGTATCCGTTATGCCATATCTTACAGCCATATTCGTTTTGACGGGTTTATTTGAAGTGAGTGGACTATCTAATATATTTATTAAAATTTGTTCTCCGTTTTTTTCTTTTTTAGGAATACCTAAAGAACTTACCAAATTAGTTTTAATTAAGCCTTTTTCGGGTAGTGGCGCACTTGCGTTAGTATCTGAAATTTTTACCGAATATGGAGTAAATTCCTATCTTTCCCGTTGTGCTTGCGTAATATACGGTTCAAGCGAAACGGTATTTTACATCGCCACCGTTTACTTTGCCGGCGCAAAAAAACGAAATCTACTTAAACCCATTTTAATATCGCTATTTGCGGGATTTTGTTCTTCAGTTTTTGCATGTTTTATTTGCAAAATTTTATAAAAAAAACGACACGGAAATTAGTGCGTCAGTAATAGGGATTATTACCGACGCACTAGTTATATTTGTCTCTCGGCAAGTCATATTGCTTTCGCAGTTATATTTTGCTACGCAAAGTTTTATTTTCCCTTTCGGGAAAGTTATGGCAAATATAATATAACTTTAACCATAGGTTAAAATATAACTGCTTACGCAGTTGGCGTTCGCTACGCTCGGCTACACTGTTTACTGCGTAAACAATATCACTTTTAGCCACAAGGCTAAAAATATAACTAAATTATTTAACTATTCTGTGGATAAGATAAAGCCCACCATATATCGCTTTTTGCGAAGTATAGTGGGCTACGCTTTTGTTATTGCTTAAAAAACCCTATGTCTATTACAGGTTAGTCCCGTGATTTTTTTAATTGTTAAGTTCATAAAATATCTTTACCATGTTTATAATCTTCATTACTATGGTTGGATTCTCTTTTGGCAAACAACGATAAATATCGTCCCCCGACTGTATTTCGAAAAATTTCCCTGGTTTAAACGGTAAAGATGCAAAACTATTTGTTGGCACTTTTATCACCTTGCTTTCCCCGTTAATAACACCATCAATAATAAATTCCGTTTGGTTAAGCGTTATTTTAGCATCTCCTACGTTTACAAATTTATGAATATTATAATCTATCATTTGAAGTTCAGCATCGATAGAAATTTCCAACTCTCTACTCTTTAAAATTTTAGCTTTTAGATCTTCGTAGATAAACTTACTCCATTTTGATACGTGCCTATATTCTAAGCCAAGTTTCTTATCGTTATGCAAGAATCCATATTCATCTGCACGCTCTTCGTATCCACACTTTGTACAGCACAAAGTGTTTTTATCTTTAACCGTAATAGTAAATTCTTCTCCACAATTAGGACATTTATACAAAACGTTTTGAAGACCCTCTACCTTGTCGGCATTTTTGTATTTAATCAAATATTTTTCCTGATCTTCATAGGCATCGAAGTCAAGTGCGGTTGATACTGCTTCGCCAATTTGATTGTCGGAAAGGGAAGCAAAGTCTTCCTTAGAAAAAAGTTTATAAACGTCGAGATAAGACCTACCCTTTCTAAGCCCCTCTCCCCACTTAGGATTATTAAAATACGTTCCTATAGTCTTTGCAACGTAAACGTCTGAATTAAGTAGTTTTAAGAATTTAGGCGTTGTTTTAGGAATTGGCGTTGACTTTCCGTCCTCTGTCATAAGACCTGCGGGAAATATTACTAAAATTTTACCACGTTTAATCGTCCCCACCATTTTAGCAACGTCTTTAACCGAACTTTGGAATTGTTGTTTCGGAATCATTCCCATACGGTCCAAAAACCATCTGGCAGACATGGTGTCGTAATAAGAGCGACTAATACTAAAGGTCATCATTTCCTTAGTAACACCAATAAGATTTATAAAATCTAAAGAACATTGGTGATTGGCAATAACGACTATCGGACCTTTTTTGCCTTTAAGTTCGTTTCTAATAAACTTGCGCTTAAAAATTAGTTTGGACACGAAAGACGCACTAAATTTCACCACGCCGTATGCAAATCTGCTTTGTTTTCTTTTAGCCATAAAAATCCTTTAAATAAAAAATCACTTTAGTTATTATACCAAAAACAATAAAAAATATCAACGGCAAATTTTAAATATTTTAATTATTAAAATATTTGCTTTTTAATTCTTTCGGTGCTATATTATAATCAAACAAAAAAATAATTATCTTAAGGAGTAATTTATGCAATTATTTATTGCCGTTTTAACCGAGAACACGTACGTTCCTACAATCTTAAAAAAGTTTTCTGATAACGACTACCATGGTAGCGTTTTATCTACGAGAAGTATTCACCACGCATTGATGGATTCGGTTGAACCCGACCCATACTTTGGTGGACTTTCTAAGGTTGTTGACGGCACCGAAGTCGCAAGACCTATGATTTTCGTGGTAGTTAAAAACGACGACGAAATCAAAAAGCTTATGGCTTTAGTAAACGAAGCCGTAAACGGCATTAAAGGTAAGGGTTTTATGTACTCTTTACCTGTAAATCACTTAGAGGGGCTTGACGACTAATTATGATTACTTCTAACGTATTACTTTGTTTGGGTATAGCGTTAGTTGCAGGTTTAATTTCTAATAGAATTATTAAACTTGCTCACCTACCCAACGTTACCGGCTACCTTATAGTAGGTATCTTATTAGGCCCGTACCTTTTTAGCCTTTTCTTCCCTGATTACGGTGGTATTCTAACAAAAGAATTGATAGAAGGCTTTGGCGTTATTGTTGACTTAGCACTTGGATTTATAGCCTTTTCTATCGGTAGTGAATTTAAGCTTTCAAGTATAAAGAAATTAGGCAAGGGAATTATAACGATAACGTTCGTTCAAGCAACCTGCGCTCTACTTTTCGTTGATATAGGTTTAGCCGTGCTTTGTCTTGCACTTGGAACGTTTACCCAAAATCTTCCACTCGTGCTTACTCTCGGTGCAGTAGCAACGGCAACGGCACCTGCTGCAACCCTTATGGTTATCAAGCAATATAAGGCAAGGGGTCCGGTTACCGATATTCTTTTACCAGTCGTTGCATTCGACGATGCTGTTGGTTTGATTTTATACTCCTTAAGTTTTTCTATTGCACAAGTATTCGCAAAGCAATACGCAGGTGTTGAAGGCGCAACGATAAACTTTTACAGTTTAGCCGTAGTTCCTCTGCTTGAAATAGTTATATCTATCGGTGTTGGTGGACTTTTAGGTTTTGTTTTAACCTATTGTATGCGTTGGTTTAAGTCCCGTGCGAATAGACTTATGTGTATGATATCTGCCGTAGTTTTAGGCGTTGCGTGTTGCAAACTCTTTGCCGACCTTGTCGAAATAGAAGTGTCTTCACTACTAACTTGCATGATGATAGGCGCAGTGTTCTGTAACTTGCGTGACGATGCCCTACATATCTTAGACGGAGTTGAAAGATGGACACCTCCCGTATTTATGTTGTTCTTTATACTATCAGGCGCAGAACTAAACTTCTCTTTAATGGGTAACGTAATGGTTATCATTATTTGCGTAGTATATCTAATAGCAAGGTCGCTTGGTAAATATTTTGGTGCAAGATGGGGTTGTACTGTCGTTAAAAAAGGCGGTACTGTTAAAAAATTCTTAGGTTTAACCTTGCTACCACAAGCCGGTGTTGCAATAGGTATGGCAAGGTCGTCCTCTAATGCGTTTAGTTCCATTGCAAATTCCTCAGCCGTTAGTGCAGTAGGTCAAACCTATTTACTAGGTCTTGGCTCTACGTTAGTTGCAGTAGTTCTTTGCGCAACGTTAGTTTACGAATTATTCGGACCTGTTATAACTAAAATTTCTCTTACTAAAGCCGGTGAAATTCCACTTGCTAAAAAGACTGAAAATACCCAAAGTCCTACAAGTACGAATTAGTTTCTTATGTATAAAGCCGTATTAATTGACGTTGATAATACTCTTCTTCATTTTGACAAGTGTGCCGATAAATCCATGAGGCTGGCTTTTGAAGAATTTAGTTTGCCTGCGCCAAAAAATCTTTTAGAAGTTTTTACCAAAATAAACGACGAACTGTGGATACAAATTGAAAAAGGCACGCTAACTAAACCAGAGCTACACAAAATAAGATTCGTAAAAGTTTTAGAGGCCTTAAACATTGATTTCGACGGGCTTGTTTTAGAGGAAAAATTCAGATACAATCTAAAATTCGTTGCCGAAAAAGTGGACGGTGCAGAAGACCTACTAAAATACTTAAAACAAAAATATTTTATAGGTTTTGCCACAAACGGACACGCCGAACAGCAAGTTAATCGCCTAAAAATTTCAGGTTTAGATAAATATGCGGACGCTCATTTTATATCGGGTGAAATAGGTTACGAAAAGCCTAGTAAAGAGTTTTTTGAATATGCTTTAAGCAAGTTGCCTACCAAAAATAAAGACGAAATTATAATAATAGGCGATTCTCTTACAGCAGATATTAAGGGTGGAATAGATTTTAATATAAAAACTTGTTGGTTTAATCTAAAAAATCAACCGAATAACAGTAGTCTAAAACCCAATTTTACAGTAAATAAACTGTCTGAAATTAAAAACCTAATATAACAAATATTGACTATATCGAATAATTGTGATAAAATATTAAAGATGAATATAAGAATTGTATAAGGAGAAAAACTTATGAGCAACAGATATCAATCTGCAAAAGAAATTTATGCTAAATACGGTATTGATACCGAAGCCGTTTTAGCTAAAATAGCAACCCTACCAGTATCACTTCACTGCTGGCAAGGTGACGACGTTACTGGTTTCGACCATGACGGACCTTTAACCGGCGGTATTCAAACCACCGGAAACTATCCTGGAAAGGCTAAAACCCCTGAACAACTTATTGCCGATATGGAAAAGGTTATGTCACTTTGTCCTGGTGCAAAGAAAATTAACGTACACGCTTGTTACGCTATTTTTGAAGAAGACGGTTTCGTTGATAGAGATAAAATCGAACCAAGACACTTCAAAAAATGGGTAGAACTTGCAAAAAAATATAACGTTGGTTTAGATTTCAACCCAACCTTCTTCTCTCACCCAATGGCATCAAGTGGTTTGACTTTATCAAGCCCTGATGAAAAGGTAAGAAATTTCTGGATTGAACACGGCAAAGCATGTATCCGTATTTCTAAATACTTTGCAGAAGAAACCGGTGTTCCTTGCGTTATGAACATTTGGACTGGTGACGGCTTTAAGGATATTCCTGCAGACAGAGTTGGACCTCGTATGAGATACAAACAAAGTATCGAAGCAATCCTTTCCGAACCTTATGATTTCAAGATGGTTAAACCTTGCGTTGAATCAAAAGTATTCGGTATCGGTGTTGAATCTTACACCGTAGGCAGTGCAGAATTCTCACTCGCATTTGCAAGTGAACACAAAGATAAGTGTTTACCTCTTATGGATAACGGTCACTATCATCCGACCGAAGTTGTTTCAGATAAGATTCCAGCACTTCTTTGCTTCTTTAACGAAATTGCTCTTCACATTACTCGTCCTATCAGATGGGACTCTGACCACGTAGTAATTTTCGACGATGAAACTAAAGAAATGGCTAAAGAAATCGTTAGAAGCAACGCTTTTGACAGAGTATTTATGGCACTTGATTACTTTGATGCAAGTATCAACCGTATCTCCGCTTGGACGGTTGGCGCAAGAAGCTGGCAAAAAGCACTTCTCATGGCAATGCTAACCCCCAACGCAATGTTAAAAGACCTTCAAGACCAAGGTAAATTTACCGAACTTATGGTTGCAAACGAAGCAGTTAAAGTTCTTCCGTTTGGTGACGTTTGGGCGGAATACTGCGACAGAGCAGGCGTTCCACAAGACGCAGATCTTTACGCAGAAATTGCTAAATACGAAAAAGAAGTATTAAGCGCTCGTTAATAAAAAATTTAAGCCGTACGAAAGTACGGCTTTTTTTGCTTTTATATTGAAAATATAACCAAAATATGGTATAATAAAGATATGGAAAGAATATCAAAATTTGAAAAAGTATCATTTGACAATTATCAAGAATTCGGCAGTTTAGAAACTTACGAATCTATAATTTTACCTGCCCGTGCGACCAAAGGCAGTGCTGGGTACGACTTTTTTGCCCCTCAAGATTTTACCGTTAAACCAAACGAAACAGTTAAAATTGCAACCGGTATTAGAGTTAAAATAGACGAAGGTTGGGTTTTGCAAATATTCCCACGCTCGTCACTTGGATTCAAGTATCGCCTAACCTTAAATAACACCGTAGGAATTATCGACGCCGATTACTATTACTCTGATAACGAAGGGCATATTTTTATAAAAATGACTAACTGTGGCGATAAAGAGCTTACCGTTAAAAAAGGCCAAGGTTTTGCACAAGGTATATTTACACAGTTCGGAATCACCGTTGACGACGACGTAACCACCGTTAGAAATGGTGGGATAGGCTCAACCACTAAATAGTAAGGAAATTTACAAATGATTAAATTTAAAAGCCGTAGTTTTGGTTACTTGTTGATTGCTATTACTTACGTCTTAGCAACGACTTTAGGCGTAATAATTTTTAACATGCTAAAAACCGATTTATGGTTGTCTATTTTTATTGCCGACGCCCTTTCTACCGTTGCAGTATTTATAGTTAGCGTTGCTTGCAAAAATGCCTCCGTGTATGACCCGTATTGGAGCGTTCAGCCCATAGTTATAACCATCGCAGTAGCGTTTGCTTATTCTATAAACGTTATGGGAATAATAATTATAGTTGTAATTTCTTTTTGGGCAATCAGGCTTACGGCAAATTGGGCTTATACCTTTTTTGGATTATCGCACGAAGACTGGCGATACGTTATGCTCAAAGAAAAAACAGGCAAATTTTATCCTTTAATAAACTTTTTAGGAATACATATGGTCCCAACTATAGTGGTTTATTTATGTACCATGCCTGCAGTTACGGTTATAATAGCAAAACCACAGTTTAATTTATTTTCTATGCTTTTTGCTATCGTTAGTCTTTGCGCAGTAATTTTACAAGGCGTTTCCGATATTCAAATGCACAAGTTTAGAAAATCTAAAATAGGTGGATTTATTAAAAAGGGATTTTGGAAATATTCACGCCACCCCAACTATTTGGGTGAAATACTTATGTGGTGGGGCGTTGGTTTATATTCCTTAACCGCATTAAGCGCACCAATTTATATACTGTTAGGGGCGTTTGCCAATACCCTATTGTTCTTATTTGTAAGCATACCTATGGCTGATAAAAAACAGTCTAAAAAAGAAGGGTTTGCCATTTACAAAAAAAATACTCGAATGCTTTTACCTATTTACAAAAAACAAGTATAAAAATAGCCCCACGGATTTCCGTGGGGGTGTTTATTTTAAGTTAAACGGTTAAAAGTACGTATACAAAATATCCTGCATAAGCCAATAAAGTTATAACACCGCCGGCTCTGGCAAGACGTTTTTTCCTTACGATAAGTAAAAGCAATAGCAACATCGTAGCGGTTGCGATACCTACGTCAATAAAGAATTCATTAGCAAACGCAATTGGAGATATAATAGAAGTTATACCTAAAATAAACAACAAATTAAATATATTGCTACCCAAAATGTTGCCGATAGCAATATCAACGTTACCTTTTATAGAGGCCTTAACTGAAGCAAACATTTCGGGCAAGGCAGTTCCAAAAGAAACAACTGTAAGCGCTATAATTCTTTCAGTTAAACCCATAATACGTGCAAGATTCTTTGCCGAATATACTGCAATTGAACTACCACCAACAACTACGCCTAAACCTAAAACGGTAAAAAATATAGATTTAAAGATAGTCAATTCTTTTATCTCTTCTTCTTGTTCCATATCTTGTCCGTCAAGCATTTTTCTTTGCTTTGTTGCACTTACTATAAGAAATGTTATATACGCACAGAAAACTGAGAAAAATATTAAACCTTCCCACCAAACCATTTTACCATCTAAACCGAAAAGTAATAAACTTGCGTTTGCAACTATTACTAACGGAATATCTATAATTAAAGTGGGTTTTGAAACAGGCAAACTTCTAATACAAGCCGAAATTCCAAGCACAACTAAAACAGTAAACATATTTGCACCAACGATATTGCCAATAGAAATATCTGAACTACCACTAATTACAGAACTTATACTTACAGACGCTTCGGGCGCACTAGTCCCCATAGCTACTACTGTAAGACCTATAATAAGTTGTGGTATTTTTAACTTTTTCGCAATTGATGCTGCACCATCTACAAGCCAGTCTGAGCCTTTTGACAACATTACAAAACCCAAAGCGAGTAATAAAATCAAACCTAAAACAGTCCAAAACATATTTATCCTCCGTAAAAAAAAGAGTGAACAACAGTTCACTCTTTAAATTAACTTAAACAAGGGAACTAAGACTTTATAAAACTTAAAGTCTCACCGTAAACGCAAGCCAGACCTTTCGGCCGAGATTGTTGACTTACGAACGCTTTTGCGCCGGTTACTCCCTTCAAAACGTATTCTAATACTTTATATAGTATTTGTCAAGCCAATTAAAACTATTTACCGATAGTATATTTATATAGCGTAGATTTTGATACACCCCTTTCTTTTGCCACTAATTTTATAGCTTCTTTTTTATCTATGCCTAAGCTTAAATATTTATTTATATGTTCTTCTTCGGTTAAAGACAAATTCTCGTTAGTAGGCGTTGCTCCTTCCACTAATAAAACGTATTCTCCCTTAGGTTCGTTAGAAAGTCCGTCTTTAAGCATAAACCTTTCGGTGCGTTCAAACATTTTAGTAATCTCTTTAACGGCAACTGCAGTACGGTTTCCAAATACCTCGTATATACTTTCCACGTCCTTTACGACGTTATGTGGCGCAGAGTAAAAAATAGTAGTAAGGTCTAAATCTTTATATTTTTCCAAAAACTCTTTACGTTCTTTGTTTTTTTCGGGTAAAAATCCTAAAAAACAAAATCTGCTTGCGTCTAACCCCGAAAGTATTAACGCCGAAACGAACGCAGTCGGTCCGGGAATTACTGTAAAATCTAAACCGTTTTCTATTAAGCAATTAACCAAAACGCCACCCGGGTCGGATATAACAGGCATACCGGCATCTGAAATCACGGCAATGTTTTTGCCGTCTTTTAATTTTTCTATAATCTTTAACGACACTTCCTTTTCGTTAAACTTATGATAAGAAAATAGCGGTTTTTTTATTTCTAACGCATTTAATAGCCCTATAGAGTGTCTGGTATCTTCACAAGCAATTTCATCTACTTGTAAAAGCACTTCTTTTGCCCTAAGCGAAACGTCTTTTAAGTTACCGATAGGCGTACCAACGAAATACAACATTAAAATTCAATCTCCATACCGTCGTAAGACACGACGATTCCGTCTTCTTCGCAATTTGCAACCAAGTCGTCGTAACTTGCCTTATCGTTATGCGAAAAATGGTTTATTATTTTTATTGAGCCGTAATCTAAAACACATTCGGCTTCTAACAAATCAAAAACTTCACGACAAGTATCAAGCCCCAAATGATGTGAACGCCAATTTTTAAGTAATCCGGCACAACAATCAAGTGAAATACAGTCAAGTTTACCTTCCGAAAAAATAGCCTCGTAAACTTCGTCCTTAAAAACACCGGTATCGTGCGCCCATAAAAGTTTTTTGCCTTCTTTTTCTATTAAGAATATTAAAGGCGAACTACTTTCTGCATGCGTTGCAGGCAACGGCAAAATGCGATACCCGCAAAATTCAAATTCTTCAAAAGGTTTAATTAACGTCACGTCCGCACGGCCTTTCATACGTTCGTCTTCCATAATCGCCTTAATTTTATTATATCCGTCCTCTCCAACGAAGAAATGAAACGGTTCTTTTCTATCGTCACCGGCATAGCCTTTTTTAAGTAACTCTATTTGCGATATAGAAAGATGGTCTGAGTGACTATGTGAAATTATACACCCCTTTAACTTAGTATAATCTAAATTAAATTTGTAGTTGTATAAAACCACTTCGGGTGGGTAGTCTATCAAAAAAGTATCGTCAATTAGTGCTTGAGTTCTAAATCTAACGTTTCTACCACCAACTTCTCTTGCGTGTTTACAAACGTCGCAACTACATCCGACTGCCGGTATACCTTCGTAGGCGGAAGTCCCAAAATATTTTAGTTTCATACGTGTACCTAATTTTTTATAGAAGACAAAATTTTTATACCGCTTTTACCACCCTTAACACCTTCTATTAAGAATAGATACGGTTCTTTATTACCACCCGATACAAATTGTAATTTTTTTGGTTCTATATTGTTCTTTTTCATTTCGTAAACGACTTCTATAAGCCTATCCGCACGATGAACCATATTTACCCTACCACCAAATTTTAACGAGCGAGAGACCGAAAATATGAGTTCTTTAAGTGGCAAATATACCTCGTTTTTACACATTGCAATATGTTCTCTTTCGTCCATCAGTCCTGAGTCCGTTTTCATATACGGAGGATTACAAACTATTAAAGAGAACCTTTCGTTAAATAGTTTATTTACTTCTTGAACCTTAATATTGTGTGCCGTAAACTTTTGTTCTAAGCCGTTAAGTTCTATACTTTTTTTAGACAACTCGTAAAGTGTAGGTTGCATTTCAAAAAAGTCCACGCTTTTAATTTCGGGACTAAGACCGTAAAGATAAAAACCTACCACACCGCTTCCCGAACAAAAATCGGCAACAACGTCGTTTTTCTTAACTGAAGTAAACTTAGCAAGAAGCACTGCGTCCGAGGTGAAATGATAAAGGTCGTCTTGCTGATACACCTTTATATTTGAAACGTTTAATTCTTCTATAGATAACATAACAAAAAACAAACGGAGCACTAATAAAGTGCCCCGTTTACTTTCCTTTTTTTCTTATTCTTCAGAAATTGCTTCAACTGGGCAAGATGCTGCGCAAGCACCACAGCTCATGCAAGCTTCTGCGTCGATAACGTATTGAGCATCACCTTCGCTGATTGCACCAACTGGGCAAGTTTCTGCACAAGAACCACAACTTAAGCATTGATCACTAATTTTGTAAGCCATATTTTTATCCTCCATAACGTTTTTAACAAATTAAAAAAGGTAACACCTTTCCGTTTCTTGATAAATTATACCACAACCGATTTAATTTGTAAACAACTAATCTAATAATTTCTTCATTTCGTCGTCTATATTTTCAGAACCCTCGTTAGCGTCTTTATTAACGTTTCTCTTGAATTCCAATTCGGCGGTAGGAAAGTCCTTATATATTTCAGTGCCGTCCGGTTTAGATATTTTAACTTTAGTAATTAACTTTAACATATCGTTAGATACTACTACGCCCTCGCCCTCGGGTGATTTAACCGTTCCACCAACCTTAGGCATCTTTTTAAACACTTCTGCATAATAGTCGTTTTCATATTCTAAACAACACATAAGTCTTCCACAAAGACCACTTATTTTAGACGGATTTAAATGCAAGCCTTGGTTTTTAGCCATTTTTATAGTCGCCCTACCAAAGTCTGGCATAGTACCTGCACAACAACAAGTTCTGCCACAAGGAGCTATCCCCCCTAAAAGTTTAGTTTCGTCTCTAACGCCGATTTGCCTTAACTCTATTCTAACGTGAAAGCACGACGCCAAATCCTTTACTAATTCTCTAAAGTCAACTCTGCCGTCTGCAGAAAAATAAATTACAAGTTTTTTGCCGTCAAACGAATATTCCACGCTGATGAGCTTCATATCAAGCCCGCTTTTTTCTATTATTTCTTGAGCCTTTTTAGTTGTTTCGGGAATTTTTTTCTCTAATTCTACAATAAGTTCTTCGTCCTTTTGAGTTGCCCTTCTGATTATTGGCTTTAAGGGGTGAACTATTCTATCTTCCGAAACTTCTTTTAAATTAAAAACTACTTTTGCATATTCTAAACCCTTAGCGGTTTCTACTATAACACCACTATTTTCAGGATAATCAAATACGTTTTCAGCGGGAGCGAAATAATACGTTTTAGCAGTATTTCTAAATTTTACTCCTACGATTTTTGCCATTTATATTTACCCTCCAGTATTTGAAACAACAGCCACTCTGAAATAGCACCTTCGTTGCCGTTGAATTTAAGTCTTTTTCTTGCCTCGGTAATTTTATCTAATGCGTAAATTAACGCACCAACGTTATACCCTTCAGCACTTTCTAAAATATATTTAACTACCTCGTTATCCGTTTCCTTTTTTCCACCCGAAACGACTAAAAGCATTTCTTTATATATCGTTTCAAGAACGTCTAACACACCTAATAGGTCGGTAATTTTTATAGAATAATCTATAATTTGTTTGCTTGACTTCATATTTATTATTAAGTCTTTAACAAAATCTATAATAGCCGTCTTATCGGGGTTAGAGTAAAACGCCAACGCACCGCCTATTGTCCCATCGGAAAATTCTACAGCGTTTTTTAACGCTTTTTTATCAGGGCATTCCGCCGATAGAACGCTTATAAGCGTATCTTTGTCAAACGCTGGAATTTCAAGTTTTTTCACCCTTGATACAACCGTTGGAAGCAATGCGTGCACGTTTGTCGTACCCAAAATTATATGTACGTTATCGGCAGGCTCTTCTAACGTTTTAAGCAATTTGTTTTGCGACGCCGGATTCATTGACTCGGCGTGGTCTATTATAAAAATTTTCTTTTTGCCCTCTATTGGTTTAACGTAGCTCTCCTCTATAAGTTCAACTATATCGTTGGTAACTACGCCCTTTTCCTTGTCTTTTGGGTAAACTATTAAGTCTGCGTAAGTTTCACTTTCAATTCTACTGCAAGACAAACATTTATCGCACGGAAAAAGCTCTTCGCACAAAAATATTTTAGCAAAGTTTTTTAGAACGGTTTTTAAATTTTCACCGTCTTCGTGAATTATAAGGTACGCATGGGAAAGACTATTCGTTTGCTTATCTTTAGCCACTAACTTAAATGCGTTTACCGATTTTAATAAAGACAAAAAATCTATCATAAAGGGTTAAATAATACCTTTTTGTTTTAATGCGTTTATTATTTTTTGATGAGTTTGGTCACGTTCTCCACTTGCGTCTATCCTTACCACTCTATCAGGATATTCGTTGGCAACTTCCACGTAGCCAGCGTAAACGTTATTATGAAATTCCACACCAGAAAGCTCAAGCCTATCAGACTTGTCAACCCCACCCTTTCTTAAAAAGGCTTGTTCGGGTGTAAGGTCTAAAAACAAAGTGAGGTCTGGCATATAATTTTTTATAGCGAAGTCATTTATTCTCTCAATAAATTCCTTACCTAAATTTCTTGCCTTGCCTTGATATGCAAAAGAAGAATCTATATATCTATCGCAAAGAACCAACTCCCCACGGCTTAATCTTGGTCCAATTTCTTCTATAAGCAATTGAACTCTTGCCGCAGCGTATAAAAGGGCTTCACACTCGTCCGCCATTTTTACGTTGTTTTTATCTAAAATAACCTTTCTTATTTGTTCCGAAATGTCCGTCCCACCGGGTTCTCTGGTTAAAAAATAGGTAATGCCGTGAGCATCTAAATATTCGCAAAGCATTTTTATTTGACGAGATTTACCAACTCCTTCGCAACCTTCTAAAGTAATAAACTTACCTTTCATTTTCCTTTGTCCTTTATCTTAAAACTTTAAGTTTTATATCAACACTTTTACTTTTCCTTGCGTCAAACCGAAAAGCTCTTTATCTTTTAAAAACT
Source organism: Christensenellaceae bacterium (assembly GCA_045534905.1). Classification (GTDB taxonomy): domain Bacteria; phylum Bacillota; class Clostridia; order Christensenellales; family Borkfalkiaceae; genus UBA1259. Next base: position 11,319 of record JAZSKQ010000009.1, on the reverse strand, counting down.
CTACACATTCTTTAGTTATCTCTTCCCCTGCAACTACTACCGGAAAACACGGGGGGAATATTCCAAAATTTTGTGCAGATATTTTACCAACTGCATCGTTTAAATCAACCAACTGCCACTTTGCCGATATAGCGAAAAGATAATCTACTTTTTTTATCCCACCGCCAATGGACTTTCCTACTACAGTTTGTCCTTTGTTAAGCGTATTAGTTATCTTTTTTATCGTACGAACAAGCTTAGTTAGTTCTCTATTTTTTGTATTAGCCGAAAACATAAACAAAACTCTTCTTTCGTCGATTAGTTCTGCATAAATTTTATTTTGTTCTAAAATTTTTTCAGCCTCTTTAACGTCGTAACCAACCCCACCAAAATCTACCGTGAGTTTAATAAAGTCATCGCTTTCGACAACGTTAAGCCCCATCTTTGTAATCTTGGCTTTTATGTTTTTCACCCTATCGTTAAGCGTTAAAAACTTTTTCCTTCCCTTAACTTCGGAATACTTAATACCGTATTCTATAGAAGAAAGGATTATGTAAGACGGACTTGTCGTAGAAAAAACGTCGGTACCCTCAAACACTAAATCTATTAACGAGGAATTATTTACACAAACCACAGCCCCTTGATTAAAAGTATAGTTTGTTTTATGAACTCCGTCCACCCAAGCATCGGCGTATTCCCCAACGTAGGTAAGATCACTAAAATTATAGTGATTCCCATGGGCATTATCTACCAAAAGAAGTTTATGGTTGTCTTTTAAGACCTTAGTTATCCCCTTAATATCACAAGTTCTACCATAGTAATCGGGATAAGTAATAAATGCACCTATTACGTCTTCAGATAGATTTAATTCAACGTCTTTTGGGGTAATATGAACGGGCAACCCGTCTTTATCAAGTCCACCTAAAATTATTGGTTCTATATTAAAAAGCTTTAAGGCGTTATAAACGCTTTTGTGCGACCACCTTGAAATTAGAATTTTTTTGCCTAAATCTTTTACTGCGTAAAGTAGGGCGAAAATTCCCGAACTCGCACCGTCGGTTAAAAACTTGCACCATTTTGCCCCTAAAATTTTAGCAACGTCTATTTCGGCACTCTTTACCACTTCACCATTGTCTATAGTAGAGAGTTCCGTAACGTCGTACTTAGGCTGTACTTTTATAAATTTTCCGCCCTTATGCCCCGGCATATGAAACCTTATAGGGCGGGCGGAAACGTACTTTTTTATTGCGCTAAAAATTTTTAACATTTTAGTTTATCTTTTCTGCTATGTCTGAAAAATTTCTAATTACCATATTAAAAAAGGTAACGCTTTCAAACATAAGATCGGTATTTTTACTGCTCAAATCAAATAAAATCATAACCACGCCACTCTTTAAGTTGGCGTCTTTCATTTTAAAGTAATCACTAACGTTTTTTCCACCATTAAGAACGTTTAGCTTTAAAGCGTAAGGCCTTTCGGTTTGTTCGCTTAAAAGCTCTTTATAAGCCTCTAAATTCATTTTATCCCCTTCAAAAGAGGCTTGAGTATATTTAACGTAGCGATAAAAAATTGAATCTTGAGTAGGTAACGTTTTATCGTACTGTAAAACCTTTTGGAAAAATTTTGCTTCTTCGCACAAACTTTTTATTCTTTCGTACTCGTCTTCAACGCAGATAAGACCTTTCCTCAAGTCGTTTTTATAAATTCTATTCTTTGCAGTTCTGTTATTAAAATTATCCGCAATTTTTTGTTCTGAAAGATTATTATAATCTAACGGGTCGTTACCTTGTTCGATTAGAAATTTAGAAAGGTATTCTTTTAACTCGTATAAAACGCCACCCTTTTCATCATCTATAGGGTAAGCCGAACGGTAATCTATGATATCGTGTGCACGGCATTGATAATAACCTTGCTCTGTAGTTTTGCCGTTTATATGTGTAAATATAACGTTACCCTCGCCGTTTTCGAGCTTAGCAGTGAGTATATTTTCGGCTTCTTGTTGAGTAAGGGCAGTTTTTTCCACACTACGAACGTCGTAACTAAAAATATTTCTATAAAGATAGGCAAAAGATTCGTCTGCAGTGCTTGAAACCTCGTAGTCGTAATAATAGTTAAAAACTTGACCCGAAACAGGTTTTATGGATAAAAATCCGTAAATAAAAGACATACCAAAACACGATAAGATAATAATCCCAATAAGATAAATCCAATCGTAAGAAAATAAAACGCCAAGTCTTTTTTTAGTAATTTTATTATCCATTCAAATCACCTTAAATTATTTTTTGATAGGTTTCATTGTTGGGAACAATATAACGTCCCTAATAGAAGCGCTATCAGTTAAAAGCATAACCAATCTATCTACGCCGAATCCCAATCCGCCCGTAGGTGGCAAGCCGTATTCTAACGCCGTTACGAAATCTTCGTCAACCTTAGCGTCGTTACCGCCCTTAGCCCTTTTTGCAAGAACTTGTTTAACAAATCTTTCTTTTTGGTCAATCGGGTCGTTAAGTTCAGAGAAAGCGTTACCCATTTCCCTTGCGTACATGAAGTATTCAAATCTTTGAGTAAACGCAGGGTCGTCCGGTTTTCTCTTTGCAAGTGGAGAGTTTTCTACCGGGTAGTCGTAAATAATGGTAGGTTGAATAAGTTTTTCTTCTACGAAAGCATCGAAAAATGCGATTAAAACGTGCCCCTTAGTAGCGTCTTTGCCTTCTTCTACTTCAACACCCTTTTCTTTAGCAACCGCTCTTGCTTCTTCGTCAGTTTTCCAATCATTATAGTCAACGCCGGCGTACTTTTTAACAGCCTCTACCATAGTAAGTCTTTCCCAAGGGGATTCCATATCAATTTCTACACCTTGATAGGTTATTTTTGCAGTTCCGCAAACTTCCCTTGCGATTGTACGATACATATCTTCAATAAGATTCATCATATCGAAGTAGTCGCTATAGGCTTGATACATTTCAACCGTAGTGAATTCAGGGTTATGTGATTTATCCATACCTTCGTTACGGAAAATTCTACCTACTTCGTAAACCTTATCAAAACCACCAACGATTAAACGCTTTAAATAAAGTTCGGTTTCGATACGGAGATACATATCTATACCGAGTGCATTATGGAAGGTCTTAAAAGGTCTTGCCGAAGCGCCAATTTCTAATGGTTGTAAAACGGGGGTGTCAACTTCTAAATATCCAACACCGTCAAGATACTTTCTAATTGCCGTTAAAATTTTAGAACGTGCAACGAAAGTTCTTTTTACTTCGGGGTTTGCAATAAGGTCAACTTCACGTTGACGATATCTAGTATCTTCATCTTTTAATCCGTGATATTTTTCAGGTAACGGTAAAAGCGATTTAGATAAAAGTTCGATTTTGTGTGCGTGAACTGAAATTTCTTCCGTTCTGGTTTTGAATACCACGCCGGTAATACCAACGATATCACCGATATCAAATTCCTTAAACGCCAAATAATCGTCGCCAAGGTCGTTTACCGAAAGGTAACATTGAATAGTTCCTTTGCCGTCTAAAATAACTGCAAAAGAAGCCTTGCCCATAATTCTTTTAGATATAAGCCTACCTGCGATACCTACCGTTTTACCCTCGTAATTATCGTAATCAGCTTTAATATCTGCAGAATAAGCGTCTCTATCGTATCTTACCTTATAAAAGGGGTCTTTGCCCTGTGCTTGTAAATTTTCTAACTTTTCCCTTCTGATTTTAAGTATTTCACTTAAATCTTGTTCTTCGGTAACGGGAGCCGAAACGTTTTTGTTTTGTTCCATTTTATTTTCCTTTTTTAGTAAACTTTTTTAACGGTAATTTCCATTACGCCTGCAGGAACGGTAACTTTAACAACGTCCCCTTCTTTTTTATTTAAAAGCGCACCGCCGATAGGTGATTCGTTAGAAATCTTACCTTGGTCGGCATCAGCTTCGGTAGTACCAACTATAGTGTAGGTGTATTCTTCACCGTCTTGGTCAACAAAATCTATGGTAGAACCTAAATTTACCTTGCCTTTCTTATCCGTTTCTTTAATGATAACAGCGTGTAAAAGTTTTTCTTCTATTTCAAGAATTTCACCTTCAATCATTGCTTGTTCAGTTTTAGCAGCATCGTATTCTGCGTTTTCGGAAAGGTCGCCGAATTCTCTTGCCGTTTTGATACGTTCGGTTATTTCTTCACGTTTTTGAACTTTTAAATATTCTAAACGTTTTTCAAGTTCTTCTTTGCCTTCTTTAGTAAGAATTACTGCATCAGCCATAATAATATCTCCTTATATGTTAAGGGGAATTCCCCCTTATAACTATTTATTTTATTTATTATATATAAATAAACGGCTTTTGTCAACTGCAATAAGGTCGTAGATTATTACTTAAATTACACTTTTAAACAAAAAAAACACGTCGTTTCTTACGGCTTGGCAAAAAACGGCGTGTCTTTGTTTGAATAATAAATGATATTATTCTTCGTAATCTCCGCAACAAGTACAGTTGTCACCACAACAACAGCAAACTTTAATGCTATCTAAGTCGCAATTAACACCCGTCTTGTTGTGCTTGCAAGAAACCACTTCACACTTAATATGATTATTTCCTTCCATAATACTCTCCTTTACAATTATTATTCACCGTTTTGGTTATTTTATACCCATCCTTATTGACATTTTTGCTATTTTTGGTTAAAATATAAAAAAAGGACTGGAGAATAAAAATGAAAGTAGTTTTATTAAAAGACGTAAAAGGCTCGGGTAAAGCGGGCGATATTATAGAGGCAAAAGACGGATTTGCACAAAACTTTTTAATTAAAAAAGGTCTTGCAAAACCTGCCGATGCACAAGCAATAAACGATAATAAAAACAAAAAAGAAGCCGAAGCTTTTCATAAAAACGAACAACTTAAAGCAAACAAAGCGTTAAAGGAAAAAATTGACGGCACAGAAATCACCATAAGCGCAAAATGTGGTGAAAGTGGTAAATTTTTCGGTGCAATCACTAATAAAGAAATTGCCGATAAACTCTACGAATTAGGTTTTGATATAGACAAGAAAAAAGTTATATTAGAATCAAACATTAAAACGGTTGGTAGATATAAAGTTGCAGTAAGAATCTCCGCTGAAGAAACTGCAAAAATCACTGTAATAGTAAACAATTAAATCATTTAAAAAAATAATAGCCTTGCAAAATTGCAAGGCTATTTTTTACTTTTTTATTTTGCTTAAAAACTTCAGTTTTTATCTATTAAAAACCAAGATAGTCGCTAGCATCTGACGGAGCAGAAATCTTGCCAGACCAAGGTTCAACGGTAGCCGTCATAGAGGTCTTAACAGTTTCGCCTTCATAAGTCATTTCAGCATTCATCGTAATACTTGATGCGATAAGTTTATTTTGAGCATTGTAAACGAAAATAAGTTCTATATCTCCCTTAGAGCCTTCGTCTTCAATTTTACCTGATACCTTTATTTTAGCACCATCTTCGCCCTTATCCATATAAATCTTTACGCCTTCATATTGTGCAGCCATTTCTAAAGCCATGTCTAAGTCATATTCAAAAGCCATTTCTAAAGCTTCAAGACTATTTAAAGCGTCGTCTATATCTTGCGTAGCCTTGATTTTAGCTTCGGCGCCCTTAGTTTTTATATTGGTATAACTTACGCCGTCTTTATAAACAACGTCCATATCAGCTTCGGTTTCGCCCATTTTTACATAGTAATTAGAAGTCAAAGCGTACTTACCTTCTTCTTCCTCAGTTAAACTCATAGAAGCGTCAACTTTCATCGTTTCTTCACCCATAGGCATATCTGCTTTTATAACAATCTTTACGCCAGATAAGATGTCGATTTCTTCGCCATCTTCAGCTATTTCTGCCATAAAAGTAGTAACTTCTTCAGCAGTTGTTTCCTTGTAGTTGCCCTTAAAAGTAGAACTACCGCAAGCAGTAAAAAGTGCCGTACTTACACATAAAGAAAGTACAAGCATAAGTGCCAATAACTTTTTCATAAATATTTCTCCTTTACTCTTCACCAGTGTCGGCGAAGTTATTTTTTATACTTTCATTTTATAACACTGACTGCAAATTTGTCAATACCAATTTTAAAATTTTCTTTATACACCTTGACAAATACGTTTTTCATATGATATCATTAAGATATCAAAAAGAAAGGAGATTTTATTATGAAAGAAAGGCTTCTAAAAACAAAAGCAAACGGCATGCAAATGCTTGGCGTTATTATTTTTATGATGATTGGCAGTATTGCACTTGCAATATTCGGTGGTAGCAACGTAGTTGAAGGTCATTTTGGAATATATGACGTAATGATAATACTTGCGATTATAATATTTACCGTAGCATGCATAATGCCTAGTGGATTAAAAGTATTAAAACCGCAAGAAGCGTTAGTTTTAACTTTATTCGGCAAATATCACGGAACCCTAAAAGGCGAAGGTTTTTATTTTGTAAATCCTTTTTGTACGGCAATTAACCCTGCAAGTTCAACAAAACTTAATCAAAGTGGCGATATAAATAACACCCCCGCAGAAAAGAACAACGAAGTAAACTTAAAAATAAACCTTAACAATAAAAAGGTATCGTTAAAGATTATGACGCTTAACAACAACCGTCAAAAAGTAAACGATTGCTTGGGCAACCCCATAGAAATAGGAATTGCCGTTATGTGGAAAGTTATTGATACTGCAAAAGCCGTATTTAACGTAGATAACTATAAAGAATATCTATCTCTTCAATGCGACGCAGCATTAAGAAATATCGTTAGAATTTATCCTTACGACGTAGCACCCGGCGTTGATACTACCGGTGACGGTGTTGCCGACGAAGGCAGTTTACGTGGTTCAAGCGAAGTTGTTGCCGAAAGAATTAAAACCGAAATTCAAGCAAAGGTGGAAAATGCGGGTATAGAAGTTATAGAAGCAAGAATAACCTATCTTGCATACGCACCCGAAATTGCCGCAGTTATGCTTCAACGTCAACAAGCTTCGGCTATCATAGACGCAAGAAAAATGATAGTTGACGGTGCAGTAGGCATGGTAGAAATGGCTCTTGAAAGAATAAAAACCAACAACGTTGTTGAACTTGACGAAGAGAAAAAGGCACAAATGGTGTCTAATTTACTTGTAGTTCTTTGTGGAAATCAAAGCGCTCAACCCGTAATCAATTCAGGAACAATTTATTAATATAATGGAAAATAAATCTAAAAAGCAGGTTCCACTTAGAATTTCAAGCAAATTGTTTGAAGCACTTTCTAAATGGGCAGAAGACGACTTCCGTTCTCTTAACGGTCAAATTGAATATCTTTTAACAGACTGCGTTAATAAGCGAAAACGTGGTAAACTTCAAACATCAAAAAAAGAAGATTAAACTATAAAAGGCACGCCAAAAGTGCTGTTCCGTTAGGGATTTTTAGTTCATAACAAAAGTATAGCCCACTATACTTCGCAAGCTGCGAAATATGGTGGGCTTATTTTATCCACAAAAGATTAAGCTAATAAGTTTAGCCGAGCGTAGCGAACGCCAACGACTTTAGTCGTTTTATTTTTAGCCTTGTGGCTAAAAGTGATATGCAAGATAAATCTTGCGTGTTATTTTGACTTACGGTCAAAGTGATATTAAATAAATCCAAAACTCGCCGTTAGGTGAATATCACTGCCATAGGCAATATCACTTGTCGTAAGACAAATATCACAAATCCGTAAGGATTTATTCAGTTGTCGCCAATTCCCTATGGGAAGAACGACAATAGCGTGCCTTTTACTATATTGAATTAATTTTTAAATATGGTATAATAATATTAAAGGAGGATTTTTATGAAAAGACTAAAAATCATTGGAGCGGTATTTTATACTGTCGTAACCCTGCCGTTATTGGCAATATTGTTTTGGTCTATACCGTCGCTTTTAGGAAGTGATATCGGTTGGAACGCTTTAGGTGGCGTTATACTTATGGTATATACTTCCGTAATTGCTTTTACACTCTACCTTGTCCCTATAATTATTGGTGTCGTTGGATTATGTAAAAACAAAAACGTTTTAGAAATAGAACAAGCAAAACGCAACAAACGGCATTTTGTTCTTATGATAATTTTACCTATCCTTACTACCCTACTGAATTTTTTAACTTATTATTTGTTTATAATGTTTTAAAAAATTTACTCCCTACAAAAATCGTAGGGAGTTTTTTTTACTTTAATATTGCTTTATGGAAAACCTTTTTACCTTTTTTAATCATAACGCCGTTTTTAAGTTGGTCGATAGTTACAGCATAAGCAAAATCGCTAATTTTAACGTCGTCAACTGAAACACCACCTTGAGTAATTAAACGCTTTGCTTCACCTTTACTGGTTGCAAGTTTACATTTAACCATAAGGTCTGATAAGAAAATTTTACCGCCGTCAAGTTCACTTTCTTCTAATTCAGTGGTCGGAGCATTTTCGTCTGCCCCTTGTCCCGAGAATAACATATATGCAGTAGCTTTTGCTTTTTCGGCTTCTTCCGTTCCATGTACTAAAGAAGTAAGTTCAAACGCTAAAATTTCTTTCTTTTCGTTTATTCTACTGTCGTCCCAACCTTCCATTTCTTTAATTTGGTCAAGACTTAAGAAGGTTAACATTTTAATACATTTCATAACGTCAGCGTCGTCAACGTTTCTCCAGTATTGATAGAACTCAAACGGGGTGGTCTTATTGGGGTCGAGCCAAACTGCGCCCTTTGCAGTTTTACCCATTTTTTTGCCTTCGCTGTTAAGCAAAAGGGTGATTGTCATAGCGTAAGCGTCTTCACCTGTTTTCTTTCTAATAAGTTCGGTACCACCAAGCATATTACTCCATTGGTCGTCACCACCGAATTGCATATTGCAACCGTAATGTTTGTGTAAGTAATAAAAGTCGTAAGACTGCATTATCATATAGTTAAACTCTAAAAAGGAAAGTCCTTTTTCCATTCTTTGCTTATAGCACTCTGCACGAAGCATGTTGTTTACCGAAAAACAAGCACCAACGTCACGAAGAAGGTCTATATAGTTAAGTTTTAAAAGCCAGTCTGCGTTGTTTACCATTATAGCCTTATCTTCACCAAACTCTATAAACTTAGACATTTGTTTATAAAAACAATCGCAATTGTGTTGAATAGTTTCAGGCGTCATCATAGAACGCATATCGCTTCTACCGGACGGGTCGCCTATATAACCGGTACCACCACCGATTAGAACAACGGGCTTATTCCCCGCCATTTGAAGTCTTTTCATCAAGCAAAGAGCCATAAAGTGCCCTACGTGTAGCGAATCTGCCGTGGGGTCGAAACCTATATAGAACTTTGCACCACCTGCGTTGATTAAATCACGAATTTCTTTTTGGTCGGTAGTTTGAGCAATAAGTCCACGTTCGACAAGTTCTTCAAAAATTTGCATGTTGCATATTCCTTTATAAAAATTGATTAATTTTGACTTTTTTATACGTAAAATCCCCATAAAAAGGGATATGTGCCTTATTTACCTAAATATTTTAACCCAACCTCCAAAAGTTGTCAAGTTTATAGGCGTAAAATATATTATTGACAAACGTGTGCTTTATATTGTAAAATACAAAGGATATGGAAAAAAATGAAAAACCTATTATAAACAAAATAGAAGTTGACCAAAAAACCAACGAGCCTATAATTGTCAAGGCAAAAAAAAGGGACATTTTCGCAGCCGAACTCAAAGCCTTAGAAACAGACGTAGAAGAACCTATAGTTAACGAACCTATAAATTCTGAGGGCGAACAACTTATAATGAACAAAGTTTTAGGGTTCGTTCCAAAAAAGCAACAAGAAAGCGCCGTCGCAAAAAGACAACGTATTTTTAAAAACGTTTGTGTGTGGTTATTCGTTGTTCTTATGGTGGGTGTTCTTGCATACACCGCTTATCATGACTTTTTCTCGGGCAAAGAAATTCCGTCGTGGGAATATATTTTTTCTACCTTAAGCAAAAATTGGTACTACTTAGTATTTGCAATACTTTCAATACTGCTTTGTTACGTATTCAAAGGAACAAAACTATCGGTAATGTGTAAATCGCTAACTAAAAAATGGCACTATAAGGCATGCATAGGTACGGGTGCTATAGGGCTTTATTACAACTACGTAACCCCCCTTGCCGCAGGCGGACAACCTTTTGAGATTTATCACCTTTCAAAAAACGGCGTTAAGGGTGGGGTAGCAGGCTCGCTTCCAATAGCTTCGTTCTTTTTACACCAAGTTGCATTTTTGGTTTTAGGTGTAGTTTCAATAGTTCTCTACTCGTCAAACGTCTTATCTATCCCAAGCGAAATGATAGGTCATATGCCGAAAATAATTACGCCGTTGGCAATAATAGGGTTATCTTTTTCAATACTTATGCCGACTTTGGTTTTAATATTTTGTATATTCCCAAAACTTGCAAGCGCAATAGTTTTATTAGTAATGAACTTAGGCAACAAGTTGCGTTTGGTTAAAAGACCTAAAACTACAACGAGAAAAACCTTAAAAGCAGTAAAACAAAACGCACAGTGCTTAAAAGATATAGCAAAAAGCCCCTTTACGTTAATAGCTTCCGTACTTTTAAGTTTTGCCGAACAACTTGCACTTTGTTCTATAGCGTACTTTTCGTTAAAGTTTTTCGGATTTGATTGGCCGGCAAGAAATATCACCGAATGGATACAAGTTTTATCACTTTGTTTTATACTGTACTCTGCAATATCGTTTATTCCCACCCCGGGAAACTCGGGTGCGGCAGACCTTTCGTTCTATCTATTATTCGATACCGGCTTAATGATAGGAACCACTAAAATAGGTGCACTTGCCTTCCCCGCAATGATAACTTGGCGTATTTTAAGCTTTTATTCGTTTGTAATAATTGGTTTTATTTACACTTCTGTAAATAGAAGAAAAGCCAAGTCGGAAAGTAAAAACGCATAAAAAACAAAATTAAAACGACACGGAAATCTGTAATAGACATAGGGATTTTTAAGCAATAACAAAAGTGTAGCCCACTATACTTCGCAAAAAGCGAAATATGGTGGGCTTATTTTATCCACAAAAGATTTAGTTTAATAAGTTTAGCCGAGCGTAGCGAACGCCAACTGCGTAAGCAGTTATATTTTTCGAGAGAAAAATTCAAGGTTCTGCTTCAGCAGGTTCTTATATTTCTCTCGAAGAAGTTATATTATATTTGCCACAACGCTTTGAAAATATTTCGCTTTTAGCGAAATGTGCAAAGCATAAAACTTTGCGTAGCAAAATATCACTGCTTTTAGCAATATAACTTGCCGTTAGGCAAATATAGTTGTGGCGTAGCAATAATCCCTATCGCTACG
>JAZSKQ010000007.1:0-2856 GCA_045534905.1 Christensenellaceae bacterium | reverse complement strand
CAAGACCAATGGTCTTGCTTTTTGTTTTGCAACAAAAAGCATAGACTTTAAGGTCTGCTTCTCCTTTTCCCAAAAAGTTTCCGTAGGTACTTTTTGGGATTATTTTAAAAACAGCTGTTAAAAGGCACGGTTTTGCTACAAATTAAAAACAGCTGTTAAAAGGCATGGTTTTGCTACAAAAAATCAAACCACGTCTTTTCAATCAAGACCAATGGTCTTGCTTTTTGTTTTGCAACAAAAAGCATAGACTTTAAGGTCTGCTTCTCCTTTTCCCAAAAAGTTTTTTAAATGTTATTATTGACAATGCTTTCTTAACAATATATACTAAAATTTATGGAAAGGAATAATAAAGAACTTTTTAGAGTAATTAAATTTGCGTTGTTTTCGATAAGCGCAGGTGTTATACAAATTTTATCTTACACCTTGCTTTTTGAAATTGCCGGTTTAGTAGAGTGGTTATCTTACTTAATATCACTCGTGCTTTCCGTTGTTTGGAACTTTACGTTTAATCGTAAGTTTACGTTTAAGTCGGCAAATAACGTTCCAATAGCAATGTTGAAGGTTGCAGGTTATTATGCCGTGTTTACTCCACTATCTACGTTGTTAGAATATTATTTGACGGACGTTTTGGGTTGGGTAGGATATATTGCGACTGCTATAAATATGATAATTAACTTTGTTACTGAATTTTTCTATCAAAGATATTTTGTTTTCGGCAGTTCGCTTGACACAAACGTTGAGTTAAGCGATAGAGATAAAGAACTTATCGACTGAACGAAGAACAAGCAATAGCAATAAATAAAAAATGCAATTGAAGAATTTAATTCTAAAATGCCGACAACAACGCTATTTATAATGAAAAAAATGGAATTCACGAGAATTACGATTCCATTACGGGTAAAGGGCTTTGTTGCGACCACTTTAGTTGGAGTTCGGTATTTATTATAGAATTTATATTAAACTTTTAAGTTTTAAAAGGCGGAACTATCCGCCTTTTTTTATTATATAATTGACTTTTATAAAATTTAGTAGTAAAATAATAAGGATTTTATTTTTGCAGGAGAAAGTATTATGTATTATAAACTTTCAATATTCGTGCTTTATCTTGTAGCTATGCTAGGAATTGGTATTTGGTTCTTTATAAAAAGTAAAGATAAAGGCGAAAAGGATTACTTTTTAGGTGGTAGAGATATGAACGGCTTAGTTGCCGCATTTTCTGCCGGTGCTTCGGATATGTCTGCATGGGTTTTAATGGGACTTCCTGGGGCAATATTTATTTTAGGTTTAGGTCAAATTTGGATTTCCATAGGCTTACTTATAGGCACCATTTTGGCGTGGGTTTTCGTAGCACCAAAACTACGTAGATTTGCAATTAAAGCGGACGACTCTATAACTATTCCAGAATTTTTAACCAAAAGATTTAAAACTGCTAACCCAACTATGCGTATAGCAAGTGCTATAATTTTTATGGTTGGTTACTGTTTATATACGGCTTCAAGTATCGTTGCTTGTGGCGACGTATTTATAGCAATTATTCCGTCTGCTAAAGACTATAAAGTTTTAGTAGAAATTATTGCAGCGGTGGTAATCGTTGTTTATACTTTGCTTGGTGGCTTCAACGCCGTTTGTTGGACGGACTTCTTCCAAGGTATGTTGATGCTTGTAGCGTTAATGTTCGTTCCGATTATCGCTTACATAATGTTACAAGTAAACGGGCCGGTGGCAGGTGCAATTATCAATACGCCCGATAACTATTACAGTTTATTTGCAGGTTCTAATACTTGGGAAAGTATAGCTTTAATTCTTACCGGTTTGGGCTGGGGTTTAGGTTATTTCGGCATGCCACATATTTTAGTAAGATATATGTCGATAAAGTCCGAAAAAGAAATGAAAAAATCACAAACTATCGGTATCGTTTGGATAGCAATAATTCTATTGATGTCAACTTTAGTAGCACTTATCGCTCACGAATTTTTAGGTAACACCGTAGCAGAGGGAGATAAGAGTTTAGTATTTATTAAACTTGTTGACAAAATCTTCGATAACGGTGCGTTAGCGTTAGTAGGTGGTTTATTCTTAGCGGCTATTATCGCAGCTTCAATGAGTACTGCAGACTCTCAATTATTGGCATCTTCTTCGGCTTTCTCTTCAGATATATATAAGGCGGCTATAAAGAAAGACGCTTCTGATAAAGAGTTGCTTTGGATAGGTAGAATTGCCGTTGCTGTAATTTTAATATTTGCAGTATTGATTGCGCTATTTGCAGGTCAAGATATAATGAGTTTGGTTTCTGCAGCATGGTCGATTTTCGGCGCAGCGTTTGGACCGGTAGTATTATTATCACTTTTCTGGAAGAGATTTAATTACGTTGGTGCGTGTTCGGGTATAATTTCAGGTTTCGTAGTATCTATTCTATGGATGATATTATTTAACTTTGAATATTATGGATTTACCAGTGTAATAGCAAACACCAATCTTTACGAAATTATCCCAGGCTTTGTAGTTGGCCTTATAGTATCAGTAATTGTTTCTAAATTAACTAAAGAACCTTCTAAAGAAGTTATTGAACTTTTTGAATCAGTAGGGGACTACGTAGAATAATAAAACGCAAAATTAAAAACCGTCGAAATCTGTAATAGGCATAGGGATTTTTAAGCAATAACAAAAGTGTAGCCCACTATATTTCGCAAAAAGCGAAATATGGTGGGCTTTATCTTTACCACAAAAAATTAACTATTTTAGTTGTGTTTTTAGACTTGTATTCAAAGTTATATTAAATAAATCCTTAACCTTACATAGCAAGATATCACTACGTTAGCAATATGACTTGCTTGAAAAGGGAAATTGCAAAAGCAA
>JAZSKQ010000022.1:0-2527 GCA_045534905.1 Christensenellaceae bacterium | reverse complement strand
AAGTTTTGCGTTAGATTGCGACTTGCAGTCGCAGTTATATTAAATAAATCCACAACTTGCCATAGGCAAATATCACTGCCGATAGGCAATATAACTTGCGTAAGCAAATATAACAAATCCGTTCACGGATTTATTTAGTTGTCGCAATTCCCTACGGGAAGAGCGACAAACGGTTCACTTTTTTATATAGCGCTATCCTTTTCCATAGTTTTTAATTTTTGTTTTAAAAACTCGTTTTCTTTGTTATAATCAAAATTTATTTTTCTAATAAGTTTAGTTACGGCGTCAACTAAGTTATTAAACAGTGCGTCACCTATCACAGATTTTACAAGTTCGGTATAGTTTTTATCGTCTTCTTTTTTACCGACTAACGACAAGTATTGTTCTTTTAAATTTTTATCCGTTTTAAGATTATTTCTAAACTTATTTTGATAACGAAGTGCAAGTTTCATATCTCCTTTAGAAAGTTCTGCAGTTGCAGTTCTAACAGACGCACCACGTCTAACGGCGTTTATAACGTAATCGTTTACTCTCTTATTCTCCTCCTCACTAAAAGGCTTACCTGCACTAACGTTAATAGGTTTGTCTTTTAGATAGATGCTTTTAAGTTCGCTATCTGTGGTGGAATTTTTCATAAGAGCGTAGTACATATTTCTCACGGTACCTTTTGCTTTACCGCTTAAAAGTCCGTATTCGTAAAAGCAAGTAGAAAGAGGTTTAGTGCTGTTGTTTTCTATAAACTCCGTAAGACCAAAAAGGTCCTTTTCTTTATATCCGTAAATTTTTTTCATAGTTAAATCTCCTTTAATTTTATTAGATTATTGACATAATAAAAGTAAAATATACATACCAATTAAATATGTATTTTTATTTTTCGGCGTCCGTGCCGACGGTATTAAAAATTAACGGAATCTATATAGGCAGAATAGACTGCGACGGTAAAAAAATAAACTTAGACTGTCCCGATAATACTTTTATAGAAATTTTAAGTGTTGGCGAAGCGTTTGACGGAATAAACTTTTTTTTAAGTGATTTCATTTTAGAATCTCCCCCTAAAAAAATCACCGTAACTAATTTAGGTAACGGCTATCATATAAACTGCAATTTAAGCGCTACGGACAATAGTTTTAAGATTCTTAACCAAACAAAAATGGAAAATGCCGTTGCAACGGTATTTAGCGAAAACGGATTAAAACTTAGTTTAGAAAACGAGTACGGCGGATATTTTGAACAACTGCAATTTACTGCCGAAGAAATAAAAATTCAAGCCTTCCCCGATAATCAAAACTTAATAGCAGTAATTGGCGAGGGTGAATTAAAATTTATAAACGTTTATCGTTTTGGCAATGAAGATAGTCCGTTTGTTAAAGTTTTTGAAAACAGTTGTATTGACTATTCCCTATCCCCTGATTTTAGTATAATCAAAAAATACTATGATATAAAAAAGCACGTAGTAAACTTTCACTACACCTTTAACGGCGATACGTTTACCCAAACAAACAGAAACGTAGAATCACAAAAAACCATAAGGATATTAGACCTACCACGA
The DNA here is from genome assembly GCA_045534905.1 of Christensenellaceae bacterium. Taxonomy (GTDB): domain Bacteria; phylum Bacillota; class Clostridia; order Christensenellales; family Borkfalkiaceae; genus UBA1259. The sequence goes on along the minus strand of JAZSKQ010000022.1, from coordinate 978 downwards.
CAAATACTACCCTACGCTTTTATAGAAGACTTGCTTGTGGGGGATAGTATAGACGAATATTTAGACACACAAGTATTAAATAATAAAGACAAATTAAAAGAATATTTTGGCAACTTTATAGGTGTAATGCCCCCTAAAACACAGTTAGAGCAAAACACCGTAGGACTAATTTACAAACAAAAAGAAAATCTTTTTAAGGTGGAATACTTTACCTTTACAATCAACGGATACAAAATAGAAAACGTAAAAAAGATATAAAAAAAAGCGACACTTGGTCGCTCTTCCTATAGGGAATTGCGACAACTAAATAAATCCGTGAACGGATTTGTTATATTTGCTTACGCAAGTTATATTGCCTACGGCAGTGATATTCGCCTACGGCAAGTTTTGAATTTATTTAATATAACTTCTTCGAGAGAAATATAAGAACCTGCTGAAGCAGAACCTTGAATTTTTCTCTCGAAAAATATAACGCAAAACTTGTTTTGCATATCACTTTTAGCCACAAGGCTAAAAATATAACTATATTAACCTAATCTTTTGTGGTAAAGATAAAGCCCACCATATTTCGCTTTTTGCGAAGTATAGTGGGCTACACTTTTATTACCAACTAAAAATCCCTAACGGAACAGCGAATTCGGGGCGTTTTTTATGTTTATTTTTATATAATGTTTACAAAACACGCGCATGAAAAAGTTTTTTAATTTTTTTTAGTTTTTGCCAATAAAACTTATAAAACGTTAGTCTTATAGTCAGGAAACAAATTAAATGCAGGAGGATGGCATTATGAAAAAATTACTGACAAAAGTTTTGACGGGCGTGACCGCTACCGTATTATCGTTATCGGTGTTTAGCGGATGTAATTTATCGCTCGGAAACGAAGACCTTTCCGGGTACGTTGCAGTAGACATTAACCCGAGTATCGAATTTATTACCGATAAAGACGGTAAAGTTACCGAAGTCCGCGCGGTCAACGAC
>JAZSKQ010000017.1:0-61957 GCA_045534905.1 Christensenellaceae bacterium | reverse complement strand
CTTCGCTTTAAGGCGAAATATGGTGGGCTTTTCTTTATCCACAAAAGTTTAAGTTAAAATAGGAATATTTTTAGCCTTGTGGCTAAAAGTGATATTGTTTACGCAGTAAACAGTTTAGCCGAGCGAAGCGAACGCCAACTGCGTAAGCAGTTTTATTTTGGCTATCGCCAAAGTTATATTAAATAAATCCACAACTTGCCGTAAGGCGAATATAACTGCCGTAAGGCAATCTCACTCGTCATTAGACGAATATCACAAATCCGTAAGGATTTATTTAGTTGCCGAATCCCTTGTAGGGACTCGGCTTATAGGTGGTTTTTTTGTGTTTAAATTTACGCCTTTTTTCGTTCGAATTTGATTTTGTCAAAAAGTTTCTGAAGCCCGAACGAGAGGGGGATATCAATAATAGTTATACCAAATATCAGTGCAAAATGAACTAAATGCTCATTTAACGGTGCAAGTGGTAATAGTGATAATAATCCACTTACCGTGCCAGTCATAGATATAACGCAGAATATTATTATTATAAGTAGATTACTAAAGAATACTAACGAGCGATATCCGTTTATAGGTAAGCACGTTATAAATAGGTTAATTACCCCTGCAAAAGTTAATACGTAAATACCTAAGGTAGAATACATTTCAGGTGAGTACGTTCCTATTGCTAAACGATGAATTTCTATTGCTAAAACGCTTAAAAGCATCAATAATGCACTTGGTAATGATTTTTTTATGACGTAAGAAATAAATCTACCTTCAACACGTTTATCGTTAGGTTGGAATGATAAGAAGAACGAAGGTATGCCTATAATAAAGACTTCGAACATAATCATATTAGAAAGTCTATAAGGATAGGTTTGCATATATGGTAAACATAATGTTAAGAAGCCCATAAATACTGTAAACAACGTTTTCATTAGGAAAAGTGAAGCCGAACTTTGTACGTTATTTATAACACGCCTACCTTCGTAAACAACTTTTGGCATAGAGCAGAAGTTGTTGTCAAGAAGTACCAAGTGAGAAACGTTTCTTGCTGCTTCACTACCAGACGCTACCGAAATAGCGCAATCTGCTTCTTTTAATGCTAAAATATCGTTTACGCCGTCACCCGTCATTGCAGTTACGTGTCCAGCATCTTTAAGTGCTTTAAGAATAATCGCCTTTTGTTCGGGTGAAACTCTGCCGAAAACAGTATATTTATTAGCAGAATCGTAAACTTCTTGGTCGGTTAAACCGTCTAAACTTATGTAATTATCTGCACCGATTATACCAACACGCTTACTTACTTCTGAAACGGTAATGGGGTTGTCGCCCGAAATAACTTTAATATTAACGTCATTTTCTATAAACCACTTAACGGTTTCGATAGCATCTACACGAACGTTGTCCGAAATTACTATAAGAGATACGGCTTTTATATTACCAGTGATTCTATCTTCATCTATAAAGCCGTCGGTTTTTGCAAGAACAAGAACACGTAACCCCGATTTTACATAGTGAACTATTTTTTCTTTATATAAAGAATATTCGCTTTCAGGTAATAAAAATTCAGGTGCGCCGTATGCAAACGTTCCCATATTTTCAAAAGAAACCGCCGAAAATTTTCTTGCAGAGTTAAATGGAATGGTTGCTGTTTCATTGTAAATTTTATTGTCACCAAAATACTCTTTTAATGCAGTTGCCGTTTGATTAGTATCGCAAAGTGCGTTAATCATAGAACTTATAACGTCTTTAACGTTAGTTTGTTCGTCAGTTAAATTTATTACTTCAGATACGGTCATGTTGCCGTCGGTAATAGTACCGGTTTTGTCAAAGCAAAGAGTATCTACCCTTGCAAGCATTTCAAGAGAGTAAAGGTCTTGAACCAAAGTTTTGTGCTTTGCAAGTTTTATTATGCCAACTGCAAGTGCCACGCTGGTAAGTAAAAACATACCGGCTGGAATGGTTCCAATTACTACGGTAGATGTACCTAAAATAGCACTTGGGTAATCTTTTTTTAGAATTACCATAGATTTTATCATCCAAAGTGCAGTGAGTGGGATAATTATACAAGCAATTACCTTAATAATAACTTTAAGTGAAGACATTATTTCTGAGTTTGGCTTTTTATATTGTTTTGCCTTTGCAGAAAGTTTTTCCACGTAATTATCTTTACCAACTTTGTCGGCTACTGCACGACAAACACCACTGGTTATAAAGCTACCGGCGTATAAAAAATCACCAGGTTGTTTTTTTACGGCTAAAGATTCACCCGTTAAAAGCGATTCGTTTACTTCAACGTTTCCACTTAAAATTATACTGTCGGTAGGAATTTGGTTGCCTATTCCAAGCAATAAAACGTCGTCACGAACGATTTCGCTCGAGGATATTTCTAAAGTTTGCCCATCACGGATAACCTTAGTTGTTTTAATGTTTAATATGGAGAGTTTATCAATACATCTTTTTGCTCTAATTTCTTGAAAAATACCAATAGAAATATTTGCAACGTAGAAAACAACGAAAAAGTAATCGGAAAGTTTAGCGTGGCTACCGATAGTAAGCATTGCAATGAAAACGATAATACCTAAAAGGTTAAAAAATGTACAAATATTTCCAATAAAAATATTTAAGTAAGACTTAGAATATTGTTTATTAGTGGTGTTTGTTAAACCGTTTAGCGTTCTTTCGTTTACTTGATAAGAATTTAGCCCCGAATTAGAATCGGGGCATATTTTTTCAATAATTGGTTGTTGATTTAATTTTTTCATACATTTACTAAATTATGATGTTAACTAATCTTTTAGGAACGACTATAAACTTCTTAACTTCTTTTCCGTCAAGTTCTTTAATCGTTCTTTCGTCGTTTAGAACTAATTCTTTAATAGCGTCGTTATCTGCAGAACTTGAAACCATTATTCTAAAACGAACTTTACTGTTTACTTGAACTGCAATTTCAACTTCATCTTTAACGAGTGCTTTTTCGTCACAAATAGGATATTCTTCAGTAAATATAGAATTTTTATTGCCTAATACCGACCAAATTTCTTCAGCAAAGTGTGGAGCGCAAGGTGCAAGTAAAAGAATAAACTTCTTAAAGCAATCTTTATAAACGGAAACGTTCTTTTCTGCATCGTTAATAGTGTCGTAAACGGATAAAGCGTTAACCAATTCCATAAGACGTGCGATGGCTGTGTTAAAAGAAAATACTTCCATATCTCTATCAACGCATTTTATAGCGTAGTTTGTTGCGTAAAGTAAATCTTTTTCTTTTGAAGTTAAAGCGTCGTTTTTATTTTTAGCAAGAGAAGAGACGTTGTTAGATAATCTTTCAATACGGTCTAAGAATTTTACTATGGCCTTAATACCGTTATCGTCCCACGGACCACCTTCACGGTAGGAGAAACCGAACATAAGATAAAGTCTTAAAACGTCTGAACCGTATTTTTCTACGTATGGGTCGGGGGCAATAACGTTGCCACGGCTTTTACTCATACGCATACCGTCGGTACCTAAAATTACGCCTTGATGCACTAATGATTTAAAAGGTTCGTCAAACTTAAGATAACCCATATCACGAAGCGCTTTGGTTATAAATCTTGCATAGAGTAGGTGCATGCAAGCGTGTTCTGCACCACCAACGTATTTATCTACAGGAAGAACCTTGTTGATAATTTCGGGGTCGAAAGGAGCGTCCTCATTTTTTGCGTCCGGGTATCTTAAGAAATACCAACTTGAACATACGAAAGTGTCTAACGTATCGGGGTCACGTTTTGCAGGTTTACCGCAGATAGGGCAAGTTACTTCCATAAATTCCTTACATTTTGCAAGTGGAGATTCACCGTCTGGGGTGAATTCAACGTTATCTGGAAGTTTAACAGGTAAATCTTTATAAGGTACGGGAACAGCACCACAGTGTTCACAGTGAATTACCGGAATTGGAGCACCCCAATAGCGTTGACGAGATACTAACCAATCACGAAGTCTAAAGTTTACTTTGTGTTCAGCCTTACCTTCGGAATAAAGCTTGTTTATAATTGCTTTTCTTCCTTCTTCGCTAGTCATGCCGTCAAAGCCGATACTGTTTACTAAAATACCGTCTTCAACGAAGGGTAATTCGTCGTTTCCTTTTGTTCCTTTAATAACACGAGTAATAGGTAGATCGTATTTTTTAGCAAAAGCGAAATCTCTTTCATCGTGAGAAGGTACGCCCATAACTGCACCGGTACCGTAAGAATATAGAACGTAGTCTGCAGCGTAGATTGGGACTTTTTTACCGTTTATAGGGTTAATAGCATTGTGGCCGATATAAACACCGGTTTTTTCACGGGCGGTAGAAAGTCTGTCAATTTCATTAGTTTTTGAAGTTTCCGTTACGTAATCTTCTACAGCCTTTTTTTGTTTTTCAGAGGTTAATTTTTTAACCAAGGGATGCTCTGGCGCTAAAACTACGTAAGAAACGCCAAATAGGGTATCGGCACGGGTGGTGAATACCTTGAATTTATCACCGCTTTCACAAGTGAATTCAATTTCGCCACCAATTGACTTGCCTATCCAGTTTTTTTGCATAGCCTTGGTCTTTTCAGGCCAGTCTAAATCTTTTAAACCGGATAAAAGTTCTTCGGCATAGTCTGTAATCTTAAAAAACCATTGAGTAAGGTCCTTTTTAACTACCGTATTATGGCATCTTTCACATTCGCCGTTTACAACTTGTTCGTTTGCTAAAACGGTTTTGCAAGACGGACACCAGTTAACAGGTGCTTCCTTTCTATAAGCGAGTCCGTTTTCATAAAGTTTAAGGAAAAGCCATTGTGTCCATTTATAGTAATCTTCGTTGCATGTCTTAATTTCTGCAGACCAATCGAACATTGCCCCCATTTCGCTTAAGGTTTGTTCCATATTGATAATGTTTTGTTCGGTAGAAACTTTTGGGTGAATACCCGTCTTAATTGCGTAGTTTTCTGCAGGTAGTCCAAAAGCGTCAAAACCCATTGGTTGGAATAATTCGAAACCTTTCATTTTCTTGTATCTAGCAAAAGAGTCGGTGGGACCGTAGTTGTACCAGTGACCCAAGTGAAGTTTAGCGGCAGATGGATAAGAGAACATTTCTAAGCAATAATACTTTTTGTCAACGTTCTTAAAATTAAACGTGTTAATTTTTTCTTTTTCCCAACGTTCTTGCCATTTTTTTTCTATTTGTTTTACGTCCATATAATTTCGCCTCCGAAATTTTTGAAAATACTTAAGTATTATATAATAACTTAAGTTATAAGTCAAATAATAAATGTCAGTTTTTTAATAGTAAATATTCTCTAAATTAGCCGATTGTCATTTACAATAACGCTTTTTAGTGATATAATATTTCGGTAGGGAATCTTGTATGAAAAAACAAAAATATTATAATTTAAATGGAATTAGCGACAATTTTTTTGCATTATATGGTGAAAATACTGCAGAACAAAAAAACAGATATCAAAATTTATTTGATACGTTTAAAAATACGTTCAATACAGACTCGGGATACATAGTGTCTTCACCGGGTCGTGTAGAGGTTTGTGGTAATCACGTTGACCATAACGGGGGAAAGGTAATTTCCACTGCGATAAGCTTAGATAGTCTTGCAGTGTTTTTACCAACCGACGATAATACAGTAACTATTTATTCTGAAGGCTATGGCAAGATTTTCGTTGACTTAGATAAGTCTTGTGAAAAGGAGAGCAGTTCTAAAGCGCTTGTTTACGGCGTTGCTGAAGGACTAAAGAACCTTGGCTATAAAGTAGGCGGTTTTATTGCTTGTATGACGAGTAACGTGGCTGGTGGTGCAGGAATTTCAAGTTCGGCTTCTTTTGAAGTGTTGGTTTCCGAAGTTTTTAACTTTTTATATAATGAAAGTAAGATAGATTGCGAAACAAAAGCAATTGTTTCCCAATACGCAGAAAACGTTTACTTCTTGAAACCTTGTGGGTTACTTGACCAAACTGCTATAAGTTTTGGTGGGTTAAACCGTTTGGATTTTAAAACGGTAGGGAAAATAACGGTTGATAAGATTGAAGACGATCTTAAAGATTATTCCTTAGTTCTAATTAACACAGGTGGAAGTCACGAAAATCTTACCGATGAATACGCTTCAATCCCACGTGAAATGAAACAAGTTGCTTCTGTTATGAGAGTAGAGCGTTTGATAGAAAAAACCCAAGAAGAGTTTATTAAATTTTTACCTACAATAAAAGAAAAAGTAACTGATAGGGCAGTTAACCGTGCCGTTCATTTTTATCAAGAAAACGAAAGGGTAGATATTGCTTATTCTGCGCTTAACAATAAAGATTACCTTTCTTTCATTAAAGCTGTTAACGACTCTGGAATAAGCTCGGCAGTAAAACTACAAAACTGCTACGTGTCAGGCTCTGATGAACAACCCATAATTAAAGCATTATCTATTTCGTCTTTGTTTAATAAAAACGGTGCCAATAGAGTACACGGTGGTGGGTTTGCCGGAACGATATTAAACGTTGTAAAAAACGACGAATTAGAACAGTTTTTATCGAATATCTACACGTGTTACGATAAGTCTAACGTTTACGTGTTAAAGGTTAGGGCGTGTGGTGCTATCGTCTTATAAAATCTAACGAAATTGATATTTATTATATCACACATAATGTATTGAAAAGTGTGATTTTAACAGGTGAAATTTATTATTATGAAGAAGATCAAATTATTGCTTAGTTTGTTTTTTACGATGTTCAAAATCGGGCTATTTACCTTTGGTGGCGGTTACGTTATGATAGGTATTTTGGAACGAGAATTCGTAGAAAAAAAACAATTATTAGAAGGTAACGAATTTGCTGATTTAATAGGTATAGCAGAATCAACACCAGGACCTATTGCGATAAACTCTGCAACGTATATTGGTTATAAAACGGCGGGAGTTTTAGGTTCAATAGTGTGTACTTTAGGCGTTGTTTTGCCGTCTTTTATGATAATTTTTACCATATCACTTTTCTTTGATGCTTTTTTAGAATTAAAGGTTGTGAAGTATGCTTTTAAGGGTATTCAAGCATGCGTTCCTTTTTTGATTTTATCTGCAGGCATAAGAATGTTTAAGAAACTTAAAAAGACTTTTTTTAATTTGATTTTCTTTATTGCTTCATCCGTCTGTTTGATTACGTTCACTTTGTTCTCTGTAAACTTTTCTACAATTTTTTACGTTTTGATTGGTGGTGCCCTTGGTATTTTTATATACTGTCTATCTAATATAAAGAACGTGGAGAGGAAAGTTAAAGATTCAAATGAAGACAAGGAGGGTGAATAATGCATATTTTACTTGACTTGTTTTTAACTTTTTTAAAAGTAGGTGCTGTTTCTTTCGGTGGTGGCTACGGAATGTTAGCTCTTCTTAGTGAAGAAGTGGTAGGGCACGGTTGGCTCACGTATTCGGAGTTTTTAAATTTCGTTGGTGTCGCAGAATCTACGCCGGGACCTATAGCTATAAACATGGCAACTTTCGTTGGCTCTTCTCAATATGGAATTTTAGGTGCAATTCTTGCAACTTTAGGTGTGGTTTTGCCATCGTTTGTAATTATTTTGATAATTGCAAGTGTATTTTCAAAATTGTTGCAATATGCAGGCGTAAAGGCGTTTTTGAGTGGTGTTAAACCAGTTGTTATGGGGCTTATTTTTGCTACCGGATTAACTATTTCTTTAAGTGTAATATTTGGTTTGAGTTCAATAAAGTCCTTTTTTGTTTTCGATTGGAAAGCATTGGTGATATTTGTCTTTGTTGCGTGCATTTACGTTATATATAAAAAAGTAAAAAAGAAAACGATTTCGCCAATACTTTTAATATTTATTTCGGCTATTTTGGGTATGTTGCTTTACGGTGTCTTATAAGGTGAATTATGGAAAAAATTGCAAGTTTTAAGGTTAATCATTTAAAATTAAACAGGGGACTGTACGTTTCAAGAAAGGACGTTTATAACAACGTCACTGTAACAACGTTTGATTTAAGGTTTACAGTGCCTAATAAAACCGAACCTATACCTAATCCTGCACTTCATACGATAGAGCATTTATTTGCGACTTTTTTAAGAAATGGGGAAATGAAGGACAAGATTGTTTATTTTGGTCCAATGGGTTGTAGAACGGGTTTTTATTTGATTCTTTTTGGTGATTTGTATTCTCAAGACGTATATGATATGGTTATACAGGCTTGTGATTTTGTTTTGGAATTTAGTGGTGAAATTCCCGGTAATAAACCTGAGGAATGTGGTAACTATCTTGAACATGACTTACGTGTTGCAAAATCGGCGATTAAAACGTACAAAAATGATCTAATAAATTACAAAAATTTTCAATACGAGTAGGTAAAACCTTGACAAACGCTTATTAGTTTATATATAATATAAAAAAACTAATAGGTGAAAGTATGAAAACTTATTTAACCAAAACTAAAAGGGAGTATTATTTTAGCGTGTAGTTGCGCTAAATATTTATTTCTTAACGGTTTTGATTGTTAGAAATTAAAAAACCGCTACGAGGCGGTTTTTTTGTTTTCATAATTGCAACAGAAGGAAAATATGTGGCTTGATTACGTTATTCTTGGTTTATATGCTGTAAGTATGGTATTTATAGCATTATACACTAGAAAAAAATCTAAAAGTGTAAACGATTTTATGTTTGCCGGCAAAAAGGGCTTAAACGGTTGGATGAGTGCTTTTTCTTATGGTACGACTTATTTTTCAGCCGTTATTTTTATTGGCTATGCAGGTAAATTCGGTTCTTCTTACGGCTTAGCAGCTGTTTGGATTGGTATAGGTAATGCTTTGCTTGGTTCGCTTGTCGCATGGAAGTTTATGGCAAAACGTACTAAGAATATGACGCAAAGGCTTTCTGCTAAAACCATGCCTGAATTTTTTGAAAAAAGATACGATTCCAAGGCTTTAAAATTACTTTCTGCAATAGTTATATTTACCTTTTTAATTCCGTATTCGGCTTCGGTATATAACGGACTTGGTAGTTTGTTTAAAATAGTATTTGGTATAAACAACACTTGGATAATTATGGTTGCGCTTGCACTTCTTACAGCGCTTTATTTGGTATTTGGTGGATATTTTGCAACTGCACTTACCGATTTTATTCAAGGTATAATAATGCTTATAGGCATAATAGCAATGGTTTTTTGTTTCCTAAACAGTGCAGAGGTTGGTTGGGATTTATCTGCTTTAACTTCGGACGTGAATAAAACGTGGTTCACTTTTAATAGTACCAATAAGGGATTTTATGGAAGTACCGTTTCGCTTATTTCTTTAATTCTTTTAACGTCTATGGGTGTTTACGGTTTACCTCAAACAGTACATAAATACTATGCGGTTCGTGATAAAAAAGCTATAATGCAAGGTATGGTAGTTAGCACTATCTTTGCTTTAATAATTGGTTTTGGTGCATATTTTTCTGGTGCATTATCCGGTCTATTTAATTTAGGTTCTATTCATAGTGACGATATAATTCCAACTATGATAGCAAAAGTTATTCCTATGGGTTTAATAGGTATTATCACCGTTTTAATGCTTTCGGCAAGTATGTCAACCCTTGCTTCGGTATCTTTAAGTAGTTCGTCGGTAGTAACGATAGATATTTATAAAGGAAGAGTTAACAAAAAGGCTACTGATAAGCAAGTGAGTTTTGTAATGCGTTTATTTTGTTTGATATTCGTGTTGATTTCTTTAGCTCTTGCGATATTAAATGAAAAATATAAGCTTGCTGCTATTGCTTATTTGATGGGTGTTTCTTGGGGAACACTAAGCGGATGTTTCTTCGGACCGTTCGTTATAGGACTTATGTGGAAAAAAGTTTCTAAATCTTCAGTGTGGGCATCTATTATAGGCAGTTTGGTTTTAACCGTAGTTTTAATAATTTTACTCGGTTACGATATAAATTCGTTTAATTGTTCGTTTGGAACGGCGATTAAAAGTGGTGTAACTTGTTCGCCAACGATTGGTGTAATATGTATTTTTTATTCTATACTTGTTACGTTCGTGGTAAGTTTATTCACACGCAAACCCTCTAAAGAGGTAATAGACGAGGCTTTTAATAAACAAATAGATAATTTAATATCATAATTTTTAGGTGACGAAATGATTTGGTCAAAAGTAGAAACTCTTGAAAGAAAAGAGATAGAAAAAATTCAACTTGAAAGGTTAAAAGAAACGGTAGATAGGGTATATAAAAACGTTCCCGCATATCGTAAAAAAATGGACGATATAGGTGTAAAGCCCGAAGACGTGAAAACCTTAAAAGATTTACAAAAACTTCCCTTTGTAACTAAACAAGATATGAGGGATAATTATCCTTTTGGGCTTTTTGCCGTTCCAAAGGAAAAACTTGTAAGAATACACGCATCAAGCGGTACAACGGGTAAACCTACCGTCGTGGGTTATACACAAAACGACCTTGATATGTGGACTGAGTGTGTGTCACGTATAGCGTGTATGGGTGGTGCAACCGAAAAAGACGTTGCTCAAATATGCTTTGGCTACGGTATGTTTACGGGTGCGTTAGGGCTTCATTTCGGTTTAGAAAATATAGGTGCAACGGTAATTCCGTCTTCAACGGGTAATTCCGAAAAACAAATTATGTATATGAAAGATTTCGGCACTACTCTTTTGGTAGCAACGCCGTCTTACGCAATGCGTCTTGCTGAAGTTGCTGAAAGTATGGGAGTTGACCCTAAGAAAGATTTAGGTGTTAAAATAGGACTTGTCGGTAGTGAAATGCTTACCGATGCCATGCGTGACGAAATGCATAGAGTTTGGGGAGAGGACATGCTTATAACGTCTAACTACGGTATGAGTGAATTAGTTGGGCCCGGTGTATCAGGCGAGTGTGAGTATATGTGTGGTATGCATATTAACGAAGACTTTTTTATTCCCGAAATTATAGACCCCGTAACGGGTGAGGTTTTGCCGGCTGGTGAAAAGGGTGAACTTGTAGTTACTTGCATAAAAAAGGAAGGAATTCCTCTTATAAGATATAGAACAAAAGATATAACGAGACTTTTCTACGATAAATGTAAATGCGGAAGAACGTTTTGCCGTATGGAAAATTTATCCGGCAGATCGGATGATATGTTAAAAGTGCGTGGCGTAAACGTATTCCCAAGTCAAATAGAAGAAGTAATTTTAGGCTTTAAGGAACTAGGTCCTCACTACGAAATAGTCGTTGAAAGAGAAGGGTATTCCGATAAACTTACCGTAAGGGTAGAATTGTTAAAATCTACCGACTCTTTTAAGGAATTAGAAGACCTTTCTAAAAAGGTTGTTTCTAAACTCAAAATTATTTTAGGCATAGACGCAAAAGTTAAACTTGAATCTCCAAATACTTTACAAAGATTTGAAGGCAAGGCAAAACGTATAAAAGATTTAAGGAGCAAGTAATATGAATCAAAAGAAAATTTTGCTCGGTAATGAAGCGATTGCAAGGGGCGCATTTGAAGCAGGTGTAAAGGTGTCAAGTGCATATCCTGGAACTCCGAGTACCGAAATAAGTGAAAATTTAGTAAAATACGAAGAAGTTTATTGTGAATGGGCGCCAAACGAAAAGGTTGCCTTAGAAGTTGCAATAGGCGCTTCAGTTTCGGGAGTAAGAAGTCTTGCTTGTATGAAACACGTTGGTCTAAACGTCGCAAGCGACCCCCTTTACACTTTTAGTTATACTGGTGTTGGTGGTGGTTCGGTTATAGTCGTTGCCGACGACCCTGGTCTTGCAAGTTCACAAAACGAGCAAGATACAAGAATGATTGCAAGAAGTTCACATATCCCACTAATAGAACCCTCGGATAGTGGCGAAGCAAAGGAATTTATTAAATTTGCATACGAATTAAGCGAAAAATACGACACTCCCGTTATATTTAGAACAACCACTAAACTTGCACACTCACAAGGAACTGTTGAACTTAACGACAGGGTAGAAATAGAAGATAAACCTTATGAAAGAAACGTTTCTAAATACGTTATGATGCCGGGTTCTGCTATAGGAAGACACGTAGTAGTGGAAAAGAGGGAAGATCAAATGGCTATTGACGGTGCGTCTTTCCCGATAAACAAGGTGGAATATGCCGATAAAGAAATTGGTTTTATTACGTCTGGTATTCCGTATCAGTACGTTAAAGAAGCATTCCCCGAGGCAAGTGTACTAAAGTTGGGTTTGATAAATCCATTACCTAAAAAACTTATTGAGGAATTTGTTAATAACGTAAAAACAGTTTACGTTGTAGAAGAACTTGAACCTGTTATAGAAGAACAAGTTAAAAGTTGGGGCTTATCCGTTAAAGGGAAAGAGATTTTCACTAAACAAGGTGAATACAGCGCCAATATGTTAAAGAAGGCAATTTTAGGTGTTGATGATAAGATTTTTGAAGCTAAACAAACGCCAAATCGTCCTCCGATACTTTGTCCGGGTTGCCCACATAGAAGCGTATTTTCAGTATTAAATAAATTAAAGATTCATGCTTCTGGTGATATTGGTTGCTATACTTTAGGTGCAGTTGCTCCGTTATCCGTTATAGATACAACCGTTTGTATGGGTGCAAGTATTTCTGCTCTTCATGGTATGGAGAAGGCTAAGGGAAAAGATTACGTTAAAAATTGGGTCGCAGTTATTGGTGATTCTACCTTTTTACATACGGGTATAAATTCCCTTGTAAATATGGTTTATAATAAGTCAACTGCAACCGTTATGATTTTGGATAATAGAACTACCGGTATGACTGGTCATCAACAACACGCTGCTACCGGATATACCTTGAACGGTCAAGAAACTTACGCTATCAACTTAGAAGAACTTTGCAAGTCGGTAGGTGTGCCAAACGTTATAACGATTGACGCTTTCGACGTTGTAAACTTAGAAAAGACTATAAAAGAAAGTGTTAAGAGCGACGTTTTAACCGTAATTATCGCAAAAGCGCCTTGCGCCTTGTTAAAGGGTCAAAAATTCCCGTACGTATGTGTTTCTGACGTGGAAAGATGTAAAAAATGTGGTATGTGTATGAAGATAGGTTGCCCTGCAATCACAAAAAATGCGGACGGAACTATTAAAATAGACGCTAATATGTGTAATGGTTGTGGACTTTGCACCAATTACTGTAAATTCGGTGCTATCGAAAAAAAGGAGAGATAATATGAAAACTGTAAACTTAATGATAGTAGGTGTAGGTGGACAAGGTACTCTTCTTACGAGTAGGATTATTGGTAAAGTTGCAAGCGAAAACGGTTATGACGTAAAAATTTCAGAAGTACATGGAATGGCTCAACGTGGTGGAAGCGTAGTTACGTTCGTTCGTTATGGACATAAAGTTTACGAACCCGTTTGCGAAGAAGGCACCGTTGATTTTCTAATTGCTTTTGAAAGGTTAGAAGCATTAAGGTACGCTCATTATCTTAAAAAAGACGGAAAGTTAATTATTAACGATACAAGGATAGACCCAATGACGGTTGTTATTGGGGCAAAAGAGTATCCTAATAATATTATTGAAGAGTTGCAAAAGGAACACGACGTTTACGTTATAGACGGCGGTAAAATAACTGCCGAAATTGGAAATAATAAGGTACTTAACACCGTAGTTTTGGGCTTTAGTGCAAGATATATCGGTGGCGACCAAGATTTATGGCTTAACGTTGTAGAAAAAACCGTTCCTCCAAAAACGGTTGAGATAAATAAATTAGCATTTAAAAAGGGCTATCAAGCCTAAAGGGGATTAAATATGATTTGGAACGAGACTAAAGAGTGTATGTCTAGGGACAAGATGACTGAAATTCAAAGCGCACGTCTTGTTAAGCTTGTTGATTACGTTTATCATAACGTTGAATTCTATCGCAAAAAAATGCAAAAAGCGGGCTTAACACCTTCTGATATTAAAGGGATAGAAGATATTGAAAAATTGCCTTTTACCACTAAAGACGATTTAAGAGATAACTATCCTTTTGGACTTTTTGCCGTACCTAATTCGCAAATTGTTAGAGTACATGCTTCAAGTGGTACAACGGGTAAAGCGACTGTGGTCGGTTACACGAGAAAAGACCTTGATATTTGGGCAGAATGCGTTGCAAGATGCTTTTCTATGTGTGGTATAGGTAAGGACGACGTAATGCAAGTTGCATATGGATACGGCTTGTTTACGGGTGGTCTCGGCGCTCATTATGGTGCTGAAAAAATTGGGGCGATGGTTGTTCCGATGAGTGTTGGTAATTCTAAAAAACTTACCACTATGATGATTGATTTTGGCGCAACGGCAATTGCTTGCACTCCGTCATATCTTTTACATATTGCAGAGGTTTTAGAAGCCGAAGGTAAAATGGGGGATCTGAAACTTAAAACAGCTGTTTGTGGGGCTGAACCTTGGACGGAGCAAATGCGTGAAGAAATTGAAAAAAGGTTGCATATAAACGCTCACGATATTTATGGATTGTCCGAAATTATGGGTCCTGGCGTTGCTTGTGACTGTGAATATCATAAAGGCTTACACATTAACGAAGACCATTTCTATCCTGAAATAGTTGACTCTAAAACGTTAGAACACGTAGAGGACGGTGAACTTGGCGAATTAGTATTTACCACCCTTACTAAAGAAGGTATTCCGCTTATAAGATATAGAACTAAAGACTTAACGAGTATTACTCACGAGAAGTGCGAGTGTGGAAGAACTACTGCAAGAATTAGTAAATTCAAGGGTAGGTCTGACGATATGCTTATTATTCGTGGGGTAAACGTTTTCCCAAGTCAAGTAGAGGCTGCGCTTTTAGAAGTGGAAGAAGTTTCGCCACACTATATGATGATAGTTGATAGAGTAAATAATTTAGACACGTTAGAAATTCACGTAGAAGTAAACGAAAAGTACTTTACCGACGAAATTAAGGGACTTGAAAAACTTTCGCAAAAGATTGCACATACTGTAAACCAAGCGTTAGGACTTAACGCTAAAATAAAAATAGTTGAACCGCAATCACTTCAACGTTTTGAAGGAAAATCGGTACACGTTATAGATAAACGTAAATTAGTATAAGGAGGAAAATTTTTATGATAGCAAAACAATTATCCGTATTTATTGAAAATAGAAAGGGTAGGCTTGGTGAAGTACTAGCAGTACTTAAAGAAAATAACGTTAATATATTATCCCTTTCACTTGCCGACACTACGGAATACGGTCTTTTAAGACTTATAGTAAACGACCCTGAAACTGGAAAGAAAAAACTTGCAGAAGCAGGTTTTTCTACCATGCTTACTGACATTTTAATTATCAAAATTACCCATCAATCGGGTAGTTTGCAAGGTTTAGTTCAAATTTTATCCCAAAAAGACGTAAACGTAGAATATATGTACGGCTTATCAATTGACGGTGAAAAGGCTTTCGTAGTATTAAAGGCGTCTGACCTTAATAACGCTAAAAAGGTACTTGAGGACTGTGGTGTAGAAACCTTAACTGCTAAAGAAATTTCTGAATTTTAATATATGGTTATAGATTTTCACACACACGTTTTTCCGGATAGAATTGCAGAAAGGACTATTGGTGCTTTAGAAAACGCTTCAAAAGGTGCAAAGGCGAGATTTGACGGAACGGTTGACGGGCTTGTTAAAACGATGGAAGATTGTGGCGCAGATATTTCGGTTGCGCTTCCCGTTTTAACAAAGCCTGCACAGTTTCAAAGTGTGGCAGAGTTTGCTATAGAAATAAATTCTCGTTTTTCCAACAAAGAAAGAAAAATAATTTCTTTTGGTGGGATTCACCCCGATTGTGACGACGTTTATGGTAAATTAAAGTTCTTAAAGGAAAATGGTATAAAAGGTGTAAAAATTCACCCCGATTATCAAGATACTTTTATTGATGACCCTAAATATATACGTATATTAAACGTTGCAAAAGAGCTTGATTTAATAGTTGTAACACATTCGGGAATAGATTTTGCGTATTTAGATAAACTTGTAAAATGTCCGCCGGAAAGGGTTAAAAAAGTAATAGAACAAACGGGGCATAAAAAGTTCGTTTTGGCGCATTACGGCGCACACGAACAATGGCAAGAAACGTTAGAAATTTTAGCTGGTTTAGACGTTTATTTTGATACGGCATATACTTTAGATTCTATTTCACCCGAACTTTTTAAAAAGATTTTATATAAGCACGGTGTAGATAAGGTTTTGTTTGCAACGGACTGTCCTTGGCGTGGAATAGACGAACATTTGGCAGTTTTAAAGTCATACGGCTTAGATAAAGAAACGGAAGAAAAGATTTTATATAAAAATGCACTAAAACTTTTGGAGTTGTAATATGAGCGTAAATGAAAAAATGCTTGCGCTTGGTAGTAAGCGTTCAGTTATTAGAGAAATTTTTGAATTTGGTAAAATACGTTCGGCTGAAATTGGTGCTGAAAACGTTTATGATTTTTCTTTGGGTAACCCAAGTGTGGAACCGCCCGAGATAGTCGCAAAAACCATTAAAGAAATGGTAAGTAACGGTGACCAAACACTTCTTCACGGATATACTTCGGCACAAGGTGATTTAATAACGAGAAAAGCCGTTGCGGATAAAATAAACAGAGATTTTAGTTTGCAAGTTTCACCTGACGATATTTATATGACTTGCGGTGCTGCAGCATCACTTTCTATATCACTTAAAGCGGTTATGAATCAAGGCGAAGAATGTATAGTTTTTGCTCCATTTTTTACCGAGTATAGAGTTTTTATTGAAAATGCAGGCGGGGTGGTAGTTCAAAGTGAACCGTTAGAAAAGACTTTCCAAGTGGATATTAACGACTTTGAAAAGCGCATAACGCCTAATACAAAAGCAGTTATAGTAAATTCTCCAAACAATCCAAGTGGAGTTGTGTATTCTGAAGAAACGATTATTGCATTGATCAACGTTTTGAAACAAAAGGAAATAGAGTACGGCAAAACTATTTACTTAATCTGTGACGAACCGTATAGAGAATTAGTTTACGGGGACGTTAAAGTTCCGTATCTTATGAATTATTATGATGATACTTTGATTTGTTATTCTTATTCAAAAGCATTATCTTTACCGGGTGAAAGAATAGGTTATATTGCTGTAAATCCCAAAATGAAAGACCAAAGAACGGTATATCTTGCAGTTTGTGGTGCGGGTAGGTCGCTTGGATACGTTTGTGCACCGAGCATGTTCCAAAAATTGGTTGCAAAATGTGTAGATGCAAAAACGGACGTTAACGTTTATAAAGAAAATAGAGATATTCTATTAAAAAATTTAACCGAATATGGTTTTGAATGTGTTAAACCTGACGGTGCTTTCTATTTGTTCGTAAAATCGCCTGTAAAGGACGCTACGGAATTTATGAATAAGGCAAAAGAATATGAGATTTTAATCGTTCCTTGTGACGATTTCGGCGTTAAAGGATACGTTAGAATATCTTATTGCGTGTCTAAAAAACGAATTGTTGATTCATTACCTTCATTTAAAAAACTTGCTGAATTTTATAACCTGAAATAGATTAAAGTAAAAAAACCGTCGAAGAAATTCGACGGTTTAATTTTTTGTTGGTTTTTATTTTGCAGTTAATTCGTAAAGGTTTTTCTTGTAACTATCCATTGACTTTTCTATAATTTTAAGTGCTACGTCTTTATCGGCAGCTACGTCAACGGTAGTGGTTTTGCCTTCAAGTTGCTTGTAAACTGAGAAGAAATGTTGCATTTCTTCAAATATGTGTTTTGGTAGGTCGGTTATGCTTGTGTACATATTGTAGTTTGGGTCAGTGTAAGGTATTGCAATAATTTTTTCGTCAACCGAACCGTTATCGTTCATAACTATAACACCGATAGGGTAACATTCTACTAAACTCATGGGAACTAACGTTTCCGAACATAAAATAAGTACGTCTAACGGGTCTTCGTCTTCGGCTAAAGTGTGAGGTATGAAACCATAGTTTGACGGGTAGTGTGTAGAAGTGTATAAAATTCTATCGAGTCTAAGTAAGCCGGTTTTTTTATCCATTTCGTATTTTTGTTTACTGCCTTTTCCAATTTCTACAACGGCAATAAAATGGTCTGGTTTAATTCTGCTACTTTCAATATCGTGCCAAATATTCATTTTGACTCCCTAAATATGATTTTTTTTAACAATACCACAAAAAAGAATTAAAATCAAGCAATAAATGGGATAATAAAAATTTTTATTTGTAAATGTTAAAAATCTTGCGATAAATATTTTAATTTGGTATAATATTATAAATAAACGTTATTTACTTAAATAGGAGACTGTTATGAGCGAAAATTGCACGCACGATTGTTCTACTTGCGGACAAAATTGTTCGGAGAGAAAGGCGGATTTTAAGGAAAAACAAAACGAAAAGTCTAACGTAAAAAAGGTTATAGGCGTTGTTAGTGGTAAAGGTGGCGTTGGTAAGTCGTTGGTTACGTCAATGCTTGCTGTAACGGCTAAACGCCGTGGTTATAACGTTGCAGTACTCGATGCTGACGTTACCGGTCCTTCTGTTCCAAGGGCTTTTGGGCTTTTTGAACGTGCCGAAGTTATCACTGGTGAAAAGAATTATATTTTACCTGTAGAAAGTAAACTTGGTGTTAAAGTAATGTCTATAAATTTATTGTTAGAAAGCGAAACTACTCCGGTAATTTGGCGTGGTCCTGTAATTGCGGGAACTGTAAAACAATTTTGGACTGACGTTGCTTGGGGTGACGTAGATTATATGTTTGTGGACATGCCTCCGGGAACGGGTGACGTGCCGTTAACGGTATTTCAATCTTTGCCGGTTGACGGTATAATAATAGTAACTTCTCCGCAAGACTTGGTTTCTATGATAGTTGGTAAAGCTATAAATATGGCGTCGATGATGAACGTTCCGGTTTTGGGTATTGTAGAAAATTATTCTTATCTCAAGTGTCCGGATTGCGGTAAAATTATTAACGTATTCGGTGAAAGTAAGGTTGAAAACGTTGCAAGTGAATATAATATTCCAATTACTGCAAAGATACCTATAGACCCTAATTTTGCAAGTTTATCAGATAAAGGTACTATTGAATTATTTGACGGTGACTATCTAAATAATATTTTTGATAAAATTGAAAAATAAATAAAAAATGCAATAAAAAAACTTCCCATTTGGGAAGTTTTTTTATTAAAAAATAATTTTTGGAAATTTTACGTTTGAGTAGTTTAATGATACGTCTTTATCGGTTATAAGCAAGTCTAAATCTTTTAATTCACAAAGTCTAAAAGGGGAGGGATCGGAAAATTTAGTACTGTCGCATAGCAGTATTTTTTTATTAGAGTTTTTCATCATTGCAATTCTTAAATGGTTTTCCTCTTCAAAACAGTCGTAAATTACACCGTTTTTGTCAACCGTGTGTGCTGAAAAAAAGGCAATGTCGGCATAAAAACCGTTTACAAAGTCAACGGCTTTTTGCCCAACTATCACGCAAAAATTGGTGACGTGATAATTGAAAATATAGAAGACGGCGTTAATCTTATAGCAACCGATAATATATAGGTATATAGGCTTTTAAGGCTGATTACAGGGGTTTTTCCCCAAGATAAACAAAAAAATTAAACACAAAAAACATTATAAAAACAAAGATAAATCTTGCCTTTTTTCTTGAAAACTAAGAAACTTTTTTTCCCAAAATCCCCCCAGGGGGTTTGGTCATACTTAAAGAGCCTTTAAAACTTTAGTTTTTTCTCTATTTTTTGCCTCATCGTCCCATTAAGTTAGATATTTTTTCACCCGAAAACGCTCATTTTCGGGTATTTTTTATTGTTTTTAATAAGTTTTTATAAAATTCATCTTTTATAAAAAACTTAATTCTACAAATTTTTTCCCAAGATTTTTAAAATAATTTTTTTGGGAAATCCTTACTTTTTTTGCCAAAAAAAGTAAGGATTTTTGTTTTCAAATGAGTTTATAAATGATGATGTTTAATAACTTGACATATAAGTTTATATAATTCTAAAATTTTTTATACATTCATCAATAGTTTCATATGTAAAGTAGTTTTTGCAACCTAATTCTCTCATAACAAGATCAACCCATTGTTTATCTTTAGTGCTATAGCAAGAAATATGCCACTTTGCATCTTCTAATCTATTATTTATATAAGTATCTGAGAGCTGAGACTTCGAGTTTTTTGTTTTGATTCCAAATTTTTTAAAAAACAATTTTTCCATAAATTTATTGCGTGCTTCTTGTTCGGTTAGAAAACGTTTGTGAACTGCATTAATTTGTTGCTCGTTAGGTGAGACATTATTGATGTTGCGATCACGATGAGAAAAAACATAATCCATTTGCAACTTATAATCTTGTATAGGGTCAAAGTTGTTTTGAGTAAATGTTTCCTCTTCAATTATGGTTTGAGAACATGTTGTGTTAATTAAAAATTGGAAGTATTCAATATCCACAGGATTCATTGAGTGTCCCAAAACATAGACATGTTTTATCTCTTCTGGCATGACATTGTGTAAAGCGAGGAACATGATTAATTCTTGTATATGGTCGCTAACATGTTTATCTGTTTCATATAGGAGACAATCTACAAAAAACGCACCGCGAAATCTTCCGCCAAATTTATATAAATCCATCAAAGGATATTCGGGATGAGAGGAATGACCAAAGACAATAGATGATTTGTCGCTTGACTCACCATGAATATGATGTACAATGCATGGATTTATACCAAAGCGCTTAACTAAAGTGTCGGTATAATTAAAATTAATAAATATGCAATTGTCACCAAATTTGTACTTTTGATTTTGCTTATTAATCTCAAGCGAAACAATCCAATCGCAAAAAGCTGTCGTTAGAATTTTTTTAGCATTTTTAATGCTACGACTCATTTCTTTTAAATCATTACGTTCTTTTCCGAAGAACAAGTTTAATTTTTGATCGTCAATTTTGTTTAGAGATGATTCAAAATTTCCCCAAAAGAGTTCGTCTAGTTCATTAGGTTGAAATGGGTCGCCGTAAACCAATTCAACATCGCTGAATTCTTCTATATGATTGTTACTATATATTACTTTCCTTTTTTTAATATGTAGTTTTTTCATAATTTCATTGCGATGCCGTAAATAGTATTTACGAAAAGCACTATAACTAGTATCTAAACCTTGCCATATATCAAACCCATTTCCAATAATGATTAATGTATCCTTTTGAACGTGATTATTAGTAATATCTTTTGTTGATTTTTTTGATTTTTTCATATAACAACACCTCCTTATCTAGAGTTGATGACTTACTATAAAATTATAGCACATTTTTTGTCTTAAATCAATTTGCATAGCAAAAGCAGTTATTGTTTTCGAACTAAAATCGTTTTCAAAAGTAAAGATTTTTGTTTTTAAGGTAATATCAAAAACGATTGAAAAAAGTGGCAAAAAAAGGTATAATATGAAAAAAGGGGAATTATAATATGAAAATCGTAATCGTAGGTGGGGTTGCTGGTGGTGCAACTGCCGCAGCAAGAATAAGAAGATTAGACGAGAATGCAGAGATTATTATTTTTGAGCGTTCGGGATTTATTTCATACGCAAACTGTGGTTTGCCGTATTATATCGGTGGCGTTATTGAAGACAAGGAAGATTTAACACTTCAAACTCCTGAAAGTTTTTATCGCCGTTTCAGAATTAAAGTAAAAGTTAATCACGAAGTAACCGATATTGACGTTAAAAACAAGACCGTTCTTGTTACTGATTTAGTATCTAGAACGAGTTTTACGGAAACCTATGATAAACTCATTTTGTCACCCGGTGCAAAACCTATTTTGCCCGATTTCTATACTGAAAACGAAAGGACTTTCACACTTCGTACGGTAGAAGATACGCTTAAAATTCGTGCCTTTGTAGAGCAAAAACACCCTAAAACAGCAGTTGTTATAGGTGGTGGTTTTATCGGTCTTGAAATGGTAGAAAACCTTGCTGAACTTGGCATTAAAACCACTATCGTGCAACGCTCTAACCATCTTTTGCCGACGGTTGACTGCGATATGGCGTCGTTTGTCCACGCAAACTTTCGTCACCACGGCGTACAATTGTTACTAAATACTAACACAAATAAAATGAGTATTACAGGCGAACAAGTTTCGCTTGACTTTGATAACGACTCAAATCTAAGCGCTGATATGGTTGTGCTTGCTGTTGGAGTTACGCCCGAAAATACGCTTGCTAAAAAAATAGGTTTAGAACTTGGCATTAAAGGTGCAATTAAAGTCAACGCCAAAATGGAAACTTCAATTCCCGATATCTATGCAGTAGGGGACGCAGTTGAAGTTAAACATTTTATAACCGATAAGGATTCGGTAATTTCACTTGCAGGACCAGCCAATAAGCAAGGTCGCATAGTTGCCGATAATATTTGTGGGCTAAACAGTGAATATAAAGGTTCGCAAGGCTCTTCGGTTATTAAACTTTTTGATATGACGGTTGCGACTACTGGAATTAACGAACAGCAATCAAAAGCAAACGGCATAGAATACGAAAAGGTTATTTTAACGCAAAACTCACACGCTGGGTATTATCCAGGAGCAACGGCAATGACCGTTAAACTCATTTTTGAAAAGGCAACTTATAAGATTTTGGGTGCGCAAATTGTCGGCTATGACGGAGTTGATAAACGAATTGACGTTATCGCAACGGTAATTAGGGCAGGTATGAAAGCCGATGAATTAAAAGATTTGGACCTTGCTTACGCTCCGCCATATTCTTCTGCAAAAGACCCTGTAAATATGGCAGGTTTCGTTGCGGAAAACATCAAAAACGGCATAGTTAAGCAGTTTTATTATGAAGATATTCCTTCTTTAAGAGAAAGAAAAGACGTGATTTTACTTGATACTCGCACACCTTTTGAATATATGCTTAGGTCTGCAGAAGACTTTATCAATATTCCACTTGATGATTTAAGAGAGCGTTTAGGCGAACTTGACAAGTCTAAAAAAATCTACGTTATGTGCCAAAGTGGCTTGCGCAGTTATCTTGCAACACGCATTTTAACACAAAACGGCTTTGACGCATATAACTTTGCAGGTGGTTTTAGATTATATAGCAGTATCAAAAACGAAGAAATGCTATCCAAACAATGCTACACCTGTGGCATGGAAAAAGGTAGGTAATATGAAACCTTATATAATTTTACATATGCTCGTTTCTATTGACGGAAAGATTACGGGCGATTATATGAATACCGATACTGCAAGCACGCTTTGTGAAGAATATTATCGCATAAACCGTGAATATAAAGCCGACGCTTTCGCTTGTGGAAGAATTACTATGGAAGGGAGTTTTACAGGTGGCGTAAAACCCGATTTAACCCCTTATAAAGACATTAAAATTCCACACGAAGATTATATTGCAAAACAGCACGATTATTATGCTGTTTCAATAGACCCACACGGCAGATTAGGTTGGCAAAATAGCGAGATAAAAGACGAAGATCCTGGCTATGATGACGCGCATATTATCGAAGTTTTAACTGACGAGATAAAGGAGGAATATTTAGCGTTTTTAAAAGAAAAAGGGATATCTTATATCTTCTGTGGCAGGGATAAAATTGACGTTAAGTTAATGAACGAAAAACTCTATTCACTATTTAATATTAAGAAGTTGATGTTAGAGGGCGGTGGACTTACCGACAGTTTGTTTTTAGATGCTGATAGTATTGACGAAATGAGTTTAGTGATCGTTCCTTTAGTTGACGGCTCTAAAACTGGAATTGACCTTTTCGCAGGGAAGAATTGTGGCGTGCAAGAATATGAGTTAACTGATTGCCAAAAACTTCCCCAAAACGGCATATGGCTAAACTATAAAAAGAGAAAATAGGTAAGGGATACAAATGATAAATATTAATGATTATAAAGTAGAAAAAAGTTGTTTTTTTAAGGATGAAGAATATCTTGTAAGAGATAATGGTGCTGTTCTAAGAAAAACCAAAACACAAGGAAAACCTAGACAACTTGATAATTTATGGACATTTGGAAAACTTAATACAAAAACTGGATATTTAGAAATAGCTTCTGTTCGTATTCATCGTATTGTTGCAACAGCTTTTCATGGAGAGCCGCCAACGAAAGAACATGTTGTTGATCATATTGATACTAATAGACAAAATAATAGACCAGAAAACTTAAGGTGGATAACGAGGTTAGAGAATGTTGTCTTAAATCCTATAACTCGTAAGAGAATTGAGTATAGAACAGGTGTAAGTATTGAAGAATTTTTAAAAAACCCATCAAAATATAGAGATTCTTTTAATGAGCCAGATTTTACATGGATGAGACGCGTAAGTGAAGATGAGGCAAAACAATGCTTAATAAACATGAATAAATGGGGTGAGATTAAGGATAAATCATTGCAAAATTCATCAGGTAAAATTGGCGAATGGGTTTATAAACCACAAAGTGGTAAAAGCACAAATATTTTTAAACAAGATATAAATGTTGAAGTTTTTAATGAGTTTGAAGATTTAAATTTAACTAATTCATTAACCCCATTGGCAAAACAAAAAGATTGGAGAACTCCTACAAAGTTTACATGTTGTCCAGATAAGATTTTGGGAGATAATCCTATTGAGGTTTATCTAAAAAATATGGAGAATGGTAAAATATTTAATACAAATCAATATGGTGATTCAATAATTCAAGAATTTGCTTTAATTGACAATAGTGCGATTGTTGTAATAGCATCTATTCCGTCTGGTGTAAAATCTTTTGCCTTAGCAAAAATTGTTTTTAAAGAGGGTTATTACATACATGAAAGTCTAGGGACATTCTTTACATACGAAGGTGCTGAAAAGCAGTTTACTTTAGCTCAAGGGTTGGAATGGACTGGCGGAGATAGTATTGACGATTATTGCTGATATGGATTGTATGTGATTTTGTAGACGATAGCGAACAATTAACTGATTTTATAAAGAAACTTACCTATAAATAAGAATTGGACGGAGAAATGGTATGAAATTGAAAAACATTTTGCTTGTTGTTAAGGATATAGAAAAATCGAGAAAATTCTATCACGACTTGTTTGGCATAGATTTAGTAGTTGACAATGACGGCAATATGATTTTAATAGAAGGACTTGCCCTTCAAGACGAGAAAATATGGAAATCGTTTTTAAATAGAGATATTGTGCCCAAAAGCAACTCTTGCGAATTGTATTTTGAGGAGCAGGATATCGAATTATTTGTTGAAAAATTAGAAAAACTATATCCCGCGGTTGAATATGTAAATCATCTTATGACACATAGTTGGGGACAACGAGTAATACGGTTTTACGATTTGGATGGCAACTTAATCGAAGTGGGAACACCGGTGTAATCAACAAATTCCAATTTATAGGGTAGTTAATGAATAGACAAGAATTAGAAAAATACATATTAGATACATATGGCGTTAACCCAGAATATCCGTGGATAAAATATCCTTTCTTTTCCGTTTTTCGTCATGCAAGCAATAAAAAGTGGTTTGCCGTGATTATGACTATTGATAAAAGTAAACTTGGAATAAAAGAAGACGGACAAATTGACGTTGTAAACTTAAAGTGTGATGCAAATATCGTTCCGTCTATGTGGGAGCAACAAGGGATATTCCCAGCCTATCACATGAATAAAGAACACTGGCTAACCGTCGCCCTTGACGGTAGTATAACTGAAAGCAATCTCAAATTTTTACTAGCGTTAAGCTATGATTTAACCGATAAAAAGAAGAAATAATTATAAACAATAAAACCGCCGTTTCGTAAACCCGAAACGGCGGTTTTCGTATACAAAAAAGAACTATCCGAAAGGTTCGGATAGTTCTTTTTTGGTGCCGCTGGCCGCACTTGAACCGGCACGGATGTTACTCCGAGGGATTTTAAGTCCCTTGCGTCTGCCTATTCCGCCACGGCGGCATATTGGAGGCGCCACCCAGATTTGAACTGGGGGTCAAGGTTTTGCAGACCGATGCCTTACCACTTGGCTATGGCGCCATAATGCAGAAGAATCTGCAAAAAAAAATGGAGCGGGAAACGAGATTCGAACTCGCGACATTTGCCTTGGCAAGGCAACGCTCTACCACTGAGCCATTCCCGCATTCCATACGTGTAGCCAAGAGAGATAATGGTGGGAACAACAGGGCTCGAACCTGTGACCCCCTGCTTGTAAGGCAGGTGCTCTCCCAGCTGAGCTATGCTCCCGTGCCTCTCGTTGACTGCTCAAATACTATATCAAATTTATAAATAAAAGGCAAGTGTTTTTAAGTGATTTTTTTAAAATTTTTTAAAAAATTTTTTTTGCAGTAATTTGTTAGTCTTTTTAAGGTTTTTTTGATAATTTATTGCGTTGACTTTTAGATGTTACTATAATATAATATTAAAAAATATGATAATAAGTTAACAATTTTTACGTTGGTGGAAAATTTATGTACAGTATTGGTATTGATATAGGTGGAATGAGTATCAAAGTTGGTGTTGTTGATAAAAACGGTAATATTGTTGCGAAGAATAGATCGGTAACAGTAAACGATACGACTCAAACTTTTAATAACGTAGTAAATCAAATAGATTCGTTGCTACTTGAAAATAATATAAATATAAATAATATTTTGGGTATAGGAATAGGTGTTCCTGGTTTTTGTGATTCCAAAAATTTAATTATAGAAAACTTAAGTAATATTGGTTGGGGTAGATTTCCACTTGGTGCTATGCTTAAAGAAAAGTATAAGGTAAAAGTGGCAATGTCTAACGATGCCAACGTTGCTTTGATAGGTGAAGTAATTTATGGTTCTGCAAAGGGATTCAAAGACTGTGTTATGTTTACGCTTGGGACAGGTGTTGGTGGTGGTGCAGTCATTGATGGAAAACTATTTGAGGGCGGTTATTCAAAAGGTACTGAATTTGGCCATACTACTTTAATTTTGGGTGGTGAACCTTGTAGTTGTGGGAGACGTGGTTGTTTGGAAAAATATGCTTCAGCAACGGCACTTATTAGTCAAACAAAAATGGCTATGAATAGTAATATGTCAAGTAAAATGTGGGACTTTGTTAACGGTGATATAAACGCCGTTGATGGTAGAACAGCTTTTGAGTGTTCGAAGATAGGTGACCAATCAGCAATGGAAGTTGTGGAAAAATACGTTGAATATCTATCAGAAGGAATACTTTCAGCATTAAACGTGTTTAGACCTGAAATATTTTTGCTTGGTGGTGGTGTAAGTGCGCAAGGCGACTATTTGATAAATAAGATTACTGAATATTGCGAAAAATATAATTATGGTTACAAGGGGGCACCGAAAACAATAATAAAGACTGCAATTCTTGGTAATGACGCCGGCATAATGGGCGCCTCTGCTTTAGTCTTATAGTTTTATAAACAAAAAAGAAGGCTTAATTTTTATTAAGCCTTCTTGAATTTTAAACACGAAAAAGCATTCCGTTAGAAAACGGAATGCTTATTTTTTGCAAAATTAAAATTTAGCCGTTTACTTTCTTTGAAAGTTTTGCTTTTTTATTTGCAGCGTTGTTTTTATGAAGAATCTTCTTGGTAACAGCAGCGTCAATAGCAGAGAATGCGTTAGGAAGAGCAGCTTTTGCGCCCTCTAAATCACCTGCTTTAACTAATAAATCAATTTTTTTGATTTCCGTCTTAAGTGCTGAACGGATAGACTTGTTTTGTTCGGTCTTTTTGTCGTTTACAAGAACTCTTTTCTTAGCTGATTTGATATTAGGCATTATATAATTCTCCTTAAATTCCTTTGATACGCTAATCATTTTACCATAAAATTTTTTTAAAAGCAACTACATTTAGGAATTAATTTTCCATTTTTTGTATATTCTCACTATTTTTTCTATTTGAACATAAAATTTAATATGAAAAAACAGTGTATTGGGGTTATGGATAGTGGTGTTGGTGGACTTTCGGTTCTATATGAACTAACGAAAGCATTACCTAATGAAAATTTTATATATTTAGGTGATAATCATAACGCACCTTATGGAGACAAAAGCAATAGGGAGTTGGCTTGGTTATGTTTTAACTCTTTAGTTTATTTGTCAAGTTATAACGTTAAAGCAGTAGTTATTGCATGCAATACTTTAAGTTGTACAGTACTTAACGAAATGAAACCACTTTTTGACTTTGAAATTTACGGGGTTTATCCACCAACATTGACGCCAGTTATTAACGAAGAAAAAACGTTAATGATATCTACTCCTCAAACTGCTCGTAACACGAAAGATATTAAAGGATTAAAAATATTGCAATTGCCAAATTTAGCAAGGGAAATTGAAAGGTCTTTATACCATTTAAAAGATATAAATTTAACCAAATGTATTGGCGAAGACGTTAGAGGCTTTGATACTGTTATTTTGGGGTGTACTCATTATGAATTGATAAAAAATCAAATATTTAACCACTTTCAACCACGAAAAATTATTTCGGGCACTAATTTTACGGTAAATGAGTTGCTGAAAAAATATAGTGAAAAGAAATCGTCAGTAAAATTCAATAAAAGTGAGGTGTTTTTTATTGGTAAGAGCCGTAAAATAAATGAAGATTTTTGGAAAAAAGTAGTCGCTTGTGGTTTATTTTAATAAAAAAATCGAAAAAAATAAAAAAAATTTTAAAAAAGTGGTTGACAGTGGTTAATTGTGGTGATATAATTTTGGTGTACTAAAAAAGGAGGGTAGAATTGTCTTTATGGCTGGCAGAAGTTATTTTCATCAATTAGATGCTAAAAACAGAATGAGAATACCTGCTAAACTGCGTGAAGAAATAGGTGAGAATTATTCTATCACCATTGGTTCAGGCGGTTGTCTTTACGTTTACACAAAAGTGCAAATGGACAAGATAAAGAAAGCCTTTGAAAACATTAACCCTTTTAGAGAAGATCAATTAGCGTCTGCAAGATATTTTATTGCAAATACTTTAGACGTTGAAGAGGATAAGCAAGGCAGATTTATTCTTACAGAGGAACTTAGAAAATACGCTAAAATAGAAAAGAACGTAGTTGTTTTTAAGGGGCCAAGCTGTATAGAAATTTGGAGTGAAGAATCGTGGAATGAATACTTTAATAAAATGGACTTTTCTTCGCTTGCATCTGTCTTTGAAAATGTAAAAAATGACTGAACTTAAGCATTTACCTGTACTTTTTAACGAATGTATGGAGGGTTTAGCTGTTAAACCCGGTGGAATATATTTTGATGGAACGTTAGGTGGTGGTGGTCATTCACACGGGATTTTATCATTAAGCACTCCTAATGGAAAATTGGTTGCTACTGATTTAGATGATTATGCGCACCAAAGAGCAAAAGAGAGATTAAAGGAATTTGAAGGAAGATTTACTTTAGTAAAAGACAACTTCAAAAACTTCAAAAACATAAAAGAACAATTAAATATAGAGGGATTTGACGGAATATTGTTAGACCTTGGGGTGTCAAGCTTTCAGTTAGACGATAAAAGTAGGGGCTTTTCTTATATGGCAAAAGACGTGGAACTTGATATGCGAATGGATAAAAGCAATCCATTAACGGCAAAAAGAGTCGTTAACGAGTATTCTGAAGAAGAATTAAAGAGAATACTTCACGAATACGGCGAGGAAAGATTTTCAGGTTCTATAGCAAGAAATATTGTTGCTTGTAGAAAAGCAAAAGAAATTGTTACCTGTGAAGATTTAATCAACGTAATAGAAAAAAGTATTCCAAAAAAATTTCAACAAGACGGGCATCCTGCAAAAAGAACCTTTCAAGCAATAAGAATTGAGGTGAACGGTGAACTTGAAGAGTTAGACCTTTGTATTAAAGATATGGTTCACGGACTTAAACCTGGAGGAAGAATTGCTATAATTACTTTCCATTCATTGGAAGATAGAATAGTAAAAAGGGTTTTTAAGGAACTTGAAACTGACTGTATATGCGATAAAAGTTTACCTGTTTGCGTATGCGGAAAGAAAAAAGAAATAGAAATTATAACAAGAAAACCAATTGTAGCTGGAAACAGTGAATTAAAAGAAAATTCAAGAGCAAAATCAGCAAAATTAAGAGTTGCTCAAAAAGTATAAGGGGAAGGAAAATGATTACTACCAGACGTTCTGAAAACGGTAATTATGAAAGTTTATTAGAATCAAGAGATTCTAACGTAGCACTTTTGGAAAGAAAAGTTGAAACTGAGAAGAATTACGTTGCCGAAGAAGGGTTTAAGGTTGAAACTGCAGAAGAAGCCAGAGAAAGAATGCAAAGAAATTTAGACAAGCTTCTAAATTACGATAGATATTCCGATGTGGCAGAAGCTACTGTTATAACCGAAAATATTGTTACTGAAGAAGTATCTATGTCTGATGAAGATATTCGTCCGACTTCTACGACCATGCAATTCGGTGATGCTGAGGTGGAAAAAATTTATAACGAAATACCCTCAGAAGATAGAGCAGAGAAAATATATAAGCTAAATTCTAAGGGTAAATTTGTAGTAGCGTTATATGCACTTGCAATTACCGTAATTATGGCTTTAATAATTATAAATACAAGTGTTTTATCTGCATTGTCTCGTGAAAATTCACAAAAACAATCAGACTTAGACCAAATTGTTAGTGAATATACCACTGTAAATTCTGAAATTCAACAAAAAACGAGTGATGAATACGTAAGCAAGCTCGCAGAAAATGAATATGGAATGATTAGAGGTTAGTTATAAAAAACGCTTTCTCTGAATAAATTTATAAAAAAAAGGAGAAAACGATTATTAAAACAGATTTTTCAATATCGAAGTTACGTAAGAGGTTATTAGTAATTATAATTACTATAGCCTCTTTATTTTTTATAGTTTTATCCAGGCTTTTTTACGTTCAAATTATCTGGGGTGATACTTTACAAAGTAAGGCAATTGACCAATGGACGAGAGAAATACCTGTAATTGCAAAGCGTGGTGAAATAACTGATAGAAATGGTGTGGTTTTGGTTACTAATAAAGATACGTATTCCGTTTTTGTTAGAAAAAAAGCAGTGAAAGACGTGGAATATTTATCAAGAAAATTGTCTGAGATCTTAGAAATAGATAAAAATATCGTTTTAGAGCGTTTAACAAAAACCAAGTCGAGCGAAGTAACTATAAAAAAACAAGTTGATAAAAATACAATAAATAAACTTTCGTCTTATTCGTTTTCAGGTGTGTATTTTTCAAGAGATAATACAAGAATTTATCCTTTTAACGATATGCTTTCTTCGGTTTTGGGTTTTACTTCTTCAGACGGTAAAGGTCAAGCAGGGTTGGAACTATTTTATGATAAGTATTTAACTGGTGAAAATGGCGAAATTTTATATGAAACTGATATCGTTGGTGTGGAAATTGAGAATAAATCTCCCACGTTTATAAGCTCTATAGACGGATTAAATTTAAAACTTACCATTGATTACGACGTGCAAACACTTTGTGATACGTCTATGCAAAAAGCTTATGAAATGCACAAGGCAAAACAAACTGCAATGATAGTTTTAGACCCTAATAATGGTGAAATTTTGGGTCTTTCTATAAAACCGTCTATCAATCTTAATCAAATTGATAGAAACGACTTAAACGGTTTGTTCTCTAAAACGAGAAATATTTTATTTTCTGACGTGTATGAACCGGGTTCGACGTTTAAAATACTAACAAGTGTTGCAAATATAGAAGAAAATTTAAAAGGTAACCCCTCAGCGTATTCTACAAAGCATACTTTTAGTTCTTCAAGATATCGTTACGTTGACGGACAAAGAGTAAAGTGTTGGAGTAATCATAGTAACGGAAAACACTCTTGTTTAGATTTGCAAGGCGCACTAAATAATAGTTGCAATCCTATTTTCGTTGATATTGCAATGTCTCTTGGTAAATCTACAATGTATAAGTATATAGATTTATTTAATTATGGCAGAGTGACCGGTGTTGATTTTAGTGGTGAGGCGCAAGGTATGGTTTTACCAGAATCAACTGTGCTAAACGTTGACTTGGCAAGAATCGCCTTTGGGCAAACTATTGCCGTAACGGGATTGCAGTTGGCATCATCAACTGCTTCGGCTATTAACGGTGGATATTATTACGAGCCTCATTTAGTGAGAGAAATATATTCTAACGACGGTAAATTAGTACAAAGCATAAAGCCTAAACTTAAAAATAAAACGGTTAGTAAAAAGGCTTCAGACATTCTTAATGATTTGCTTGAAAAGGTTGTGTCGGAAGGGTCTGGAAAGCATGCTTATATAGAAGGGTATAATGTTGCGGGTAAGACAGGGACGGCACAAAAATACGAAAATGGAATAATTGCTCAAGGCAAATACGTCTCTTCTTTCGTGGGGTATTTTCCATCAAATTCACCTAAATATTTAGCATTAGTAATAATAGACGAACCGATTGGAGAATATTACGGAAGCACGGTTGCGGCTCCATACGCAAGAGAAGTTTTTGAGGGTATAATAAAAATTAAAAATTTAAAAGCGGGTGGGTAAAATTATTATGAAATTACAAAAACTTTTATCTTCTGTTGACGTTATACGTATAAAAGGAAACGTTATATTTGATATAAACAGTATCGAAATCGATAGTAAAAATGTAACGAAAAACAGTTTGTATATTTGTTTAAAAGGTGAACGGTGTGACGGGCATGATTTTATATCTGAAGCTGAAAAATACGGTGCAGTTGCAATAATTTGTGAAAAAGAAACTAATACAAAACTTACGCAAATAATAGTATCTGATTCAAGAAAAGCATTGGCG
Organism: Christensenellaceae bacterium; assembly: GCA_045534905.1. GTDB lineage: Bacteria > Bacillota > Clostridia > Christensenellales > Borkfalkiaceae > UBA1259. Next base: position 29,249 of record JAZSKQ010000017.1, on the reverse strand, counting down.
ATAGTGTCAAAAAACTTTTATGAACGTGCTTGTGACAACTTGAAAATTGTGGGTGTTACGGGTACTAATGGTAAAACGAGTACTACTCATTTTATTAGAAAAATTTTAGTAGAGAGTGGCGTTAAGTGTGGTGTTATAGGCACGCTTGGTGCTTTTTACGATGACGTTAAAATAGATACTTCTTTAACAACACCAGACCCGATTAAATTGCATGAAATTTTTTATAAAATGTGGAAGGCTAACGTAGAGGTTGTCGTTATGGAAGTTTCGGCGCATGCACTTTATTACGATAAACTTTATGGTGTTAATTTTGAAATAGGTGTTTTAACTAATTTCACTCAAGACCATTTAGATTTTTTTGGTACAATGGAAAATTATGAAAATGCAAAAAATAAATTTTTTCAAGAATTTAATTTTAAATATGCTGTAATAAATGCAGATGATCAAATGGGAATAAAAATATTAAATTCAGGGATAAAATGCATATCTTTCGGTTTGTATAATCCGTCAGACGTTTTTGCAATTGACGTTATTTGTAATAAAAATGGAAGTAAATTTGTACTAAATTTATTTGACTGTATTTTTGACGTTGAATTAAAGAGCATAGGTGAATTTAACGTATATAACGCAATGTGTTCTGCGTGTGTATGTGCACTTTTAGGGGTGGATACCGTGCTAATTGGTGGTAAACTTAATGGTTTAACGCCTATAAACGGCAGAATGGAAGAGATTTTTAATAAAAATTTTTCTATTTTTGTTGATTATGCCCATACTCCCGATGGGCTAAAAAAGGCTTTAACTGCATTAAAGTGTGATTGCAAGGGTAGGTTGATTTGTCTTTTTGGTTGTGGTGGAAATAGAGACGTTGAAAAAAGAAAAATAATGGGTGAAATTAGTGGAGGTATTGCCGATTTTACCATTATAACGTCTGATAATCCAAGATTTGAAGAACCTATGAGTATAATAAATCAGATTGAATTGGGAGTTATAGAGTCGGGCGGAAAATACGTTATAATAGAAAGAAGAAATGATGCAATAGAGTATGCGATAAACATTGCTAAAGACAAGGACGTGATTTTGATTGCGGGTAAAGGTAACGAAAATTATCAAGAAATTTTAGGTATAAAACATTATTTTAATGATAAAGATACGGTTAAGAACCTTATTGGAGAAATAATTTGAAAACGTATATATTAGCGACGATTTTTAGTCTTTTTTTAACTATAATTTTAGGTTTTTTTGCTATTAAAATACTTCGAAGAATTAAAATAAATCAGCCAATACTTAAATATGTTGAAGAACATAAAGAAAAAAGCGGAACACCCACAATGGGTGGTCTGTTTTTTATTATACCGTCAGTTATTGTATATTTTTTGTTGGGTACAAGCACGCTCGCTTTTTATTCAATTTTAATCGGACTTGCTTTTATGGTCGTTGGTTTTATAGATGATTTTATCAAAGTAAAAACGGGTAAAAATGAAGGGCTTAAACCTTATCAAAAGATTGTTTTTCAGCTATCAATAGCCGTGTTTTCGGCTTTAATAAGCTATAAAAATGGTTTAACGGAGTTTAATATTCCATTTTTAGGAAAGTCTGTAGATTTAGGATGGATAAGCGTTCCTATAATCGTTTTTATTTTTATTGCAACAACTAACAGTGTAAATTTAACTGATGGTATAGATGGACTTGCGGGGACGGTTTCTTATATTTATTTGTTTTTTATTGCAATTATAATTTTAAATTCTAATTCCGTATTGATTTTAGATAATGAACGGAGGGGATTAGTGGTGCTTTCGTTTAGTTTAATTGGTGGTATTTTAGGGTTTTTAGCATTTAATTTTAATAAGGCAAAGGTATTTATGGGCGATACTGGTTCGCTGTCTTTAGGTGGCTTTATTGCGTCAATAAGTATATTTTCGTCAAATAGTTTTTTTATCCCTATAATCGGAATAATGTTCGTAATGTCAAGCATATCAGTAATTGTACAGGTTTTTTATTATAAAAGAACAAAAAAGCGTGTCTTTTTAATGGCGCCTTTGCATCATCATTATCAAATGAAAGGTGTGTTAGAGGGTAAAATTTGCTTTATTTATGGATTAATTACCGTATTTATTGGCATGACTTGCCTTTTAACTTATCTTTAGTGGAGGGTTATGGACGTTAGAAATCAAAAATTCATAGTGTTTGGGGTATCTAAAAGCGGATGTTCAGTAGCAAAGTATATTTTAAGCGTTGGTGGGAATTGTTCAGTTTATGAGGAACTTAAAAGCGATAAAATTGCTGAAACAATTTTAGAACTAAAAGAATTAGGTGCAAAAGTATTGGACGAGTATCAAGTTTACGAAGAAATTAAAAACTGTGACGTAGTAGTTGTGAGCCCCGGAGTACCGATAAATCACGAATTACTTGTTTTGGCGAAAAAGTCAAATAAAAGAATAGTGGGTGAGTTGGAGTTTGGTTTTAATCAATTTTCTCCTTTATACGTTGCAGTTACGGGTACCAATGGGAAGACTACCACTGTAAATATGATAGGTAGTATTCTTAAAAGATTTTATAAAAATTGTGAACTTGTTGGAAACGTCGGTGTTCCGGTAACCGAATTTTTATCAAGTGGTGATAAGCATTCGGTGTACGTTGCTGAAGTTTCGAGTTTTCAACTTGAAACTGTAAAATTATTTTGTCCGCATATTGCTTGCTTTTTAAATTTTGCACCCGACCACTTAGAAAGACATTATAGCGTTGAAAATTATTTATTCTTAAAAAAGCGTATTTTTTCAAATATGAGTGAAAGCGAATACGCCGTATTAAATTATGATGATTCAAACGTTAAAAAGGCGAGCGACGAAGTGAAATGTAAGGTCGTTTGGGTATCGCTAAATGAACAAGTAGAAGGTGCATATAGATTTAACGGTGATATATTTTTTAACGGTGAATACATATTGTCAGAAAAAGACGTTAACGTTTTTGGTGAGCATAATTTATATAATCTTTTATTTGCCGTCGCAGTATGTAAAATTTTGGGCGTTCCTAATCAAATGATTGTTGACGGTTTAAAAGAATTTAGGGTAATGAAGCATAGGCTTGAACTTATATTAGAACAAGACGGTGTTAAATATTTTAACGATTCTAAGGCGACTAATACGGCTTCTACATTAACTGCACTTGAAAATATGAAAAGACCAACCGTTTTAATTTTGGGTGGTAGTGAAAAGGGTGAAAATTATGAAATTCTTTTTAATAAAGTTAAGCAAAGCTTTGTAAAATTTACAGTATTAACGGGGGCTTCAAGGTTTAATATGTTCGACCAAGCTACAAAACTTGGTTGTGAAAACGTTATCCTTACCGATAAATTTGAGACAGCAGTTAAGGTTGCTAAATCTTTGGCAGAAGACGGGGATAACGTATTGCTTAGCCCGGCTTGTGCAAGTTTTGACGAGTTTAAAAGTTATGAAGAGCGTGGTGATGCTTTTAAAAATATAGTGGAGAAGAGTGTTGATTAAACTAAAGTCACAAGATAAAAAATATATCGGCGGTGATTATTTGCTGTTAATTGCAGTAATTTTATTGTCGATTATAGGAACCATATTTATTTATTCAGCAAGTAATTACTCAGCAAAAGCCACTTACGGCGACGCATTTTTCTTTGTGAAAAAACAAGTGATAGGAATTTGTCTTGGAATAGTTGCAATGTTGTTTACGGCAAATTTTAGATATGAAAAATTAAAAAAATTTACCACGCCGATATGTGTAATTTCTTACGTTTGTTTATTATTGGTTTTTGTGCCTACTATAGGTGTGGAAAACTATGGGGCAAGAAGGTGGATAGGTTTTGGTGGATTAACTATTCAACCTTCTGAAATTGCAAAGTTTGCATTTATACTATTTTCTGCATGGTACATATCAAAAAACCCCGAAAAAATTAAAACTTTTGTAGGTCTTTTGCCAATTCTTGCAGTAGGTTTAACGACGTGTTTATTAATAATTTTAGAGCCAAATATGTCTATAACCGTGTGTATGGGTTTGCTTATGATTAGCATTGCATTTGCCGGAGGTATGAGAATAAAACACTTAATACTTCTTGCTATTCCCGCATTAGTTTTAGGGGTTTTGCTTATTCTATTAGAACCATATAGACTAAGTAGGCTTATGGCGTTTATCGACCCTTGGGCTAACCCTAAAGGTGAGGGTTATCAACTTTTACAATCATTGTATGCATTAGGGTCGGGTGGTTGGTTTGGAGTAGGTCTTTTTAATTCTAGACAAAAGTTTGCATTTTTGCCATTTTCTGAGTCTGATTTTATTTTGTCCGTTATAGGTGAAGAAATAGGTTACGTTGGTTTAATAGCATTCTTTTCTTTGATAGGTTTTATTATTTATCGTGGAATATTATCTGCTAAAAGAGCCAAAGATACGTACGGATATTTTTTAGCGCTTGGTATTACTTTAATATTTGGAATTCAGTCGGTTGTTAATGCTTTAGTTGTTACAGGCAGTATTCCACCAACGGGTTTGCCGTTACCATTAGTTTCAAGTGGTAATACGTCTATTATAATTTTTATGGCAGAAATGGGTATTGTTTTTAACGTGTCAAAAAGAGTAGTTTAACCTTTTTTTTGAGTTTACCATAAACTGATTATAACTGCTAAAGTAGGAGTGTTTATGGGAAAATACGTAATTAAAGGCGGAAATAAAATAGACGGTAAAATAAGAATAGAAAGTGCAAAAAATTCGGTGTTGCCGTTACTTGCCGGTGCTATTTTGACGGATGAAAAAGTCATAATTAAAGACTGCCCAAAAATAAAAGACGTCCTTAATATGATAAAAATATTAAATTCTATAGGGGTTAAAACTGAATTTTGCGGAAATGATTTATGTGTTGATGCGAGTTCGGTTTATGGATATACCTTGCCATCGATTTTAACGGGAGAACTGCGTTCTTCCGTTTTTATGCTTGGTGCTTTAATTTCCAAAACGAATAAAGCCGTTATATCTTATCCGGGAGGTTGTGACATAGGGCTTCGTCCGATAGATATACATATTAAAGCATTAAAAGATATAGGTGTTAAAATTGAGGAAATTGGTGGTGAGCTTTATTGTACTACAGAATGTGTGAATGGAAGAGAAATTTATCTTGACTTCCCGTCTGTAGGAGCAACCGAAAATATAATGTTGGCATCAGTTTTTTGTATTGGTGAGACAACAATTAAAAATTCTGCAAAAGAACCTGAAATAGTTGACCTTATGAATTTTTTAAATTCTATGGGCGCAGAAATTTACGGTGGAGGAACGGCAACTATTGTTATAAAAGGCGTTAAAAAATTACATGGTACCGTTTTTAAGCCTATGTCCGATAGAATTGAAGCCGGAACTTATTTGATTGCAGGTGCTATTTCGGGTGGAAATATAGAAATTTCCAACGTAAAAGCAGAAAATATTTCATCTCTGTTACATAAACTTTCAGATAACACTTGTAAAATTAGTATAAATAATGATATAATATATTTAAAAAGTGACGGGAAAAGAAAATGCTTTAATATAGAGACTAATCCGTATCCTGGTTTTCCTACCGATTTACAATCGCAAATGACTACGCTTGCAACTGTATCGGAAGGTACTTCGGTTATAACTGAAAATATTTTTGAAATGCGCTTTAAGTTTGCAAGGGAACTTATTAAAATGGGTGCAGACGTAAAAGTTTTTGGGAAGACAGTAGTTGTTACCGGTGTAAAAAAACTTCACGGGGCAAACGTTAAGGCTGAAGATTTGCGTGGTGGTGCGTCACTTGTTTTAGCTGGAATTTGTGCCGAGGGTAAGACTGTCGTTCAAGATATAAAACATATTGAAAGGGGATATCTTGATTTAGAAAAAAAGCTTACGTCTCTTGGCGTTGATATAAAAAAGAAGAATTAAAAAGGTAAGTATGGTTAACAAAAGATTACTTGTTATAATTTTATCCGTATTGTTTGTGTTTACTGCAGTTGCCGTGGGCTTTTTTGCGTTGACTGACAATACTTTAGAGGTGTCTATTTTAGCATTTAATGATTCTGACGAACAGTTAGATAGGTTAAATGGGGAACTTTCAGTTTTTAAGGGAAAGAACTTTTTGTTTGTTGACCCATTAGAAATAGAACAAATAGTTGAAGCCGACCCATATTTTGAATGCTTATCTGTGAAAAAACAATTTCCGGACAAAATTTTTGTAAACGTAAGGGAAAGACGTGAAGTTTACTATATTACTGTAAACGGAAAGAATTATCTTTTAGATGAAAAAGGATTTGTTTTGTCCGAATTTAACGGTGAAATTAGTCGCAATTTTATAAAAATTAACTTATCTAACGTTACGATAGAAAACCTTGAAATTGGTAACGTTATAAAGACTTCTTCGCCTATTTTAGACACGATTTTTTATATGGTTGAAAAAGTTGATTCTACTGACTGTATAAAAGAAATGACGATTGAAGATAAAGTTGTTCAAACGGACGTTGTTTTCGATACTTATACGAGTGTAAAAATTAGAATAGTAGATGCTGGTACAAGTGGTCTTGTTAAAGCAGAAAAAGCCTTTAGTGTTTATCACGACGAGGCTCAAGATTACGTTAAAACTTTTAATGAGCTAAAAGCTTATTTGGAAAATGGCGTTCCGGTTGCTCTTTGGACAAGACATCCTTAATTAAACAAAGGAAGGAAAGATTATGCAAAAGAAACAAGTTGCCGTTTTAGACGTTGGTTCGTCAAAAATTACGGCTGTCGTTGGTGAAAGGGGGATAAATAAAACTTTTGTAATAAAAAGTCGTTTTGATTTTGATTACGATGGTTTTGTTGATGGTGAATTTTTAAATGTAGAAGAACTCAAAAGTGTTTTGTTTGATGCTGTTTCGTCCTTAAAAAACGTTTTGGGTAAAGGACTAAAAACCGTTTATCTTGGCGTGCCATCTGAATTTACCGACGTTTTTGTAAAAGAAAGTCAAATTTCGTTTGATTCAAAAAAGAAAATTACTGAAGAGGATTTAGACTCTCTCTACGAATCTGCGTTTATAGTTGCACCGACTAAGAGTGAACTTATAAATCGTTCGGCAGTTAATTTCGAATTAGACGATTTTAGAAAACTTGCAAATCCAATAGGTTGTAAAAGTTCAATATTAAAGGGTAGGCTTTCCTTTGTTTACTGTAAAGAATATTTTATTAATAACGTAAAAAACGTTGTTTTACGTGCAGGTGCCGATATGGTAGAATGTGTGTCGGTTTCTTTAGCTGAAGCGATGTACTTGTTAGAGGCTCCCGTTAGAGATAGAATTGCTATAATATGCGACGTTGGTTATATAACTTCGACCTTTTCTATTATTCAAGGCGACGGTATCATTTATGAAAAAACAATTCCGTTTGGTGGTGGAATAATTACCGGTGCTTTGACGGACAAGTTAGAAACGAGTTTCGCCATTTCTGAATCTCTTAAGAGAAAGGTAAACTTGTCGTCAAGGTCTAACGGTGGAAGTTTTGATATAGTTAGTGGTGATGACGGTAAATACTATTCTTTAGAAACAGTAAAGAATTCCGTGCTTAATTCATTAGACAGTTTTTGTGAGCAAATATCTGTTGCGATTGAAGATTCGAACTATATTCTTCCAGAACACGTACCGTTTTTTGTTACCGGTGGTGGTATTGCTTTTTTACGTGGCGCAAAAGAACATCTATCCTCAAGACTTGGTATGGTAGTTTCGGTGCTTACACCAATGGTTCCGTTAATGGAAAATCCTTTGGAGTCGTCAATACTATCAATTTTAGATTTAGCTCTTGAACAAATTTAATATATATGATATAATTTATAATGCGTATAGATTATGGAGGTAAATATGTACGAACAAGATAATTTTAGGGCCCATTCGGCCGTAATTAAAGTAATGGGTGTTGACGGTGGTGGTTGTAACGCCGTTAACAGTATGATAGAACATAACGTTACAAGCGCAGAATTTATTGCAGTTAATACCGATAGTCAAGCTTTAATGACTTCTAAAGCACAAAAACGTATTCAAATAGGTGAGAAATTAACTAAAGGTTTAGGTGCTGGTAGTAACCCCGATATCGGAGAGGCTGCTGCAGAAGAAAGTAAAGAAATTATTGAACAAGAATTAGAAAATACTGATTTATTATTTATTGCCTCAGGTATGGGTGGTGGTACAGGTACTGGTGCTGCATCAGTAGTTGCAAGAATTGCAAGGGAAAAGGGTATTTTAACCGTTGCAGTTGTTACTAAACCTTTCTCTTTTGAGGGTAGAGTTAGAAATGCTAACGCCAATAAGGGTATAAATAATCTAAAGAAATACGTTGATACTTTGGTTGTTATTCCTAACGACAAGCTTTTGCAGTTCTTGCCCGAACAAATTAGCATGCTTGAAGCATTTAAATATGCAGACGATATGTTAAAGCAAGGTATAATAGGTATAGTTGACCTTATTGCAACTCCGTCGCTAATTAACCTTGACTTTGCTGACGTTAATACCGTTATGAGGGATAAAGGCTTGGCGCATATGGGTGTAGGTCGTGCTAAGGGCGAAAATAGAATTATTGAGGCAGTTAGACAAGCTGTATCAAGTCCTTTGCTTGAAACTACGATAGAGGGTGCTAAAGCAGTAATATTAAACGTTACGAGTGGTAAGGATATTAAACTTGGCGAAGCTAATGAAGCTGCTACCTTGGTTCAAGGTATTATCGATGGTGATGCAAATATTATTTTTGGTACCACTATTGATGAGAATATGAGTGAAGAAATTAAAGTTACCGTTATCGCAACGGGATTCACTTCAGAAACCGAACCTCAACAACAAATTACAATCAATACTCTAAAGGAAGAAAATAACGTTCCACCTTTACTTCGTGAAGTTCCTGTGGCTGAACCTATTTATGAAGAGCCTGTAGAAGAGGTGGCTGAAGAAGCACCGGTTGTAGAAGAGGTTGCTCCGATCCAAGAAACACCTATCGAAAAGAAAAAAGAACTTCCTGCTTTTATGAGAAAGCTCTTCGGAAAAAAATAAAATTAGTTACATAAAAAACGCTTTATCGTTTAGATAAAGCGTTTTTTTGTTTACTTAGAAGCTTGTTTAAGTTTTGACCATAAAAGTATTGCCACTTGGAAGGGTGCACCTAAAATAAATAACGGCCAGGCGTTATAGTGAGGTAAAATCACCAAATAAGCCGATGCTAATATTGACCAAGTGAAAATGGTTAAAATTATAAAAATATACATTCTTTTGCCCCAAATTCCGTTAAAAATTAATAGTATGATACATGATACAGGAACTGCAAACACAAACAATATCCAGTCCGAAACACCGAATAATACGAAGGAGTAAACGTAAGCGAACGTAAACAATAACCAAACGGTTAAAGTTGCAAGCATTGTAATAATAATTTTATTGGTATTATTTTTTTTACCTAAAAATTTTTTATCATACCACTCATCGGTATTTTCAGTTACAAGAAAATCTAACGTTACGTTAAACATGTCGGCAATTGTTTTTAATACGTCTATAGGTGGGGTTGTATCGCCGTGTTCCCATTTAGAAACAGCCTTGTCGGTATAATTTAATTTTTCTGCAAGCGCAGATTGTGTGAGCCCATGTTTAGTGCGTAGTCTTATTAAATTGTCTGCAATTATGTACTTAATTTCTTTCATATTAGCAATATTAACACTATTTTTTTGAAAAATCAAGCAGTTTTATAAAAATTTTCTAATAATTGGAGATATGTTTCTACAACTCTCTGATTGAGAGAGTGGTTGTAAATAAACTGTATATGTCAAAAAATAAAACGTAGAGAGTTATTATTTTTTTAATTTTCGCCAACATGATAAAATAATATTGATCAAAGGAGGTTATTATGGAAAAAAATATAGTTCCTATAGTTTTTGCTGTAGATGATAATTACGCACCTTTTTTAAGTGTAACGTTAAATTCAATTTTTTGCAATTGTAGTAAGGATTTTTATTATAAAATTTACGTTTTAACAGATGGTTTAAGTGAAGAAAATAAGAAAAATTTATCAATATATAATACCGAAATTTCAAGTGTTGAATATTTAAACGTAAAGAAGAATTTGGAAGAGATTAAGGATTTATTATATCTTCGTGACTATTTTTCTAATGCAACGTATTATAGATTTTTTATTCCTTCACTTTTACCACAATATGATAAAGTATTATATTTAGATTCAGATTTAATTGTTTTAGACGATATTTCTAAATTATTTTTTACTGATTTAGAGAATAATTATGCTGGTGCAGTAATGGAAGAAGTTATGTCTTTAGTTGACGTTTTTGGTAATTACGTGGAAAAAGGACTTGGAATAAATAGGGCTAATTATTTTAACGCTGGGGTAATGCTTTTAAACCTAAAAGCTTTAAGAGAAATATCTCTTTTGGAAAAATTTTCTTCACTTATTTCCAAGTTTATTTTTAAGGTTACGCAAGATCAAGATTATTTAAATGTTATATTAAAAGACAAAGTTAAGTTTTTAGATTTAGGGTGGAATAAGTGCCCTATGAAAAACGATGATTTTGACTGTAAAAATCTAAAGATAATTCATTTTAAATTACATTTGAAACCCTGGCTTTACGATCAAGTAAATTTTGGTGAATATTTTTGGGAGTATGCAAATAAATCTAATTCGATAGAGTACATAAAAAAAGTAAAACAAAATTACGGAAAGGATAATATTGCAAAAGATTTATTGGCGTATAAAAAACTTATGAGACTCGCTTGTGACTACGTAAAAGACGATAATTGTTTTTATAAAGTTACGGGTGGTAAAGCATAATGCAAAGCGAATATAGACTAAAAGTTTTAAAAAGAATAGAAGAATACGAAAAATTAGGGCTTTGGGATAAGGATGTAGAAGACGACCCTGAAACTTATGAACTAGAGCCTGATATGGTAGATTATCTTTATAAAAAACCATTATCTAAAGTCATGAATAAAATTGCAAATAGAGTTGCAATTTCTTATTATGAAAAAAAGATAAGGCAAAAACAAATGGTTATAAAAGAAGTTATCGGATTAGATAATTTTTTGGCTGTTAAGGGCGGTGCAGTTATAACGTGTAACCATTTTAGCGTATATGATAATTACGCCGTATATCGTATATTAAGGCCATATTTAAATAAAGGTATCTTGCATAAAGTTATTAGGGAAGGAAATTACACTAATTTTAAAGGGCTTTTTGGTTTTTTGTTTAAGCATTGTAATACTTTGCCACTTAGTAGCAACTTCGAAACAATGAAAAAATTTATGTTTGCAGTAGAAACTTTGCTCAAAAACGGTGAAAAAATTCTTATTTATCCCGAACAGGGTATGTGGTGGAATTATAAAAAACCAAGACCTATGAAAAGTGGTGCCTTTTCTTTTGCTGTAAAAAATAATGTGCCTATAATTCCTATTTTTATTACTATGGAAGATACCGACACTATTGATCCTGACGGGTTTAAAGTTCAAGCATATACCATGCACGTTTTACCGGCTATTTATCCGGATAAGAACTTGACTTATAAAGAGAATATAAACTATCTAAAAGATGAAAATTATAAGGTTTGGAAGGAAACGTATGAAAATACGTATAAAATTCCGTTAATTTATTCTTGTGGGGTGGATAAATGACCTTTTATTTATTATGTATTTTCGGTGGGAATTTTTTAATATGTTTATTTAACGGAATATTTAATATTTTAAGTTTTAATAATTCATTTTGGCAAATTCCAATTTATTCGGCTTTTTATACTGTTTCCATAATAATATTGGACGCTATTTTTTCCACGGTAGTTAGGTGGTTATTGCCCGAAAAATGGTTTAAATATCCTTGTAAAAAATTTATGGCGGGAAAAAAAGAGTTAAGGTTTTATGACAAACTCTTCATTAAAAAATGGAAGGATAAAATCGCCGAACTCGGTTCTTTTACAGGCTTTCATAAAGATAAAGTAGTTGACCCTAAAAACAACGAGTATATTGAAAGATTTATATTAGAAGCTAATTACGGTGTTGCATGCCATATTGCGTGTGTAATTTTAGGCTTTTTAATACTTTTAATCCCACCATTTAAATGTTGTTTTACGGTTGCTCTTCCGGTAGCATTAGTTAATGCATTCTTAAATTATTTACCAATAATGGCATTAAGATATAATCTTCCAAGGCTATATACCTTGCATAAATTTAATATGAGAAATTCAAAATAAAAAAACGCCTAAACCGTAGTAAAGTTTAGGCGTTTTCGGTATTTACAAAAAAACATTTTTAGTATATAATACTATAAATGGAGATTGTTATGAAATTTATTCACTGTGCAGATTTACATTTAGGCTCTAAGATTTGTTTGCCTACCGAAATATCTAAAACTATAAAGGAAGAAAATTTTCGTGCCTTTGAAAAGTTATGTGACTATGCAAAAAACAACGAAATTACTGCCGTTATAATTTGTGGTGATATGTTTGATTCTATAAAGGTGTCAAATCAAGTATTTAAAAGGGCTATGCATGCCGTAGAAACAGCAAGTAACGTTGATTTTTTGTGCCTTTATGGTAATCATGATTTTGGTATATTTGAAGAATACAGCGAAGAAATTCCTAAAAACTTTAAGATTTTTGGTGATTCTTGGACGACTTTTTCTTACGGCAACGTTGATATAAAAGGCGTATCATTTAATAATAAAAATACCGAATTTATTTACGATAATTTAACATTAAATCAAGAAAAATTAAATATAGTTGCTCTTCACGGTCAAGTAGTGGGATATAAAAGTGTGGAAGAAGCAGAATTGGTAAGTATTCCTAAATTAAAAAATAAAGGTATTGATTATTTAGCACTTGGTCACGTTCATTTTTACACTAACGACGACCTTGATTTAAGGGGTAAATACGGATACAGTGGGTGTTTAAACGGACGTGGTTTTGACGAGCTTGAAGAAAAAGGGTTTGTTTTAATAGAAAGTGAAGATGATAAAATAAAAACAAATTTCGTTAGTTTTTCTAATCGAAATTTTTATCAATATGATGTTAATTTATCTTTATTTGACGATTTTTTTGTTTTTAGGGACAAACTTTTAAATGATTTAAAACAAAAATATAATCAAAATTCACTTATAAAAATAGAGTTGGTTGGCGAACGTGACGAAAAATTTGATTTGAACGTAGATTTGCTAAAATCATATTTAGAAGAAGAATTTTTCTTTGTTAAGATTAAAGATAAATCTACGTTGAAGATAGATTTAAACGATTATTTAGGTGATAAATCAGTTAAAGGTGAATTTATTAGAACGGTTTTTGCCGAAGAAATGACAGAAGAAGAAAGAACGGGCGTAATTGTTTGTGGTCTTAAGGCGTTAAAGGGGGAAATTTAGTATGTTATTAAAAAAATGTTACGTTTTTTCCTTTGGTAAGTTAAAGGATTTTTCTATAGATTTTTCGGACGGATTTAACGTTATAAAAGAAGACAATGGCTGGGGGAAAACCACGCTTGCTACTTTTATAAAGGTTATGTTTTACGGCATAGACAATGGTAGAAAAACCATTTCAGAAAGTGATAGAAAAAAGTATAAGCCCTGGAATTCTATTGAAAAGTTCGGTGGTTATATAGAGTTTTTAAAAGATGCAAAACCATATAGATTAGAACGTTATTTTGGAAATAAAGAAGCAGAAGATAGTGTTTGTCTTACCGATTTAACAACAGGTAAGATATATAACACACAGGTAGATTGGGGACTAAAAACTTTTGGTATTGATGAGGACGGTTTTAAATCCACCACCTACTTAGAACAAAAAGATTTTGAAATTAAAAGCAATGCAAGCATAACCCAAAAATTTCATGCTTTATTCAATGAAGAAAATAAAGAAAATTTTGACGAGGCAGTAAAGATTTTAGAAGATAAGGCAAAAAAGTTACTTCCGAATAGAGGTGAGAATGGTCTTATTCCGCATGCAAAATCTAAAATTCATAATTTAAAAGAAGAAAGTGTTAGATTAAAGCAGTCTTTTACGCATTTAAAAGATTTAAAGAAAAGAATGGGGTTATTAGACGAGCAGATATTAATGCTTGAAGGAGAAATAAAAAAACTAAATACATTACGTGTACAAGCTTCCGATCAAAAAGCAATAAAAATAAAGAAAGAGCGTTATCAAGACTGTCTAAATAAAATAGAGCAAATTAAACTGCGAATATTGGAAATTGAGAAAGTTATTGGTAGTAATTTTATTTCACAAGCAGAGATTGACGATTACTCTGAAATTGTTAAAGAATATAAACGCAATGTTGAAACTATAAGAAATTTAGAAAAAAACGTTGAAGAACTCTCAAGTGTTATTGAAACAAAGAAACAAAATAAGTCATATTACTTTTTGTTACCTATTATTGCCTTAATTTTTGCAATATTCCCAATTTTTGCCTTTGATTTTATAAAAATTGTTGGAACTATATCGTCGCTTGTAGTTTCGACGTATTGCATAGTATTATTCGTGTTGAATTTAACTATAAGAAAAAACAAGGATAATGGCAATTATAATTCAATAATTGAAAATAACGTATCCGAAATTAAAAATTATAAAGATATAAACGAAAAGTATATTGAAAAAATAAATCAATTTTTTAGCCGATTTGTTATTGATGGCGATTTTGAAGATAGACTTACAAAATTAAAAGAATTTGTTAAAGAAAAAGATAATTTAAGGGTTGAATTAGAGGTTCAATCAGATTTATTGTCAAAATATGGTGCCGACCCTGACGTTAAATCAGAACTTAAGGTTGACGGTTTAGATATTGATTATATCGACCAACAAATAAACGTTAAAAACTTTTCATTAAAGCAATTAAATTCGGAATTATCATCACTAAAAACAAGTGCCGTTTTAACTGAAGAAGATGCAAATAAGTTATCTGACGTAGAGAGTGAACTTGAACAAGTTCAAGAAGAACTTCAAACCTTAGAAAAAGAATATAAGATTATCAAAAAGACCTTAGAATGCCTAATTAAAGCACAAGAGAATTTAAAAATTAAATATAAAGAACCTTTAGAAAGTTCATTTAGAAAGTATTTGTCTAAATTAACTGAAGCTATGTCTGAAAAAGTAGGCATAGACGTTGATATGCAAGTTACCGTATCAGAAAACGGTGGGGTAAAAGATACCGTGTATTATTCTAAAGGTTATCAAGACGTTTTTGAAATTTGTAAGCGTTTTGCTTTAATAGACGTTTTGTTTACTGAAGAAAAACCTTTTATAATACTTGACGACCCCTTCTGTAATTTAGATGACGTTAAGATTAAAAATGCTTTAAATTTGCTAACTATTTTATCGAAAGAATATCAAATTATTTACTTTATTTGTCACGATTCAAGGGGATTATAGTGGAAGATAAATTAAAAATAGAACTCGTTCCGGACGGGTGTTGGAAATATAATATAAGAACTGTATTTTCCGAAGAGGTTTGGAATGCTGTTAAGAAAGTGGTAAAGAATAAAGCAAATGGAGTTTGTGAAATTTGTGGGGCTAAATCTAATAGATTAGAAGCACATGAAATTTGGGATTATACCACAGATGAAAACTTTAAGTTAGGTGTGATAAAACTTAAAAACGTCGTAGCTATTTGTAAAAATTGTCATAGTGCGATTCATATGGAAAGAACAAGGTTGAAAGGCGATATTATTAAAGCCGAAGACCATTTTATGAAAGTAAATGATTTGACGTACGCCCAATATCGTCAACGTTTAGGGAAGGCAAATGAAGAACAGCAAAGACTTTCTAAAACGGCTGAATGGGTTTTAAATTTTGAAAATTTGAAAAAAATTTTAGATATAGAATAAAAAGGAGTAAAAAAATGGATTTTAGAGTAAATCATCCTATAATATTCGTTTTATGCGGAATTATTATAGCGTTCGTTCTTGCGCAAGCTATATTCTTTTTAGTGCGTGCGTTAAAACGAGCAAAAGAAAAAGGTATGGATTTTACTGTAATAAAAAAGACTATAATATCATCCGCACTTTTTACTATTGCCCCTGCAATAGCAATAGTAGTTGGCGTTATAGCTCTTTCAAAAAGTTTGGGCATAGCTATACCTTGGTTACGTCTTTCGGTAATTGGTTCGCTTAGTTACGAAACGGTTTCGGCTGGAACTACCATAGAGGCGATAGGTTTAAGTATGGGTGAATCTATAAAAGACGCTTCTGCGTTTGTTACAGTTGTGTTTGTAATGACCATAGGTATAATTTTAGGATTGATTTTAACACCGTTGCTTACTAAAAAGATAAAAAAAGGCATGATTAGTATAGAATCAAAAGATAAAAAATGGGGCGAGATTCTCAATAATGCAATGTTTTTGGGTATGATTTCCGCATTTTTGGGTTACGTATTTAGCGACGTGCTTTCCTATGAAGGTGGTATTAGTTTTAACATAAAAGGACTTATTCCAGTTTTTGTAATGCTTACGTCGGCTATTGTCATGATAATCGTTGGAACGCTTTCTAAAAAGTTTAAAGTTAGATGGCTTACAGATTACGCCTTGCCAATAAGTTTGATTCTCGGTATGGCGTCTGCAATACCATATACTATGTGGTTAGCTTAATAGGAGGAACTGTTATGAATAAAAATTTTAATGATAATATGAATAAAGTTGCAGATTCCCCTTACATGGAAAGTGTACATAAATACGGGAAAATTTGGGGTTGGATTCTATTTGGTCTCTTATTTACGTTGCCATTTGCATTATGTTTAATTTTTAACGTTTTACCTAATTGGAGTGCATTATTTAAAGGTATGATAGCAATCGTTCCGATGTATTGGGCTGTTGGCTTGGTAGAAGTTTTTACTTACGTGCCTATGCTTGGTGCAGGTGGCGCATATCTTTCGTTTGTTACTGGTAATATTTCTAACCTTAAACTTCCTTGTGCGTTAGACGCTTTAGAAAAAGCAAACGTGAAACCTACTAGCGAGGAAGGTGAAATTATTTCTACTATAGCAATTGCCGTATCAAGTTTAGTAACTATGATAATTATAATAATCGGTGTATTACTTATTTTGCCATTGCAATCGGTATTGCAATCAGAAACGCTAACGGCAGCATTTGACCAAATACTACCTGCACTTTTCGGTGGACTTGGTGTAGTATTCGTTTCAAAGAATTGGAAAATTGCAATTGCACCGTGTATTTTAATGCTTGTTCTATTTATTTTCGTACCTGCGCTTAATTCTGGAACTGTTGGCATTATGGTACCTGTAGGTGTAGTTTTAACTATAGGATATTCAAGAATTCTTTATAAAAAAGGAAAAATTTAACAAATGGAATTATACGAAATAATTTTGCTAAGCTTAGCTGGCTTGCTACTTATATTGATTGGCGTAATTTTAGTAAGGACTTTTTCGTTTAATCCTCCAAAATATATAGAGGTTACGCCGAGTACAGTTGAATACGATAAAGAAAGGGCACTTTTGGCTTTTTCTGATATAATTAAATGCAAAACCGTATCGTATTACGATAAAAATAAAGAAGACGAGTTGGAATTTGAAAAACTTTTTTCAATTTTGCCAAAACATTTTCCAAAAGTATTTGAAGTGGCTGAAAAACACAATTTCAATGGGCGTGCTTTATTATTTAAAATTAAGGGTGAATCAGATAAACAACCAACCGTGCTAATGGCTCACTTTGACGTTGTCCCCGTGACCGTAGATAAGTGGACTAAAAACCCCTTTGGAGCAGATATCGTGGACGGAGTTTTGTATGGTAGGGGTGCAGTTGACACAAAAGTTACTTTTTCTAACTCGCTTTTTGCCGTTAATACGCTATTAGAACAGGGATTTATTCCAAAAAACGACATCTATTTGGCATATAGTGGGTCGGAAGAAATAATGGGAGAAGGTGCCTTAGAAATAGTAAATTACCTTAAAGAAAATAACGTTACCCCTGCATTAGTTCTTGATGAGGGTGGTGCAGTTGTTAAAGACGTATTTCCCGGTGTTAAGACTCCTTGTGGGTTGATAGGCATTGCAGAAAAGGGCATGATTGATATAGAATATAAAATTGATTCTAACGGTGGTCATGCTTCTGCGCCAAAGCCCAATACGCCAATTGGCGAACTTTCAAAAGCAGTTTGCAAAGTAGAGGATAATCACTTTCCTTTTTCAATGACTGCACCCGTTAAGGAAATGTTTAACACGTTAGGTCGTTATTCTACATTTGTATATAAAATTATTTTTTCAAATTTATGGTTATTTAAAGGTGTACTTAATAAAATTTGTAAAAAATCTGGTGGGGATATAAACGCACTTTTAAGAACTACCGTTGCATTTACCCAAAGTAAAGGCTCGGAAGCCCCTAACGTTATTCCACCTACGGCTACTGTTGTCTCTAATTCGAGAATATTGCCAGATTCTTCAGTTGAATATACTCTTAATAGAATTAAAAAGACGGTAAATAATCCAAATATTACATTTACTAAGCTTAATTCAAGAGAGCCAAGCAAAATTTCTACTACAAATTGTGAGGGTTACGAAAGGATTAAACTTGCTATCGAACAAACTTGGCAAGACGTTATCGTTTCGCCCTATCTTATGGTACAATGTTCAGATAGTAGGTGCTATGATTTGATATCAAATAAGGTTTATCGTTTTTCTTCAGTGGACTTGACAAAAGAGGAGCGAGCAAGTGTTCACGGAAATGACGAGAGAATTAGGTTGGAATCTTTTTATCGTTCTGTAGAGTTTTATTTAAGATTAGTTAAAAATTCTTAAAAAGGGGTGTTTTATGGAAAAATATGCGTGGAAAGCAAAGCTTTTGCCAGGTAAAAAAGAAGAATATATTCGCAGACATAACGAAATTTGGCCTGAAATGGTGGAAATGCTTAAGTCTGCTGGTATAGAAAATTACTCTATATGGGTTTGGGGTGATGAACTTTTTGGATATTATGAGTGCTCAAAAGGAATAGCTTATGCCGGGAAAGTTCAAGCTGAAAGTCCGATAAATATAAAATGGAATCAATATATGAAAGACGTTATGACTATTGCAGTTGACCCGATTACAGGTGCTCAACCCAAAATGGAGCAAGCGTTTGACTTAAAGTAAAAAAAGCGTGTGAAAATTTTCACACGCTTTTTATTGCATAGTACGTTAAAACAAAAAAGACACCGAAAGGTGTCTATTTTTGTTGGTGGGCAGAGGTGGATTCGAACCACCGAAGTCGCTGACAGCGGATTTACAGTCCGCCCCATTTGGCCGCTCTGGAACCTGCCCGTATTAAGTTTTGTAATGGAGCTGGTGACTGGAATCGAACCCGCAACCTGCTGATTACAAATCAGCTGCTCTGCCAATTGAGCTACACCAGCAAAGCAAAGAAACTTTGTTGGTGCCTCGGGGCGGGATCGAACCACCGACACATGGATTTTCAGTCCATTGCTCTACCTACTGAGCTACCGAGGCAAACAAAATTTTTTTGAAAATGCTTGTAATAATACAAGCATTTTCAAATTTGGCGACCCGGAAGGGGCTCGAACCCTCGACCTCCAGCGTGACAGGCTGGCGTACTAACCATCTGTACTACCGGGCCAATTATTGATTTATTATATATGGTGGGCCTTCACGGACTCGAACCGCGGACCAATCGGTTATGAGCCGACCGCTCTAACCTACTGAGCTAAAGGCCCCTATATTTGGTCGGAGTGAAGAGACTCGAACTCCCGACATCCAGTTCCCAAAACTGGCGCGCTACCAACTGCGCTACACCCCGATTTTGCATTTACAGAAAACCGTATATAGCAAGACGTGTTTTCACAACGCTTTATTATCTTATACTAACTTTGAAAAAATGTCAACAGTTTTTAATACTTTTTCTAAAAATTTTTTTACTTTTTTTTAAAAGTTTTTTTTAAAGTTATTTCGACGTGATTTTACTTAATTTGTCAGTAGTTTACATATTTTTATTTTTATTATTTGATACTATAATTCTAAAATAAAAAGAGGTTTATATGAAACTAAAATCTAAGGTACATAATAAGGTTTTAACAGTTTTTTTGTTTGGTGAATTAGATGAATGTTCGGCTCCTAAATTAAAAGACGAATTAGACGAGTTGTTAGATAAAAACTTTTTTTGCGAAATGGTAATTTTTGATTTGTCCGGGTTAACTTTTATGGACAGCACGGGAATAGGTATGTTGATTGGAAGATATAAAAAATTAAAGAACGTAAATATTCCTTCATATATATCGGGAGCATCGTGTTCTATAGAAAAAGTTTTAGAAATTTCCGGCATACATAAAATAATGCCCAAATATTAACGGGAGAAATTATGGAATACAAAAATAAAATTAAACTAACGTTTCCATCTAAATCGGAAAACGAATCTTTTGCAAGAAATGCAGTTGCATGTTTTTTATTAAATCTAAATCCAACCGTGGAAGAAATTAGCGACGTAAAAACCGCCGTATCTGAAGCAGTTACTAATTCTATAGTTCACGGTTACCCGAACTATGTTGGGGAAATTGTTTTAGAAGCAGAAATTATTAACGACCATATACATATAAACGTTTTCGACCAAGGCGTCGGGATAGAAAACGTAAAAAATGCTCTTGAACCCTTTTACACAACTAAACCATTAGACGAACGTTCAGGAATAGGTTTTTCTGTTATGCAGTCGTTTATGGATGACGTTATCGTTGAATCTGAAAAGGGAAAGGGAACTAAGGTTTATATGAAAAAGAAATTCCAACCGACGTTTAAGGAATAAAATGATAGACTACGACCAAATGCTAACTTATGTTAGAAAAGCAAAAGAAGGAGATATGTATGCAAAAGAACAAGTGTTTAATTATAACGTTCCACTTATAAAAAGTGTTATAAGACGTTTTAAGGGCAAGGGGGTTGAGTACGATGATTTGTTTCAAATCGCATCTATTGGTTTTATAAAAGCCATAAATAATTTTGACGAGAGATTTGGTGTTAAATTTTCTACTTACACTGTCCCGATGATTATTGGTGAAATAAAGCGTTATATGAGGGATAACGGTGCTATAAAAGTTTCAAGAAGTCTAAAAATTTTGGCTAATAAAATCAATAAATATATAGGTGAATATCAAGCTACTAATAATTCGCAACCAAGCATTGAACATTTAGCGAACAAATTCGAAGTTAGTGGTGAAGACGTCGTGTTTGCAATGGATAGTTCTAAAATGCCTATTTCTATTTCAGATAAATTTGATGACGAGGACGATGGAATTGAACTTATAGACAAAATTGTTACTTATGACGAAGAGGAAAAAATGGTTGAAAAAATTCACGTTAATGAAATATTGAGCAAACTAACCGACAGGGAAAAAGATATAATAACATTAAGATATTTTAAGGATAAAACACAAACAGAAATTGCAAAATACTTAGGGGTTTCGCAAGTTCAAGTAAGTAGATTGGAAAATAAGATTATAGAGAAAATCCGACTAAAATATTAGTCGGGTTTTTGTATATATAATATTATTTTGACAATACTATTTTTATGAAAGGTAAATTTGAAGAAGTAAATAACGAAATATATAAAAATATAGACGAAAGAGAATCTTTTATAAAACGTAATAATAAAGGGGAATTAAATTGAAAAAAAGTAAAGATTTTAAGAATCAAAACTATTTAGATTACGTTTCTTCAATATCGCCGAGAACAAAAGAATTTCGTTCTCTTTTAAGGGCATTTTTAGTTGGAGGATTTATTTGCACTATAGGTCAAAGTATAAGATTTATATTTCAGTACGGCGTGGGACTTAGCGGTGACGAACTTTCAGCATATACTTCAATGGTAATGATATTTTTAGGTGCATTTTTAACGGGTATAGGCGTATATGATAGGATAGGTAAATTTGCAGGTTGTGGTTCGATAATTCCTATAACAGGTTTTGCTAATTCAGTAGTTTCTCCGTCAATGGAATTCAAAACGGAAGGTTACGTTTATGGCACGGCTTCAAAAATGTTTGTTATAGCAGGCCCAATTATAGTTTTTGGAATTGCAAGTAGTGTTTTAGTTGGTATAATATACTACGTAATTTATGCGTTGATTTAATGTTAGTTTGTTTAATTGTCATAAAATGCTTGTAAACTAAATATATTATTTTATAGAGTTATCAACAACCGAATTGTTGATAGACTTAAAATTTGTTAATAACTTAAAAAAGGTGTGGTATGTTTTTCTTATCAAGAAGTAAAATTGTAATAATTTCAGTTTTGCTTGCTTGCACGTTTACCACACTTTTTTGTTTATCTGCGCTAAATAATAATCCTGTAGGAAAGGCAGAGTATTCCGATGTTAAAATTTTGCTTGATGCTGGTCACGGTGGAATAGACGGAGGGGTGGTTGGTACCTATTCTAAGGTAAAAGAAAGTAAACTTAATTTATCAGTTGTAAAAAAACTTGAAAAAATCTTTTTCTCAGCTGGTTTTGACGTTGTTTTAACAAGAAGTACAGATGCGGGATTATATGGTGTCGCAACTAGTTCTCGAAAGAAAAAGGATATGCTCAAAAGAAAAGAAATTATTCTTGAAAGCAATCCGACACTTGTTATTAGTATTCATATGAACAAATTTTCAAGCGCTAATCGAAGTGGTGGGCAGGTGTTTTTTAAGGAAAATGATGAAAAAAGCAAACTTTTAGCAAGTCTAATTCAAACGAATTTGAATCTAATTAGTATTTCCAAAAGAGATTTTTCACCATTACAAGGTGACTATTACATATTGAATTGTTCAAATATTCCGTCTGTTATATGCGAGTGTGGTTTTCTTTCAAATAGAGAAGAAGAAATGCTTTTAATTACAGATGAATATCAACAAAAACTTGCCCAATCTATTTTTGATGCAGTTATTAAATATTTATCATTAATTTAAATTTTGCCCAAATTAAATATTTGGGCTTTTTTTGTTTATTTTTTAAATATTATATGTTATAATAATAAAAATAATGGGGTAAAGTATGTTGTTAGATAAACAAGAAAAACTTGAAAAGTCAAAAGTAATAGGAATAAACCCTATAGTTTTGGCATTTTTAGGTGATGCTGTTTATTCGTTATACGTTAGAGAAAAACTTGTTTTATCTTCTGATTTAAAGACTGGTGAACTTAATAAACTTGCTGTTGGCATGGTAAAAGCATCTGCTCAAGCTGATTTAATCAACAAAATAATGCCTCTACTAAATGATGAAGAAATTGCTGTTTTTAAACGAGCAAGAAATTCAAAAAAAACCTCCAAGGCAAAATCGGCAAGTGTTTCTCAGTATAATTTATCTACTGGATTTGAGGCGCTTATCGGCTATCTATATTTAATTGGTGAATTTGATAGAATACTATTTTTACTTAAAGAAGGTGAGGACTATGAAAATTGAAGGAAGAAATTCGGTTTACGAGTTACTTAAAACTGATAAAGAAATTGATAAAATTTTAGTTCAAAAAGATTTAAAAGACGATGCGAGTAAAAGGCTTATAAATATTATTAGGTCTAATCGTGTTAAGGTTCAACTTGTAGATAAATACGTTATTGAAAAAGAAAGTGAAAGTAAGCGCAGTCAAGGTTTTATTGCGTATGTTTCGGACTATAAATATTTTGATATTGAGGATATTTTAGACGACTGCAAGGATAAAGATGGATTTATAGTAATTTTAAGCGAAATTAACGATCCCCATAATTTAGGAAGTATTATTAGGGTTTGTGAATGCGCCGGTGTTGACGGAATTATTATCGGTAAGGATAGATGTGCAAGTGTTTCTGATACCGTAATGAGGATTTCTGAAGGTGCGTTAAACCATATAAAAGTTGCTAAGGTTGTTAATATTAATACTGCAATAGAAAAGGTTAAAGAAGAAGGTTTCTGGGTTTACGGTGCAGAACTCGGTGGTGGTGATTTATATAAATCGGACTTGAAAGGCAAACTTTGTGTTGTAATTGGTGGTGAAGACACCGGTATTAAGCGTTTAACTAAAGAAAAGTGTGACGGAATTGTAACTATCCCAATGTATGGAAAAGTTAACTCGCTTAACGCATCAGTTGCGTGTGGTATAGTTGTTTTTGAGGCAATGAGACAAAGGTCTGGTAAATAATATTGAATTACAAAGATTTAGATGAAAATATATTAATTTCTCTCGCAAAGGACAAGGATGAAGACGCTATTAAAGAACTGCTTGAGAGATATAATTACCTAATTTTAGGTAAGGCACGTGTTTACAATTTAATATCGTATGATTTTGACGATATTTTGCAAGAGGCAACCATTGCTTTTTGTAATGCTATAAATACGTATAAAAACGAAGTTGGTTCTTTTAGGGCTTATACTACCACTTGCGTTACTAATAGACTTAATTCGGTTTATAGAGAAGATAATAATTTGAAAAACAGACCACTGAACGAATTTTTATCTATTAGTGATGAAACTTGTGCATCTTTTGATAAAAATAAGTATTTATCCTCTAATAAATACGAGCCAGAAAGACTTTTATTAAAGGAAGAAGAAGAGGAAGAATTTATTACTTTTTTATCAAATAACTTAACCAAGTACGAACATCAAATTGTATTGTTGTATATTCAAGGATATTCTTATAAAGAAATATCTGAAAAAATCGGCAAGCCAATAAAGTCGGTAGATAACGCACTTTTTAGAATAAAATCAAAAATAGGAAAAATTTTTAATAGGTAAGTTTATGGCATATCTTGCTTTATACAGAAAATACCGTCCAGACACTTTCGATAAACTAATCGGACAAGACGGTGTTGTAAAAACTTTAATAAATCAAATAAAAAACGATAGATTAGGGCATGCTTATCTTTTTACGGGTACAAGGGGAACTGGTAAGACTTCTGCTGCGAAAATTTTCTCAAAAGCAATAAATTGTCAAAATCCGGTAAACGGTTCTCCATGTGGTAAATGTGCAAGTTGTTTGGCACTTTCAGACCCCTCTAATATAGACGTTTTAGAAATTGACGCAGCGTCAAATAACGGTGTAAACGAAATAAGAGATTTAAGGGAAAAGGTGCAATTTCCACCCGTTTCTTGTAGATATAAAGTTTATATTATAGACGAAGTTCACATGCTCACGGGGGCAGCGTTTAATGCGCTACTTAAAACTTTAGAAGAACCACCAAAGCATGCAGTATTTATACTTGCTACTACTGAAGTTCATAAAATTCCCGCAACTATTTTGTCACGTTGTATGCGTTTTGATTTTAAGCTTATTCCAACCGAAACTATTTGCGAGCTTATTTGTAAAATATACGACGAACAAGGTAAAAAATATCAAAAAGAAGCTGTTTTTGCAATTGCAAAAGCAGGTGATGGTAGTATTCGTGACGCATTATCCGTTGCGGATATGGCGTTATCTTATAGTGATGGTGAACTTACCTATAACGACGTTATGAACGTTTTAGGTGCTACTAACGAAGATATTTTATTAGCATTTATATCTAAGGTATTATTTAACGATGTGGGTGGTGCCATATCAGTTGTAGATAAACTTTCTACATTAGGTAAAAGCATTGGCGTTTTAACAAAGGACGTTATTTCTACCCTTAGAGACTTGGTAGTCGTTAAAATTTGCGAAAATGCAAACGATATACTTAATCTCCCAAAAGATAAGTTTGAAGTTTTATATAACGTTGCAGAGCAAACTAATACCGATAGATTACTAAGGCTTTTAGAAATATTTGCCGAGGTTGAGGGAAATTTAAGATATTCTATAAACCCAAGAACTGTCTTTGAAACGGCAACGGTTAAAGCATCAAGACCGGATTGTGATTATAACGTTGATGCCCTTATTTCAAGAATTAAAACCTTAGAAGATAAAATAGAAAAAGGTGATTTTATTTGCAAAAATATAGAAAACAAAGAAAGTTCTACCTTGAAAATTTTAGACCAAGAATTAGAGAACGTGAAAGTTGAAAAGGAATCTATTGTTCTTAAAAAAAAGAATATAGAGGAAAATTCCTCGGTGTTGCTTGGTGAACTTTTTGCAAACTTACGTAAGCTTGGTCATGAAATGTTATGGACTGTTTTAGAACAGTCTGCCGAGATTTACGTGCAGGGCAACGTATTAGTTATTGACGTTGATAATGACGGAGACGTTGCACTTCTTGACCGTGACGATAATAAGCAATTTATAATGGACGCTTTAAGTGAATATAATCCATTCGTAATACAAGTAAAAATTTCTGACAAGGAAAAGAATGCAAGCAAATTTGACGAGGAAATTGATAGGATTAAAAAGCTTTTTGGCGAAGATATAGTAATAACTAACGACGATTAATATTATAAAGGAGAAAATTAATATGGCAGGTTACAGAGGCGGATTCGGTGGATTTGGTGGTGGAAACCAAATGCAAAACCTTATGAAACAAGCTCAAAAAATGCAACAAGAAATGATGAAGGCTCAAGAAGAACTTGAAGAAACCGAAATCGAAGGAACTTCTGGTGGTGGCTTAGTAAAAGTTACCGTTACTGGTAAAAAAGATGTTTCAAGTATCAGTATTTCACCCGATGCTGTTGACGTTGATGATATTGAAATGCTTGAAGACTTACTTGTTGCGGCATTTAACGATGCTTTTTCTAAAGTAGATAAATTAACTTCTGAAAAATTAGGTCCTTACGCAGGTTTAGGTTTGTAATATGAAGGTTTATATAGAACCTATCGGTAAACTTATTAACGAGTTTACTAAGCTTCCTGGCGTCGGCATGAAAACGGCTCAAAGATACGCATATAAAGTTATAAATATGACCGAAGAAGAGGCATTACAATTTTCTAAAGCAATACTTGACGCTAAAAACAACGTTAGGTATTGTAAAATTTGTGGTAATTTTTCTGAAGGTGATATTTGTGACGTTTGTAAAAACAGAGAACCTGAAAAAATTTGTGTTGTAAAAGAGCCGAAAGACGTGATTGCAATAGAAAAATTAAACGAATTTGATGGCGTTTATCACGTTTTACACGGAACTATTTCCCCACTTGACGGCATAGGTCCTGACGATATTGATATAAAAGGATTATTGCAACGTATTGCAAAAGGTGGCGTTAAAGAAGTAATTCTTGCAACTAATCCCGACGTGGAAGGTGAAGCAACGGCTATGTATATCTCAAATCTTATAAAACCGCTCGGTATTAAAATTTCAAGAATTGCACACGGCATTCCGGTGGGCACTGATATTGAATATGCTGACGAAGTAAGTTTGGCGAGAGCATTTATAGATAGAAAAGAAATTTAGGTGGTTTATTTATGAAAATATCCGTTCTTGGCTCCGGAAGATGGGGTTCTTTTATTGCGTGGTATTTATCAAATCACGGACACGACGTTTTAGTTTGGGGTAGGGAAAGTAGTAGTTCTTTTTTATCTCTTAAGGAAACGAGAAAGAATGAATACGTAACCTTTAATGATAAAATTGAATTCTCTTGTGACTTAAATTACGCCGTTAAAAGAGCTGAACTTATAGTTATAAGTATAAGTTCGCAGTCTTTACGTGATTTTATTAAACAAATTATTAAAATCGGTGTTGAGGATAAAATTTTTGTGCTTTGCATGAAGGGTATAGAGATTGCAACCGGAAAACGTTTGACAGAAGTTGTCGTTGAAGAGGGTATTTCCTCAAATAACGTTGCAGTTTGGGTTGGCCCAGGTCATATACAAGAGTTTGTTATGGGACGTCCTAATTGTATGGTTATTGATTCTACTAACAAGGCGCTTGTAAAAAAACTTGCCGACACCTTTAGAAGCGAACTTATAAGATTTTATTATGGGGACGATATTATAGGCACCGAAATAGGTGCGGCAGCTAAAAACGTAATGGGTATTGCTGCCGGCATGCTTGATGGTGGTGGATATTCGACGCTAAAGGGGCCTTTAATGGCTCGTGGAGCAAGAGAAGTCGCAAGACTTATAAAGGTTCTTGGTGGTAACGAGTTTTCGGCTTATGGATTAGCCCATTTAGGTGACTATGAAACGACGCTTTTTTCTAAATTTTCTAACAATCGAAATTTTGGTGAAGCGTACGTAAAAAAACAATCTTTTACTAAACTTGCAGAGGGTGTTTCAACTGCAAAGGCATTGAAAAAATTAGGTGAAGATTACAATGTAGATTTACCTATAACCAACGCAGTTTATTCTATCATTTGCGAGAATAAAGAACCAATGGATGTTTTTTTATCTTTATTTTCAAGAAGTACGAGAAAAGAATTTTAATTTAAAAAAACGCACTTTACGTAAAGTGCGTTTTTTTTAGTATATTTTATGTAATTCTAATATTGTTTTTTTAATTTTTTCTTTTAATTCGTTTGGATAGACGACTTTTATCCCATCACCATAACTTATTATTTTAGATACTAAACCATCGTCAAAAGGTAAATTAACAGTCGCAACGTGTTTTCCATTAACTAATTGAACGTTTTCGATTCCAAGCCATTCTTCAACGTCTGATAAACATTTTTTATCTATTTCCATATAAACTTCTTTTGTTTCTATAGTATTATGCCAAAAATTAAGTGGAAGATCGTTTTTTGAAATTTCACGACGGGTAAATTTTTCGTCTAATATATTTGCAGACTCAATTCTACCTGTCTTAAAAAACCGAAATTCATTTCTTAAACGGCAATATGCATAAACGTACCATAAACCTTGTTTAAATACTATAACGTGTGGCTCAATGTCTCTCTTTGATACGACTCCGTTTCTATCGTGATAGTTTATTGTCAAAACGTTGTTATTTTCTATGGCATTTTCGATAACTAAAAGTTTTGTTTTATATCCTTTAGTATCCCCCCAAGGACCTGCATCTATGATTAAATTACCACTTTTTAAGTCGAAATCTTGATAGGAATTTTTAAATGTCGATTTTAATTTTAGTATGACGTTTGAAAGTGTTTTGTTTGGAACGGTATCCGTTATAGCTTGTAAGGTCGTAACTGTTTGTTCAAATTCATTGGCAGTTAGAAAGTTTGACGACAACCTGTAAGTGTCGATCAATGAAAAGCCACCGGTTTTACCTCTAACCGTATAAATTGGAACGCCTGCAAATTCTAAGGCAGAAACGTATCTATGAATGCTTCTAACGGATACTTCATATTTTTCTGCCAAGTATTTTGCATTTACTGTTTTTTTTGATAAAAGTTCAAAAAGTATTTTTAGCATTATTTCAAATTTCATAAAAATTTACCTCTTAACATATTTTAATATTACCTATTAGTTACTGTCAAGAAAATTTAATTAATTTTTATAATATGACAAGCGTATG
>JAZSKQ010000019.1:0-63838 GCA_045534905.1 Christensenellaceae bacterium | reverse complement strand
CCATTAATTACAACTATAAACGACCTTGTTGCAGTTCTATCGTACTATGGAATTGCTTGGTTGCTATTAATTAACACTTTAAAAATTGTGGCATAAGAAAACTCGGAAGTTTTTATTTCAAACTTCCGAGTTTTAAATTTTAAAAAAACCATCTTTACAAAGTTAATAAAAAGATATATAATAATAAAGTAGTTTATAAAACTATATAAAGGAGTATTTAATATGAAATTAATTATCAAAGATAATTATGACGAAGTTAGTGCTTGGGGTGCAGAACATATTGCAAATGCAATAAATAATCATAAAGAAGATCGTCCGTTCGTATTAGGCTTGCCTACGGGCTCTTCACCACTTGGTGTTTATAGAAAGCTTATAGAAATGAATAAAGCTGGTAAGGTTACTTTTAAAAACGTAGTTACGTTTAATATGGATGAATACGTAGGGCTTCCTAAAGACCACGAACAAAGTTATTGGTATTTTATGCACGACAACTTTTTTAATCACATAGATATTCCAAGTGAAAATATAAACATTTTAGACGGTATGGCTAAAGATTTAGAAGCAGAGTGCAAACGCTACGAAGAAAAAATAGCCTCTTATGGTGGCATAGACCTATTTATGGGTGGTAGTGGTGTTGACGGACATATCGCCTTTAACGAACCTTTCACCTCTTTAACTAGTAGAACGGGCATTCGTGCGCTTACCGAAGATACTTTAATAGTAAACTCAAGATTCTTTGATAACGACGTTAATAAAGTTCCAAAAACGGCTTTGTCAGTTGGTGTTGGCACCGTTTGTGATTCTAAGCAAGTAATGCTTATTATTAACGGACATAATAAAGCAAGGGCGCTTCGTCATTGCGTAGAAGGTGGCGTTGACCACGCTTGGACTATAAGTGCTTTGCAATTACATAAAGACGGCATAATCGTTTGTGACGAACCTGCTTGTGGCGAATTAAAAGTAGATACTTATAAGTATTTTAAAGAAATTTATAAAAACGAAAAATAAGTTTTAGTTCTAAATAAAAAGACCAACGTTTGTTGGTCTTTTTGTATGTAAAAAAACTATCGCTTGAAAAAGTGCTGAAAATAATGTAATATGTTTTTAATAAACTTTAGTTAAAAAGTGTTGGTTAAAAAACTTGGGTGAATATATGGATGATAAAAAAAGGTGTTCTTGGTGTAATTTAAATAATCCCCTTTACGTAGAATATCATGATAACGAGTGGTGTGTACCTAACTTTGACGATAAATATTTATACGAAATGCTTATTTTAGAGTCCTTTCAAGCCGGACTTTCTTGGGAGTGTGTGTTAAATAAACGTGAAAGTTTTAGGGAGTCTTACGATAACTTTGATATAGATAAAGTGTGTAGTTATTCTAAAGGTAAAATAGAGCAATTGCTTAGCAATAAAAAAATTATAAGAAATAGGTTAAAGATAAACGCAAGTATTTCTAATAGTAAAATTTTTAAAAGTATAGTTAAAGAGTTTGGCTCTTTTTATAAATACCTGTGTTTTTTTAGTGGCGGTAAAATTTTACATGAAACAAATAAAACCACTAACTATTTATCCGATGCTATTTCCAAGGACTTAGTTAGTCGTGGCATGAAATACGTTGGTTCTACGATAATATATTCTTACTTGCAAGCGATTGGTGTGATATACTCTCATGAAGAAGGGTGCTTTTTATATAAAAAATTGTAAAATTAAAAAGTCCGATAGACTAAACGTTTATCGGGCTTTTTATTATATACGTGACGAAAAGTGTCTAAAATAAAATTGAGAAGTAAAAACCAAGGTGTTATAATTTATAAAAGGTGGATTATGGAGTTTAATAAGAAGTTACAGGAACTTAGAAAAGAAAGGGGTCTTACACAAGAAGAACTTTCTAAAATTTTATTCGTATCAAGGACGGCGGTTTCTAAATGGGAGTCTGGTAGGGGATATCCTAATTTAGATTCGTTAAAGCAAATAGCCAAATATTTTAACTTGTCTGTAGATGAGTTATTATCCGGGAACGAGCTATTAAGTGTTGCCATACAAGACGGTAACAAAAAACGTGATGGGTTTTTAAACCTACTTTTTGGACTAATTGATATTAGTTTTATGTTATTTTTCTTTTTGCCGTTTTTTGCCCAAAGACTTGGTGGGAATATTTACGAGGTAAATCTAATTGAATTAAGTGGAATTTCCGTTTGGTTAAAAATTATCTATTATATTTTGCTTGCTTCAATAATTATATGTGGGGTATTAACGCTTATATTAACGGAAAGTCGTTTTAACTTTTGGAATAAAATTAAAAGAATCGTATCTTTAATACTTAACGTAATTATAGTAATAGCGTTTATAGCAACTTTGCAAACGTATCCATCAAGTTTATCCTTTACGTTTTTTCTTATAAAAATCGTAACGTTTATAAAGACTTGACACCAAAAGTAGCAACAACGTTACCATACGTTTCTTTTCTTTTTTATATTTTGCATTTAAAATGTAATCAATAAAAAAAGGAAGGTTGTTTATGAAAAAAAGTAAAATAGGCGTTATCTCGTTGATTTTTGTTTTTTGGTTTATATTGTGGACGATTTTAATTGCAATTATAGACGTAAACGCAATTGGACCAAACGGTAGTAAGGTGGGGTTTTCCGTACTTAATAAATTCGTGCATGATTTTTTTGGTGTAAATTATGCTCTTTATATAATTACCGATTGGCTTGGATTGATTCCAGTAGCAGTGTGTTTAGGGTTTGCTTTTTTAGGGGCGATTCAATGGATAAAAAGAAAGAGGATATTAAAAGTAGATAAAGATATTTTGCTTTTAGGCGTATTTTATATAGTAGTATTTGGCGTTTATATGCTATTTGAATATCTTGTAATTAACTATAGACCCGTACTCATAAACGGATATTTAGAAGCATCATATCCATCGTCAACAACCATGCTTACCATTTGCGTTATGCCGACGGCACTAATAACGCTAAGTAAAAGAATAAAAAATAAAATTATAAAAAACACGGTAAATTATATTATATGGGCATTTATTGTATTTATGGTTTTGGGAAGGCTGATTTCAGGCGTTCATTGGTTTACGGATATAATCGGTGGACTAATTTTAAGTATAGGTCTTGTATTGGGATACTCGTATTTAGCAAAAGAATAAAAAAAGCTGTTGAACTATTTTAGTTCAACGGCTTTTTAGTTTAATTTATTCTTCTAAACCTAAAATAAAATCAGTGCTTTCTTCAAAAAAAACAGCTAAGGTTATAATAGCTGTTGCTGTGGGTTCGGTTTTGCCAAGTTCCCACTTTGCAATTGCCGATTGACTAATTCCAGTCTTTTTAGATAATTGCATTTGGCTTAAACCACGTGAAATTCTTAAATCTTTTAAGATATCTTTAAATTCCATAACAATAATATTATAAGCTAAACAAGTCTTAAAATACTTGACAAGTCTTATTTGACTTGATATAATCAAACTCACATTTATTTAAAATATGAATTTTTTTCGTAAAAAAATAATAAATATATAAATATTATTGTTTTGTGTGTTTTGAAAAATAAGGACGATATTAAGTTGACTAAAAAAATTAGCATTGTAATATTAGACGTTTTTATTACCTTTTTTTTAATATTTGCCTTGGTGTTTATGTTGTTTGCAGTTTTTTCATTTAAAGATGAAAACAGTGCAGTTGGCTTTTTTAAGTATGAATTTAGAACTCTTTCAACCGATTCTATGGGGGAAAGTGAACAAACGGACGTAACTAAATTCGAAATAAAAAGTTTGCCAAAAAACACTTTGTTGGTAATTGAAAAAACGCCTGAGGAAGTTGAAAGCTTAGACGTTTGGTATGGGAACTTAAAACCCGGTGACGTTTTAACTTTTAGTTATAAGTATGCAAAAAGGGTAGTAATAACCCATAGAATTACCTCTATAAAAGCAAAAACTTCAGGTGGGTATATTATAGAACTTAGTGGTGATAATAAAAGTTCTACCACCGTGCCGCTTAATCAAACGATAGATACTTCTAAAACGGACAGTAACAATTTTATAATAGGTAAAGTAGTAAACTCTTCAAGGTTTTGGGGGAGATTTATGGTATCTATAAAAAACCCTATTATATTGTTTATATGCGTAACTATTCCGTGCTTTGCAATAATAGTTTATCAAGTTGTTAAAGTAACTAAGGAAAGGGCGGAAAATAAACTAAGAAAACAAGAAGAGGAGATTTTATATTTAAAATCCAAAATACAAAATAAAAAGTAAAAGGAGAAAATCATGAAAAAGAGATTAGTTAAAATTGCTTCGGCTGTAGTAGTAATGATTTTAAGTTTTTGCATAATGACCGGTTCAACTTTGGGTTTGTTTACCGATAGTGACGAAATTAAAGTAACCGTTCAATCTGCAAACGTGGACGTAAGCGCAAATTTTAACCCAGATTCGGTTAAGGTTTACTCTATGGGGGTAGAACAAACCGCAACGGGTGCAAACGGAGAAAAGTTGTTCGCAAACAATGGTAGCGTTACTTTTGACCAAAACGGTGATTGTATTTTAGACCGCTTTACTCCGGGTGATAAAGTAACTTTCACTTTAGGCGTTGTAAATGATAGTAATATCGACGTTTATTATAGAGTCGCTTGGGATATTACAGGTGAACTTGCTAATGAAATCGTTGTAACGGCAGACGGTGAAAGAATTAGAAATAGCAATAGTGCTTGGGTAAAGTGGTTAGTTTCAGAAGGAACTGAAAAGACCATCGATTTGTCTATAGAATTACCAGTTGAAGCAATTGGCGGTAATAATGGGCAAACTGCATCTGTTTCTTACTTGATAGAAGTTGTACAAGGAAACGTTGAATTCCCTGACGAATGGAATGGTGAATCAGACGATTCTTGGTATGACGAAACTGCAACCGAGCTTACAATAGGTTCTGCAGAAGCACTTTCAAGTTTTGCAACCATGGTTGCAGAGGGTAATACCTTTGAAGGCAAAACCATAAATTTGGGTTCCGACGTTGATTTATACTTATTAAAAGATAACGGTGAAAGAGCAAGTTTCCCGACAATAGGTACTGCACACGAACCATTTAAAGGAACGTTCGACGGCAATGGTCACGCTATTGAAAATCTTTATCAAAGTGGATGGGATTTTGGTTATGAATGGGGTGTGTACGGCTCTGTAGGTTTGTTTGGTGGACTTGAAAACGCTACCGTTAAAAACGTAAACTTGGTAGGCTTCGAAACTTTTGTTGAAGGTGGTGACGTTGCAGGTGTAGCAGGTAGTGTAGAAGGTGATTGTACCTTTGAAAATATCGTAATAGAAGATTGTACTATGGCTACCTATAATAACGGTTGTGGTGGTATTGTAGGTTGGGCTGGTGCCGGAAACTATACTTTTAAGGATATAAAGATAGACGAAGATACCGTTTTAGGTGGACTTTGGGGTTCTTTTGACTCTTCTATAGGCGGAATAATGGGGCAACTTGACGAAGGTGCAACAGCTTCATTTGAAAACGTAGAAGTATCTTGCAGAATTGATGCTTATAACGACGTAACTGCTTCTTATCAATATTACAATTATCGTATGTGTGGTATGCTTATTGGTAGAGTAGTGCCTTCTCAACAAATAGAAGAAAGCACTTATCCCGATCCGATGACTGCAGGTGTAACTTGCACCAACGTTGTTGTTAATTACGGTGATTGGATGAACTACACTTACTGTTATGAAAAGGGTTCTGGTTCCCGTTATGCAAGGGTAGAACCTGGTTATCAATACGGTGGTGTTGACGTTTCAACTTGTTCTGACCTTGCAGACCATATAACCTTACCTTTCGACCAATTGTTTGCAGGTGGTCAATACGGTGTAAAGGGTCTTGCTTCTTATGAAGGTGTAATCGTAAATTATCCTGCTTAAGTATAAAAAACTAAAAGCCGTTGAACTATTTTTAGTTCAACGGCTTTTTAGTTTTTGTTTAATAATTTATTTAAGATGGGGAAAACTTTTTCCGCCATACGTAAAAACCCTAAGGAGTCTAGGTGGCAATCGTCAACAGTTCCGCACTCACCAATTACGGATTTTCCAAAACAACCGTAACAGTCGATTAAGTATAAGTTATCGTCGCCAAGTTGTTTTGCCTTATTATAGCTATTAAGAATCTCTTTTCGTCTTGGGGCATTATAAGGTCTAATTTCATACCCTTCAATAGTGGGCATTAGCATCATAATAATAGGTGTAGTAGGGTTGGATTTTCTTACCGATTGATATAATTTGAAATGAGTTTTCCTTAAGTGCTCGGCATCTGGAGCGTTATGGTCGTAATCTAATACAAATACGGAGGCTTTTTGTTTTGAGATATAATCTATCATAAGGTCTTCTGCTTTTGCACTGCCAGAGAAACCTAAATTTATTATATCTGTATCAAGCATACGACAAAGCCTATTAACGTAATCGTCACCGGGTTTACTTGCACAGCCCCCTTGCGTTATAGATGAACCGTAAAATAAAACGGGGGTGGAGTGTTTGTAAGGCTTTGGCGGTTTTAGCGTGCAACCCTTTTTAAGTCCGATATTAAAACTTTTTACAGGACTGTATAGTGGCATGAAAATATCCACTTGGTATTCTTTTCCCGCAACGTCATACGGATATTTAATACCATCAAAAACTATACACTCAGAATCACCGTATCTTGGGTCTGCTTTTACTATTTGATTGTAACTTGGCATAACCGTACCTACGAACTTATTGTCAGCAAAAATAGTTACACCGCATTTTTCAGCAATCGTCATATGTGAAAATGGTAATTCAAACGGTTCTTCTACACGTACTACAATATAAGGCGAATCGGTAATAAAACGTATTCTTCCACCGGCGGTATGCTTGCCTAAAGAGTGCAAACTTTCGTTAATTGCACTTGTTAATTCTCCGTCTAAACGGCGAAAGGTTTGTTCTTCGTTTATATACGTTACGCCGTGAATTGAAAATGGTTCTTCTAATACGGAAAACCATTCGTTATCATTTGGAAGGGTGAAAGTAGTGTCAAAGTTTTTGTCATTTTTCTTATATCCATAAATCAAAACCACCGTTAAATATTGTTCGTTAGAGCGTCAGATGCAAAAGAGCCTGTATAATCACGCTCGTAACACCATTTGCAAGCGGATAAAATTCTTTCTTCAAAGTCGGGCTCAAAATTAAAATAGAAGTCGTAAAAATATTGTTCGTGAATCATAACTTCTATGAATCCCTTTTTAGGATACTTTTTAAGCGAGTCTTCCAAAATTTGAATGTTTTTTTGTGGAGTATAAAGGTTAAGTACGGCGTCTATTTTACCAAAAATCATATTTTCGCTATGGTCGAGATAAAAACCGAATACGTTGGCGTCGTTTATCTATTCGTCGGATAAATAGTAACTTACCAACGGCTCTCCGTCGTTATCATAATCAAGGTATCCCATAAGCATATCAATACCTTCGCTTTTAACAGCTCTAACGCCTTCTCTGTTAGATTCGCCCCAGTGGAAAGTTGTGCAAGGCTCTATAACTTCATTGCCGGCAAAGCGTTTTATTTCGGTTATGATTTTAGTATAATCTTCTTTAACCTTGTTAAAATCGGCAAACTTATAAGGCTTATCGGGGAATTCTTTATTGGCATGGAAGGCAAGGTGTAACCAAGAAGAATTTTCAATCCACTCGTCCTTAAATTTGTCGGTCATTATAGAAAGGTTAAATTCCCCAAAAATACCGTGATAAACGGGGTCTATTTCGTAAAATAAATTAAGTCGCACTTTTGCACCGTAAAGGTCGTGCGCCTTTTTATATACGGCAAGATAGGGGTTTTCGAAAATAGATTTATATTTGTCTTTATTTTTGTTGATGTCGCATAGGAAAAATATATTGTCGTCAACCGATAAAGAGTATTTTTTATATGCGTTTTTTAGCCAATAAATTACTATAGATAAAGAAGTTGTTCCGTCATTTGCAACTATGGTGTTTTTATAACTATCAAGCGTAACCTTTGCAGTATAAACGCCGTCTTTTTCAATGGCCAAATTGCCGTTTATGGTGATAGTTTTGTTTTTTTCGGCTTGTAAAGAAACGTCTATAATTAGTTTGGATTCCTTTAATAATCCCGACACATTAGAAAGCATGCTTCCGTCAACCGGTGAAATAAACTTCATAAAAACCTCTTTTTTATTAGGATTTTGCATTATTATATCATACGAAAAAACGATTTGCAATACAGTTAATGGTCAAATAACTGTTAGAAAAAAAATTTTCAAAAATTTTTGACTTGTGCAAAAAAGAGTGATATACTGTAAAAG
Organism: Christensenellaceae bacterium; assembly: GCA_045534905.1. Taxonomy (GTDB): domain Bacteria; phylum Bacillota; class Clostridia; order Christensenellales; family Borkfalkiaceae; genus UBA1259. The sequence continues at coordinate 55,525 of JAZSKQ010000019.1, read as the reverse complement.
TATGAGATAAAAGAGTAAGGAATAAATAGATGCAAAAAACAAAAAAAATCGTATTAGCTTTTGTCGTGGTTTTCTTGATAGTAGGGCTATTTTGTTTTGCCTTATCCGGTGATAACGCTTTAATAATCAAAAGCCTTTTTACCGACGATTTAACTAACGACCAAATGATAGAATTAGTTAAGGGCTTTGGGTTAAAGGGGGCAATCACCTTGGGCATACTTTCCATGCTACAAGTAGTTTTAACCTTCTTGCCAGCAGAACCGGTACAAGTATTATCCGGTATATGCTACGGTTTACACAAGGGTATGCTAATTTGTGCAATAGGCGTATTTGTTGGTAATACCGTGATATACGTTTTATATAAAATACTCGGCGAAAAACTTTCAGAATACTTCGAAAAGAATATAGACGTTGATTTTGAAAAGATTAAAACTTCTAAAATTCTTACTTTTACGGTATTTATTTTATACTTTATGCCAGCAATTCCTTACGGTTTAATTTGTTTTTTCGCTGCGTCTATTGGTTTTAAATACCCAAGATACATTATTATAACTACGTTGTGTTCGATACCGTCAATTTTCCTTGGGGTCGGTATGGGACACGTCGCAATGAGTACCAGTTGGATAATTTCTTTAGTGGTATTTGCAGTTTTAGTGATAATAATTATATTAGTAGGCGTAAAAAGAAAGGCTTTGTTTGATATGCTTAATCGTTTTATTCATAAACATCAAAAAAATAACGAATTCGTTGTAAAAGATGCGAAAAAAACTTTCATACCATTGTATAAGTGTATTATAAATCACTTTTTAAATAAGGTAAACTTCGATAAGAAAAAACGTGTAAAAGTAAAAACGCCTTGCATAGTTTTGTGTAGTCACGGTTCTTTTATCGACTTTGCTTACACAGGTAGTTTACTAAAAGAAGTAAAACCTCATTTTATGGTTGCAAGGCTTTATTTTTATAATAAGTGGAGCAATAAATTTTTATCGTCTTGCGGGGTGTTCCCCAAAAGTATGTTTTCGCCCGATTTAGAAAACGTTAAAAACTGTATGCGTGTTTTATCGGACGGTAAAGTTTTAGGCATGATGCCAGAAGCAAGGCTTTCTACAGTTGGTGAATTCGAGGATATAGCCGATTCCACCTTTAAGTTTATAAAGAAAATGAAAGTTCCGGTTTACGGAATAAGACTTAACGGAAGCTATTTTGCTAAGCCTAAGTGGGGCGATAAAACAAGAAAAGGCGCTTTGGTTGAAAGTGAATTTACGGTTATTGCAGACCAAAACGAAATTTTAACAATAGACACTGCCGAACTTGAAAAACGTATAATAGAGGCTATAAAATACGACGACTTTGAGTGGATTAAATCTCACCCTGAACTTACCTATAAAAGTCAAACCTTGGCAGAGGGGCTTGAAAATATTTTATATAAATGTCCTAAATGTGGTAAGGAGTTTACCATTAAAACTTCTAAGCGCCAAGTATTTTGTACGGAGTGTGGCTTAACTGCAAGTTTAGATGACCGCTATGGCTTTACAGATAGTATTCCATTTGAGAACTTTAAGGAGTGGTATCACTATCAAAAAGACCTTTTAAAACAAGAAATAGAGTCCACCCCAAATTATAAATTAACTTCACCGGTCACCTTAAAACTTTCGTCTAAAGACGGCAAGGGTATGGTAAAACCCGTAGGAACGGGTGTTGCAACTCTTTCTATAGAAGGGCTTACCTACGAGGGTGAAATTAACGGTGAACAAACCACAAAATTCTTCCCAATGAGTTTGATTTATAGGCTTTTATTCGGTGCGGGCGAAAATTTTGAAATTTACGAAAATAAAGAAATTTATTTCTTTGTTCCCGAAGAAAAAAGAAGTTGCGTTAAATGGTATATCGCAAGTGAAATATTAAAAAATTTAAGCGAAAAGTAGTGTACGGTTATGCAAAAGAAAAATTCTGAAAAGTCGTTTAGTTCCATTAACTTACGTTCGTTTTTATTGGTAAGTGGTTTGCTTATAGCTATAATTGCTTTGGTTGGGATACTTTCAAATTTTATCACACAAGGCACTTATCAACGCAATGAAGATGGTTCTATTATCGCAGATAGTTATCAAACGTTAGGTGTCGGCGGAATTGCATTTTGGCGTGTTTTGACCGCACCGTTTAGGGTGTTTTTTAGTTCAGATTCACTAACGATAATAATGATTAGTGTGTTTTTACTCGTTATGTCAGGCGTGTTTAACGTTATGGAAAAAACGGGTGGTGTAAAGGCGTTAATCGGTAAAATTACCAAAAGTTTTAAAAATAGGAAAAAACTTGCCGTAATTATAGTAATATTGTTTTTTATGTTATTCGGCAGTTTCTTCGGTATGTTTGAAGAGCTTGTAACTTTACTACCTATAATAATAGTGTTTGCACTTTCAATGAATTACGATACTATGACGGGTATGGGTATTTGTATGCTTTCTGCATGCTTTGGTTTTGCTGCTGCAATTACTAATCCGTTTTCTATAGGTCTTGCATCTGAAATAGCTGGAGTACCCGTTTACGAAGGTATTTGGCTAAGGCTTGTTTTCTTCGTTTTGGTATTTGCCGTACTTGCTACGTTTATACTTTTACACGTTAGAAAAATAACTAAAGACCCAACTAAGTCCTTAACCTATCAAGACGACTTGGAAAGACGTAACTCTATGGTGAATATGGATAGCGTAGAGGTTGACCAAAAGGTATTTAAAACCTACGCAATATTCTTTTCTATACAAATGGTGGTGCTTATACTTTTAGCGTCCGTTCGTGCAATCTCTGGATACGCCATACCAATTCTTGCCGTAACCTTTTTGGTTGGAGGTATAATCTCTGGGGTGATAGTTTCCGAAGATAAAAGAAAGGTATTTAAAGATTTTATAAACGGTGCTATCTCAATGCTTCCTGCAGTGTTTATGATTGCACTTGCATCTTCGGTAAAACTTATATTAGAAGAAAGTAAAATTATTGATACAATAATACATTTTGCAATACATACCTTGTCGGGCAAAAGTGCTTTCGTTACGGTGTTGTTATTGTATTTCTTAATACTTTTCTTGCAATTATTTATAGGCTCGGCTTCGGCAAAAATAGTTTTAATAATGCCTATAATAATGCCTATATGTGGAATGCTTGGTTTATCGCCTGCAATAGTAATTTTAACTTATTGTATGGCAGACGGTTTTACCGATATGATTTTCCCAACAAACCCAATACTTTTAATCGGTTTGTCTTTTGCAAAAGTATCTTACGGTAAATGGATAAAATGGACGTGGTTATTGCAACTAATTATGTTTGCACTAACTTTATTGGTTCTTTTATTTGCAACCGGTATAAACTACGGAATATAATTTTAAAACTAAAAAACCCCCCTTTGCATTTGTTTGCAAAGGGGGTTATCTTTTTATACGTTAAAGTATGTTAAAACTATTTCGGCAGTTATTTTTAAGCCTATTTTTATGCTTTTAATTTCAACCTTTTCTTCTCTTGTATGGGGGCCACTTCCCATGCAATTGCCAACACATACGGCAGGTATTCCAAGTGACATTGGAATATTACAGTCGGTAGAACCGGAGTTTATTTTGCATGGCATATTAGAGTGTTTTTCGGACACAGACTTGACGAGATTAGTCATTTTATCAAGGTCTGCTTGGTTTACGTTTCCACCGCAAGGTCTATCGCCTAACTTTTCCACCTTTATTTCTGCAAGTCCTAATTTTTCGGCTTCTTTTATGCGTGTATTAAAGAAGTTTTGCATATAGTCTAAACAGCTTTTATCGTCCGAACGGTATTCGTAAAGCACGCTTGCGTTTTGAGCGATTGTGTTTATAGACGTGCCTCCCTCGATAATACCTACGTTATAAGTGGTTTTGCTATTTCCGTTAGTGGGGATTTTGCAGTCGTAAAGGGAGCATATAAGGTTGCTTAAAGCGTAAATTGCGTTTCTGTTGCCGAACGCCCCGTAAGAGTGTCCACCCTCGGTAGTACAAGATATCTTGTATCTATGCGAACCTACGCATTTGTTAACCAAAGCGTCGTAAAATCCGTCAAAGGTGTATAACGCTTTAATTTTATCTCCAAAATTTTCAAATATTTTTCTTGTGCCTTTAAGGTTGCCAAGCCCTTCTTCGCAACTGTTTGCAACGAAAAGTATTCCGTAGTTAGAGGTTAAATTATTATCTAAAACGTACTTTACGACCATCAAAAGATTTACTAAACAAGCAGTATCGTCGGTAATACCCGGACAGTAAAAATACTTTTCGTCTTTACTAAACGGCAATTCCGTTTCATCAGGGAAAACAACGTCGGTATGTGCCATAAAAACTATTATATCTTTTTTATCGTCACAACCAATAGGGCAGACCACGTTAAGTGCATCGTCTATATACGTCTGGGTTGCACCCCAACTAACGAGCAAGTCGCTAACGAATTTGGCACGCAACTCTTCTTTTCCGCTTGGTGCGGGAATTTTTGCCAAGTTTTCCAATAAATGAAAGGCGTCTTTTTCAGAATTGTCTATATAAGATAAAAGATTTTTTGAAAAGTTAAACATAAAAACTCCTTAAATACTTAAAAACTATATCATTAAAGCATGAATAATGCAAATGAAAATATGAAAAAGGTATAATAGAAAAAAATGGTTGTCTTATTGACAATACAAGTTTAGAGTGTTATAATTTTTTTAATGGATTTAACTACAAAGAAGCAGAGATTATGAAAAACGATTACGTAGTATCCTTCTTCTATTTTCCGAACTATACTGCCGGTTGGGATAGCAGTCCAAGAACTTGCCAATCAGACGTTTATGAATTTATAGGTTATCCTTATACGGGCGTTTTAGCAAATAATACTCCTGAAGAATTTAAAAAGGCGCTTATAAACGTAAAGAAAAAATTGGACGATAGCGATTTAAAAACTAAAATGTTTACCATCAATGCTTGGAACGAGTGGACTGAAGGTAGTTATTTAGAGCTAGACGTTAAAGAGGGTTACGGTAAACTTCAAGCCATCAAAGACGTTTTCGGTGGTGGAAAATAACAAAAGCCTTTAGATAAAAAGGTGAATTAAAGTGTGACAAATAATCCACATATCATTAGGTGGATTAATTTTTTTAGAAGGTTTTAGTTTATGAAAAAAATTTTAGTAATTTTAACAGGTGGTACGATTTGTTCTGCCCCCGACACAAAAAGTAATAATAAAAATCAGTCTAACGCAGAATTTTCTAAAGGTTATATTATAGACGGATTTTATAAGTCAAATTCTAAATTTTGCGACCAAGTTGAGTTTGATACAATAAAACTAAATCCCGACATTTTAAGTGAAAACGCCACCATAGGCTTTTGGAATAACTTACTTTTAGAACTAAAAAAGGAAGAAATTAATACCAAGTACGTCGGTATTATAATTTTACACGGCACCGATACTTTGGCGTTTACGTCGTCAATATTATCTATGGTGATGGCAGGTGCGCCTATTCCCATAACGTTAGTTTCGGCACATTTGCCACTTACTAAAAAAGAAATAATCAACGGCAAAGAATATATAGTGGAAAATAAAAAGACTAATGGATATACCAATTTTAACGCTTCGGTAGAACTTATTTTAAACGGAATAGAGCCTAATGTTTACGTCGTTTATAAAAATCCTAAGGGTAAGCTTTACGTGCATTTTGGAAGCCAGTTGTTGCAATGCAAAAACTATTCTAACTTGTTTGAAAGTGAGGGTAAAATTTTTGCAGCAGGCAATAACGTTAAGGGCGAAAGATTTGAAACTGATAGTTTTTTCTTAAAAAAGATAAACAAGATTGACGGCGGTGTTCTTTTAATTTCCCCATACGTTGGGTTGGATTATTCAAAGTTTAAACTTAAGGGTGTAAGGGCTGTAGTTCACGGAACGTATCACTCTGACACCGTTTGTGTTGAAAGAAAATCTAAGCAAGAAAAGTTTGGTAAAAATTCTATACTTTGGCTAATTAAACGTTGTAAAAAGAAGGGAATTCCCTTAATTTTAGCCCCTTGCGATAAAGATGCGTACGCCTATGCGAGCACAGGTGACGCCTTGGAATTCGGGGCAATAGCATTGTCAAAAACTACGTTGGAGTTGGCGTATGCAAAAACCGTGCTCGGGGTATCGCTAAACCTTAAAGGTAAAGATTTGGTAGATTTTTTACAAAAAAGCATTAATAAAGAGTTTATATATAAATAATAAAAATATTTTTTAATTTATTTGACACGCTTTTTTTGTTGTGATATAATTTCGATAAGTTAATAGGCGTTGAAGAAGATAGTAGCATAGTTTTATTGTTTAAGAGAGTCGTCGGTTGGTGCAAGGCGATACGTAAACTATCGTGAATAACACTTTGGAGTCTGCGGAAGAAAGTCTTAAAGATTTAAGATGATTAGAACTGCACGCTTAAATAAAGCGTAATTAAGAGGGCTAGTTTAAGGCTAGTCAATTTGGGTGGTATCGCGGAAGTAATCCTTTCGTCCCATACGGGGCGAAAGGATTTTTATTTTTTTTCAGTATCAACTAAAATAAATTTAAAATTAAAGGGCAAGAAAGCCTACGGAGGAATTTAAATGTTAAGAACACACACTTGTAACGAACTTAACACCGCACATATCGGAAGTGAAGTAACGCTTACCGGTTGGATTGAAACGGTACGTGACCACGGCGGGGTATTGTTCGTGGATTTACGTGACCATTACGGTATTACTCAAATAGTAGTATCAGACGATAAAATGCTTGCAGGTATTTCTAAAGAAACAGTTGTAAGCGTAGTCGGTAAGGTAACCGAACGTGACGCTGAAACTGTAAATGCAAAAATTGCAACGGGTAAAATAGAAGTTCGTGCAAATTCTATAGAGGTTTTAGGACCTTGCCAATTAGGTCTTCCGTTTGAAATTGAAACTTCAATGCAAACTAGAGAAGACGTTAGATTAAAATACAGATTTTTAGATTTGAGAAATCGTAAACTTCACGATAATATAGTGCTTCGTTCAAAAATCTTAAGTTTCTTGCGTAAAGAAATGGAAAAAATGGGCTTTTTAGAAATACAAACCCCCATTTTAACGGCATCTTCGCCAGAAGGTGCAAGGGACTATTTAGTTCCCAGCCGTAAGCATAAGGGTAAGTTCTACGCTCTTCCACAAGCACCTCAACAATTCAAACAACTTTTAATGACTTCGGGCTTTGACCGTTATTTCCAAATCGCACCTTGCTTCCGTGATGAAGACGCTCGTCAAGATAGGTCGCCCGGTGAATTCTATCAATTAGACTTTGAAATGTCTTTTGCTACGCAAGAAGACGTTTTTGAAGTTGCTGAAACGGTAGTTTATAACACCTTTAAGGAATTTTCAGATAAAAAGGTATCTAAGCCACCCTTCCGTCGTATAACTTTTGCAGAAGCAATGCTTAACTACGGTACCGATAAGCCTGACCTTAGAAACCCACTTATAATTAAAGATTTAACCGACTTCTTTGCAAAACACGAATTCTTAAATATCAACGGTAGAACCGTTCCGTTTAAGAATAAACTCGTTCGTGGTTTAGTTGCTAACTATCTTGTTAGAAAAGACGGTAACGGCGAAGGTAAAAAGGCTTTTGAACGTGATATCGACGCTTATTCAAGAAGTATCGGTATGAAATTTGGTATCGGTTATATAACTTTAGAAAACGGTGAATATAAAGGACCTATTGCAAAGTTCTTAACCGAAGAACAAAAAGCTGAACTTACCGAACTCGTTGGAATTAAAGAGGGTGAATCTTTATTCTTTATAAGCGATAGCGCAAGCGTTATAAATAAACTTGCAGGCGAAATGCGTACTTGGATAGCAAAAGAATTAGGGCTTATTAAAGAAGATTCTTTTGAATTCTGCTTTATAGTTGATTTCCCAATGTACGAACTAAATGAAGAAACTGGTAAAATTGACTTTACCCATAACCCATTCTCTATGCCACAAGGCGGTATGGATGCATTATTAAACAAAGACCCGTTAGAAATTTTTGCATATCAATACGATATCGTATGCAACGGCGTAGAACTTTCTTCGGGTGCTGTTAGAAACCATAACCCCGATATTATGAGAAAGGCTTTTGAAATTGCAGGTTACGGTGAAGAAGACTTAAAAGCAAAATTCGGTGCGCTTTACACGGCTTTCTCTTACGGTGCTCCTCCGCACGCAGGTATGGCGCCCGGTGTTGATAGAATGATAATGCTTATTGCCGGTGAAGAAACCATTCGTGACGTAATTGCATTCCCGCTTAATGGTAACGCTCAAGACCTCATGATGGGCGCTCCCGGTGACGTTACTGAACAACAACTTCGTGAAGTACACATTAAGGTAAGGGACTAATTTATGGATAGAGAAACTTTAAGAAAATTAGAAATGCTTAATCAGTTAAGTTTAACCGAAGAAGAAAAACAGTCGGTTACGGCTTTCTTTACTGAAAGGGATACTGAATTTGCTATTTTAGATAAAATCGACACCGAAAACGTTGAAAGAATGGTTCACGTAAACCCCATAAACAACGTTTTAAGAGAGGACGTCGTTATTAAAAAATTCGATAGAGAAGACTTACAACAAGACGCACCCGAAACCGACGAGGGATATTGGTGTGTTCCTAAGGTTGTGGAATAGGAGGGTATTATGGAATTTTATAAAGTAAAAAACACAGTAAACTCCGATAACGTTATAGTTGTGGACGACATGTTCTTAACTAAAGATTTACCCACCACAGCCGGCTCTAAAATGTTGGAGGGTTTTAAAAGTTTATTTAACGCTGAAGCTTTAGAAAAACTTTATGCTTCTAACTACGTTTTAGGTGGAAAGGCTAAGGTTGGTGAATTTGCGTTCGACCTTCTTGGCGAAACTGATTATTCGGGTAAACTTTTTGACGGAAAGTTACTTTCAGCCTCTGCCGAAATATTGAAAAATGATAACGTAAAGGCCGTTATAGGTTTAGACGTAAACGGTTCTATTCGTCGTGCAAGCGCACAAAACGGTTTAGTATCGGTTAAACCAACCTACGGCACGGTATCAAGATACGGCACCGTTCCGGTAGCTTGTTCTGGTGAAACGGTTAGCGTAAGTGCAACCACGCCTGATAATGCGATAGACGTATTAAAGGCTATTATCGGTCACGACGATAAAGACGGAACTTCTCTTCCTAAAGACGTTATAGATAGCGTTTACGCTGAAGATAAATTAGTTAAAAAGGTTGCCGTCATAAAATCAATGTTAAACGGCGCAACTACTGATGTCGAAGAAAAAATCAATTTAACCGTAAATGCTTTAAAGCAAGCGGGTGTGGAAGTAGAATACGTTGATAGTGAAATTATTCCTTTGTCTAATATTGCTTGGAACGTTTTAATGAGCGCCGAACTTTGCAATAACGTTTCCCGTTACGACGGAGTTAAATACGGTTATAGAGCAAATAACTTTACTAATCTTGACGAACTTTATACATTTAGCCGTACACAGTCTTTCGGTAAATTATTAAAGACCGCAATTTTATACGGTTCGGAAACTTTATCTACTGCTAACTATAAAAAGGTTTACGATAAATCTTTGCGCATGCGTAGGGTTATTAAAGAAGAATTCGATAAATTGTTTGCTAATTTCGATGCAGTTATTATGCCTGCTTGTTCAACTTATGCTTACGGTGAAGATTTTATTAAAGACGAATACGTTTGTTATAAAGAAAATTTTTATACTGCACCTGCATCAATTACGGGGCTTCCTGCAGTCGTATGCGCAGGCGTTCAGTTCGTAGGTAAGCCTTATTACGAAAACGCTTTATTAAACTTGGCAAAAGTAATAGTAAAGGAGGGCGAATAAAATGAAATTTGAAACTGTTATCGGTTTAGAAGTTCACGTAGAACTTGCAACCAACTCTAAAATTTTCTGTTCTTGTTCGGCTCACTCCTACGGTGCAGAACCAAACGACCACGTATGCCCCGCATGTTGTGGTATGCCCGGTATGTTGCCGGTGGTAAATAAACGTGTTATAGACTTTGGTATGAAAGCCGGTATGATGCTTAATTGCGACATCAATCGCATCACTACTTTTGACAAAAAAAGTTATTATTATCCAGACTTACCATCGGCATATCAAACTACTCAATGGTTTGCACCTGTTGCAATTAACGGTTTAGTAGAAATTGAGACTAAAGACGGTAAGAAGGGTGTAAGAATTAAGCAAATCCATATGGAAGAAGATGCGGGTAAACTTGTTCACGATATCCGTGAAGATACCACTCACGTTGATTTTAACCGTACAAGCGTTCCACTAATAGAAATTGTTAGCCAACCCGACCTTTCTTCTGCAGACGAAGTAGAAGCGTATTTAGAAAGATTAAAAAATCTTTTGCGTTACGCAAGGGTTGCAGAGTGTGAAATGGCACACGGAACTATGCGTTGTGACGTAAACCTTTCGGTTAGAGAAGCAGGGTCAGAAAAACTTGGCGTTCGTACCGAAATGAAAAATATGAACTCTATAGAAGCTATCAAAAGAGCAATAGAGTACGAAACTGCAAGACATATAGACGCAATAACTAACGGTACTGAAGTTTTAGTTCAAGAAACAAGACGTTGGGACGATATTAAGGGTAAGAGTTACGCTATGCGTTCAAAAGAAACGGCAGGCGATTATAGATACTTCCCCGACCCCAACGTAATGCCTGTTGTTATAGACGACGATTGGTATAACCAAGTTAAAGCAACGCTTCCCGAACTTCCCGAACAAAAACGTGCAAAATATATCGGTGAATACGGTTTAAGCGAACACGATGCGGATAAACTTATTCAAAGTATTGCTCTTTGTGATTGTTTTGAAGATGCAAGTGCAGTTTGTGGTAGTCCGAAAGACGCTGTAAACTGGATGATTTCGGAAGTAATGAACGTTCTTAACTACAAAAAGATGACCTATGATATGTTGAATATCGACGGTAAGGCGTTGGGTGAATTGATTAAGTTGGTATCCGACGGTAAAGTTGGTAGAGCAAATGGTAAAAAGATTCTTTCTGCGATGTTTGACGATGCAACTATTAACCCTGAAAAATACGCTAACGATAATGGGTTTATAGTTTCTAACGACACGGGTTTAATTGATAAAGTTGTAAAAGAAGTTATTGCAAGCGACCCTAAGTCTGTTGCCGACTTTAAGAGTGGTAAAGAAAAGGCTTTAATGGCACTATTTGGAAAGTGTATGAGAGAACTTAAGGGTAATTGCGACCCTCAAGTTTTAAGGAAAATCTTAATCGACGCTATAAATGCGTTGTAAGGATTTGTTATGCTTAAAAGAGAAGATATAAGAATTCGTGATCCATATATTTACAGACCTTAACGGAAAGAAGAAAATTTCTTTCCACGCACCAAACGATGCACCTAACGAAAGAGCACAATTTTTAGATATTTAATAAAGCATAGTCCGCAACCAAGTGTTGCGGACTATTTTTGTGGCAAAAGTTCAATATATTCTGCCCATTTATGTTGTCTAACGGGCATGATAGGGTGGCGCTCGTCGTTGAAAATTAAAACTAACGCAGGTTTTATTCCGTTGTGGTCGTCGGTAAAATAATAATCTATAAGTTTACCTTGTTTTATCATTGATTTTATTTTTGCGTGATAGTTATAATACGCCATAAGAATATTGTTTTCAAAAAAAGTATAAGGTATTCAAAGTATAATTTTTTTCTAAAAGGGAATATCCAAAAAAAAAGGAGAAAAATTATGCAAAAAGTAAATCCGTTTAACGAAACTTACCGAAAAATAGAAAAGAGTTACGAAAGCTGGCAAAAACTTAATATGAAGCCTTACGATCCCGAAAATACAAGTCCGTTTACCAAGGTTAGAATAATTTTAATGAACGGTACGGAATTTGAAGCAAACTGGTTTTCACATCAATTTTCACGCCATTGTCCGGATAATGATTTAAGACGTGAAATTGCAATTATTCGTCGTCGTGAACAGCAACAACAAAAAAAGATAGCGTCTCTAAAGCCTATAAGTGAAAGCGTGTTGCAACACACTATGGGTTACGAACAACTTGCCGTAGAACTAACTGCTATTTTAGCAAAGCACGTAAAGGATAAAAACGTAAAAATGGCGTTAGACTTTGCATTGCTTGAAGATTTCGATCACGTTTTTAGGTTTGCTAATCTATTAGAAATGGACGAGGGTATTAGGGCAGAAAAACTGCTTGGTTGTTATACCGAAATTATGCCCGGTAGGCCAACGATTTCAGAACACCGCTATCCTGCAGACGAAATTAAGAATTATATTGATTCTAATACAGCAGACCTTTTTACCAAACTAACCACACATATAATTACCGCTGCCGAACAACAAACGATGAACTTTTATATGAATCAAGCAAACTTTTACCCTAACGAAATAGGTAGAAAGTTATACAGTGAAATTGCCATGATAGAAGAGCAACACGTTAGCCAATACGGAAGCCTACTTGATACAAACTGTACTTGGCTTGAGTGTTTGCTTATGCACGAATATACTGAGTGTTATTTATACTATAGTTGTTTCGCAGACGAAAGTGTAGAATATATTAAGCAACTTTGGTACGACCTTTATTTAGAAGAATGTGGTCATCTTAAAAAGGTGGCAGACCTACTAAAAAAATATGAAAATAAAGAAGCGTTGTCACTTTTCCCTGGTGGGGCAGAATTCCCCGAACTTTTACGCTTTGGCGAAAATAAAGAATACGTTAGAAAGGTGTTAAAAGAAACGGGTAACTATACAGCCGATAGGGAGTGGTATAAAGAGTTAAAGCAAACGGACGATAAGGCAGATTATTTTGGTTATAACAACAAAGTAAATAAACCGATAAGCGCCGTTGCAAGTCACCAAGTAATAGAAAAGCATATTAAACAATTTGGTGAAGATTATAGATACGAGGAAAGTTCTAACCCTATTCCGTCTTTAAGAGATAAAAAATCCGACAACGTAGATTTTGCAAGAGTAAAATAAAACTTTTATACGGTAAAAGGTTGATTTTAATTGAGTTTTGTAGTAAATTTATTATATGGTATATAATAACGTATTACAAGCAATCGGACACACCCCGATGATTAGACTCAATAAAATGACGGACGATAACAGTGCCGAAATTTTGGTTAAATTCGAAGGACTTAACGTCGGTGGTTCTATTAAGACCAGAACGGCGTTTAATATGATAACCGACGCCGAAAAGAAAGGCTTGATAAATAAAGATACTATTATCGTTGAACCTACCAGTGGTAATCAAGGTATAGGCTTAGCTTTGGTTGGTGCAGTTAAGGGTTATAAGACTGTTATAATTATGCCCGATTCGGTGTCTGAAGAAAGACGTAAACTCGTTCGTCACTACGGTGCAGAAGTGATTTTAATTCATGACGACGGCAATATTGGTGACTGCATAGATAGATGCTTAAAAACTGCGCTAAAAATGGCTGAGGAAGATAAAAACGTATTCGTTCCCCAACAGTTTGAAAATCCTGCAAACCCCAACGTGCATCGTCACCATACGGGTTTAGAAATTTTAGAACAAGTTGCAGGTCCCATACACGGCTTTTGCTCGGGGATAGGAACGGGTGGAACTATTACGGGTATAGGCGAAGTGTTAAAGGCGCAATATCCTGATATTAAAATTTGGGCAGTAGAGCCTGAAAACGCTGCTATTTTAGCAGGTGGGACTATTGGTTCACATATACAAATGGGTATAGGTGATGGGCTTATCCCACCCGTGCTTAACTGTAAAATTTACGAGAAAATTTGCATCGTTACCGATGAAGAAGCTTTGCAAACCTCTAAGGATTTAGCAAAAAAAGAAGGTATTCTTTGTGGTATATCTTCCGGAACAAACGTTTGTGCGGCAATTAAACTTGCAAAGGTTTTAGGTAAAGGCAAAACGGTTGTGACCGTTCTACCCGATACTGCAGAAAGATATTTTTCCACCCCTTTATTTGAAGGTGAATAAACTAATAAACCGCTATCTTTAAGACGGCGGTTTTTTCGTGCCGTTTTATTGAAAAGGACGGCGGAGTATGATATAATAATTAAAAACGAGTTTTAGGTTCAGTTATGCAAAAGATATTTCCAAACTATTATAATTCCTTTAAGTGCATTGCAAGTGATTGTAAGCACTCTTGTTGTGTAGGTTGGGAAATAAGTATAGATGCTAAATCACTAAAGAAATATGCTAAAATTAAAGGGGAACTCGGTGAAAAACTTAAAAATAGTATAGATAAAAAGCAAAGTTCGTTCGTTTTAGATAAAAATAAGCGTTGTCCTTTTTTAGATGATAATAATTTATGTGAACTAATTATAGCTGGTGGAGATAAAAATCTTTGTTATATTTGCACTCACCACCCAAGGTTTTACAATTTTTTAAATGGTAGAACGGAAATGGGTTTGGGGCTATCTTGTGAAGAGGTTTGTAGAATAGTCTTATCCCAAAAAGAAGCCGTTAAGTTTATTACCCAAGGCGAGGGAAATAGACTTACGAAAAAACAACAAAAAATAATTGATTTAAGGGATAAAGTTATATCTACTTTTCAAGATAGAAGCTTAAGTGTAAATCAAAGAATACAAACAGTTAAAAAAGAATACGGTATAAAATTAAAGGGAAAAACCGTAAAAGGCTGGGCAAGATTTTTATCTAATTTAGAAATTTTAGATAACGAGTGGTTAAACACCTTAAAACTGTTAAAAACTCCTACAAAGAAACAACAAATTTTAACTTTATATAACGCCAAACCTAATTTGCAAATAGAATTAGAACAGTTTATAGTATATTTATGTTATCGTCACTTGGCAACTTCGTATAACGAAGAAGAATTTTTAGATAGGTTAAGTTTTGTGGTTTTATGTGCCGAACTAATGCAAATTATTATAACGGCAAGTTTTAATCTTTCAAATGAGTGTGATTTTAATAAAAGGATAGATTTAATCAGAAGTTTTTCGTCGGAAATAGAGTATTCCGAGCAAAATTTAAATGACGTAATAGACGAAATAACTATTTTAAGAGGTATATATGAGCATACGTAATAAAACGGCAATCATAACGGGCGCAGGTGGTGGAATAGGTAGGGTTATTGCCCTTGCACTTGCTAATGAGGGCGTAAACCTAATTTTATTAGGTGGAAACAATTTAGAAAAACTTGAAGCTACGTTGTCTTTAGTTGAAAATAGTGGTGTAAAGTGTAAAGCCTACCCCGGTAATTTAACTGATAAAAATTTTCTATCAACTGCGATAGAACAGATAAAAGCTGACTTTGGTGGGATAGATATTTTAATAAACAATGCCGGTAAGGGAGTGAATTGTCCTTTTGAACAAACGTCTGAAGAACTTTTTGATGAAATTATGCAAATAAACGTAAAAGTTCCTTTTATGCTGACTAAGTTGGTCTTGCCTGAACTAAAGAAATCAAACTGGGCTACCATAATCAATATTGCTTCGGTAACCGGTCACGTTGGTTATGAAAATCAAAGTGCGTATTCGGCAAGTAAACACGCCCTTTTGGGGATGACGAAAGCACTCGCCAAGGAAGTTTATAAAGATGGGGTTAGAGTTCATGCAGTTTCCCCCGGTGGGGTTTATACCGACATGATTAAACTAACCCGTCCCGATTTGACGCCAGAGGGTATGATAATGCCTGAAGATATTGCCGATATAGTCGTATTTATATTGACGCATAGAACTAACGCTGTTATAGACGAAATAGAATTGCATAGGGTGGGCAAACAACCTTTCTAAACCAATTTAAAATAAAAAAACCTCCGTTCACAAAAACGGAGGTTAAATATATTAAATATTACATAGAGAAGTTCTTAAAGTAGTTTTGGATAAGAATGATAGGCGTACCCTTGTCACCACTACCACTTGTAAGGTCGGCTAAGCTTGCAAGAAGGTCGGTAATTTGTCTTGGGGTAGTACCTTGGCTTTTCATATTGTTTACCATATCGTCTTCTTTAGAACGAATCATTTCTTTAATAGCGTTAACTGCTTCTTCACCGGAAAGGTCTGCAATATCGTTATCAGCCAAATACTTAAGTTTAATTTCGTTAGGTTTACCCGCCAAACCTGCGGTAAAAGCAGGGGAGGCAACAGGGTCTGCAAGTTCCCAAATGCCACCTACTGGGTCCTTAAACGCACCGTCACCGTAAACCATACATTCTATATTTTTACCCGTTCTTTCTTTAAGTTCTTTAGAGAGTTCAGTTACAAACTTTTCGCAATCCCTTGGGAAAAGTTTTACACTGTTTTGGGTTGCAAGATTGCTTCCTAAAACACCGTATTGTTCGTTGTAACCGCTTCCGTCAACCGAGCAAGTTAAAATCTCGTCAAGAGATACAACTTTTGTTGCGCCTGCCTTTTCAAGAATTTTCTTGGTACGCTTTCTACTGTGAATATCAGCATTGATAACGAACTTGGTGTGTTTTAAAATTTCACAAGGGTTGTTTGCTAAAATTACTTGGCAATTACCAGTTTTTTCGTAAAAATCAATGTAATCAACACCGGTAAAAGTATGTTTTACGTCACCGAATACGTCGTGGAATTCCTTGCCTGTAAATACGTCGGTATAAGGATTTACGTTTTTATCCATCAATTGTTCTGGGGTAACGAAACTATTACCAACTTCGTCTGACGGATAGGTTAACATTACTATAAGTTTTTTAACCCCTTTTGCAATACCCTTAAGTATCATAGAGAAACGGTTTCTTGAAAATATAGGGAAAATAAGACCTACAGTTTCGTCACCGAATTTGTTGCTTACGTCTTTTGCGATTTGGTCAACGGTTGCATAGTTGCCTTGTGAACGAGCAAGTACGGCTTCGGTTACGGCAACTACGTCCTTGTCTTGTAAAGGAAAACCACCACTAATAGAAGCGTTAATAACGCAGTCTGCGGTAATTTTAACCAAATCATCACCTTGCCTAATAATAGGGGCCCTTATACCCCTGGAAATAGTACCTTGATAATCCATATACTACCCTCCTTGAATTTTTCCACGTAAGATTATACTTTTTTAAAGCGTATTTGTCAATTATATGAAAAAAAAATTTAAACTAATTTAAAATAAATTATACCATATAGAAATCCGATTATATTGTTTGTAAGATAATATTCGATTTTAAAAGACGAAAATAGTCAAAAAAAGTGAGCGTTTTAAATCTTAATTTAAGATTATGCGTGTAAAATTAGAGGAAAAGGGGTGAGAAAATGAAAAAGATTTTTACAAAGGAACAAGTTTTTACAATACCTAATTTTTTAAGTTTTTTTAGGCTTGTTTTGATACCGTTTATAGTGATTTTCTACGTTGTAAAAAAGTGGTATTATTTGGCTGTTGGTACGGTGATTTTATCGGGAATTACCGACGTTGCTGACGGTTATATTGCAAGAAAATTTAATATGGTTTCGGACTTTGGTAAAATGTTTGACCCCATTGCAGATAAACTTACCCAAGGTGCGCTTATACTGTGTCTTGCCTTTAAGTATAAACTAATGCAAATTTTCGTGCTTTTATTTGCCGTCAAAGAGCTTTTAATGTTTGTAATGGGTGCGATAGTGTATAAAAAAGATAATTCATTTAACAGTGCAAGATGGTACGGAAAATTAAACACCGTTTTGATATATTTCACGGTTGCACTTTTAATACTTTTGCCTAATATCAACGTGGTTTTTGCTAATATTTTAATTGTTTGTTGTATGTTTACTTGTATGGCGTCACTGTTGCTTTACGCTTTGTTTTATGCAGGAATTTTACGAAGACGTAAAATAATTGATTCGCAAACTGCCGTTACTAAGGAATAAATTTTTGCCTTGACTTTAGTTTAAGTCAAGGCTTTTTTTTTGCTATTTTTAACAAATTGTATTAAAAAATCATATATTGCCATAGTGAAAAAAAGTAAAATGGAGGGACTATGAATCCGTTTAACGAAAAGCCTAGAACGTTAGAAAAATCATTCTCAAATTGGCAACAGTTATATCCTAAGCCGTACGATAAAAGAGAGGTGGACCCATATACTAAAACTCGTATAATTCTAATGAACGGTACCGAATTTGAAGCTAACTGGTTTTCTCATCAGTTAGCAAGGCATTGTTCGGATAACGATTTAAGACGGGAAATCGCAATGACTCGTGCGATAGAAAAGCAACAACAACTTAAAATTTCACTACTAAAGCCTAAAGATGAAAGTATTTTAGAACATACCATTTCTTATGAACAGCTAGCGGTAGATTTAACGGCTGAACTTGCGAAAAGAGAGCCGGACTGTTACGTAAAAACGGCGTTAGATTTTGCGTTACTTGAGGACTTTGACCACCTATATAGATACGCTAATTTGTTGGAAATGGAACAAGGTGTTTATGCAGAGTGGTTGGTTGGAAGATATACTGAAATTATGCCAGGAAGACCTACTATTTCTCACCATCGTTGTCCGCTTGATAACGTAAAACGCAGTATTAGCGCTAAAGAATCGGACGTTTCAACCGTGCTTGCGACCATGATAATAACTGCCGCAGAGCAACAAACTATGAATTACTATATGAACGTCACTAACTTTGCAAGGTCTGAGACCGGTAGAAAATTGTATGAAGAAATAGCTTTAGTAGAAGAAGAGCACGTGACCCATTACGAGTCTTTAATGGACCCCAATGCAACTTGGTTAGAAATGCTTTTGTGGCACGAATATTGCGAGTGTTATTTGTATTGGTCTTGTTATATGACCGAAACCGACCCTTACATAAAAACACTATGGGAAGAGAATTTGTCTTTTGAAATTACCCACCTTCATAGGGCGGTTGAACTACTTAAAAAGTATGAGGGGAAAGACTGGTGTGAAGTAATTATAGACGGTGAATTCCCTGCACCTTTATCCTTGCATGAGAACATTGAATACGTTAGAAAAATACTAGCGGACACCGTTCAGTTTACGTCGGTGAAAGAGGATTATTTGAAAATAAAAAATCTTCCGCAAGACGCTGATTTTTTCAAATTTCAAAAAATAATTAACCCAAACGTAAGAACGGTTCCGTCTCACTGTACGATAGAACAATTTATATCTAATTACGGTATGGACTATAGGTTCCAAGTGGGACCAAATCCCGTTCCCGAACTTAGAAATCGCAGAGAAGATAACGTTTCGGTAGGTCGAAAACCCAATGCGACCACGTCAACGGAGTTTTTTTGCAACGATTAAACCTTTAAGCCCGTAAAAAACGGGCTTTTAAATTTTAAAATTACCCCTTGGTTTAGTTTGACAATATATTATATTTATAATATAATAAATTTGACTGCGCTATAAGGTTTGTTATGGCGTCGTCAAATAAACACTAAAAACTTTTATAAGGAAGGACGAAACTTATGGGATACCGTATAGAAAAAGATACCATGGGCGAAATGAGAGTTCCAGACGATAAGCTTTGGGGTGCTCAAACACAAAGAAGTTTTGAGAACTTTAAGATTGGCAACGAAATAATGCCAAGGGAAATTACTCACGCTTTCGGAATTTTGAAAAAGGCTGCAGCAATTGCAAACTTTAACTTAGGTAAAATTTCCGAAGAAAAGAAGAACGCTATATGCTCGGCTTGTGACGAAGTAATTAGTGGCGTGCTTAATGAAAATTTTCCTTTAGTAGTATGGCAAACTGGAAGTGGTACTCAATCTAACATGAACGCCAACGAAGTTATCGCATTTAGAGGAAACCAAATTGCGGGAACTAAACTTCTTCATCCTAACGACGATATAAATAAAAGCCAAAGTTCAAACGATACTTTCCCAACGGCTATGCATATCGCTGCAGTACTCTCTATTGAAGACAAACTTTTTCCTGCAATGGACAAGTTGATTGAAACTTTAGATAGATTGGAAAAGGAAAACGAAGGTATCGTAAAAAGTGGTAGAACCCACCTTCAAGACGCAGTTCCAATTGCTTTCTCGCAAGAAATCAGTGGTTGGAAGGCAATGGTGATTAAAACCAAAGCTCAAATCAAGGCGTCGCTTAGTGGATTATACGAACTTGCTCTTGGCGGAACTGCCGTTGGTACCGGCTTAAACGCACCTAAAGGGTTTGACGTAGAAGTAGCAAAGCAAGTAAGCTTATTAACCGGCAAACAATTCGTTACTTCGGACAATAAATATCACGCTTTAACTTCTAAAGACGCTTTAGTATTTACCCACGGCGCAATGAAGGCTTTGGCTTGCAACCTTATGAAGATTGCTAACGACGTTCGTTGGTTAGCGTCCGGCCCACGTGACGGCTTAGGTGAAATCTTTATTCCGGAAAACGAACCGGGTTCGTCAATTATGCCGGGTAAGGTAAACCCCACCCAATGTGAATCGCTTACTATGGTAGCCGTACAAGTTATGGCTAACGACGTAGCCGTATCTATGGGTGCTTCACAAGGCAACTTTGAACTCAACGTATTTATGCCCGTAATCATTTACAATTTCTTACAATCGGCAAAAATACTTGCAGACGGCATAGTTTCTTTTGAAAAGAATTGTGTAACTGGTATTAAAGCAAATAAAGAAAAAATGGCTCATAACCTACACAACTCATTGATGCTTGTTACTGCACTTAATCCGTATATCGGATATGAAAACGCAGCAAAGACTGCAAAGAAGGCTTATAAAGACAATATTTCGCTTAAAGAAGCGTGCGTATCGCTCGGTTTCTTAACAGCTGAAAGATTTGACGAGGTATTCCACCCAGAAGAAATGGCTTACCCCGACAAGAAATAAATTATAACGAAGGAATTAGAGTATGAAAATTAGTTATTATCCTGGTTGTACGTTAAAGACCAAGGCAAAAGAACTTGATAAATGGGCAAGGTCTTCTGCTAAGGCACTTGGCGTAGAAATGGAAGAAATAGAAAATTGGCAATGTTGCGGTGCCGTATATCCCACGGCAAAAGATGAAATTGCAACTAAGCTTTCGGCTGTTCGTGCGTTAGATTACGCAAAGAAGAACGGTGGTAAACTTTTAACCCTTTGTTCGGCTTGTCACAACGTAATTAAACGTGTAAACGAAGATATGAAGTCGGATGCTAATATGAACTTAAAAGCAAACAACTATCTTGCTTTAGAAGAAGCGTATAACGGCGAAACCGAAGTAATACATTATCTTGAAATGCTTAAGAACGTGGTTGGTTTCGACAAGATTAAAGAAAAGGTCGTAAACCCCATTAACAAAAAGATTGGTGCTTACTACGGTTGTTTGTTGCTTAGACCTTCTAACGTATTGGCGTTTGACAATCCAGAAAATCCGACTATTATCGAAGATTTTATTAAAGCAATAGGCGGTACTCCGGTAAAATATCCTATGCGCAATGAATGTTGTGGTGCGTACGTTCAATTAAAGAATCAAAATTTACCGAAAGAAAGAAGCAATAAAATAATAAACAGTGCAAAGAGTTTCGGCGCTGAAGAAATTATAACGGCGTGTCCACTTTGTTTGTATAACTTACAAAATAACGGTGAAATGCCGGTAAAATATTTTACCGAGTTGCTCGCCGAAGCGTTGGGGGTAAAAGATGAATAAGAAAATGATTCTTGAAAATATTTCCGAAATAAGCGGTACCGACGCAAAAAAATGTATGAAGTGCGGTAAATGTTCGGGTAGATGCCCTGCGTATAAAGATATGGATATCAAACCACATCAATTTGTAACGTATTTAGTACAAGGCAAACTCGACAAGCTTTTAAACAGTCAAGCTATATGGTCTTGTCTTTCATGCATGGCTTGTGTAGAAAGATGTCCCCGTGGCGTTGCCCCTCAAGGTGTAATCGAAGCGGTTAGAGATACGGTAGTAAGAGCGCAAGGCGCAAACGGAATAAAGGCGGAAGATATTCCTCCGATAGTCGATACCTTAATTCCTCAACAATTGCTCGTCAGTGCGTACAGAAAATATAACAAATGATTTTATAAAGAGAGAGAAAAATTATGCAAAGAATTGGTGTATTTATTTGTTGGTGCGGTTCTAACATTGCAGCTACGGTTGACGTTAAAAAGGTCGCCGAAGTAATCAAGTGTGAACCGGGCGTGGTTTTCTCGGCAGATTATCAATATATGTGCTCGGAAAATGGTCAACAACTTATCAAACAAGCAATTAAAGAACACAATCTTACCGGAATAGTAGTAGGTTCGTGTTCACCGAGAATGCACGAAGCAACCTTTAGAAAGACTGCTGAAAGCGCAGGTCTTAACCCCTATATGGTTGAAGTTGCTAATATCAGGGAACAATGTTCGTGGATTCACAAAGATATAGACGAAGCAACCGAAAAGGCGATAATTTTGGTTCGTACGGCTATTGCAAAGGTAAAGCTTAACGCTCCGCTTACTGCAGGCACTAGCCCGGTTGTAAAACGTGCGTTGGTTATCGGTGGTGGTATTGCTGGTATTCAAGCTGCACTTGATATTGCAGATGCAGGTTATCCGGTAGATATCGTTGAAAAGAACGCAACCATCGGTGGAAGAATGAGCCAATTAGACAAAACCTTCCCAACCCTTGACTGTTCGGCTTGTATTTTAACCCCAAAAATGGTTGACTGCGCTCAAAACGAAAATATAGATATTATTTCTTACGCAGAAGTAGAAGAAGTTAAAGGCTTCGTTGGAAACTTCTCGGTAAAGATTAAAAAGAAGGCGAGATACGTTGACGAAAAGAAATGTACGGGTTGCAAACTCTGTATGGAAAAATGTCCGTCTAAGAAAGGTCTTAATGAGTTCAACATGAACTTAAACAATCGTACGGCAATTTACATACCTTTTGCACAAGCAATTCCTAACGTTGCGGTTATCGATCCCGAACAATGTTTAAAACTAAAAACCGGCAAGTGCGGTATCTGTCAAAAATTCTGTGGTGCAGGCGCAATAAACTACGAAATGCAAGACGAATTTATTGAAAGACAATACGGTGCAATAGTAGTAGCAACCGGTTTTAGACCTATCAATATAGATGCGTTTAACGAATATGGCTACAGCGACAATAAAGACGTTATTACCTCTTTAGAGTTGGAAAGACTTATGAACGCAGCAGGTCCTACCAACGGTACTCTTTTACGTCCGTCAGATCTTACTCACCCCAAGGTAATCACTTTTATTCAATGTGTAGGTTCTCGTGACGTGTCGGGTTGTGGTAAACCGTACTGCTCTAAGATTTGCTGTATGTACACTGCAAAACACGCAATGTTAATCCGTGAAAAATATCCGGATACCGAAGTTCACGTTTTCTATATAGACGTAAGAACGCCGGGTAAGAACTACGATGAATTCTATCGCCGTGCAGTTGAACAATACGGTGTAGATTATATTAAAGGTATGGTTGGCAAGGTATATAACGAAAACGGTAAACTTTACGTACAAGGTTCTAACCTCATTGATAACGAACAAGTTACTATCGAGTCTGACTTAGTTGTTTTGGCAACTGCAATAGAACCAGAACCGTCAGTAAGAAAAATTGCAACCTTACTTACGGCAAGTATAGATACCAATAACTTCTTAACCGAAGCACACCCCAAGCTAAAGCCGGTTGAATCACCGACTGCGGGCGTATATCTTGCAGGCGTATGTCAAGGTCCAAAAGATATTCCTGAAACGGTATCTCAAGCATCTGCATGCGCAGCAAAGGTAATAGGTCTTCTTGCAAAAGATTTCTTAAAGACCAATCCGTGCGTAGCAAGTGCAAACGAACAAATGTGTAACGGTTGTAGCCAATGCGCAAACGTATGTGCATACGGCGCAATTTCGTACGTAGATAAAGAATTCCGTTTAGGTGGTGGCAAGACTGAAGTAAGACGTGTTGCATCAGTTAACCCGGCAGTATGTCAAGGTTGTGGTGCATGTACGGTAACTTGTCCGTCAGGCGCTATGGACCTTTCAGGATTCTCTTCTAAACAAATCATGTCGGAGGTAGAAGCAGTATGCAAGAGATAACTAATCAAAAGAAAGAATTCGTACCAAACATAGTTGCGTTTTGTTGTAACTGGTGTTCTTATGCGGGTGCAGACCTTGCAGGTTCAAGCAGACTTTCTTATCCGGCTAACGTAAAGATTATTAGAGTACCTTGTTCTTGTAGAGTAAACCCAATGTTTATATTAAAGGCTTTCCAACGTGGTGCCGACGGTGTAATACTTTGTGGTTGCCACCCTGGTGACTGTCACTACGTAACGGGTAACTACTATACCAGAAGAAGAATGAAACTTTTATTTAACTTCCTTAACTATCTCGGTATAGAAAAGGAAAGAACCAGAGTTGAATGGGTATCAGCGGCAGAAGGCGCAAAATTCTCTACCGTAATGAACGATTTCGCTAAAAAGATTACTGAACTTGGTGAAAATAAAAGACTTTCCGACCTTAGAGTAAAGGAGAATAACAATGACTGAACTTGAAATGAAGATAATAGAAAAAGCAAAATCTTTACTTAATAGCGGTGAAGTTAATAGGGTTATCGGTTGGAAGAAAGGTGAGTTCTATCACGACCCTTCTCCTGCAACTTTTGAATCGGTTGAAAGTTTATCTGAATTCGTTTATAACGATTTTTGTGGTGCAAACCTTTCTAAGTATCTTATAGAGATTTCTAAGAAAGAAGGTAAAACGGCTGTATTTATGAAGCCGTGTGACACTTACAGTTTTAACCAATTATTAAAAGAACATAGAATTAAAAGAGAAAACGTTTTAGTAGTTGGTATAGAATGTAACGGTAAACTTGACCCTGCTAAGTTAGATAAACTTGGAATTGACGGTGTTACCGAAGAAGAATACGTAGGTGACGAAGTTATATTTAAGACTATATTTGGCGAAGTAAAAGCTAAAAAGCAAGACGTTATTTTAGAAAAATGTATGGCTTGCCAAGGAAGTAAAGGTTATGCAGTTGCCGATGATAAAGTAATTATCAATGAACCTACTAAACCCGATGCTGATAGATTTGCTTTAGTTACTGAACTTGAAAATATGACTGAAGCTGAAAGATTTGATTTCTGGCAAAAGGAACTTTCAAAATGTATTCGTTGTAATGCATGTAGAAACGTTTGCCCTGCATGTTCGTGCTTAAAGTGTGTTTTTGATAACAATAATTCGGGCGTATCAGCAAAAGCGAACGACGTAAGTTTTGAAGAACAACTCTTCCACGTAATTAGGGCTTTCCACGTTTCTGGTCGTTGTACCGACTGTGGCGAATGCTCAAGGGTATGTCCACAACGTATTCCGCTACATTTACTTAATAGAAAATTCATAAAAGATATTGATACGTTCTACGGCGAATATCAAGCTGGTGAAACTTCTGAAGGTAAGACTCCGCTTACCTCTTACACCACCGGTGACGTAGAACCCAACGAATAATTAGGGAGGTGGAATATGATTAAGATTTCAAGAGAAAAATTAAATTCGGTTTATGATAAAATAGCCGAACAACAAGACTTATATCTTCCTATTGAAAAAGCGGGCGAAGTTAACTTTGATAAGTACGTTAAGGGTGCAAACGTTTCCTTAAACACCTTAAAGACTGTAAAAAGCGCAAAAGATTTCTTGTTCCCACAAAGCGAAACCATGATGAAGTTTAGGCTTGAGGGTAAAAATATCGACATAGAAGACGTAAGAGAAGTAAAAGACCCCTTCGTTCTTTTTGGTGTAAAGGGTTGTGACGTAAGGTCTTTCGACGTATTAGATAACGTATTTTTAAGTGAACCGGTAGATACTTTCTACAAGGCAAGACGTGATGCTTGCATAATCGTATCACTTGCTTGTGGTAAACCCGAAAGCAGTTGTTTTTGTAAAGTATTTGGTATAGACGCAAGTGCTCCGGCAGGCGACGTTACCGCTTGGCTTGACGAAAATTACGCTTATTTTAAGGCTAATACTGAAAAGGGTGAAAAGTTAATTGCTTCAATTAAAGAATTCGCTGAAGACGGTGGAGAAGAAAAGGTAGAAGAAATTAAAAAGTCTATTAAAGACGTAATAGAAAAACTTCCCTTTTCTAACTTAGATTTATCTACATTTACTCCCGAAAAGCTTAACGAACTTTTCAATATGGAAGATTTATGGAAGGAATTATCTGAAGCATGCTTAGGTTGTGGAACTTGTACTTTCGTATGTCCAACTTGCCAATGCTTCGATATTAGAGACTTTAAGACGAATAAGGGCGTAATAAGATTTAGATGTTGGGACTCTTGCATGTATTCCGACTTTACGCAAATGGCTGCAGAAAATAGTAGAAAGACTCAAATGCAACGTTTCCGTCAAAGATTTATGCATAAGTTGGTATATTTCCCTGCACAATACGGTGGAACCTTCTCTTGCGTAGGTTGTGGAAGATGCGTAAACAAATGCCCACAACACCTAAACATTATAAAAGTAATAAAGAAGATAGGAGGAAAGAAAGATGCAGAATGAGAATCTTATTCCAAAAATCGGCGTTATAACCGACATTAGAAGAGACACCCCTGACGTTAAAACTTTCAGAGTAGTAGGAACTGATGGAAAAAAACTTTTCGAGCATCTTCCGGGACAATGTGCAATGGTATCTATTCCCGGGGTTGGCGAATGTATGTTTTCAATAACTTCTTCCCCTACGAATAAAGAATTTATGGAATTTTCCATAAAGAAATGTGGTTGCGTTACCGAAGTTATCCACGCATTAGAAGTTGGTCAACAAATAACCGTAAGAGGACCTTACGGTAGAAACTTCCCCGTAGAAGAAGACTTTAAGGGTAAAGACTTGTTGTTTATAGCTGGTGGTATTGGTTTAGCACCTTTACGTAGTGTAATTAACTACGTAAGACACTATCGTAAAAATTACGGTAAGGTCGTAATCGTTTACGGTGCAAGAAGTATGGACGATTTGGTTGATATCAATGAAATCAAGACCGAATGGATGAACGAAGAAGGTATCAACGTATATCTTACTATCGATAGACCTCAAGAAGGTTGGGACGGTCACGTAGGTTTCGTACCTGCGTACGTTAAAGAATTAGGTCTTGATCCCAATATGACCGCCGTACTTTGCGGTCCTCCGATAATGATTAAGTTCACCTTACAAGGTTTATTGGAATTGGGCTTTAGCAAAGAAAGAGTATATACCACGTTAGAACTCCGTATGAAATGCGGAATTGGTAAATGTGGTAGATGTAACGTTGGCGACAAGTTCGTATGTAAAGACGGCCCTGTATTTAGAATGGACCAATTAGACGAACTACCGCCTGAATATTAATAAGGAGAATCCAAAATGGAAAACAAAGTAAAAGTTTATTTCTTCGGTAAACAATACGAAGTTCCCGAAAGTCTTACCATAATGAAGGCTATGGAATATGCGGGATATCAACTTGTAAGAGGTTGTGGTTGCAGAAACGGTTTCTGCGGTGCTTGTGCAACTATATATAGAATCAAAGGTCAACAAGAATTAAAAACTTGCCTTGCTTGTCAACAACAAGTAGAAGAAGGTATGTACGTAGCAACCCTTCCGTTCTTCCCTTTAGTAAAGCAAGTTTATGATATTGAAAAGATTAAACCTACCGAACAAATCATGATGCAACTTTATCCCGAAATTTATTCGTGTATCGGTTGTAACGCATGTACCAAAGGTTGCACTCAAGGTCTTAACGTTATGCAATACATCGCATACGCACAACGTGGCGAATACGAAAAATGTGCAGAAGAAAGTTTTGACTGTGTAATGTGTGGTGTATGTTCTTCACGTTGTCCTGCAGGTATTTCACATCCTCAAGTTGCAGTATTAGCACGTAGATTATACGGCAAATATATTGCACCTAAGTGTGAACACCTTGAAAAGAGAGTTAAAGAAATTAACGACGGTTTATGTAAAGATCTTTTAGAAAGCGTTATGAATAAACCGGTAGAAGAATTAAAAGAACTCTATAATCATAGAGAAATCGAAAAGTAAGGAGGAGATAAAATATGTATAAATATACTGAAGAACAACTCGCTTCAATGAAAAAGGTTGAAGCAAGCAGAAAAGAAAGACTTAACAATCTCTTCCCCAGAATGTCTGCTGAAGAAAAGCAAACCGTATTAAAAGAAAATCACCCCGACTACATAGACGCAGCATACGAAACCTTAAAAGTTGGTCCTAATAAGGGCGAAAAGGTTCTTCATGAACTTGCAGACCTTTTACAAGGTAAGTCAAGAATAGAAGATACCAAAATGGATTTATCTAATCCCGACTATGACGTTGACGTATTAGTTATCGGTGGTGGTGGCGCAGGTTCATCTGCAGCAATTACCGCACACAATAACGGTGCAAAGGTTATGATGGTAACTAAGCTTCGTATAGGCGATGCTAATACTATGATGGCAGAAGGTGGTATTCAAGCAGCTGACAAGGAAAACGACAGCCCTGCAACCCACTATTTAGATGCTTTCGGTGGTGGACACTTCGCTGCAAAACACGAATTGTTATATAGATTGGTTAACGAAGCACCAGACGCTATAAAATGGCTTTCAGACCTTGGCGTTATGTTCGATAAGGACGAAAATGGTAATATGATTACCACCCACGGTGGCGGTACTTCAAGAAAGAGAATGCACGCATGCAAAGACTATTCTGGTGCAGAAATAATGAGAACTCTTCGTGACGAAGTATTGAACTTACAAATTCCGGTAGTAGATTTTACTGCTGCTATTGAAATCATTAAAGACGAAAACGGCAACGCTGCCGGTGCAGTCTTAATGAACATGGAAACCAAGGAAATCTTAATTGCAAAAGCAAAGACGGTTATTATTGCAACCGGTGGTGCGGGCAGACTTCATTATCAAGGCTTCCCGACTTCTAACCACTACGGTGCAACTGCCGATGGTTTGGTTTTAGCATACCGTGCAGGTGCAAAACTTCTCTATGCGGACACTTTACAATATCACCCAACCGGTGTTGCTGAACCTACTCAAATCTTCGGTGCACTCGTTACCGAAAAGGTAAGATCACTCGGTGCACAACTCGTTAATAAAGACGGAGAGGCTTTCGTTTACTCACTTGAAACTCGTGACGTAACTGCTTCTTCGATTATTAGAGAATGCAATAAGAGAGGCAACAGCATTAAAACAACCGACGGTCAAGGCGTATGGCTTGACACCCCGATGATTGAAATGATTGGTGGCGAAGGTACTATTGAAAAGAGAATTCCTGCTATGATGAGAATGTTCGGTAAATACGGCATAGACATTAGAAAGGAACCAATACTTATCTATCCTACTTTACACTATCAAAACGGTGGTATAGATATTTCCGATAACGGCGAAAGCACTTGCGTTAAGAACTTGTTCGTAGCAGGTGAAGCTGTTGGGGGTATCCACGGTAGAAATAGACTTATGGGCAACTCACTTTTAGATATTATCGTATTCGGTAGAAACGCAGGTAAATTTGCAAGTGCAAGGGTAAAGGAAATTGACAAAGTTGGTAAACTTACTTTATCTCACGTTGACGAATTCAATAAAGAATTAGAGGGTGCAGGTCTTAAACCGACCAAACTTTCACCGCAAATTCTTCCTGATTATACAAGAAAAGATATGTAATTATTAAACGGGCATACGTCAAAACGGCGTATGCCTAGGTTTTGTAAATTTATAGGAGACTTTAAAATGGAAAAGTTAAACAAAAAAGGCAAAAAGGGCCTTGGCATAATTATTGCAGTCGCAATAATTGGCGCTTTGCTTGGGTGGTGTATTTATAACGCTATCGCAGCAGAAAGTGTGGAGAAAATATATAAATTTGGTTCCACTGCTGTTCTTTTTATACTAATTTTTATAATTTGTGCTTTAGGTTATCTTTTAGGTTCAATTACCATTAAAGGCGTAAACCTTGGTACTGCAGGCGTATTTTTAGTAGCAATATTATTTGGTTTCTTGTGCACCCTTGAATTTGGTGACGTGGCTATACTTGGTGCGTTCCACGTTACGGCAGGCGATAGTGTAGTTGAAACTATGGGTGGTTCGGTACAAAATTTAGGTTTGATTTTATTCGTAGGTTCGGTTGGCTTGATTGCAGGTCCTAACTTCTTTAAGAACTTAAAAAAGAACTTTAAGACCTATATTATTTTAGGTGGCATAATTATTTTATCTGCTTCGTTAGTTGGTATTATATTCACCTTAATATTTAGTAACTATGGTTCAGGTTTCTGGACTGGAATTTTATCCGGTGCGTTAACTACTACTCCTGGTTTTTCTGCTGCACAAGAAGCAGTTAAGGCTAAATTGATGCAACAATTCCCCGGTTTAAGCGAATCTGTAATTAAGTTGATGCCAGAATATACTTCAATATCTCTCGGTCACGCAATTGCATATCCTTTCGGTGTTGTTGGTGTAGTATTATTCGTTCAACTTATGCCTAAGTTCTTAAAATCCGATATGGATAAAGAACGTTCGTTCATTGTCGTTGAAAAAGTAGAAAAGAAAGAAACTAATGGTAAAAAGCTTTTTGAAGTTGAACCTTTCGGTTTAGTACCGATAGCACTTACCGTAGTAACCGGTTTAATTTTAGGCGCAATTAAAATTCCACTTTTCGGTGGTTCATCGTTCAGTTTAGGAACGACTGGTGGCGTTTTAATTATGGGCTTGGTTCTTGGTCACTTCGGCAAGATTGGTAATTTCTCTTTGAAAGTACCAGAAGGCACCTTAAAATTATTACGTGAATTCGGTCTTATGTTGTTCCTTTTAGGCGCAGGCTTTGAAGGTGGCGTAAACTTAGTTTCATCACTTGAAGGTGAAGGTGCAGGTATGGTAATTTGGGGCTTCGTTGGTGGTGCTCTTATGACCATTACTCCTATGGTAGTTGGTTTCTTCCTTGCAAAGTACGTAATGAAGTTGGCACTTTTAAATACCCTTGGTTCAATTACCGGTGGTATGACTTCAACTCCAGCACTTGGAACTTTAATAAATACTGCAAAAACAGAAGACGTTGCTTCGGCATATGCATCTACCTATCCAATCGCATTAGTATTGATAGTTCTTGCGTCGCAACTTATCGTTACTTTATTGTAAGATATAATTTATTAGTTAAAAATTCCCGGTCGTTTAGACTGGGAATTTTTTGTTTTATATTGAAAAAAGCAAGTCTTTATGATACAATAAATAAAAAAAGGAAAGTAGTATGAGAAAATTAATTAGTATTTTAATTTTATCGATAATAACATTAGCGTGTTCTTTTGGGTTAGTTGCTTGTGAATGTAAACATCAATTTACAAACTACGTAAGCAATAACGATGCTACGTGTTTGGCAGACGGAACTAAAACCGCAGTTTGTGATAACGGATGTGGTGAAAAAGATACCGTTACCGACGTTGATAGTAAGTTAGGACATAAGTTTACCAACTACGTAAGCAATAACGATGCTACTTGTGAAGTGGACGGAACTAAAACCGCAGTTTGTGATAACGGATGTGGGACTAAAGATACCGTTATCGACGTAGATAGCAAACTTGGGCACACTAACGTAGAAATTAACGTTGATCCTACGTGTGAAGACGACGGCGTAAGCTTAGTTAAATGTGAAAACTGTGAAGAAGTTTTTTATCAAAAAACTATAGAAAAACTTAATCACGATTACGTTCTTCAAGGTTTTGTGACTGAAAATACTGAAGTTTATTGTGCAGGTGTATATCAATGTTTAAATTGTGAGGAGAGTAAAATTGATAGCGTTACTTATGAAACTTTAGGTATGCCTATTTTATGTTTTGATGGTGATATAACCAATATGTCAAAGGATAATGAGGTTTTGCTTTCTGTAAAGTACCAAAACGGAGAACAAAGTATTGACTGCGATGCAAACGTTAAATGGCAAGGCTCGTCTTCAATCTATTATCCTAAGAAAAATTTCACAATGAAACTTTTGAATAAAGGAACTACTAAGAAAAATAAAGTAGAAATGAAAGAAGGTTGGGGCGAACAAAGCAAGTATTGTTTAAAAGCC
Source organism: Christensenellaceae bacterium (assembly GCA_045534905.1). GTDB lineage: Bacteria > Bacillota > Clostridia > Christensenellales > Borkfalkiaceae > UBA1259. The sequence goes on along the minus strand of JAZSKQ010000019.1, from coordinate 23,593 downwards.
AATTATATAGATTTTTCTCATGCAAGAAACGTTGTTTCTGGTAAACTTTATAGTCAAATAGTTAAGTCAAGAGATTTTGATGACAAAATTGAAAATCTTGCAAACGGTGGAGCAGTTGACGGGTTTCCAATATTTATATTTATAAATGGTTCTTACCAAGGTTTGTACACCTTAAATATACCTAAAGATAAATGGATGTTTGGCATGCAAGACGATGAGGCAGATGATGAAGTAATAACCAAGCAAGCTTTATTAATGGGTGATGCATGGACTAACGCAACCGCATTGAAAGAAACTGTAAAGCCTGATTACGCTTCAAGTGGTTTTGAATTAGAATACTGTTCTACTGAAGATACAATTGGTGACGATTGGGTATTAGATAGTTTTAATTCAATGATAGAATTTGTATTGAATAACGACGGCGAAGACTTTAAAAATGGAATTTCCCAATACGTTTCAGTAGAAAGAACTATTGACTCTATGATATTTACTTGGCTAATAAACGCAGGTGATAATAGGTCTAAAAATATATTGTGGACCACTTATGATGGTACCCATTGGTTTTCTTCGATGTATGATATGGATGGTACTTGGGGTGTCTTGTGGGACGGAACTAAAAACACGCCTGAAACTCAAAATTTTTGGTGGGAGGGCGCAGGAACTAATATGTTATGGCAAAAAATTTGGGCAAACTATAAAAAAGAAATTACCGCAAGATATTTCCAATTAAGAGCTACGGTTTTGTCCGACCAAAACATATTAAATGAATTTGATGAATTCTTTAACCAAATTCCAGATTTCATTATTAAAAGTGAAAAGGATAAATGGAGTGGAATTAAAAGTATTAACTGTAGTTCTTTTGAAGATATTAGTATTTTCTTAAAAAGTTCTACCGCAATACTTGACAAATATTTCTTGGATAGAATAACAGAGTAACAATAAACCGCTTGAGAAATTTCTCAAGCGGTTTATTTCAAATTCTAACGTTTTATATTGAAAAAAGCAAGTCTTTATGATACAATAATTAAAAAAGAAAAAGGACTAATTATTATGTTAGATTTTATTTATCACGCACCTACTAAAGTTGTTTTTGGAAAAGATAAAGAAAAGTTAGTTGGCGAAATTATAAAGGGCTACGGCTATAAAAAGATAATGATGCAGTACGGCAAAGACAGTATTAAAAAAAGTGGTCTTTACGATACGGTTATAAATTCTTTAAAACAAAACGATATAGAAGTTGTTGAAATGGCTGGTGTAGAGCCTAATCCAAAAGTTTCCTTCGTGCGTGAAGCCGTAAAAGTGGCTAAAAAAGAAAACGTAGAATTAGTTTTAGCCGTTGGTGGTGGTAGTGTAATAGACTCTTCTAAAATGACTGCAATCGGTGCTAAAAACGAGGTTGACGTTTGGGAATTCTCTATGGGCAGAGCAATTCCTAAAGGTGCACTTCCCGTTGCGGTAATTTTAACTCATTCGGCGGCGGGTAGCGAAATGAGTGCTTCAGCAGTTCTTACTAACACCGAACTTAATATGAAAAAAGGTTTAACAAGTGATTATAACCGTCCGTTATTTTCTATAATGAATCCAGAACTTACCTTTACGGTAAGTCCGTATCAAACGGCGTGCGGTATAGTTGACATAATGGCGCATACCATGGAACGTTATTTTACACCACATCCACAAACACCGCTAACGGACAGGATATCCGAAAGCATATTAAAAACGGTAGTGGAATCGGGCAGAGTGTTAAAGAATAATCCAACCAACTACAATGCAAGGGCAAACGTTATGTGGGCGTCGAGTTTGTCACATAACAACCTTACGGGGTGCGGTAGAGAGAACGCTCTTCCCGTTCACCAATTAGAACACGCCCTAAGTGGCGAATACGATTCGGTTGCACACGGTGCTGGGCTCGCAGTGTTGTTCCCTGCATGGGCAAAATGGATTTATAAACATAATACTGAAAGGTTTGCAAGATTTGCAAGAGAAGTTTTTGATATAAACGAAGCAGATGATGAAATAGCTTCACAAAAAGGTATCGACGCAATGAGTGATTTTTTTGCCTACATTGGTATGCCTACACGTCTTTCAGAGTTTGGTGTGGCAAAGGATAGTTTAGAAAAACTAACTAAACTTTGTACTTTTAACTATACGAGAACGGTAAAAAGTTACGTCGAACTTGGCGCAAAAGAAATAAAGGAAATTTTTGAACTTTGTTACTAATCATAGGAGAGTTAAAATGAAAGCTTGTGTTATCCAACCGCCATATTCAAAAGATAAGTTAAAAGCTGACGACTGATTTAGTATAAAATAAATGCACTTAAATCCTTAGACGATGACGTTGATATAATTGTTTTGCCCGAATATAGCGACGTGCCTATTAGTACTACAACTTATCAAGAAACAGAGGATTTTCATAACAAATATATAGACCAGTTAATGAAAGAATGTAAAAATACGGCAAAAAAACACAATGCCGTATTATTTGTAAACGTTTTAGAATTGGTTGAAGGTAAATATCGTAACACTACCATTGCCATTGGCAGAGACGGAGAAATAAAGGGTAAATACTATAAACGTCATATTCCACGTGGTGAAAAAGATATTGGTGTAGATTACGCATATACAGAAGAATATGATAAATCTTATACTTTAACAATTGACGGAATAAAGTATGCTTTTTTAACTTGTTACGACTTTTATTTTTACGAGGCGTTCAGTCAAATTGCAAGAGAAAACGTGGACGTTATTATAGGTTGTTCGCTTCAACGTAGCGACCTGCATGACGTAATAGAATTTACTTGTAAGTTTTTGGCATATAATACAAACGCATACGTTTTGCGTTCGTCCGTTAGTTTTGACGAAGACTCAACTGTTTGTGGCGCAAGTATGATAGTAAACCCTAAAGGTGAAGTTTTGGCAAACTTAAAAGGAAAGTTTGGAACTGCTTACGCACACTTTGACCCCAAAGACAAATATTATAAACCTAAAAATTTGGGATAGGTACGCCATATTAAAAAATCAAAAAGACGACGAATACAAAACTGTAGATTTAAAAATAGACGAGATTATTTCTTTAATAGAAAAATATGATTGTAAAGACCACGTTTATTTTATGACTGTTTCGGATGAAATTGCAGAAAGAGTAATAAAAATGGGTTACAAAGTTTGTTTGGGTCACGATAGTAATCGTCCTTATGAAATAGTTGATAGGGCAATTAAAATAGGTGCAGATAAAGTTCAACTTTTCGTTCCGTATTTTAATAAAGAAATGATAGATAAAGCAAAAGCAAACGATATAAAATGTAACGTATTTTATTCGGACACTGAAGAAGATACTAAAAAATATCTCTCTATGGGCGTAGATACTATTTTAACTAACGACTATCTTAGAATTTCTAATGTTGTAGAAGAATATAAAAATACTCAAAACAAATAAAATATTGGTAAAAACATATAAAAGGAGAAAAAATGCTGGATTTTAAGAAAATAATAAAAGACTTTGAGAATTGCCCTTGTGGAGAAAAACACGAGTGCAGTATTAAAGATATAAGAATTGGTAGTGGTATAGTAAAAGACGTCGGCAATATATTAAAAGAAAACGGCTTTGAAAAAGAGTTACTTTTAGTTGCCGATAAAGATACCTTAAAGGCGTCGGACGGAATTTTAGAGTCACTAAAAGATTTTAATCTAAAAACTTACGTTTACGACTACTTAAGGGTGTCTAAAATGAGCGACGTTCATCTTATAGAAAGTTTAATCGACGAAGGTGCAAAGGGAGTAATTGCAGTAGGCTCTGGGTCTGTTCACGATACTTGTAGGCTTGCTTGCGCAAATAAAAAAACTCCGTTATGTTTGTTTGCGACTGCGCCTTCGATGGATGGTTTTGCGTCGTACGGTGCGCCAATAGTTGACGGTAACTTTAAGCTTACCTACCCTGCAAAAAGTCCAGAGGTAATTATTGCAGATACAAAAATTTTAGCAAAATCACCGGCACACCTTAAGTCTGCAGGGTTTGGAGACATGGTAAGTAAATATATTGCCATTATCGATTGGAAGGTATCTCATTTAATATCAGGCGAAAGTTTTTGTGAAAAGGTTTGTGATTTAACTCGCTATGCTACCGATAAAATAATGAAACTTGCCGACGGCGTCACTAAAGAAGACGAAGAAACTGCCGGTACTATATTTGAGACCTTGCTTTTAACCGGTATTGCAATGAGTTTTACTAAAACCAGTAGGCCGGCAAGTGGTACCGAGCATATTCAGGCACATTATTGGGAGTGTATGGAACTTTTGCAAAATAAACCAATAACCTTTCATGGGGTGGACGTTGGCATATCAACTTTAATAATATCTAAATTTTATGGGGAACTTGCAAAATTAAAGCAAGTAAAATGTAAAAAAGAACAAACTGATTGGGAAAAGGTATATAGTGCTTACGGTGAATTAAAAGACGACGTTATTAAGTTAAATACACCCGATACGATTACCGATGGGATAGACCCAAAATCAATAGAAGATAATTGGGATAAAATAGTAGAGATTGTAAATTCAGTGCCTAATTATGACGAAATTTATTCGGCAATGAAACGTGCTGGTTGTTTAACCGATATTAAGGAAAGGGGTTTAGACCAACAAATTTTTGAAAAAGGTTTTATCTATCACCCTTATATGCGCAGACGTTTATCCTTAAAAAGATTGTCTAATATGATAGATTTTGAAAAATCTAAATAGGAGAAAGTTTATGGAATTTGAAAGACTTGTAAAAGAGCGCCAAGCAACAAGAAAATTCAACGGCAAAGTAGTTGAAGACGAAAAGATTTTAAAAATCATTGAACTATCAAGGCTTGCACCTTCGGCGTGTAATTCTCAGCCGTGGCAGTTATTCGTTGCAAAAACCCCCGAAGTTGTAAAAAAAGTAGGGGAAAGTTTAATGAAGGGTGGAAGAAACGGTTTTGTAAAAGACGCAACGTGTTTCATTGCGATAGCCGAAAAAGAAAGACCGCTAAAACCTGACGTAAGTGCGGTTTTAACGGACGGATTTTTCGTAAAGTACGATATCGGTGAAATGATTGCATACATTACTTTAACGGCTAAAAATTTAGGGGTAGATTCTTGCATTATCGGTTGGTTAAATAAAGAGCAATTATATTCTGCGTTGGAAATTCCGTCTGACTATGAATGTAATATAGTTATAGCGTTAGGATATAGTGATATAGAAATTAGAGAAAAGAGTCGTCGTCCATTAGAAGATATTTATACGGTAAAATAAAATGGCAAAAAAAGCAACGTTGTGTTTCGTTAAAAAGGGTGACGAAATACTTATGATAAATAGAAACAAACCACCTTTTATGGGTATGTGGAACGCACTCGGTGGTAAAGTAAAGGACGGGGAAAGTTTAGAAGAGTGTGCTATCCGTGAAGTTTTTGAAGAAAGCGATATTAAAGTAAGCAGTGCAAAACTTTTTTCAGAATTTACTTGGAATTACGACGACGAAATAGGTTACGCATTTTTAATAGAACTTCCACAAGATTTTGAAACTAAAAACTTTCCAAAACAAAAAGAAGAGGGTATAATAGCATTTAAGGATATAGACTTTATCCTTTCCCCAAAAAACAAGGGTGTTATAGAAGACTTAAAGGTGTTTATAAACGATATAAAAGAGGGCGTGTCGCAAAATTATCATTTGATTTACGACGACGTTAAACTTAAAGAGGTGATAAAAAAATGATTACTAAAGAACTTTTCGATACGTATGACGGTAAAGAAGTTTTTAAGTTTACTCTTGGGGATAAAATTAAGGTAGAGATATTAAACTATGGTTGCTATAAAAACGCTATACTTGTTCCCGATAAAAACGGCAATTTAGTTGACGTGTGTTTTAGTTATGGTAAAGTGGAAAATATTTTTCCACAAGGCGACTATTTAGGTAGTGTTGTAGGTCGTTGTGCTAACCGTATAGACGGCGGTAAGTTTAGTCTTAATGGAGTAAATTACCAACTTAATTGTAATAATGGTGTAAATCACTTACACGGTGGAAATATAGGCATAAATCAAAAAGTTTGGGATTATGAAATAAAAGATAACAGTTTGTATCTTACCTACGTTAGTTTAGACGGAGAAGAAAACTACCCAGGCAACTTAAAAATCACGGTAAAATATACGGTGGTTGATACGTCTTTAGTAATAGAGTTTTTTGGAATTACTGATAAGGACACCTTATTTAACCCCACCGACCATATGTGCTTTAATCTAAACGGTGAAGGTGATGATACCATACTTGACCACTATTTAAAAATTTACTCTGATTATTTTACGCCAATCAATCAAAACTTAATAACCACGGGTGAAATAAAAGAAGTGGCTTCTACTCCGTTTGATTTTAGAGAGTATAAGCTTATAGGTAAAGATTTAATTGAGTGTGACCCACAATTAAAAAATGCAAGTGGATACGACCATAACTTTTGTATAAGAGGTAAAGGATACCGTCAATTTGCAAGCGTATATTCACCTAAAACCGGAATACAACTTGACGGCTTTACCGATAGGTGTGGAGTGCATTTTTATGGTGGGAACTTTATAAATAATCAAAAGGGTAAGCATATATATAAATATCGCAGTGGTTTTTGTTTGGAAACGCAAGTTTACCCCGATGCTATAAACAAGCCTAATTGGCAAACCCCCGTACTTCGTGCGGGTGAAGAATTTTATTCTAAAACGGAGTTTAAATTTACGATAAAAAATGACTAAGGTTGAATTGCTGTCGCCGGCTGGTGATATGAATAAATTAAAAACTGCTTTCTACTATGGTGCAGACGCAGTATATATTGGTGGAAAGAGTATGAGTTTAAGGGCTCTTGCAGGGAACTTTACCGACGAGGAAATTTTAGAAGCCGTATCTTTTGCACACGCCTTAGGTAAAAAGGTTTACGTTACTGTAAATATATTTGCAAAGAATTCAGACATAGAATACGCAAAAAAATATTTTAAGTTTTTAGAAGAGGCTAAAGTTGACGGTGCTATTATATCAGATACGGGGTTGGTGTATTTAGCCAAGGAAACTGCGCCTAATTTGCCTATAAATTTATCCGTACAAGCAAATACGTTAAACTATAAAACGGTAGAATTTTGGCGCAATTTCGGGGTTAGTAGAGTGATTCTTGCAAGGGAATTATCTTTAAAAGAAATAAGTGAAATTTCATCTGCCGTAAAAGATATGGAAATAGAAACGTTTATACACGGTGCAATGTGTATTTCTTATAGTGGCAGATGCTTACTATCAGACTATAAAACGGGAAGAAGCAGTAACAGAGGGGAATGTGTACAAGCGTGCAGATGGAATTATGAACTGCGTGAAAAAGGTTCCGACGGTGAGTACTTTGAAATCAACGAAGACGAGCGTGGAACTTACGTTATGAATAGTAAAGACCTTAACTTAATGAACTATATAGGCGAACTAATAGACGCCGGCGTAGTTTCGTTTAAGATAGAGGGTAGAATGAAATCTGAATACTATCTTGCAACTGTTGTAAACGCATATAGGCGTGCGATAGACGATTATTATAAAAACGGCAAGAGTTATAAAGAAAATTCTCTTTACGATACTGAATTAAAAAAGACTGCGCATAGGGCTTTTACTACGGCTTATTTTAACGGAAAAAATACTGAAACCGTAAATTACGATAACAGTCAAAGTCAAGGAAGTCATAAGTTTATTGCAACCGTTATAGAAGGGAATAAAGATAAAGAATACGCTGTAATAGAAATGCGCAATCGTTTTGCTATCGGTGACAATTTAGAAGTTTTATCTCCAACCGATAGTTTCAATAAAATAATAACTGTGCAAAAAATGAGCGATTTGGACGATAATGATATTACAGATGCAAAGTTGGTTCAACAAAAACTAAAATTATATACGGATATTCCGCTAAATGCAGGTGATATACTTAGAAAGGAGAATTAAAATGATAAAACACGTTGTTATGTTTAAATTAAAACAGGGGGAGTCACCCGAAAAAGCCAAAGAAGTATTGCTTTCTATGAAAGGAAACGTGCCTATGCTTAAAGGTATAGAAGTAGGCACAGACGAACTTGGCTCGGAAAGGTCATTCGACGTAATGCTAACCGTATTACTTGACGATTTTAAGGCTTTAGAAGAATATCAAAACGACCCCTATCACGTAGGTGTTGTAAAAAAACATATGCACGCCGTTCGTGAAAAAAGCGTTGCAATAGATTATACTTTAGACTAAAAGAAAAAGCACCGAATACGGTGCTTTTTTAGTTTTAAAAACAAAAAAGAGAGTGATTTCACTCTCTTTTATGGTCGGTCTTCGGGGACTCGAACCCCGGACACCCTGATTAAGAGTCAGGTGCTCTACCAACTGAGCTAAAAACCGTGGTGACCCATCGGGGAATCGAACCCCGGACACCGTGATTAAAAGTCACGTGCTCTACCATCTGAGCTAATGAGTCATATTGAATTTGGCAGGGGTGGCAGGATTTGAACCTACGAATGCTGGAATCAAAATCCAGTGCCTTACCGCTTGGCGACACCCCTACATTCAATGGGGCGGGCGATGGGAATCGAACCCACGACCTCAAGGACCACAATCTTGCGCTCTAACCAACTGAGCTACACCCGCCATATATGGCGCGCCTGAAGAGATTCGAACTCCTGACACCCGGCTTAGAAGGCCGGTGCTCTATCCGACTGAGCTACAGGCGCATGCATTTGCCTAACTGCCCACTATTATTTGTGGAGCGGGTGATGGGAATCGGACCCACGCAGCCAGCTTGGAAGGCTGGAATTCTACCATTGAACTACACCCGCATACGTCTTTACAACGCTAATCAATTTTAGCAAATAGAACGGAACTTGTCAACTATTTATTACCTTTTTTTTAAATTTAGTAATATTTTTTATTTTGACGGTAATTGTTAGATTTTTACTATCGAAAGTTGTAGTAGTTTTATTAAATTTTTTATTGGTATTGAAAAAAATAGAAAGTTTATGTTATCATTATATAAAAATTGTGAGAGAGAAATAGATGAGCGAAAATCAAAAAAAGATTATGTCTAACTGATTTAAGGAGCGTGCCTTTAATATGGTACACCCCCCAAGGGATAAAATGATTTATTCTTTTATTGACCCAGGTATGCAATACGACGGGCAACTTTGGGATTGGGATAGTTATTTTTTAGCCAAAGGGTTATTTGCTATTTGCGAGTATTTTAAAAACGACCCTGATTTTGATTACGAATCACGCAAAAAGCAAGTTATTGATGGTGCAATGGGTTCTGTTAAAACCTTTTTAAGTATTCAGCTTGAAGACGGCTATATTCCAATTATGACTAATAACGTAAGGCTAAACGACCGTTTGTGGATAGGCATACATAACGAAAAAGATGAAGATAATCAGCATAAGCCCTTTTTAAGCCAAGCAACTCTTGCTGTAAGCGAGTATGCTAACGATTACGACTGGTTTGATTTAGACACCATAATGGGCGGTTCAATGTTTTACGACTTTGGCGACTCTATAAGATTTGGTGCTTCAACTGCTGCTGAAGACGAAAAAGACCTTTCTAAGGTAAGTTCGATATAGATTTATTTAAGGCTTTTGCAGAGGGTTTTTGTCCAGAGGTTAAGGATTCTATTACACCTAAAGAAAGAGAGTTACTTCCGTACTCGGCATACCTAATTACGTTAGAGTGTGGTTCAAGATTTTTAGCTGATTATATTGCAGGGGACGTGTATTTTAACACCTCTTACCCCGAACAGAACTTGGATAGGGCAAGAACACAACTAAAACTTGCTTACGAAATGCAAAATAGTTTTGATGAAATGACTGCTATAATAGACGAGATATTGGGTTAATAAAAACAAAACAAAAAAAAGTGAGATTGAAATTCAATCTCACTTTTTATTTGTTAAATTTGATTAGTCGTTTTCAACAACAATACCGAATACGCTGTACATTGTAGATTTATCTTCTTCGGTAATATTTTCGATAGCGTCTATAGCAGTCTTGAACATATCTTTATGTTCTTCTTGGGTTTCAATTTCAAATTCACCTACGATAGAGATGCCCTTATAAGCTCTGTTAACAATGTCGTTAACATCCTCTTGGGTAAGTGTGGTTTCTTCATTCTTAGCTTTTTCATAAGTTGCAAAAGCCTTTATACCGTTACCTGCTTCAACGAAGAATTCTTTAGTAAACATTTCCATCATTTCATCGATTTCATCTTGAGAAACGTCTTCACCCATCATATCGGTAGCAAGGTCTTTAACCATATCCATAGTATCTTGGTCAAGTTCGCCCATAGAATTACCAACAGAGATAAGTTTATCACCTAAAGCGTCTAAAGCATTAATTTTTTCTTCAGGCGTAGCGTTTTCGTCGTTTAAAATATTAAGATCTTCTTCTAAAGAAGCGGTGGTATCAACAACGTCTAAAAGAGTTGTTAAAATATTTAAAGTTTTATCAAGGGAAACTTCGTTACCGTCAGCATCTTTAGTAGTGGTCATCATATTGTAATACCAGTGACCAGTTGTATTATAGATTTTTCCCATGAAAGAATTAGGATATTCTTTGACACCTACTTCAGCTGGAAGTTCAAGCATTGCTTCGCCGTTAATTTTGATGCTTGAAAGTTTGTCAACTTGAACTAATAATCCAGTTAAAGGAGCAAACAAGAAGAATGCAACTAAAACACCTTGTGCAAGACCAATTAAAGCACCTGCGCCTCTATGTCTTTGCTTTTTAGCCATTTTCTTGCGAGTTCTACGTTTAGTATTGTAGTAGTCGTCGCCAAGTTCTCTTTTAAGTTTTTTCTTTTCAGCACTTTTTATAATTAACTTTAAGAATGGGAAAATAAGAATCCAAGTTAAAAGTCTTATAGCGAAAAGTAAAATAAAGTAACAAACGAAGCCAATAATGATTTCTAAAAGTGCGAAGATAAGATTTTGCATACCTGCCGGCATAGCTTCTTCGCCCGAACCAAAACCGCTTATTAAACTTTCTCTTAAAGTTTCGCCTTCAATGTTGATGTCCATAACAAGGTCAACAACAAAACCACGGAGTGCAAAAGCAAGAACAGCAGAAAGCACTACTAAAATAAGTCTTAAAAGCGCACGTGCTCTACCACGTATTGCACCGAATAAAGCGCCAAAGAGTAAGCCAACTGCAGTTAAGCCTAAAACTGCTAAAGTAATTATACCCATAACAACCTTCCCTTAATTTTAAATTTAATAATATTATATATAAATAAATACTATAATTCAAGTAAAATTAGGGGTAATTTGACAAAATATTCAAAAAAATTATAAAAACCAACAAAAAAGAACTTAAACACGGTTGTTTAAGTTCTTTTTTACGATAATTTAGTTGAAAGATGTGGAATCGAAAGTGATTTCGGCAGAGTACTTGCCTAAATTTAGATTATTTAGTTTAGTTTCAACACGTTGTTTTATTACTTGCTTTTTATCGGAAAGTTCTTCTGGCAAAGTTAAGTCAAAGAAAACTTTTGTAAAGCAGTCGCAAGGGATACTTCTAAAATCGTGAATGGTAAGACGATTATCTATAGTGACAAGTTCGGATATTACTGCGTGTTTAAGTGCGTTGAGTTCGGGGCTGTCGGTGACTACGGGGTCGTAGTGTACTGTAAGGTTTACGCCTATTTCTAAAAACTCTCTTTCAAACTTGTCTATAATTTCATGAACGTAAAGTGGGTCTAAGTTTTTATCTATTTCGAAGTGAATTGAGCAAAATGAAACACCTGGACCGTAGTCGTGTATCATTAGGTCGTGATATGCGATAACGATAGGGTATTCTTTTAATTTGGTTAGAATTTTATCTTTTAGGCATTCGTCGTTTTTCTTGCCTAAGATTGGCGAAATAGTTTCAAGGGTTAATTTAATACCCGAATATAGTATAAATAGCGCTACCAACGTACCGGCATAACCGTCTATAAAAAGACCGGTAAAGTGTTCGATAATGGTAACGGCTAAAACCACGGTGGTAATAATTGAATCGTTACGGCAGTCTACAGCGGTGGCTTTTAATGCGTCCGAATTTATCTTTTTTGATATATTTATATTGTAAAAACATAAAAGTAGTTTACCTATAGCAGATACGGCTAAAATAATCACGGTGATTATAGAAAATGCAACTGCCGTCGGGGCAAAGATTTTAGAAATCGAACTTTTTGCAAGTTCAAATCCTACGAATATAACAAAAACCGAAATTAGTAGTCCTGCGACGTATTCGTATCTGGCGTGGCCGTAAGGGTGATCGATATCTGCCGGCTTTTGAGAAGCCTTAAAACCTATTAAAGTAATAACCGAACTAACGCTATCCGAAAAGTTATTAAGCGAGTCTGCAACGATAGCAATTGAGCCGGAAATTATACCGGCAAAAAGTTTGCCCACGGCAAGTATAACGTTGGCTATAATCCCTATGATACCGGCTTTTTTACCGGATAAAGTTCTGTTTTCGTCCATATTTAATTTTCCTTATTTGGTTTTAAGTATTCTTTTAATAATTTTTGTTTGAAGCTTTTTTGGAAATAAGTTAAGTAATATTAAAAGTTTGTTTCTATTTATAGAATAAACTTGTTTTGGTCTTTTTTTAGATATAATTTTTACCGTTTTAACGGCAATTTTTTCGGCTTGAACCTTTTTTGCTTCCACACCGTCAACTATTTTTTTAAACTTTTCAGCATTGCATTTATATAGCTTTGAATTATTGCAAAATTGGTCTAACTGGACGGTAGAAGAATCAATCATTTTAGTATCAACGGCACCCGGTCTTAAAACTATTACGTTTATTCCCAAAAGTTGAACTTCCATTCTTAGTGAAAATGCGTATTTATCAAGTGAACTTTTAGTTACGGCATACAATCCTGTAAAAGGTAAGGGTGCAAGTGGGGCAAGCTCGCTTGTGGTTATAAAAATTTTTGAACCCTTTTTTAATAACGGCAAAAACGTCTTGTTAATTCTATACGTTCCAAAAAGATTTACGTTAAACGCACTTATAAAAGATTCTTCGTCTATTTCAATAAGCGAATTAAGTACGTATTTGCCTGCAAAATGTAGTATTGCGTAAATTTCGTTGGTAATGCTTTTTACTTGTGATAGGGCATTTTTAACGCTTTCTATGTCGGTTATATCTACTTGAATAGGGTAAACGTTTTCTGTTTTCGGCTCAACGTATTTATCAAGAGCAAAAACCTTGTAGTTGTTTTCTACAAGTTTTTTTACTACTTCTTTGCCCATACCACCGTAAGCACCCGTTACTATAACGTATTTCATAAAAAAATCCTTTAATTATTGTTAGTAGATTATAGCACACGTCAAAATTTTTTTCAACAATAATAGGTATATTAAAAGACTTGATTGAAAAAGTAAACAACAAAAAAGACCATCAGAAGATGGTCTTTATTTCTTAGTGGAAGATTAGCTTTAAAATTTGAATATGTTTAGTCGGGACATTCCCAAATGACTTTTAAATCCTCTTCTTTTACTGCTATAATCGGATATTCGGGCAAATCATCTGCATGATCAAAACAAACCAGCCATTGTCCGTTAATGTTTCTTGGATCGCAAATCCATCCATCCATTCCTTTGTGAACGCCTTCATTTGCATAATTTTCTTTTTCAACTATTAATTCTACTCTATCATATTCTTTCACTTTGATTTTCCTCCATAAGGCGTAGTTAATATTATTTTGCCATCAGGATACACCATCCAGCCCGATACAAAAGTTACATACTCGTTCTTGTTTTTCTTTTTTAGCGTAATTTCAATCTTTATTCTCTGACCAAAATCATTTAGTAACCCCAACTCGTAATCGCCAACAGAATAAGAAAGTCGTGCTTGTTTAATAAACTCTTGTTGTAAATATTGTGAGTCCATTATATCATATCCCCAAAGTTCAAACAACTGTTTTTTATCATCTATTAAAGATGGAACAAAAACGTATTTAGTAAATTTTTCAATAGGGCACCCTGCCTTTGCCGTTATTGACGGAATATCAATCGTATAACAATGGCAGTTTGGGTGTAAGGGTTGTTCGGGGCATTTACCAACCACAAAACAACAACCGTTTAGATTTAAACACATAGCGCAATGTTTTGAAATAGTTCCTATTAAAACGTTTACACTTTTCTCTGCGCTTGTATCGGCAGGTTTTGTTCCTTCATGCACCCATTTTACCCAATTAGTATTAAATAATTTTTTTGTGTACTCGCTTGCTTTTTGTAAATTCATATTACCTCCTTAAGAGGAAGATAATATAAATAGAATTTTAAAATCAATATTATATGACACAAAATTTAAAAAACCCAACCCGATTTTAATTCGGGTTAGGTCTCTAATGGCGGAGAAAGAGGGATTGGGTCTTGCTTTTTGCAAAGCAATTTATTTTAGCACTTTTTATCTAATTTTTCAATTTGTTTTCACCTTGCAGCAAAAACAATTATATATGTTTTTCATAAACATTATAAATAATAACCTTTTTATTATCTTTACGTTCTCTTGTAGCGTATTTATAGGCAATACTTGTGCCGCTTTTAGGTTGATAGTCAGTAAAATCTCGCCAAGAGCTTTTTCTTCGTTTAGGCAAGTAGTTTTCATCATAGTAGAAGATGCAAAAATCGCTATCATCTATCATTGCTTGATTACGTTCAACGTATTGCGCTCTTCCTGACGTCCATTTTGTTTTATGCTCAATTTCTTCTTCAACACCAAGCAAGGTTACAGGTCGTTTTTCAAAATGTGAATAAATTTCTTCCCAATAAGCCCGTTCACTTTCTAACGTACACGTTTCACTGCGGCACGTATAAGCACGTCTTTGTATATTCGGATATTTTTCTTTTAATTCGGTAACAATGGCGTGGCAAAGAGAGTTGAAATCGCTCCTACTTCCAAATAAAAACACTTCAACTTTTTCATCTTCAATTAAATAAGTAATTATGGATTTTAACCGACTTTTAAGTTCTTCTGTTTCGTCAATTTTTCTATGTCCTAAAAAGCAACAAGTTTTCATAGGCGCTCCTAATAAACAAAAAGAACCGTTTGGAAACAAATTTTATTTCCAAGCGGCTCTTTGCCTTTAATTGAATTGACATAAATAAGATGCCGCATATCTTACGATACACGGCAAATATAGAATATACCTTTCTCGTAAGTTTGCTACAACTCGTTCACTCACACTATTGTTTAACCAACAGATTTTGTAAACACGATAAGAGATATAATCCTACCTAGATTATATCTGTTGGTTTATAATTATAAACTTAGTGCGATATCTCAAAATGCGAGATTTCGAATTGTAGCATACTTATTATAAGCGATTATTCTAAAAAAGTCAATGTGTAATGACCTGTGTGGTAAAAGAATATTATTAAAAGTTTTTATATTTTTCCTTTAATACAACATTATTTATAAAGAAAAATCAGACTCCGTAATGGAATCTGATTGTTTCTCCGCTTGAAAGTACAATTTCCTATAAATTTTTAATGTTTCAAAAAATCCCTAAGAGCTGAGCGCTTTTTGGCAATCTTTTTTTATTTGGCGGAAAGCTCGGGAAGATGTTCGAATTTTATTCTTCTTCGTAATAGTAAGAATAATCTACACCTTTCATAAAAATTTCTCTATCGTTAATTTTATCGGTTAAAGCATTTTCGATTAAACGATAAATTTCGCTATAATCGGTAACGCTTTGTTTCATTGCTTTAAGATATTCGGCTTTATCAATTAAACTCCAATCTACACATTTAGATAAATTCTTTTTTAATATCTTATCAAGCCAAATGCGTGTAGTTCGGCCGTTACCTTCCATAAAAGGATGGGCAACGTTCATTTCAGCGTATTTTTTAACGATATTTTCTAAATTATTTTCAGGCATATTTTCTATTTGCTTTAACGTTTCGTCTAAATATCCAACGCTTGCAAAAACAAAGCCACCTTTACTAATATTTAGTTTTCTAACTTGCCCTGCAAAATCATATAGTCCACCAAATATATATGCGTGGATTTGCTTTAAGCCTGTAATAGTTCCAACTTCTATATCGTTTATAATTCCATTTTCAAATAAAGCGTATGCTTTAAGTTTGCTTTGCTCGTCAATAGACGTGCCCATATTCTTTATCCAATTTATAAACGCAGCTGATTTTTTAGACGGAATAACTGCAATAAGTGTGTTTAATCCACTATCATCTAAAACGTCGGTTAAGTATTTTTTGCCGTCTTTCGCAGTAAGTTTCAGTTGTCTACAAATTGAGGACAACTGATTATTCCTACTTTTTAAGGTGTTCCAATATTTACGTGGAGCAGTGCTTAAAGAAAGGGCTTCTATAATGTCAACGGCACAAAGCCACCATTTAGAAGTATCATCATCCCATACCGAACGCACAGCAACGTTATTAAAAAATCTAATAGAAGTTTTTACCATAAAGTTCTCTTTTTTATTAGTTTTAAGTATTATAACATAATTTTTATAAAATTTCAACAAAACAAAAAAACCAACTTGAACTTTGGGTTCAAATTAGGTCTTTAATGGCGGAGAGGAGAGGCATTCTTTCTTGCTTTTTGCAAAGCAAATTATGGGACTCTCAAACCAATGCTTTACAAAAATCTTCGGTCACCGCTAAAAAGGTAGGTGACTACCTTTTCTTAACGCTATTTCGAATCCTCTCCTAACTACTTTTCGTAACAACAAAAAAAGAGTACTAAACAAGTACTCTTTTTTTATTTGGCGGAGAGGAGAGGATACATCTCCACGTTGTTACGATGGCAAAGCCGAACCAAAGTTCTCTGTCCACACGCCTCAATCAACAAAATAAAAATAGCACCCGTTTAGGTGCTATTTCTATTTTGGCGGAGAGGAGAGGACTTCCTTCTTGCTTTTTGCAAAGCAAATTATGGGACTCTCAAACCAATGCTTTGCAAAAATCTTCGGTCACCGCTAAAAAGGTAGGTGTCTACCTTTTCTTAACGCTGTTTCGAATCCTCTCCTAACTACTTTTCATGACAACAAAAAAAGAGTACTAAACAAGTACTCTTTTTCCGTTGTGGCGGAGAGGAGAGGATTCGAACCTCCGATAGGTTTCCCTATACTCGCTTTCCAAGCGGGCACATTAGACCACTCTGACACCTCTCCGCAAGGTACCCAATTATTCTAATATATTTTTTTGATAAAAGCAAGTTATTGAAAGCCTTTTTTAAATAATGTGTAAAAAAATTAAAAAAAATTTTTAAAAGGTATGTACAAAATTTAAATACTATGCTATAAATATAGTATAGAAACAAAATTAGGAGGAACGTTTATGACTTGGTTTAACAAACAAAGCCGTTTGGTGCAAATTCTTTTACTTCTTATTCCGGTAGTTAACTGGATTACGGAAATCGTAGTAAGATGGACTACTTTTGAAAAGAAAGGTGGACTTTTACGTTTGGTAATTTGTATTTTGGTTACCATTCCTTCAGGTATCGTCTTTGGTTGGATTGACTTAATTTGGGTACTTTTATTCGGTGAATTCTTTTTACAGTAAAAAACCATAATTAAATCTACTTGCGGCACTTTGTTTACGGCAAAGTGCCGTTTTATTTTATAGTATAAATATATCCGTTAACACTACGTGTAGTGGTACTTGTTTTTTGCTCTCACGCATGCGTACGTGCGCAATACGCACGTATTATATAGTGTAAAATTACTCTTTTTTTACTTTTATTTAGGCTAAAATTACACAAATAGCAAAAACCGTCAAAAAACACACCTTACCACAAGATATTGTGTTTGTTTTAAAAAATTTTTACAAAATGTTGTAATAAAGTCTTGACAACGGGATATAATATGTGATATATTTACGGTGCATCACATCAAAAAAAGAGGAGGAATACAAAATGTTTCAAGTAAAGAAAAGAGACGGTACTTTAGTTGACTATGATATGTCAAAAATATCTACCGCATTAAGCAAAGCTTTCAACGCGAAAAACGTAAACTACAACGCAGATATTTTAAATATGCTTACCCTCCGTGTTTCTGCGGATTTTGCAAAGAAAATCAAAGATAACGTAGTAACCGTTGAAGACATTCAAGACAGTGCAGAAGTCGTACTTATCCAAGCAGGTTACGTTGACGTAGCAAAAAGCTACATTCTCTATCGTAAACAACGTGAAAAAGTACGTAACGTGGCAAACACTATAATCGACTACAAAAAGGTAGTTGACGATTATCTTAAAGTTTCGGACTGGCGTGTTAAAGAAAACTCTACCGTAACCTATTCGGTTGGTGGTTTAATTCTTTCAAACTCCGGTGCAGTAACTGCAAACTACTGGTTATCTGAAATTTATGACGATGAAATCGGTGACGCACATAGAAACGCCGATATTCATATTCACGACCTTTCAATGCTTACCGGCTATTGTGCTGGTTGGTCGTTAAAGCAACTCATTAAAGAAGGTTTAGGAGGTGTACCGGGCAAAATTACTTCTTCTCCGGCAGGTCACTTATCCACCCTTTGCAACCAAATGGTTAACTTCCTTGGTATCATGCAAAACGAATGGGCAGGAGCACAAGCATTCTCTTCTTTTGACACATATCTTGCTCCATTTGTAAAGGTTGACAATTTAACATACGAACAAGTAAAGAAATGTATCGAATCTTTCGTATATGGTGTAAATACACCTAGCAGATGGGGTACACAATCTCCATTTACAAACATTACACTTGACTGGACAGTTCCAAACGACTTAGCAGAACTCAATGCAATCGTTGGCGGAAAAGAAATGGATTTCAAATACAAAGATTGTAAAGCTGAGATGGATATGGTAAATAAAGCATTCCTCGAAATCATGATTGAAGGTGATGCAAATGGTCGTGGATTCCAATATCCAATTCCAACATACTCAATCACAAGAGACTTTGACTGGTCAGATACAGAAAACAACCGTCTTTTATTTGTAATGTCTTCATAATACGGTACTCCATACTTCTCATACTATGTAAATAGTGATATGGAACCAAGTGATGTACGAAGCATGTGCTGCCGTCTTCGTCTTGACCTTAGAGAACTTCGTAAGAAATCAGGCGGTTTCTTCGGAAGTGGTGAAAGTACAGGATCTGTTGGTGTAGTTACAATCAATATGCCACGTATTGCATACCTTTCAAACGACGAAGCAGAATTCTACAGAAGACTGGATCGTTTAATGGACATTTCCGCTCGTTCACTTAAGACAAAACGTCACATTATTACAAAATTATTGGATGAAGGTTTATATCCATATACAAAGAAATATCTTGGAACATTTAGCAACCACTTCTCAACAATCGGTCTCGTTGGTATGAATGAAGCAGGCTTAAATGCAAAATGGTTACAAGCAGATATGACTCATGAAAAGACACAAGAATTTGCAAAAGAAGTTCTGAACCACATGAGAAACAGACTTTCTGACTACCAAGAAATGTACGGTGATCTTTATAACTTAGAAGCAACACCAGCGGAATCTACAACATATCGTTTTGCAAAACACGATAGAGCACAATTCCCAGATATCATTACAGCTTCTGACAATGGCACACCATACTATACAAACAGCTCACACCTTCCAGTAGGTTACACAGAAGATATCTTTGAAGCATTGGATATCCAAGATGAATTACAAACACTTTATACATCAGGTACAGTATTCCACGCATTCTTGGGTGAAAAACTTCCAAGCTGGAAAGCAGCAGCAGACCTTGTTCGTAAGATCGCAGACAACTATAGATTACCTTACTATACAATGTCTCCTACATATTCGATCTGTAAAGATCATGGATATTTAGCAGGTGAACAATACACATGTCCACACTGCGGAGCGAAGACAGAAGTTTACAGCCGTATTACAGGTTACTACAGACCTGTTCAAAACTGGAACGATGGTAAAGCACAAGAATTTAAAGAAAGAAAAGTATATGATATTTCCAATTCAAAATTCAAAGTGCGTACAATGGCTGCAAAAGAAGTGATGGAAGAAGTTGGTGCTACAGAAGCTGAGACAAAGACAATGCTCTTTACAACAAAGACATGTCCAAACTGTCAGATTGCGAAAATGCACTTAGAATCTGCTGAAATGACATACGAAAAAGTTGACGCAGAAACAAATCCAGATTTAGTTTCAAAATATGGAATCACAACAGCTCCAACATTAGTAGTTGTAAAAAATGGTAGAGTAGAAACATACGCAAATGCTTCTAATATCATTGGATATATTCAAGATAACGAATAGTAAATAGTAATCCCAGATAGTTTTTAAACTGTCTGGGATTTTTTATCGTAATTTGCGTTCGCAAGTGGTATGATAAAAGAAAGTGCGTTAGGAGAAGATAATATGAGAGAACAAGTGGAAAAACTTCGAAAATTATTAATGGAAAACGATATCGATGTGTTTTTGGGTTCGAATCCTTTGACACGTAAATATTTAGCGGGATTCACAGGATATGGTGGATACGTAATTATCGGTCATGACCGCATGGATATTGCAACAGATTTTTGTCACTATGAACAGGCGGAACAAGAATCACCAGATTTCAGACTTGTGAAGTTGACGTATTCTTACACAATTTTGGATTACATCAAAGAAAATGGATTCAAGAGAGTGGCGTTTGAAGAGTCTACGATGACTGCAGCAGAGTATTTGAATCTGAAAGCAAAACTTCCAGAAGTAGAATTTGTCTATGGTGCGGGTTTGCTTGCGAAAGTAAAACAAATTAAAACTCCAGAAGAAATTGCAGGGCATAAGAAGTCTTGTGAAGTGACAAATGCAATCGTAAAAGACTTTTTTGAATATGCAAAAGTAGGAATGACAGAAAAAGAACTTTTCGAATTCGTTTTGGAACGTTCCAAATTCTACGGGGCAGAAGCGCAGAATTTCCAACCAATCGTACTCATTGGTGAAAATGCTTCCCTTCCTCACGGAAATCCTACAGACCGTGTATTGAAAGATGGCGATTTCTTATTACTTGATATGGGTGTCATCTACAAAGGATATGCTTCCGATGTAACTCGTACAGCAGTTATGGGTAAAGCAAGCGACAAGCAAAAAGAAATTTATGAAATCGTACGCTATGCGCAAAAAGAATCGATTAAACAGATTAAAGTTGGAATGAGTTCTTACGACGCACACATGATTTCGCAGAAAATTATTGATGAAGCTGGCTACGGAGAATGCTATGGACATGCAGTAGGTCATGGATTTAAAGATGGAATTATTGTTCGTAACACAGAGGCGGACAAAGATTTTATTTTACAAGAAAACATGGTATTTACAGTAGAACCTGGCATCTACATTCCAGGATTCGGCGGGGTTCGTATCGAAGATGACGTGGTACTTACAAAAGATGGCTGCGTAAGCTTCTGTACGTATACGACGGATTTGCAAGAGTTACATTTTTAATGTAAAATAAAGGTGTGTCATATAGAAATAATTGAACTCTGAGGGAGTGGAGAAGATGTCTAAAAATAAGAAAATACTTTTGGGATTGTTAATGATTTTTTTGATTGGAATAACTTGGGTGTTGCTCGGGGATTCGAAGAGAGAATATGTGGGGAAAATTACCATAGAAGAATTGGATATGATTAGGAATGAAGTGATAAAAGAATTACCAGGAAATACAAATGTCATGAGTCAGCACTTTCTCCTAATACCTCACGAATATGTCTTCATTTTGAAAATTTAAAACAATTGGAAATTCGTTTTTGGGTTAAAAAAATATGTATGAAATCAGAAAATGTCAGAGGAATTTTGGATAAGTATCATATTAAGAGACATCAGGTGTTAGATTTATTTGATCTGCACGAAGGACCTCCGGCGGTGCTCGATTAACGATTGTAAATCACTGTTGACGAATAAGAAAACAGGTAATATAATATCCTTATGTTAAAAGCGATGACGGAACGAGTAACTTTACGGAAATATCCAGAGAGAGAAGCGCTTGGTGGAAGCTTCTTATATGAAAGTTTAGCGAAAACCACTCCCGAGCTGTGCGTGATTGAAGCGACACCGTAGAATCTGCGTTAAAGATATTAGAGTGAAATATTAAGGTGGAACCGTGTATTTATAAGATTAGATGCACCCTTAAGCAACGATATTGTTGTTTAAGGGTGTTTGTTTTTGAGAAAACAAGCATCCTTGAACAGAACACTTTAATTTTAGGAGGAAAATAAAAATGAAAGTAACATTGAAAGACGGATCAGTGAAAGAATTTGAATCTAGCGTTTCAGTTCTTGATGCCGCAAAAGCAATTAGCGAAGGTCTTGCGAGAGCAGCCTGCGCAGGTAAAGTAAATGGAGAAGTAGTTGATTTAAGAACAGAGTTAGTGGAAGATTGCGAATTGGAAATCCTTACAGCAAAAGATGCAGAAGGTCTTAGAGTGCTTAGACATACAGCATCTCATGTAATGGCTCAAGCTGTTAAAAGATTATATCCAAATACAAAATTAGCAATCGGACCAGCGATTGATGATGGATTTTACTATGATTTCGATAGAGAAGCACCATTCTCAGCAGAAGAATTAGCTGATATCGAAAAAGAAATGAAGAAAATCGTAAAAGAAAACCTCAAATTAGAAAGATTTGAACTTCCAAGAGAAGAAGCAATCAAATTCATGGAAGAAAAAGAAGAACCATACAAAGTGGAATTAATTCAGGATCTTCCAGAAGACGCTGTTATTTCTTTCTACAAACAAGGTGATTTTGTAGACCTTTGTGCAGGTCCACACCTTATGGGAACAAAAGCAGTGAAAGCATTTAAATGTATTTCATCTTCTATGGCTTACTGGAGAGGTGATTCGAGCAAAGCTCAACTTCAACGTATCTATGCAACAGCATACGACAACAAGGAAGATTTAGCAGCTCACATGGCACACTTAGAAGACATTAAGAAACGTGACCACAACAGACTTGGTCGTGAAATGGAACTTTTTGCAACAGTTGATGTAATTGGTCAAGGTCTTCCATTAATGCTTCCAAATGGTGTGAAAATGATCATGAAACTTCAAAGATGGATTGAAGATTTAGAAGACAAAGAATGGGGTTATGTAAGAACAAAGACACCATTAATGGCAAAATCAGATCTTTACAAGATTTCAGGTCACTGGGATCACTACAAAGATGGTATGTTCGTACTTGGTGATGAAGAAGTTGACAAAGAAGTATTTGCACTTCGTCCAATGACATGTCCATTCCAATACTATGTATACAAAAAAACACAAAAATCATACAGAGATCTTCCATACAGAATGGGTGAAACATCTACATTATTCCGTAACGAAGATTCTGGAGAAATGCATGGTCTTACACGTGTGCGTCAGTTCACAATTTCTGAAGGCCACAACGTAATTCGTCCAGACCAAGCAGAAGAAGAATTACAAAACTGCTTAAATCTTGCAATCTACATCTTAACAACTCTTGGATTACAAGATGATGTAACATACCGTCTCTCTAAATGGGACCCTGAAAACAAAGCAAAATATCTTGGCGATGAAGCATACTGGGAAAGCACACAGGGAGCGCTTCGTCAGATTCTCGTAGAAAAAGGAATCAACTTT
>JAZSKQ010000016.1:0-38700 GCA_045534905.1 Christensenellaceae bacterium | reverse complement strand
AGAAAAAAGAGTAACTTTGGTTACTCTTTTTTGTTGTGATTTTTATAACACCTCGACACATTTGGTTCGGAAATCTTGCGTTAGCAAGTTTCTTTGCCGAGGGTGCCCTTTTAAGGGTTTCGGCAAGCCCCCGTAGGGGTCCCAAACAAAACTTAAAACGAACATAAAAAATTGTAAGTTTTAGTTTTTTTTTGTAAAAATTTTTACTTTAACCGAGCCGACTTGTGTCAAGATAAGCACACGCATTAGTGCCAAAAGTGAAATAATTGCACATTAATATTCGTGGAAATGTAAAATTCTATATTGTTCCGAAAAACATGTTGGAATATTCCGATAGGCTATTGACATTATTCCGTAAATTGAGTATAATGTTCCGTATAAGGAGTTTTATTATGGCAATGAATGTAAAACAGGCGTCTGAAAAGTGGAATATTTCTGATAGGCGTGTTAGAACGTTGTGTGTTAATGGTCAAATTGATGGGGCATATCGCATTGGTAAGATTTGGTATATTCCTGATGGTGCAGAGAAACCAAAAGACGGGAGAATTAAGTCTAAAGAAAGTTTGATTTCTTTGATTGAGAAAAAGAAAGCCGAACTTGATTCTCGCCGACCTTTAACTGAAGGCGAAGTTCAAAGACTCTATGAAGATTTTATGATAGAGTACACTTATAATTCAAACGCTATCGAGGGGAATACTCTAACTTTGCGTGAAACGGATATGGTTTTACGTGGATTAACTATTGACCAAAAACCACTCAAAGACCATATGGAAGCCGTTGGTCATAAAAACGCTTTTTATTTTATTGTTGACCTTGTAAAAGAAAAGGCAGAACTAACCGAATACGTGATTAAACAAATTCACTCACTTGTACTTAGCGATAAACCTATGGATAAAGGCACGTATAGAAAAGTCCCTGTTAGAATTTTAGGTGCATATCACGAGCCTTTAGAGCCTTATTTAATTGAGCCCAAAATGAACGAACTTTTAATTGATTATAAGAGTGATGATAGAAATATTGCAGAAAAACTTGCACTCTTTCATATCCAGTTTGAGGGGATACACCCCTTTATTGATGGAAACGGCAGAACAGGTAGGCTTTTGGTGAATTTAGAGCTAATGAAGGCAGGTTATCCACCTATTGATATAAAGTTTATCGATAGAAAAAGATATTACGATGCGTTTGACGCTTATTACGTTAAAAAAGATTTATCTGCAATGACCAAACTTTTTGCAGAATACCTAAACGCAAGACT
Organism: Christensenellaceae bacterium; assembly: GCA_045534905.1. GTDB lineage: Bacteria > Bacillota > Clostridia > Christensenellales > Borkfalkiaceae > UBA1259. Next base: position 37,445 of record JAZSKQ010000016.1, on the reverse strand, counting down.
GGACGAATATTTGAAGATTTTGGTAGATTAAGGAAGAAAATTATGACTGAAAGGGAAAGAAAACAAAAAATAATTGAGTTCGTTAAATATTGGAAAGGCAAAGGGAACGAAAAAAGTCAAACACAAACATTTTGGAATATGTTTTTAAGGACACTTTTTGACATTGAACGACCTGAAATTGTAATAAATTATGAAGAAGCTGTACAAGATTCTCATGTGAAATACCTAGATGCTTGGATAAATACTACTAAAGTTTTAATAGAGCAAAAAAGCATGAAAGCAAAAATTTTTGAAATAAAGCGTTTTGCCGTGCACGACGGCGACGAAATAAGAACTACTGTGTTTTTTTAAGGGGTGTCCTCTTAAATGTTTATGGTGCCATAACCCCGAAGGGGTTAGTTCTAATTCTGAACTTGCTTATCTTGAACACAAATGTATAAACTGTGGAGAGTGTATAAGTGCTTGCAAATACGATGCACACAAAATTGTGGACGGCAAGCATTATTTCGATAGGAGTAAGTGTACCTTATGTGGTAGTTGCGTGGAAGCTTGTTTGGGAGAAGCCCTTGTCTTTTACGGAAAAGAAGTTACCGTGGAAACTTTAATAGATAAACTTTTAAAAGACAAAGCTTATTACGATAATTCAGGTGGTGGCGTAACGCTATCTGGTGGTGAGTGTTTACTTTCAATTAGAAAACGCCAAAAATATTTTAAGAAAGTTTAATTTAAATGTTATATAATTTGTAAATCGGTCGTTTCGGCCGATTTTATTTTGCTACGTGCAACTATTTTAAGCATTGACAAAATTAAACGCTTAGTGGTATAATAATGTAAATTAAGGTGTAGGATAATTTTATGAATTACGCAATTATTTTATCGGGCGGGGTTGGTACAAGACTTGGTGCTAATATCCCCAAACAATATTTAGAAGTAAACGGCAGAACCGTTTTATCTTATTCACTTGAAGCTTTTCAAAATCATAAAGACGTTGATAAAATTGTAATAGTTGCTTCGCCTAAATTTAACGAATTGGTTTTAGAAGAAGTAAAAAATCACGGCATTACTAAATTTTTACGTATTGCCCCTGCGGGGATAAGTCGTCAACACTCTATATTAAGTGGTCTTAAAGCCATTGCCGATTACGAAAATATAACCGACCAAGATATAGTTTTAATACACGACGGCGTTAGGGCTAACGTTAGTCAAGATATCATAAGTGACAGTTTATCTTTTGACGGATATGATGGTGCTTTACCGACGATAAGTATAACCGATACCGTTTTTTATAGTGAAAATGGGAAGGCTATAGAAGGTGTGTTAGATCGTAATAAAATATTTGCAGGGCAAACACCTGAAGGGTTTAAATTAAAAAAATATTTAGATTGTCATAATGGCTTGTCCGAACAAGAAATTTTATCTTCAACCGGTAGTAGCGTGCTTGCGTTTAATTGTGGCATGAAGATTAGATTGTCTTTAGGTAAACCAAGCAACTATAAAATTACTACTATAGAAGATTTAGAAAAATTCGAAATAGAAAAAAATAAAGGCTAAAGTTAAAGCGAGTGGAAGTTATTTCCACTCGTTTTTTATAAATATCTTGACAAAAACTTTTTAGGTTGTATAATAAAAATACAAGTTAATTTTTAAGGAAATAAAATGATAGAACAAATTTCTAAAAGAAGTTTATCCGATAGGGTATATGATAGGCTTAAGGGCATTATTCTTTCGGAGTATAAAGAGGGTAGTTTAATTCCGTCCGAGAATAAGCTTTCAAAATCATTAAACGTTAGCCGTGTGGTGGTAAGAGAGGCTTTATCAAAACTGCGAGAAGAAAGAATAATCGTTACCTATCAAGGTAAAGGTTCTTTCGTGGCAAACCCCGAAAACTTTATAGGGTACGATAAAAACGTTTCTAAATTAGATTATAAGCGTTTTAAGGAAATTACGGAGTTCCGCTCGTTGATAGAGTGTAACGCCGTTATGCAAGCCGTATCTAATGCGACGAAAGAAGATTTTGAAAATTTAGAATCTGCCGTGCAAGATATGTTTAGGGCTTATGAGGACGTGAATTTATTTAATATAGCCGATTATAATTTTCATATGGCTGTGATAAAATGTTCGCATAATCAAACCTATTTTACGGCGATGGAAAGTATTAAAGAAGACGTTATTAAATGTTTGGACGTAATGAATAAGATGAATCAAAGTAGGGACTGGGCTTTGGATCTGCATCCACAAATTGCAAATAAGATAATTGCAAGGGACGGCAAGGGTGCAGTAGATTTACTTAAAAACAGTGGCGAGTATAACGTGGCTCGTTTAAAAGAATTTATTTTTGAGGAGTAGTTGTAAATTATGAGAGAAGACGTAATCAAAATTATCGAAAAAGAAAAAATCATTTCTATTATTCGTGGGGTTATTCCTGAAGATGCAGTTAAAGTTGCGAAGGCGTTATATGACGGTGGAATAAAATTAGTAGAAGTTACCTTTAATCAAAAATGTCCTGAAAAATTTATTGATACTGTTAATGCTATTAAAGCAATCAAGCAAGAAATGGGTGATAAAATGTGCGTAGGTGCAGGTACGGTTATTACTAAAAAACAAGTAGATTTAGCTTTTAGCGCAGGCGCAGAATATATTGTTTCTCCCGATACTGACAAAAAAGTTATAAAGTATAGTGTTAAAAAGGGCTTAGTCTCGTTGCCAGGTGCTTATACTCCAAGTGAAATTAAAAAGGCTTATAACTATGGCGCAGATTTCGTTAAAGTTTTTCCGTGTAGCGCTCCGTCATACATAAAGGCGGTAAAAGCACCTCTTTCACATATTAAACTTTTGGCAGTTGGTGGTGTTAATAAAGATAACGCTAAAGACTATATCACGGCAGGTGCTTACGGTGTTGGCGTTGGCAGTTTACTCGTCAATGCAGAGTGGGTAAAAAACGGAGAGTTCGATAAGATTACCGAAACTGCAAAAATATTAGTTGAAAAGGTAAAATAATTTTGAAAATAATAAAAGAGGTATAAAAAATGAAAGTAATTACCTTTGGCGAAATTATGTTAAGATTATCTCCTGAAGGATACTTAAGATTAGTGCAGAGCGAAAAGTTGGTATCAACTTACGCAGGTGCAGAAGCAAACGTTGCAGTCAGCCTTTCTAACTATGGAATCAATACTGCGTTCGTAAGTAAACTTCCTTCACACGAAGTTGGTGATTGCGCAGTTAACGCTTTAAGAAAGTTTGGCGTAGATACGAGTTTAATTGTTCGTGGTGGCGATAGACTTGGTATTTATTACTGTGAAAAGGGTGCGAGCCAAAGACCTTCTAAGGTTATTTATGATAGAGCAGGTTCTTCAATTGCAACTGCAAGTAAAGAAGACTTTGATTGGGATAAAATTTTTGACGGCGTTACTTGGTTCCACTTTACCGGCATAACCCCCGCTTTAAGCGATGATATGGCAGAAATTTGTTTAATTGCCCTAAAGAAGGCAAAAGAAAAGGGCGTTACCGTATCTTGTGACCTTAACTTCCGTAAAAAGTTATGGAGTAAGGAAAAAGCAGGTAAGGTTATGGGTGAACTTTGTTCTTACGTTGACTACTGTATTGCAAACGAAGAAGACGCCAAAGACGTTTTCGGAATCGAAGCTGATAATACCGATATATATAGTGGTAAACTTGACAGAGAAGGCTATATTTCAGTTGCTAAAAAACTTACCGATAGATTCAACTTTAAGGGCGTAGCTATTACTTTAAGAGAAAGTTTATCTGCTAACGACAATAACTGGAGTGCAATGCTTTATACTAACGGAGAAGCATATTTTTCTAAAAAATATGCAGTTCACATTGTTGATAGAGTTGGTGGTGGCGATTCTTTTGGTGGTGGACTTATCTACTCTTTACTTAAAGGGTTCGACGCACAAAAAGCTATTGAATTTGCAGTTGCTGCAAGTTGCTTAAAACACAGCATAGAAGGCGACTTTAACTTGGTAAGCGTAAAAGAAGTAGAAACTTTAGCCGGTGGCGACGCTAGTGGTAGAGTTCAACGTTAAATAAATTTTAAAAAATTTACCCGAAGACTTGTGTCTTCGGGTATTTTTATTTAATGCTTGCAATATTTATTATTGGCGTTTTTTGTTTTATTGCGTATTCGTAACAATTAAATGCTCCTCCAAATTTATTTGTAACGTAACAAATTAGAAGGTTTGAGTTTTTTATCATCCACTCATTTCGTTTTAGAATAGCAAATTTTAATGGGGAAGATTCTATGGGTGGATAAATGCTTCCATCATAAGGCATCATATTAGTTTTATTCTTTATATACTTGTCATTTAGGTAAGGGCTTACAAATAATATTTCAACGTTAGGATAATTAGGTTTGAGCTGACTAAGTATATTTAAACAAATATGATCAAAAGCTCCATATCCCCCTAAATAGAATATACAATTAGGATTATTTTGCATAATTTTAACTAATATACTTTTCAATTCTTGTTTTTGTGTATCGTTTAATACAGAGTAAGAATGTCCACAAAAAGTTACTATCATAATAAAATAATAACACAATAATTCGAAAAAGCAAAGTACTTCGTTAAAACAAAGTAAATATTTTTAAAAAAGAAATATACTAATAACAAGGTATATTATGAGTTTGGCAGAAGCTATTGCTTTAAGAATCAACGATTTGTTGAAAGAAAAGAATCTTACGCAATATAAACTGTATAAATTAAGTGGAGTTTCGCAATCTTCCATAAGCGAAATACGTTCAAAAAAGAACAAAGCTCCTAATTTGTATATTGTTTATGAATTGGCTCAAGGCTTTGGTTTGAGTCTTGCTGAGTTTTTTGATTGCGATTATTTTAAAGGTTTTAATATTGTTGACTAAATAAATTTTTAAAAAATTTACCCGAAGACTTGTGTCTTTGGGTATTTTTATTTGTTATTTTTTATTCTACAACAGTTTCGTTTTTGTTGTATTGGTTTTCTTGTGCGCTTAAAATTTTATCACGTTCTTTATGTGCTGAACTTATAACGAATTGGAGTAAAACGAAAACTGCCGTCATAATTATTCCGACTAATATTAATGCGGGGACGTAACTTCCGAAAATATCGTAGCAAAGATTCATTACTGGTGCGCCAACTGCGTACCCTGCTACGTTAGCCGAAACTATAAGTCCTAAGATTTTTGCGTAAGATTTTTGGCCGAAAAGGTCGTTAGTGTAAATAGGTAACATTATGGTTTCTAACGGCATTGCGAATTGACCGAGTACCGCAAAAATAATTGCTAAAATAAAACCTAAGTCGTTACCCTTGATGCACGCCAACATAAAGGTCGTTATTATTGCTATAAGGTTACAAATATTAGCCGTCGTTCTAAGCCCTTTTTTATCGTATATAAAACCTATTAAGAATTTTGAAAAAGCAAGTATAAGTGACCCGAAAGAAAGTAATGACGTTACTTTAGAGTAGTCAATACCAACGTCTTTATAGTGCATAGCGACTATTCCGTGAGAACCTTGTAAGATTAATCCTGTAAAGAATACGCAAATAAGTGTACCCCAAAAATAAAATTTTTTTATAGCGTCATTAAATTCAATACCAACCCATTCTTGCCCACGTTTTTTCTTTGCGGTTGGTTTAACGTGTTCTACGTAGTTTTTAGGTTTATCCTTAAAAAACAGGGCGACTATTACGAATAATATTGCTATTACTATTGCTATAAATCTATATGCCGAACGATAACTTCCTATAACGTCAGGTTTAATCATTCCACCAACTATTTTTATAGCGATTGCTCCGCCAAGTCCGTTAGAAGCAAGAACTAAACCCATAATGGTTCCTTTATTTTCACGGCACCAAATTCCAACGACGTAACCGACCATAGTAGTCGAAGTCCAAGCAAAACCAATACCAAGCAAAGTTCCCGCAACGTAAATTAAAATAAGATTATTTGCTATAGAGTATATAAACATAGAAGACGCTACGCAAATTAAACCTGCAATTATAAGTTTTTTTGCACCGAATTTAGCAATAGAAAAACCAAAGAATACGTTAATTATTGCCGTAGCTATGTATCTACAACTTTCACCAATAGCGACTAAACTTCTTTTGGTATTCAAATCTTTGGCTATTTCGTCTGGGAAAAGAGACTTTGTAGAACTTGCGAACCCAAGCGTTACTGAAACCATCAAAAAGCATAAAACAATTATTACCCACTTGTAGTCAAGGCGTTTATTTTTGTTTTCGTTTAACATTTTCTTCTCCAAAACATATTTTTACCAAAAAAATTATACGACTTAAATAAGTTAAAAGTCAAATAAAAGAGGGGCAAATGTTTTTAAGTTTTACCGAATGTTATTCAAAACGAAACGAATAAAATTAACAATATTCAAAAAATAATGAATAAAATAAAAAAATATTGAATAAGTTTCAAAATAATTCAAAAAATGGTGGTAAATTGTTTGACAAATAAATTTTTTAAATTTAGAATGTGTAACGAAATGAATTTTCGGAGGAAATAAAAAATGGACAAATCAAAAATCAAAAAGGTAGTATTAGCGTATTCAGGTGGTTTAGACACCTCTATTATTATTCCTTGGCTCAAAGAAAATTACAATAATTGTGAAGTTATTGCTGTTTCTGGAAACGTTGGTCAAGCAGACGAATTGGAAGGATTAGAAGAAAAAGCGTTAAAGACGGGTGCTTCTAAACTTTACGTAGAAGATTTAAGCGATGAATTCGTTGACGATTATATTATCCCAACCGTTAAGGCTGGTGCGCTATATGAAGAATATATGTTAGGTACTTCTTTTGCAAGACCGGTTATTGCAAAACGTATCGTTGAAATTGCTAAAAAAGAAGGGGCAGATGCAATTTGCCACGGTTGTACCGGAAAGGGTAACGACCAAGTTCGTTTTGAACTTACTATAAAAGCGTTTGCACCGGATATGCCTATAATTGCACCGTGGAGAGAGTGGAGTATTAAATCACGTGAAGAGGAAATTGATTATGCTGAAGCACATAACGTTCCACTAAAAATCAATCGTGAAACTAACTATTCTAAGGATAAAAACTTATGGCACTTAAGCCACGAAGGTTTAGACTTAGAAGACGCTGGTAACGAACCGTTGTACGAAAAAGAAGGTTTCCTTGAAATGGGTGTTTCACCTTTACAAGCACCCGACAAGCCCACTTACATTACACTTGATTTTGAAAAGGGTATTCCCACTGCGTTTAACGGTCAAAAAATGAGTGCTAAAGAAATAGTTCTTGCACTTAATAAGGTTGGTGGTGAAAACGGTATAGGTTTACTTGATATCGTAGAAAATCGTTTGGTTGGTATGAAGTGTCGTGGCGTATATGAAACCCCCGGTGGTGCAATTTTATACTTCGCACACAACTACTTAGAAACTTTGTGCTTAGACAAAATGACTATGCATAAAAAACAAGAACTCGCAGTTACTTTTGCTGATTTAGTTTATAACGGTCAATGGTTTACCCCTTTAAGAGAAGCACTTTCTGCTTTCGTAGATAAGACTCAAGAAAACGTAACCGGTAAAGTTAAAATTAAACTTTACAAGGGCAATATGATAAAAGCCGGTGCTTGGAGTGATTATTCTCTTTATAGCGAAGAAATTGCAACCTTTGGTGAAGACCACGTTTACAATCAAGCAGACGCCGGTGGATTTATTGAACTTTTCGGACTTCCTATTAAAGTTCAAGCACAAGTTAATCAAGAAATAGCAAAGAAAAACAAATAAGGAAATTTTAGGTTTTAATTATGGATAAAATGTGGGCGGGCAGATTTGAAAAGAAGTTAAATCAAGTTGCCGACGATTTCAATTCTTCAATACACTTCGATAGTAAAATGTACGCAGAAGATATAAAGGGTTCTATTGCGCACGCTACTATGCTTTGTGCTAAAAACATTATAAATAAAGAGGAACTTGATAAAATCGTAGATGGTCTTACCTCTATTTTGCAAGACTTAAACAGTGGTGAACTTTTCTTCGATTTATCCGCCGAAGATATCCATATGTTTATTGAAGCCGAACTCACCAAGAGAATTGGCGATACGGGTAAAAAATTGCATACTGCAAGAAGCCGTAACGACCAAGTTGCGTTAGATTTACGTTTGTATATGAAAGAACAAACGTCTATCATAATAGAAAAGTTAAAAAAACTTATATCGGTTATAGTGGATAAGGCGGAAAATAATCAAGACGCTATTATGCCGGGATATACCCACTTGCAACGTGCTCAACCCGTAACGTTTGCTCATCACTTATTAGCGTACGCAATGATGTTCATGCGTGACGTTAGTAGAATTAGCGATGCCGTTAAAAGAATGAATTATTCCCCACTTGGCAGTTGTGCTTTATCGGGAACTACCTATAATACGGATAGAGATATGGTTGCAAGCGCCTTGGGTTTTGACGGTGTTTGTCTAAATTCTATAGACGGTGTCTCAGATAGAGATTATTGTATAGAATTGTTATCTGCTTTCTCAACCGTAATGATGCACTTATCACGTTTTAGCGAAGAAATTATTCTTTGGCAAAGTTGGGAATTCAAGTTTATTGAACTTGACGATTCTTTTTCAACGGGTTCGTCCATTATGCCCCAAAAAAAGAATCCCGATATGGCAGAGTTAGTGCGTGGTAAAACGGGTAGAGTTTACGGTGATTTAATGGCAACACTTACTATGTTAAAGGGGATTCCACTTGCTTATAACAAAGATATGCAAGAGGACAAAGAAGCAATTTTTGACGGTACTGAAACGGTTATTAAGTGTTTAGACGTTTTTGCGCCTATGATTGAAACTTTAACTCCTTTAAAAGAAAATATGTATTCGGCTTGCAAAAAAGGTTTCATAAATGCAACCGATTTAGCAGACTATTTAACCAAAAAAGGTTTGCCGTTTAGGGCGTCATACAAAATAGTTGGAACTATCGTTGGCGAGTGTGTAAAAAAAGGTATTACGCTTGACGAAATGGAACTTGACGAATACAAAGCTCATTCCGAATTATTTGAAGCCGACCTTTACAACGAAATTGCTTTAACTACTTGCATAGAAAAGCGTATTTCTAAAGGGTCAACGGGTTATCAGTCGGTAAAAGAACAAATTGTGGCAGTAAAGGAATTTTTGAAATGAAAAAGATTTTTATTGACGGAAGAAACGGTACTACGGGCTTAAGAATAGACGAAAGATTGCTTTCCTACGACGACGTAGAAATTATAGTTTTACCCGAAGAAAAAAGAAAAGACCCTATAGCAAGAAAACAAGCTTTAAATTCTGCAGATTTTGTATTTTTATGTTTACCAGACGTCGCTTCGATAGAAGCAGTGTCTATGATAGAAAACCCTAACGTTTGCGTTATAGATACTTCAACGGCACACAGAACTAACAAAGATTGGGCGTATGGGTTCCCCGAACTTGATAAAGAATTTGAAGAAAAAATTAAAAATTCAAATAGAATTGCCGTCCCGGGCTGTCACGCAAGCGGTGTTATTTCGCTAATTTATCCGTTGGTTAAAAACGGAATAATTAGTCCCGATACGGTGCTTACTTGCTATTCGCTTACGGGATATAGCGGTGGTGGTAAAAAAATGATTGCCGAGTACGAGGCAGAGAATAGAAATCCCTTACTTAAAATGCCAAGGGCGTACGCACTTAGCGGTAATCATAAACACTTGCCCGAAATTACTATGGTTTGTGGCTTAAATATTACGCCGTGCTTCTTACCCGTGGTTTGCGATTTTTATTCGGGTATGGAGGTCACCATCCCACTATTTAAGAAAGATTTGATTAAAGGTGGAATGGAAGATATAAAAAATATTTATAAAGAACTTTACAACAGTAGTCTTGTAAAATATTCGGAAGATAACGAAGACGGATTTTTATCTGCAGGAAAACTGTCTAATAAAGATAATATGATAATAAGCGTTTTTGGTAACGAAGAAAGAATACTTTTAACGAGTAGATACGACAATTTAGGCAAGGGCGCAAGTGGCGCCGCAATAGAGTGCTTAAACATAAAACTTGGTAACGATAAAACCAAAACGCTTAATATATAAGAGGTTAGCAATGGAAATTATAAAAGGTGGTGTTTGCGCTCCTAAGGGGTTTACTGCAAACGGAATTCACTGTGGAATCAGACATAACAGAACAAAAAACGATTTATCGCTTATTTATTCAGAAAATAAGGCGAGCGTCGCTTGTGTTTATACTACTAATAAGGTTAAGGGTGCACCAATAGCAGTTACTAAAGAAAACGTTTCGGACGGTTACGCTAAGGCGATTATTTGTAATAGTGGAAACGCTAATACTTGCAATGCAAACGGTGTGGAAGTTGCTAAAAAAACTTGCGAGTTGGTTGCAAATGAACTCGGTATTTTACAAACGGACGTGATAGTCGCTTCAACCGGTGTTATAGGTCAACCGTTAGATATTACTCCTATAAAAAACGGAATCCCTGAACTTGTAAAAGGTTTGGGTGACAAAAGTACGGAAGCCGCTTACGGCATAATGACTACCGACGTAAAAGTTAAAGAAATTGCGATAAGTTTTAGAGTTGGTGGTAAAGAGTGTAAAATAGGTGGTATTGCAAAAGGTTCGGGTATGATTCACCCAAACATGGCAACCATGTTAGTATTTATTACTACCGATTGTAATATTGCCCCCGATATGCTTCAAAAAGCATTATCAGGTGATATTAAAAACACCTTTAATATGTTAAGTGTTGACGGTGATACCTCTACAAACGATATGGTTACCGTTCTTGCAAACGGTATGGCTGGAAACGATATTATAGATTGCGAAGGCGACGACTTTAATTCGTTTATGTCAGCACTTAATACCATTAACGTTTATCTTTGCAGAAGCATTGCTGCAGACGGCGAAGGTGCAACTAAACTTTTAGAATGTAAAGTATCTGGCGCAAAAACCGAAGAGGACGCTAAAAAGGTTGCAAAAAGCGTAATTTGTTCGTCACTCGTTAAAGCGGCAATGTTTGGATCTGATGCTAACTGGGGTAGGGTATTATGTGCAATAGGCTATTCAGGGGCAAACGTAAACGTTGATGCGATAGACGTTGCGTTTTTCTCTAACAAAGGCATGGTTACCGTCTGTCAAAACGGTGCAGGCGTACCTTTCTCCGAAGACCTTGCTAAGGAAATTTTACTTGAAGACGATATAGATATAGTTATCAAATTAAACGACGGAAGTTGTTCGGCTACGGCGTGGGGTTGCGACCTTACTTACGACTACGTTAAAATTAACGGTGACTATAGAACGTAAAGGAAGAAAAAATATGGGACTTAATATAACAAATGCGCAACGTGCTGAAGTTCTTACTCAAGCGTTGCCGTACATACAAAAATACAATAATAAAATAGTAGTCGTAAAATACGGCGGAAACGCTATGGTTAGCGACACCTTAAAAGAACAAGTAATGGAAGATATCGTTCTTTTACATCTTATAGGTGTAAAAGTCGTTCTCGTTCACGGGGGTGGGCCGGAAATTTCCGAAACTTTGAAAAAGATTGGAAAAGAATCGGTATTTAAAAACGGACTACGTGTTACTGACAAAGAAACGGTTGACGTGGTTCAAATGGTGCTTGCAGGCAAAATCAATAAGTCGTTGGTAAACCTTTTAGAAGTAAAAGGTGGTCGTGCAGTAGGTCTTTGTGGTATCGACGGAAGCATGATAGAGTGCAGTAAAAAATCGGACGACTTAGGCTTTGTAGGCGAAATAGAAAAGGTTGACGTTAAACCCATAACCGACCTTCTTGAAAAAGACTATATTCCCGTAGTGTCTACAGTTGGTTGCGACAAGGAAGGAAACGTTTATAACGTAAACGCAGATACGGCTGCGTCTTATATAGCAGGTGCAATGAAAGCGACTAGACTTATTACCATGACCGATATAGAAGGTATTCTTAAAGATAAGGACGACCCAAAATCTTTAATACCTAACATTGACATTAAGGGGGCCGAAAAGCTTTATAAAGAAGGTGTTATTTCGGGTGGTATGATTCCTAAGGTAGAGTGTTGTATAGACGCAATTAAAATGGGAGTTAGAAAGGTTATTATCTTAGACGGACGTGTTCCGCACGCATTACTTATTGAAACGTTAACGGACGAGGGCGCAGGTACTATGTTTGTCGCCGATTTAGAACAAAATGAACACTTTTAAACATTTAGACGATACGTTTGTCGCAAATACTTACGCAAGATTTAACGTTGAACTTGTTAAAGGCAAGGGTAGTTATTTGTACGACGTGAACGGAAAAAAATATATAGACTTAAATAGCGGTATAGCAGTAAACACTTTTGGAATTGCCGATAAAGTTTGGCTAAAAGCCGTAAAAAAACAATTAGGCAAGCTTCAACACGCATCAAACCTTTATTACACTGCGCCTTGTGCAGAACTTGCTAAAACTCTTTGTGAAAAAACTGGTGCGAAAAAAGTATTCTTTTCTAATTCAGGTGCAGAAGCTAACGAATGTGCTATTAAATGTGCACGTCTTTGGTCGGCAAACAACAACGGTAAAGAATACTTTAACGTTATAACCTTAAAAAACAGTTTTCACGGCAGAACTATTACTACTCTATCTGCAAACGGACAAGAAGTTTTTCATAAAGATTTTACTCCGCTTACCGACGGGTTTTTGTACTCTGAACCAAACGATTTAATAGGTTTAGAAGAATTATTAAAACAAAACAAGTGTGCCGGTATTTTAATGGAACTTGTTCAAGGTGAAGGCGGGGTGCTTTCTCTTGATAAAGAATTTGTTTTAGGTGTAAAAAAACTTTGCGATAAGTATAACGTTTTGCTTATGATAGACGAAGTGCAAACGGGTAACGGTAGAACGGGTACGCTTTACGCTTATCAACAATTTGGTATTGTTCCCGACGTTGTATCTACGGCAAAGGGCTTAGGTGGTGGACTTCCACTTGGCGCAACAATCTTTTTTGAAAAGACCGAAAACGTTTTAACGGCAGGACTTCACGGTTCTACTTTTGGTGGAAACCCCGTTGCTACGGCAGGGGCGCTTTCCATAATACAAAGGCTAACTCCTGAATTCTTAAGCGAAATAAATAAAAAATCGGAGTATATTTTTTCCGAGTTGAGTGGCGCTAAAGGTGTGAAGAGTGTAAGTGGTTTAGGGCTTATGATTGGCATAGAAACGGTTGGTGACGCCGGTAAAATTATTGCCGATTGCATTGCTAAGGGCGTGCTTCCTATAAAAGCAAAAAATAAGGTAAGATTATTACCTCCACTAAATATTCCGTGGGATACGCTAAAAAAAGCGATAAAAATTTTAAAACAAACTATTGAGGAGAACTGTTAATGAACTTTTTAAAGGGTAAAGACTTTTTAAAACTTTTAGATTTTTCCACTGAAGATATACAAAAACTTATCGACCTTGCTATTGAACTTAAAGCGAAAAAAAAGGCGGGTATTAGCCATAAGTATTGCGAAGGCAAAAACGTTGCACTTATTTTTGAAAAGACAAGTACTAGGACAAGATGCAGTTTTGAAGTTGCTTCTTTCGACCTTGGCATGCACGTCACTTATCTTGACCCAACGGGTTCGCAAATAGGAAAAAAAGAAAGCATTGCCGATACTGCAAGGGTACTTGCTTCTATTTACGACGGTATTGAATACAGAGGTTACGGTCAAGAAATAGTAGAAGAGCTTGCAAAATACTCTAAAGTTCCCGTTTGGAACGGTTTAACTAATGAATTTCACCCCACTCAAATTTTAGCCGATTTTATGACTATTAAAGAAAAGTTTGGCAAGTTAAAGGGTGTAAAATTAGTATATATGGGCGATGCAAGATATAATATGGGCAACTCCTTAATGGTGGGTTGTGCAAAAATGGGTATGGAATTCGTTGCGTGTGCTCCCGAAAAGTATTTCCCCGATAAGGCACTTATAAATCAATGTGAAGAAATAGCAAAAACTACAGGCGCAAAACTTTCGTTTATATCAGACGTAGATAAAGCGGTGGTTGGTGCCGACGTTATTTATACCGACGTTTGGGTCTCTATGGGCGAACCCGATAGCGTTTGGGAAGAAAGAATTAACGAACTAACACCGTATAAAGTTACTAAAAAGGTTATGGAAACCGCTGGCAAAAATACCGTGTTTATGCACTGTTTGCCGTCTTTCCACGACTTAAAGACTAAAATTGGTAAAGAAATTGAACAAAAATTCGGCATAAAAGATATGGAAGTTACTGACGAAGTATTTGAAAGTGAACGTTCCATTGTATTTGAAGAGGCCGAAAATAGAATGCATACCATAAAAGCGGTTATGCTTGCGACCTTATAGGTGAAAAAATGAAAATAGTTATCGCACCCGATTCTTTTAAAGGAAGCCTTTCGTCTAAAGAAGTAGGGTCTTACATTAAAAAAGGAATACAAGAAATTTTACCGTCTGCAGAAATTATTACCCTTTCTATTGCAGACGGCGGTGAAGGTACTTTAGACGCCATTTGCGAAGAAAAAGACTTTGTTTTCGATGAATTTTGTCGTCCCGATTTTAATAAAATTAGGGCAGAATACGGTGTTTTGGGAGATACTGCCGTCATAGAAATGGCAAGAACTGCAGGTCTAACTTTGATAGAAGAAAAGTTTCGTTCTTGTAAAGACTTTACTACTTTTGGTGTAGGTGAAATGATTATGCACGCTTTTAGGCGTGGAATAAAAAAGTTTCTTATTACTGCAGGCGGAAGTGCCACTAACGACGGAGGCGCAGGGCTTTTATGTGCACTTGGCGGAAAGTTTTTCGATAAAAACGGCAAAAAGTTTATTCCTACGGGTAAAAGCTTGATTGAAGTTGATAAAATTGATTTGTCAAGCATTGATAAACACCTTTTATCTTGCGAGTTTACTATTGCCACCGACGTTAAAAATCCATTGCTTGGTAAGTTCGGTGCAACAAACGTTTACGCTAAACAAAAAGGTTCGACAGACCAAGATTTACTACTAATGGAAAAGGGTATGCAAAACTACGCCTTGATTATAGAAAACGCTTGTGGTAAAAAGGTGTCTAATATAGAGGGCTCTGGCGCAGGTGGGGGAGTTGCAGTTCCGTTGCTTGCCTTTTTTAACGGAAAAATTACTTCTGGGATAAAAGCAATACTTGACGCCGTCGATTTTAGTGGTATAATAAAAAATGCTGACATCATAGTCACTGGCGAAGGTAAAATAGATAGTCAAAGTTTATTTGGCAAAGCTATAAGTGGCGTTTGTGATAAAGCAAAAGAGAATAATATTCCAGTATATTGTTTCGTTGGCGGAATGGGGGATAAAAAAGATAATCTTTTAAAAATGGGTATTAAAGATATATTTACCGTTATAGAAAATGCAAAAGATTTAACCGACGCTATAAATAATGCAAGTGGATATTTATATCAAATGGCAAAGGATTTTGCAAAGAAGATAAAAGGAGAAATATTATGAAGGTCGCAGAACTAATAAAGGCAAAAACCTTAGATAGATTCGGTGCAAAACCTGTAACGGTCGCCTTTTTAGGAGATAGCGTAACTCAAGGTTGTTTTGAACTTTATCGTGCTGGGAAAGAAGGTTTAGAGACTATCTTTGAAACGGATAAATCGTATTCAACTAGGTTTAAGGAAATTTTAAATACCATTTACCCGGCAACTCAAATAAACGTTATAAACAGTGGTATTTCGGGGGACACTACTGAAGGTGCATTAAAAAGATTAGATAGAGACGTATTATCGTTTAATCCCGACTTAGTAGTAGTTTCTTTAGGACTTAACGACTGTTGCACTATGGGCGTAGAGGGCGTAGAAAAGTATAAAGAAAACCTTTCTAACATATTTAAAAACATTAGCGAAAAAGATATTGAAATTATTTTTATTACCCAAAACGATATGTGTGACTACGTAAGACCGTCGATTTCTGACGAAATAATAAAGATTGTCGCAGAAAGGACGGTCAAGGCGAGAGAGTATTTAAAATCTTACTTTGACGGAGCAAAAGAGGTTTGTAAAAAGTACGGTGTAGAAGTTATAGACCTTTATACGGTTTGGGGCAAATTAAAACACCTCGGCGTAAATACCACCATGTTGCTTTCTAACGATATAAATCACCCGATAAGGGAGTATCACTATTATATGGCTATTAAACTCGTTGAGAAGATTTTAGGACTATAAAAGGGAGTAATTATGATTAAAATTTTAGTTGACACTTTAGGGGGAGACGGTAGTCCCGATATAAATATTGAAGGTGGTGTTAGGGCGCTTAAAAACAATAAAGACTTAGAAGTGGTTTTTGTTGGTGATAAGGCTGTTATAGAACAAAAGCTTAATAGTTTAGGTTATAACGGCGAAAGGGCGTATATAGAACACGCACCCGATTTAATTTCTAACGACGACGTTCCTACAGTAGCTATAAGAACTAAAAAAGAAAGTTCACTATATAGATGTTTTGAACTTTTAAGATTTAACGACGACGTTAAAGGTATGGTAACTACCGGTTCAACGGGTGCGTTGCTTGCAGGTGCCGTATTAAAACTTGGCAGAATTCCCGGGGTTAAAAGACCTGCATATTGCCCAATTCTACCAACCATGAACGGTGGCGTTGTTTCCGTTTGTGATAGCGGAGCAAACGTTGATTGCGACAGTCAAAACTTAATGCAGTTTGCACTTATGGGTAGTATGTATATGCAAAAGGCGTTTGGTATCGAAAATCCAAGAGTTGCTCTTCTTAACGTTGGTACCGAAGAAGAAAAGGGTGATGCCTTAAGAAAAGAAGTTTACCCAATGCTTAAAGAGTGTAAAGAACTAAACTTTGTGGGAAATATGGAAAGTAGAGACTTAATTTCTGGCAAATACGACTTAGTTGTTAGCGACGGCTTTAGTGGAAACGTTTTAATTAAATCAACCGAAGGCACTTGTATAGAATTTATGAAGCTTCTAAAAAAGACCTTCTTTAAGAACTTAAAAACAAAACTTGGTGCGCTTTTCCTTAAAAAGGAAGTTATGGATATAAAGAAGAAAATGGACTATAACAACTATGGTGGAGCAGTGCTTTTAGGTGCTAAAAAAACTATAGTTAAAGGTCACGGAAGTTCAAAAGCGACGGCAGTGTTTCACTGTATAGAACAAGCCTATACGCTCGAAAAAAATAATTTAAGAGAAGATATTGAAAAGGTTTTTAAACCCGAACAAGAATAAAATTATTAGGGAGATTTTGCAAAAAATCTCTCTTTTTATATAAAAAAATTCCCAGTTTTCTTAGTGTATTTTTTTACATATTTAACATATTTTTTTTCATTGAAAATTGGCGAGTAAAATTGTAAAATGAAAATGAGATATAGTTTTAGTCAAAAGGGATATTTTCCATGAGTAAAGTTCAATTTTTTATTGATGACGTAATTTGGCTATTTAGGGATTTGACAAGACAAAACCCAAAGTCGGCGTTTGAAAACCCCTTTTTGAAAATGCTTAAAAAGGCGCATGATGAATACGGCTTAAAAACTCAACTTAACTGTTTTTATCGTACAAGTTTTTGGTATGGTAACGACGAATTTTCCCTCGCCGATATGACGGATAAATACAAGTCTGAATTTGAAGCAAACTCTGATTGGCTAAAGCTTGGTTTTCACTCTATAGAAGAGTGGCCGGACTATCCGTACGTTAATGCTGACTACGATTTGGTAAACGATAACTATAATTTAATCAAAAAAGAAATTGTTAGATTTGCCGGTGAAAACGCTTTTGCGAAATCCGTGCTTCCACATTGGGTTCCTATGAGTAAAGACGGTGTAAAGGCGCTTTACGATAATGGCGTAAGAATTATGTTGGCAACTTTTGGTGACAAACATGAATGGGACGGCAAACAAGACAGTCTTCCTTACGGGCATTCTTTTAGGTTGATACATAATAGAAAACCCGAAACGGGCGTGTTTACAAGAATTTCTGCAGACGTTGCTATTGCAAATTCTATTTGTGGGTACAACAACTTAACCGAAAAACAACATAATGAAATTTTTGGTACGACAAAAACTGTTTTAGACCAAGAAACGGGTATGAGATTTGTGTCTGTCGGCGATTATCTTTTGAATTTATCTACCATAGATAAAATTGAAGACGATATGAAAAAATATGTTGGAATGGATTACGTACCAATCGGTAACCACGAACAATATTTCTATAAAGATTATTATGCTTACCAACCCGATTACGCAGATAAGATGATGGCATCGGCTAAAATCTTTGCAGAAAACGGCTTCGAATTCATTTTTGCCGAAGAATTAATATAAAATTTTAAGCGTAAACGCTAAAAAGATAAATTTTTGATAAAATAAAGGAGAAAATATTATGGGAAAATCATCAGATTTTAGGTATAACACAGGTAAAACCAGAGTTCCATGGGCTGCGGTTGGCGAAAACTATAACGCACACGACCTTATGGAAGTAATTCGCTTTTTAATGCAAGGCGAAGGCGAAGAATACGACAACGCTATCAACGCCGTTTGGGAACAAGTTAAAAAACTTGATAAAGTTTCTACCCCTCCGGGAAAACTCTCTTTAGGTTCTCAAGTAGAAGCTGCTGAAGAAGCTTGTAATAAATACTTAAAGACTACCACTTCAACTTTCGTTACTAACGCTACCGCAGGTTTTGAAATTGCATATAAATACGCAAACTTAAAACCGGGTGACGAAGTTATAGTTCCGGCTATTACTTTCGTTGCAACTATGGCATACCCCTTAGCATGCGGTGCAAAACTTGTTTTTGCGGACGTTGATCCCAAAACCATCAACATGGACCCTGCTGACGTTGCAAGAAAAATTACTCCTAAGACAAAAATGATAGTTCCGGTTCACATCGGCGGATATCCCGTTGACCTCGACCCCATTATGGAACTTGCAAGAAAGCATGACATTTTAGTTTTAGAAGACGCTGCACACGCTTTCGGTGCAATGTATAAAGGCAAAATGATTGGTACTATCGGTGACTTTGCAGCTTTCTCTATGCACGAAGTTAAAAATATTACTTCTTTCGGTGAAGGCGGTATTGTTACTACTAATATAGAAGGCTTTGGTGGAGAGATGAAGAGGGCAAGATTCTTAGGCTTAGACTTTACTGCTCCTATCAAAGATTGGCTTTATAATATTACCCCAATTAAAGGTAAAGAAAAACCGTTCGTTGCATCTAACTATTCTACTACCGAAATTCAAGGCTTGGGCTTAAGACTTCAAGTAGAAAGAAACGAAGAAATTATTGCTAAACGTAAAAAGGCTGCAGAATATCTTAACCAAAGATTTAGTGGTTGCGACGCTATTATTCCGCAAGATTTGGGTAACGAAGATATTAAACCGACCTTCCATATGTATTTAATTCAAATCGACCCGGCAAAAGCAGGTGGCGATATTCAAAAGTTCAAGGCAAAACTTCAAGAAAAGGGCGTTACCAATATTCCGCACTTCGGACCACTTTATAGATTCCAAGTTGTTGCAGACATGGGTTACGACGTAGAAGCTATTGCTAAGACTTGTCCTAACTGTGAAGAAGTGTTCTATAAGAGATTTACTCACTTGCCACTTTACGGCTTAGACGATGAACAAGTAAAATACATGGCAGACGCCATACTTGAAACTATTGCAGAAATGCAAGCAGGCAAATAATACGCTCATCCTTTAACGTTATATAAATCATGGGGACGCACACTCTAAATTTGGGGTGTGCGTTTCTTTTTTATTGGAACTGTTAAAAAGTAAGGTTTAAGCTTGGAAAAAATTTAAAACGGACTTGACCTTGCTTAATTATTTTGATATAATCAAAATAGAAGAGTTTTTTGTCGAAAAAAAGTTTTTTTCGGCACAAATTTTTACTTTTTTAAGGAAGATTATGGAACTTTTAGAACGCGAAATTTTATTAAATGGAAAAGTGCTTGACGGGGGCGTATTAAAAGTCGGGTCTTTTTTAAATCAAAACATAAACGTTAAACTTCTTCTTAAAATGGGTAAAGCAGTTGCAAAGCGTTTTAAGGGTAAGGGTGTTACAAAAATTTTGACGGTAGAAGCGTCGGGCATAGCGTTTGCAGTTGCAGTTGCAAAAGCGCTTAAGGTTGACACAGTTTTTGCTAAAAAGACTAAGGCACTTAACGCTGATGGTGAACTTTATACGGCGGAGTGTTATTCTTATACGAGAAAGGTTAATAACGTTTTGGCACTCCCTAAAGAATACTTAAAAAAAGAAGATAAAATTTTAGTTGTTGACGACTTTATGGCGCACGGTAACGCAGTGATTGCATTGACTGATATAGTGGCTCAAGCAGGTGCTAAAACCGTTGGTGTTGCTATAGAAGTTGAAAAAGGGTTCCAAGGTGGTGGCGATAGTTTAAGAGAAAAAGGCTTAGACGTATATTCGCTTGCTATCGTTGATAGTATGGAAAATGGAAAAATAGTTTTCCGTAAACAATAAGAAAATAACCCTATAAAGGGTATGGAGGTTTTATATGAAGAAACTTTTAACATTGTTACTCACTGTCGTTATGGCAGTGGCATGCTGTTTCGGTATGACTGCATGTGGTGAAGGTAAAGAAAAGCCTTATGAAGGTATCGTTAGAATTGAAAATCTTGCTGATATCAAAGTAGGTCTCATTTGCTTACACGGTGAATCTTCTACTTACGATAAGAACTTTATCGACGCTTTCAACGCAGCTTGCACTGCAAAGGGCGTTCAAAAAGTTATTAAAGTAGATATCGCTGAATCAACCGCTTGCTACGATGCTGCTGCAGACTTAGTTGACCAAGGTTGCGATATTATCTTCGCAGACTCTTTCGGTCATGAAGAACACATGCTTAAGGCTGCAAAAGAATTCCCTGAAGTACAGTTCTGCCACGCTACCGGCACTATGGCTCACACTGCAAATCGTGGTAACTTCCACAACGCTTTTGCTTCTATCTACGAAGGTAGATTCTTAGCTGGTGTTGCTGCTGGTATGAAGTTGATGGAAATGGAAGAAGCAGGTGCTTTAAAAGCTGAAAACTATGACGCACAAGGCAACATTAAAGTTGGTTACGTTGGCGCTTGGACCTATGCAGAAGTTATTTCTGGTTTCACCAGCTGGTTCCTCGGTGTAAGAGCTATCGTTCCTAACGTTGTTATGGACGTTCAATTCACCGGTTCATGGTATGATGAAACTGCTGAAAAGAGTGCTGCTGAACTCTTAATTCAACAAAAACATTGCGCACTTATTTCTCAACACGCTGACTCTATGGGTGCTCCTACTGCTTGCGAAACTGCAGGTGTTCCTAACGTTTCTTACAATGGTTCTACTGCACAATCTTGCCCGAACACCTTTATCGCTTCTTCAAGAATTAACTGGCAACCCTATTTTGAATACATTATTGATTGTGTAAATAAGGGAGAAGAAATTAAGGCTGACTACTGTGGTGGATTAGGAACTACTTGGACTGACGGTTCAGTTGCTCTTACCGATTTAGGTGCTGCTGCTGCACAAGGTACCGATGCTGTTATCAACGCTGCTATCACTGCGTTCAAGACTGGTGAATTAAAGGTATTCGATCTTGACACCTTTACCGTTGGTGGACAAAAGCTTGCTGACGACTATAAGGCAGACGTTGATACTGATGCTGAATTCACCAAAGACACCGTAGTTATTAAGACTACCGCTGGTGGAAAGAAATATTTTGCAGAAAGTGAATTCCGTTCGGCTCCTTACTTTGATTTAAGAATCGACGGTATTACTTATCTCAACGAAAAATACTAATATTTATTAAACAAAAAAGTGTACCCAAGGGGCGCAACGCCCCTTGGATATATTTTTTATAATGAAATTTTAATTTTAACTATTTGATAGTTTTGCTTTATTAAAAGGAATAATTTAATGTCAGTTTTAAAAGACACGGCAAAACAAGTTGCCGTAAAATTTGATAAAATAACTAAAACTTTTGGTAGTGTAGTTGCTAATAAAGACGTTTCTTTTGACGTTTTTGAAGGCGAAATATTGTCGTTGTTAGGTGAAAACGGCAGTGGTAAAACTACCCTTATGAACATGCTTTCCGGAATATATTTTCCCGACGGTGGCAATATTTACGTTTACGGTAAGCAAGTGGTTATACAATCACCAAAAGATGCGTTTGCAAATAAAATTGGTATGGTTCACCAACATTTTAAGTTGGTAGAAGTTTTTACTGCTTTGCAAAACATTGCCTTGATTTTAGAAAAGGGACAAAAATACGATTTGAAAAAAATCCGTGCTGAAGTAGGTGAAATTTGTGAAAAGTACGGTTTTGATATAGATTTAGATAAAAAAGTTTACAATATGTCTGTTTCTGAAAAACAAACCTTAGAAATAGTTAAGGTTTTGTATCGTGGTGCAGATATTTTAATATTAGACGAGCCTACCGCCGTTTTAACCCCGCAGGAAACTAAAAAACTTTTTGCTGTTATAAATAATATGCGTAACGACGGTAAGTCTATTATAATTATTACCCATAAACTTAACGAGGTTATGGAAATTTCGGATAGGGTAGTAATACTTAGAAAGGGTGAATATATAGGCGCAGTTAATACTTCCGAAACTAACGAAAAGCAACTTACAGAAATGATGGTTGGCAAAAAAATAGAATTAAAAATTGACAGACCTAAGACGGAATTCGATTTGCCGTTGTTAGAAATTCGTGATTTAACTGTAAATTCGGACGACGGTTCAAAAGCTATTGATAGTGCGAGCTTTTATATTCGTGGTGGTGAAATTTTGGGTGTAGCCGGTATTACGGGTTGTGGTCAAAAAGAACTTTGCGAAGCAATTGCCGGTATTAGGGAAGTTTATAGTGGATTTATTACTCACCAAGGTGAAAATTTAATAGGACTTTCTCCTAAAGAAATTATTGCCAAGGGCGTTTCTATGAGCTTTATTCCCGAAGATAGATTAGGTATGGGTCTTGCACCAAACTTTTCTATAACCGACAATATGATGCTTAAAACTTATTCAAATAACAAAGGGTTCTTCGTCGATAGAAAAAGCGCAAGGGAAAGGGCAAATAGCCTTATTAAAAAATTAGACATAGTTACTCCGTCTAGCGAAACCCCGGTAAGAAGGTTATCTGGTGGTAACGTTCAAAAGGTTTTGGTTGGTAGAGAAATTGATTCTAGCCCCAACGTTATAGTAACTGCATATCCCGTTCGTGGACTTGATATTAACAGTTCTTATCTAATTTACGATATTCTTAATGAACAAAAGAAAAAAGGAACTGGTATTTTGTTTATAGGTGAAGACCTTGACGTTATGCTTGCCCTTTGTGATAAAATTATGGTTCTTTGTCACGGTAAGGTTATGGGGATAGTTCACGCAACTAAGACTACGAAAGAAGAACTTGGTCTTATGATGACTGGTACATTAGACCTTACTCAAGAAAAGAAAGATAAAAATTTAGGTCTTGCAAAAGATAGTAGGCTTACCAAGGAAGAGTGGGAAGCATTAGAAAAAAGTGCAAAAGAAAGGGAGGTAAATGAAAATGAGTAATAAAGATACTACCGTTCGTGAACCTTTGTTGCACATTATAAAGCGTGGTGAAATTTCCCTTAAAAAAGCCATTTTAATAAGAGCGACTGCTATAGTTTGTGGAATATTGTTCTCGGCAATATTATGTGGGATTATTTTTAGTGCGAACCCATTCTCAGTTATATTCTCGCTTTTCAAGGGTGTTTTTGGCACTAGTAGAAGACTTTGGCTTTTTGTAAGAGATACGGCTCTTTTATTAGGTGTTGGTTTAGCACTTATACCGGCATTTAAAATGAAATTCTGGAACCTTGGTGGTAACGGTCAAATTATTATGGGTGCGCTTGTTACCGTTGCTATAATGAGAAGTGGTTTAGGAAAAAATAGCGTTGTTGTTGCTAACGTTTTAATGATTGTATGTTCTATTTTAGTAGGTGCTATGTGGGCAACTATTCCGGCAATATTTAAGGCGTTTTTCAAAACTAACGAAAGTTTATTTACACTTATGATGAACTACATAGCTGTTGGCTTGGTTTCTTATTTTATAAACAAATGGTCAACTAATGGTTCGGGTGTTTTGGGACAAATTTCAACCGGGCATTTACCTGAACTTGCAAACGCACATCTTTTAACCATACTTGTAGTTGCAGTATTAACCGTCATTATGTTTATATATATGAAATACAGTAAACAAGGTTACGAAATAGCCGTCGTGGGTGAAAGTGAAAATACTGCGAGATATATTGGTGTAAACGTAAAAAAAGTTATAATAAGAACTCTTGCAATTTCAGGTGCTATATGTGGACTCATCGGTTTGCTTTTGGCAGGGTCAATAGATCACTCTTTAAGCGAACAAACTGCAAATAACATGGGCTTTACTGCAATAATGGTTGCTTGGCTTGCAAAGTTTAATCCACTTATGATGATTTTATCTTCGATTCTTATAGCTTTTTTAACTAGGGGTATGGGACAAGTTCAAACCGACTTTGCTATTACTAACGATGCCGTTTCCGACATAGTTGTGGGTATAATATATTTCGTGGTTATTGGTTGTGAATTCTTTATTTCTTATAAAATCAAATTTAAAAAAGAGAAAAAAGTTGCCAAACAAGGATTTTTAACCGAAGAGAACGTACCTTGCGAAAAGGAGGGTGAGTAAAATGTTGGTTTTATTGATAGGCGCAATAAGTTTAGGCGTAGTTTTCTTGTTTGGTTGCGTAGGTGAAATCATTACTGAAAAATCCGGTCATTTAAACTTAGGTATTCCGGGAATTATGTGTATGGGTGCCGCAGGTGGGTGCCTTGGCGTTTCAATTTATATGAATTCGCTTGCCTCAGCAGACTCTGCCGTTTGGATAGTTCTTATTTTAATTGCGATATTCTCATCGGCGTTATTTGGTGCTTTTGGTGGACTTATTTATGCTTTTTTAACCGTAACGTTAAGGTCTAATCAAAACGTTACCGGTCTTGCTTTAACTATATTTGGTTCGGGATTTACTCAATTTATTATGGATACTTGGGTAAATAGATCACGTTTTTCGATGGCAAGTAAAATAATAAGTTCTTCGATATTAGGTGATTCAGATTGGGGCTGGGTTGGTAAGCTTTTATTGGGACACGGTTTCTTGGTGTATTTTGCCATAGTAGTTGCAGTGGTAGTTGCAATTGTACTTAGAAAAACAAAGGTTGGCTTAAATTTGCGTGCCGTAGGTGAAAACCCTGGTACGGCAGATGCTGTAGGTATAAACGTAACAGCCTATAAATACGGTGCAATTTTAATCGGTTCGGCAATAGCCGCATTAGGTGGCATGTTCTATATTTTGGATTATATCGGTGGTAGTTGGGAAAATGCTAGCACTATTGAAGGTTTAGGTTGGCTTGCTATAGCACTTGTTATATTTACTTTATGGAAGCCAGATTTGAGCATTTTGGGTGCTTTCGTGTTCGGTGCGCTTTATATTGCTGCGAGCGTTATTACTGGCATTACGTTTTCTCAAATGAAGGTATTAAAACTTTTACCATACGTTGTTACGGTTATAGTTTTAATTGTTACGAGTATATTAGACAGTAAAGAAAATCAACCGCCTGCATCACTTGGACAAAATTATTTTAGAGAAGAAAGATAATATTTAAAACAAAAAATGCGTTGAGAATCAACGCATTTTTTTTATTTTTTAAGCGGTATAAACTCTAAGTGTGTTAGAAATTATTTTTACTTCAAACGGAACGTTTTCGTAAAGTTCACCGTCAACGTTCACGGTATAATTTTTCTCACAGGGGATAATTTTTACAAAATCCGCTTTTTCTGATTTGAACTGTTTTACGGTGTTGATTTTTTTCTTTAACAGTTTAATTAAAAGTTTTATTAAAACGAATTTATTAACTTTATCTACCGAAACGAAGTTAAGCAAATTGTCTTTTGGGTCGGCATCTGGGTGAATAACTATTCCACCACCGAAACGATAACCGTTTGCAATTGCCGATATAAAGGAACGGTAGTGAGTTGTTTTTCCGTTAATTATAGAATCGAATTCCACACACTTAAAGGTAAGTAACGTTTTAAGTAAACATTTAGTGTAACCAAACTTAGTTTTCTTTTTTAATTTTTCATACTTTTTCAAAACTTCTACGTCAAGCCCCATACCGATAACGTTAAGCCCACGAACGGTTGGCATTTGCATAAAGTCAATAAACTCAGTTTTGCCGTTTATAATAATTTCTAATGCTTTGATAGGGTCTTTTGGAATATTTAGTGCGCTTGCGAAGTCATTACCAGTACCAAGTGGAATTATTCCCAAGTTGACGTTGTCAAAGTCGTGGAAACCGTTTATTATTTCGTGCAAGGTACCGTCTCCACCGATACAAATGATATTGGTTGCGCCTTCTTTAATAAGTTGGTCGGTTAATATTTTTCCTTCACCTTTATAATTTGTAAAATGTATTTTATACGGCAAATTTTTATTAGTTAAAATATTTTCTAACGTGGGTATAAATTCCACAATTTTTTTGCCGTGTTTTTCACCGGATATCGGATTTACAATAAAATCAAACATTTTTTACCTTTGTTACTAAAATTTAATATTATTCTACAATAAAAAGTTTAAAATTTCAATAAAATATGATAAAATAAACTTAATATGAACAAATTTTTGTCTAAAAATTTAATATCTCTTGCAAAAAGCCTATCTTTACCTATTTACGTAGTGGGTGGCTTTGTAAGAAATTTTTTAATTTCGGGGTTGATTTCCGACGATATAGACCTTGCTTCTGCCGTGGGACTTGAAGAATTGCTTCCTGCACTTAAAGAAAATGGGTTTACGGTGGTTGCTGAATATAAGCGAACGGGTACGGTTGTTTTTTCAGACGGGAAACAAAAATACGAATTTACGGCGTTTAGAACGGATAGTTACGAATTGGGCGGGAAACACGTTCCGGAAAAAATAAGTTTTACTAAAGACGTGACTGAAGATGCTTTGCGCCGTGATTTTAAATGTAACGCCGTTTACTATGATATCGCAAAAGGACAGATAGTTGACCCACTTAACGGTATAAACGACATTAAAAATAAGGTTTTGGATACCGTTAAAAGTCCTGGCGAGGTTTTTTCTCACGACGGAATTAGACTTATGCGTTTATGTAGGTTTGCAAGTGAGCTTGATTTTACACCGACTAAATCTGTTATAGAAGGGGCAACGTCTAACGCAAAAAATATTGACGATATTCCGGCAGAGAGAATTTATACCGAACTAAAATACATTTTAAATAGTGATAAAAAGTATCCGTTCTCTGATAAAAGAGGGCACTATAACGGACTAAAACTAATGTCTAAAATTAAGGTTTTAGATAGAATTTTTCCCGAACTTACTTTAGGGCGAAATATGCTTCAACGAAAAGATTTTCATAATTACGACGTTTTAGAACATAGTCTTAGGTGTGTTCTATATGCTCCTGACAAATTAAGGTTAGAAGCACTTTTGCACGACGTTGGCAAGCCTTTTTGTATGAAAAATTACGGCAAATTTCATTTACATGGGTTAGAGGGGATAAATATTGCAAAAGAAATCCTTGAAAGATTAAAAGTAGATAAAAAAACGGCGGAATCGGTTATTTTTATGGTTAAAAACCATATGTTTGATTTAGATTTAAAAGCAAAAGAAAACAAAGTTAAACTGTTTATAGTAAAGAATTTTGATAAAATAGACGACCTTTTAAAAATTAAACAAGCTGACTATTCGGCGTGTAAAGACGACTTGTCTATTGCACCAACCGTTAAAAAGTGGACGGAAATAATTGAGAAAATGCGATTTAACAACACGCCGTTTAACTTAAAAGAACTTGCCATTTCAGCAAAGGATTTAATAGAGCTTGGCTATAGTGGAGTTAAAATAGGAAAGGTTTTAGACTTTTTATTAGACAAAGCAATAATAGACCCTTCGATAAATGAAAAGGAAAAGTTGATAAATATTGCACAAAAACAAAAAAGCAGATTTTAAGAGATTGCTTTCAATGTTGACATAAATATGCATTAGTAGTATTATATAATGTAAGTAAATAATGTAAGGATAGTTATCATGTCTAAAAAAGAAATTAACAAAACTGAAGAGATGAAAAAGCTATTATTAGAAGAAGAGGCTAAAAAAGAAGAAAAAAAGACAAAGCGTGCTTGGGTTGACGGAAGAACGTTAGTTCGTGGCAGAAAGGCGTTAAGACTAAGAAGAACCAAAAACTTTGCTTTTTGGTTAACCGGTGTGTTTTCCTCAATAGCCTTGCTTTTAGCGGGGGTATTTATTGCAATTGCAATATTACCCGTATCAGTATATTTCGGTGGAAAGGAAAACGCCGGGAAATATTTGGGTGAAAATCTTGCTTCTAAAAGTTTCTTGTCGAACGTTCAAAACGTTCAATCGGTTACGCTAAACGACGTTCCGGCTTTAAATGATGCGGTTTACGCTGTAGTAGATACTGTAAACGGAATTTTTTCGGACGCAAAATTACTCGAAGTTGACCAAGAAGAACTTTCTGCTTTAGGCGACAAAAAGCTTGTGGGCGACGATTCTGCAATGGCTGGTATTTTTGGTTGTATAAAACTTGTTGCAACTATAGATAGTTTTGGTTTAGACCTCGGCTCTTTAGGTGACCTCGATATAATGGATACGTATTCTGTTATAGAAGACGACGAAGACTTAGAAGCATTTTTAACCACGGGTGAAAAGGTAGGAAATCCTAAACTTTACTATTACGACCAAGCTTCTTTTATAACTGAGGCCGGCATAAATTCCTTTTCCACGTCTTCATTAACTCAATCTAATTATATTAGGGCGTTTAACGACGACGGCGAACTTGACGAAACCTTAAAATCAATTCCACAAAATGAATTAAAAGACGTTAAATTTTATTATCCTGCATTAAAGAAGGTTCCTATAGGCGACTTATTATCCGTATTCGACGTTCGCTTTAATAGCATGAAGGTAAAATCTATATTAGAAGCGTTTAACGGAGAAATGGACGAAGATAATCCTATAGTTAAAATTTTAGGTGATAAAAGCATTTCGGACATGGATGATTTAACTGAAGATAGCATTAAAATAGTTGATTTTATTGATCCACCTTCCGACTATAAACCTGAAATTGGTGAAGAAAATTATCAAGAAAAATTAGACGCATACGAACAAAATAGAAAGATTTACGAAATATTGCTCGACTGCAGTGGAAAAACCGCCTACGAAGACATTACTTTTGGAGATTTGACTTCGCTTGATATGGATGGTGTTAAACTTTCAAGCGTAATAGAGGCGCCGAGCCAAGAAAATCCGACCAAGAACAAAAAGTTATACGACGTATTGCTCGATGCTACCGGTAAAACTTCTTACAGTGACATTACCGTCGGTGATATGGATAGCTTTAATATGGACGGAGTAAAACTTTCTACAGTAATAGAAGTTCCTACCCAAGAAAACGGAAATAAGAACAAAAAGTTATACGACGTATTGCTCGATGCTACCGGTAAAGCTTCTTACGATGATATTACTATAGAAGACATGAACGGATTCGACATGGATAACGTAAAGCTCGTTACTGTAATAGAAGCGCCGAGCCAAGAAAATCCGACCAAGAACAAAAAATTATACGACGTATTGCTTGACGCTACCGGTAAAACTTCTTATGGCGATATTACCATAGCGGATATGAATAACTTTGATATGGATAACGTAAAGCTCGTTACTGTAATAGAAGCACCGAGTCAAGAAAATCCGACCAAGAACAAAAAGTTATACGACGTATTGCTCGATGCTACTGGAAAAGAATCTTACAGTGATATTACCATAGCGGATATGAATAGCTTTGATATGGATAAGGTAAACCTTAAAACGGTTATGAATTCTTCGGAAAATAAAATTATACAAGCATTGCTTAATGGTGACGACCCCAACGATGATACAGACAACGTAACTATTGGCAATATGAGTGAAAAGATTAACGACTTAGACGTTGAAACTGTTTACGATAAACACTGCTTTACCTCTGACCCGACTAAGGCTGTTTCTAACGCCGCTAAATACTATTTAACTATTGATGAAGACGGTAAAAAGATATATTCTATAGATTCTACCGGCAGTGACGGTACTGTGTATTACGTAGATAACTCAAGCGTTATGTGGTTGTTCTTAGAATATTCTTCTCAAAACGTAGATTATACAAGCGGTTCTTACGTTGGAACCGGTGTTGCAAGTAAATACGTAGATAAACATCTTACCGTAGGTAAAATGGACGATTCTATCGGAAATATTTCAAGCGAGATAATGAATGCAAGTGTTCATCAATTGTACGAGTGTGGTATTTTAGGTTCGGAATATCCAAACATTAAGGGTATGAAAATAATCGACGTAGTTGCAAAATTAGATTCCCTATCTTAAAAACACTAAATTTGCGAAATTTATTAAAAAAGTTTGACAAATTTATAACGTTTTGTTATTATAATAAGACCTAATAATTATATTAGGGTAACCTTGCTTGACGGAATGCCGTTAAGCCGAATAAGTCCAGGAGGTAAAAACATTATGACTAAGTATGAGATGCTCTATATTCTCGATACTGCACTCGCAGACGAAGCTAAAGAAGCTATCATCAAGAAGTTCGAAGAAGTAGTAAGTAGCAACGGAACCGTTGAAAAGACCGACCGTTGGGGTGTAAAGAAATTATGCTACCCAATTAACTACAAAAACGAAGGTTTCTACGTATTGATGACTTTTGAAGCAGAAGCTGCTGTTGTTCAGGAATTGAAGCGTATAGCACAAATTACAGACGGCGTAATCAGAAGATTGATTACCAAAAGATAAGGAGATAAGATGAATAAAGTTATTCTTGTTGGAAACTTAACCAGGGACCCTGAACTTACCGAAACCCCTAACGGCGTACCGGTATGTAGATTTGCAATTGCAGTATCACGTGATTATGCAAGTGCGAGCGGTACTCGTGAAACGGATTTTTTCAATATCACCGTTTGGCGTGGTAGAGCAGAAAATTGCGGTAAGTATTTAAAGAAGGGTAACAAGGTTGCAATCGTCGGCAGTTTACAAACCCGTTCTTATGAAGATAAAGACGGTATTAAGAGAAACGTTGTTGACGTTATTGCTAATGAAGTAGAGTTCTTAACTCCCAAGGGAAGTCAACTTGAAGATGAAGATATGCCCGTAAGAAAAGAACGTCCTCAATTGGAAGCCATGGACGACAATGAACTTCCGTTTTAATTGATTAGTCGTATTATTTAGATTTTAAGGAGAAAAATATATGGAAAACGAAAACACCACCGTTGTTACTGAAGCGCAAGAAGCTTCTGCACCGGCGCCTGTTAAAGAAGGTAAAAAGTTCGTAAAAAGAGCTCCTCGTAAAAAGGTTTGCGCCTTCTGTCACGCAAAGACGGACAGTATCGATTATAAAGATATTAACGTGTTAAAGAAATACATTACCGAAGGTGGAAAGATTTTACCAAGACGTATGACTGGCGTTTGTGCAAAACATCAAAGAGTTTTAGCAAAAGCTATTAAGCGTGCAAGAATTGCTAACCTTTTACCTTTCAAGGGTGAATAAAAAAACAAAAAGCGTTCAAACGAACGCTTTTTTTATGTTCTAAAAAATTGTTATTTTACCGCAAAAAATGGTAAATAATTTCACATATCACATTTAGAACGCCTTATCAAACGAAATTTAATTTAAAATAATTGTTATAAATAGTCAAAAATAGTAAATAATTAACACAATTAAAATAAAATAAAAAAAATGTGAAAAATATTTGCAAAATTTTTACAAAAAGTATATAAAAACGCTTTACAAAAGAATTTTAAAGTGTTATATTGATAATGTCGAAGGCGACCGGTCGTCTTTGATAACCGTCACAAAGTACGGTTACAAAAATGCTCATCATTTTCCCCCTTATCATATATTATTCATTAAGCAGTAAACGTGGTTTATTGCTTTTTGAATTTTTAGGGGGTTTTTTTATTGAAAAAACAACTTCGTTATGTTAAAATGTGCTTATACAACGGAGGAAAATTATGAAAGGTGAAATTGCAAAAAAATTCTTCAGCGAAGGGTATAACTGTTGCCAAGCAGTAGTTCTTGCTTTTAAAGATGAAATTGGTTTATCTACAGAAGTTTTAGAAAAGTTATCTATTGGTCTTGGTGGTGGTCTTGCAAGGCTTAGACTTACTTGTGGTGCAGTTTCGGGTATGGCTATTGTTTTAAGTGCATTAAAGTCAGACGGTAAAGATAAACTTGCAATCTACGAATTGATACGCCGTGCCGTAGCTGATTTTGAAGCAGAGGTTGGTTCTATTATTTGTTCGGAATTATTAGAAGGCGTACCCGTAAAAAATCAAGGAACGGGGATACCTGAGGAAAGAACACCTGAGTATTATAAAAAACGCCCTTGCGGTGAACTTTGTAAACTTGCAGCAGATATTATAGAAAAATATATTAAGGAATAAAAAAATTCCCGCTAAGATTTAGCGGGAATTTTTAATGGAATTATATTTTACTTTGTTTTTTTAACATATATCCAACTATCATAAGGAATACAGTTAAAGCGGAAAGGGCTATTAAACATATGGTAAAAGAAAGTCTCCAACTTTGAGATATGGAAAGCGAGGGGTTGTCTAAAATAGTCGATAAAAATTTAGGAGCAAAACCTGCCGCAATTGATGCAAAAGAATTTACCAAAATTGTGTAAGTTCCCGTATCTACAACCGTGCATTCTTTTAAGGAAACAGTTGAAAGAGAAATGCTTCTTGCACCGTTAGAGATTACTAAAAATATTACGAACAGCGAAAGAGATAAAATAACGTTCACTTCAAAAAACAAGGTTATAAGTAATAAAAATACCGACGAAATTGCACATAGCGTAAGAGTAAAAGTAATACTCTAAAGTAGATGCAATATCTGAAAGGTTGCCGAAAGTTCCTAGCGTATAAAAGGTAGTTTTATTGGCTGTGTATAAGTTTTTAGAGCCGGTAAGCATTATATACATAACAAAAGACGAAATTATAAGTAGCCAATATTTAAAGCTTGCATTTTTATTGCGTAGTGACGTTTCCATAATTATTCTTCTAAATATAATTGTATTGTTTTTGTATAAAAAGTCAATAAAAACACGTTGCTATTTAGTTCTAAAAGAGTTATAATAAAATTATGAAAGTAGCAATAGTTTTAAAAGCACCGTTTTTAGACGTAAAAGTTGAAGAAGACCACGTTATTTATGCAGATGCAGGCTTTAAGTTTAAAGACCAAATCGGGGATAAGAACGTGATTGCCGTAGTTGGTGATTTTGACAGTCTTAAACAAATTCCTTCGGGGCAAAACGTAGTCAAATTAGATGAGGAAAAAAACTTTACCGACGGTGAACGTGCAGTAATATTAGCAAAAGAATTAGGTTATAAAGAGATTGTAATTTACGGAGCGTACGGTGGTAAAATAGAACACGTTTTAGGCAACATTGCCCTTCTTAAAATAGCTAAAAATATAGGCGTTAAAGCGGTTATAAAAGACGCAAACGGTTATACAGAACTTATTGACGGGGTTTGGGAAAAACAATTAATAAAGTCAAGTACTCTTTCACTTGTTCCGTATGGTGGTGACTGTGAATTTTACAAAAGTTCGGGATTATATTATCCACTTGACGGTTTGACTTTAACTACGTCGGACACTCGTGGAATAAGCAACAAAACTATAGATACAAAAATAGTGATTAGCATAAAAGACGGTGAGGCGTTAGTAATTTACAAATAAAAAAACGGCGTAGGAAACTACGCCGTTTTAGTTTGATTTAGTTATTATTGCTTATTAAGTTCGTTTTTAAATGCTTTAGAACTAAACAACATTACACCGACTACAATTACTAATACTAAGTCAACGAAGACGAAAGAGTTATACGCTAAACTGTAAATTAAAATATTGCTTGCACCTGCGTCTAATGCATATGCGCCGAAAGCAAATACGCCGGATAGAACGTGGCATATAAATCTTAAAATTGCGCCAAGCGTTGCACATAGTGCAAACTTTAACGGTTCTAACTTTTGGCTAAACTTTATGTTTTTGGGTAATCCGACAAGGCCAATGGTTGCAAATGCTATAGGATAGTCTAAAATAAATTGTGCTGGGTGAATTATAAACGGGTCTTGAACGGCTTGTAAAAGCCCGTAAATCAAACCGACTAACACGCCTTTCTTTGCTCCGAATCTATAAGAAAAAATCATTATTGGGAGCATAGATGCTAAGGTAACTGAACCACCTTGTGGCATTTTCCAAAGCCTTATAAAAGAAAGTGCAAACGATAACGCTACGCATACCCCTGCTACCGATAACGTGCGTGTGGTAAATCCGTCTTTAGATTTATCAAAAAGCAAAGAAGCCCCAATCGTTAAAACAATTATCAACCCTGCTGAAAAATATAGGGCAAAGTTGTTTAAGTTGCCGTAACCGTCGGTATAATAGCCGTCGCCGTTTACGTTACGATAGAAGAATACTGCAACTAAAATTACGGTAAGAAGTAGTGCCAAACCACTTATAATAGTGCCTATTTTAATTACAGTTTTACCAGTTTCACCACCTTTCTTTTTTAATATAAAAGCGGTAACCGTGGAAACGAGTATGCAAAATAGAGTAATTAGTATTGGTAAGAATACTAAAGTAACTATTTCGCTATTAACGTAGTTTTCTTCTAAATAAGCGGGGTCGTAGTGCTTGATAATTTCAAGTATAAGCATAGTTATACCCACAATTAAAGCATAGACCGTAAACGAAATAATCGCCGACTTAAAATAAGTGGAAAGCGTATCACGTTTTGCTATTGCAACGACTATAGCCGTAAGCAAGATAGCGGTAATAAAGCCAATAGTTAACCATTTAACTATCGGTTCAAGAGTTTCTACTAAATAAGTAGTAGAGAGTAAATTGAACATAAAACCTCCTTTTTATCCGCTACTACCAATAAAAAAAGCACCTAATTTAAGGTGCTTAAGCAGTTGATATTATTTGCATTTCCTTCAAGTATTACCTTGCGGATTCAATGGTATAATCTCAGCCAAACGGCACCCATAGCGAATATTTAAATTTTCTATACCATAAATTTATCACAAAAAACGTATTGCGTCAATTATTTTTTTGTGATAAAATAAAAAAACTTTAACATTTAAGGAGAATCTTATGTCTAAATTTTTTGCCTATCTTGATAGAATGAAATATATTAAACGTTGGTCGCTTATGCGCTCTGTTAGGGAAGAAAATATAATGGAGCATACCGAGCAAGTTGCAGTGATAGCGCACGCACTATGTTTAATAAACAATAAAATATTCGGTGGAAACGCAAACGTTACGGATACCGTTTTACTTGCTCAATATCATGAAGTCGGCGAGGTTATAACAGGTGACCTTCCAACTCCGATAAAATATTTTAATCCGGAAATAAAAAACGCATATAAAGATTTAGAAAAAAACTCTTGCGAACGCATACTAAATATGCTTCCTATAGAGCTTAAAACAGAGTATGAAAAATACATTTTACCAAACGAGGAAAGTTTAGAGTATAAATTGGTAAAATCGGCAGATAAACTCTCGGCGTATTTAAAGTGCGTGGAAGAGGTGAAAGCGGGTAATTCTGAGTTCAAAAAAGCTAAAGAATCCATTTATAAAGAAATAAAAAACTTAGGACTAAAAGAAACTGATTATTATCTAAAACACTTTGTTCCCGCATACGAGTTAACCTTAGACGAGTTAGACTAATTTTTGTGCAAATTGTACAAAAGGTTGACGGTTATTTAGCATATATTTACATTGACACTTTAAGTAGGTAATTATATAATAATTAGGATAAAAAATTAAACTGACCATATTGGTCATGGGAGGAAAATAATGTCAAGTTTATCACTTAAACACATTTACAAAGTTTATCCGTCCGGCGTTATCGCAGTTTCTGACTTTAACTTAGAAATTGAAGATAAAGAATTTGTCGTATTAGTCGGACCTTCTGGTTGTGGTAAGTCAACCACCCTTCGTATGATTGCAGGTCTTGAAGACATTTCTGCAGGCGAACTTTACATCGGCGAAAATTTAGTTAACAACACTCCGCCGAAGGATAGAGATATTGCAATGGTTTTCCAAAACTACGCACTTTATCCGCACATGTCAGTTTATGACAACATGGCTTTCGGTCTTAAATTAAGAAAGACCCCCAAGGCTGAAATTGATAGAAGAGTTAAAGAAGCAGCAAGAATTTTAGGTCTTGAAATGTACTTATCCAGAAAGCCAAAGGCTCTTTCCGGTGGTCAAAGACAACGTGTTGCGTTAGGCCGTGCTATCGTTCGTGAACCAAAGGTTTTCTTACTTGACGAACCTCTATCTAACCTCGACGCAAAACTCCGTGCGCAAATGAGAACTGAAATTACCAAACTTCACAATCGTTTAGCAACTACCTTCATTTACGTTACCCACGACCAAGTTGAAGCTATGACCATGGGTACCAGAATCGTAGTTATGAAAGACGGTTACACTCAACAAGTTGATACTCCTATCGCACTTTATAACTACCCGAACAACCAATTCGTTGCAGGCTTTATCGGATCACCTCAAATGAACTTCTATCCTGGTAAAATTACCAAAGAAGACAAGAAGGTTTTCGTTGAATTCGATAGCTACAAGGTAGAACTTCCCAAGGAAAAGATAGATTTATTAGTAAATGCTGATTTATACTACAACACCGACAAGCCAATCATCTTCGGTATTAGACCAGAAGATATGTACGATATGCCAAATATAGTAAATTCACCTAAGGCAGTTACTATCGACGTTACGGTTGACGTTGTTGAAAGACTTGGTGCTGAATCTTTATTATATTGTAAAACTGCAGGTCACAAGGCAAACGCTTTAACTTCTGACACCGAAGCTCTTAACGTTGAAGAAGACGCACCTAACCTTATTGCTAAGGTTGACGCACGTTCAACTTCTAACAACGGTGACAAGATTAAGCTTGCTCTTGACATGACTCGTTGCCAAATTTTCGACGGTGTAAGTGAACTTACTATCCTTGCAAGAGATAAGGAAAGCAAGGCTTCTATCGAAGCATTACACGTTGAAAACATAAAGGTACAAGAATATGCTAAAGAAGTAGCAGAAAAGAAAGCTCAAGAAGAAGCTGAAGCTGCTGCTCTTGCTGAAGCTGAAGCTGCTAAAAAGGCTGCAAAAAAATCAAAGAAAGCTAAGGCAGAAGACGCAGAATAATTATTTGTAAAACAAAAAAAGATTGGATAAGGGCGTCACTCTTAGGGAAATTTAGTAAACAACAAAAGTATAGCCCACTATACTTCGCTTTAAGGCGAAATATGGTGGGCTTTTCTTATCCACAAAAATTTAAAGATTTTAGTTGTATTTTTAGCCTTGTGGCTAAAA
>JAZSKQ010000004.1:0-20977 GCA_045534905.1 Christensenellaceae bacterium | reverse complement strand
GTGGCGTAGCGATAGGGATTATTGCTACGCCACAACTATATTTGCCTAACGGCAAGTTATATTGCTAAAAGCAGTGATATTTTGCTACGCAAAGTTTTATGCTTTGCACATTTCGCTAAAAGCGAAATATTTTCAAAGCGTTGTAGCAAATATAATATAACTTTAACCGTAGGTTAAAATATAACTGCTTACGCAGTTGGCGTTCGCTACGCTCGGCTACACCGTTTACTGCGTAAACAATATCACTTTTAGCCACAAGGCTAAAAATATAACTAAATTATTTAACTATTCTGTGGATAAGAAAAGCCCACTATATTTCGCTTTTTGCGAAGTATAGTGGGCTACACTTTTGTTATTGCTTAAAAATCCCTATGTCTATTGCAAATTACTTTCGGGGGTTGGTATTTGATTTGTTAGTATATAACCAAACTTAAGCCAAGCAAGGCGGAAAGTAGAGTGGGTAGGGAAACTATAACGCCGTACTTAACGAAGTCCTTAAAACCGAAATTTACGTTTTGTTTTTTTACTAAGTCTGTAAACATAATGCCTGCAAGTGCGCCAACGGGTGTTAAAAAAGCACCGACGTTAGAACCTATTATAGTTGCAAAAACTGCGCCGTTACCATAGGCAGGGGCAAAGGTGGAAAATAGCACGCTCA
The DNA here is from genome assembly GCA_045534905.1 of Christensenellaceae bacterium. Lineage (GTDB taxonomy): Bacteria > Bacillota > Clostridia > Christensenellales > Borkfalkiaceae > UBA1259. The sequence continues at coordinate 20,319 of JAZSKQ010000004.1, read as the reverse complement.
TAGGAATATTGTTTATTAAGTTGGAAAATAAATATCCAAACGTTCCAAAATTAAAAATTAGATTTCCATTAGAAACAAATTCACCTAAATATGTTGTGGCGCCGTTACCGTTTAACGCAAGAACTAATACAAACATAGATAGAACGAAAGGTACTAATTCGTAAGGCAATCTTTTAATCGTGTTGATTATTGGCTTAATCGGGCGGTGACCAATGGTGAATCTGCCCATTACGAAAAGTAATAAAGATATGGCGCAAAAGGCACATACGAGCCACATTTCAAGTTCTACGTAAGATGATATAACAAGTAAAACTAAACATACGCCAAGGTGAGATAGCCCTATGATTAAACTTGGCACGTCTTTAACTATTAAACGATGTTCGTCACATTTTATGGGTTTTTTAAGTTGTTTTCTGAACACTAAATAAAGAACGAAAATTTGAACGACACCTGCTAAAATGGTAGGCAAGGCCATTACGGATAGATACTCTGCGAAGTTTATGTTAGAGTAAGATGCAAGATAAACGTTTGTGGGGTTGCCTATAATAAGCATCATACTCCACGTATTAGCACCTGCAAATTCGGCAACTAAATAGGGGACTGGGTTTACGTCAGTATGTTTTGCAAAGTAACAAATAAAAGGTGTAAAGGTTAAAATTATTACGTCGTTAGAGGTAAATACGGTAAGAAAAGAAACTACGCCGTATAAAATAAAAAACAAAGCAGTTTGATTAGATTTTGCCCTTTTAGATGCCGTTGAAGCAAGATAAGAAAAGAAACCTTCTTCGTCTAAAAATACGGATAGGAACGTCATTGATAAAAAAAGTATTAGGATTTTTAAGGGGTTAATACCGCCTTTTGAAGTAAGTCCTTTAAAAAAGTCGGTAAAAGATAGCCCACCGAAGGCGAAAATAAGCAACGCACCTACAATACATACTGGTAAATACGAACTTATAGAGTATCTAAAAAATTTGATTTTAGGATAAAATAATACTGAACATATCAACGCTAAACACGTTAGCGAACTAATAATTACTACTGGTATCAAAACAAACACCTATCCTTTTAATAGAAAGACTCCGGTAAAAACCGGAGCCGTTTTTATTTAATTCTAAGCAAAATACGTTACAGATTCAAGCGTATAAATAAGTGCGCCTAATTTTCTAAATCCGTCATAATCAGAGAACGGACTTACGTATCTTACTATTAACGCCTTGTCTGCAAGACCGTTTACTGCGCTGTTTTGAACAAATAGCAATTGGTTTGCGCCCGATTTATTTTCAGAAGCGATTGCATACTTAATTGCATTGGTGGGAATAGTTAATTGGTTTAACGTTTCACCGTTTACGTTAAGGTCTAATTTGATATCAGAATTTTCAAATTTAGAAACTCTTAAATCTTGTGATTTTCCATAAGTTGGGTGAACAACCGGTATTACGTATTCAGCAATCGTTTTATAGTCAAGATTTCTCATTGAGAACAAGAACGATGAATTGTCTATAACCGTTTTGGGCTCAAAGGAAAAAGATTTTTCAGTTCTACCTTTTTCTTCACCGGTACTTTCGTCCATAACGATTTGAACGGTTTTGTATTTTTCTTGACCATAAGTTACTTGGTTTTGACCAACTACTCTATCAAGTACGAAAGTATCGGATATCTTTGGTAAAGAATATGCGTAAGATTCTTTTGTTAAAACGGGGGATAAAGAACCTTCTGGTGGACAAAAGTAGGTTTCCGTAGAAAGCATGTCAACGCTGGAGTATTCAGTTCCTTCAAGGGTGTAGTTAATTACTAAAGTTAAAAGTGAAGTTGACTTAATAACGTAAGGCATGCTTAAAACCAAAGAACTTGTTTTAACTTCTTCGGGAAGAGCGTTGCTTGATAAAGACAATACTTCATTTTTAATTACGTAACTTCCTATAGCCGTAATATTTAACGTTGGTAGGGTATTAGTTTTTGTAAAATCAACACCGCCGAAAGTATAATCATCGGAATAGTTAACTTCGTAAGTTAATTGTTCGGTATATCCAACGGTATTTCCACCCCACTTAGATTCAAATTTAAGTTCGGTTTTTCCACCGCAACTGCAACCCGATAAAAGCAAGGTGAATATTAGCGCTATTATTAAGGTTAACTTTTTCATTATCTTCTCCAAAAAAAATATATCTAAACGTTTAATATCATATCACAATTAAAAAAAAATGTAAACTATTATAAAAAAGACTTTAAAATATATATTCGTATGTTATAATATTATTGTATGAAAGCAACCTTAAAAATTACGGATACGAATTATAACGTGTTTGACGTGTTATTAAACGCTTTAAAAGGTAAAACGGGTGATTTAGACAATTCAAACCTTATTTTTTGTGAAGAAAAAATTTCATTGATGGCAGAAAGGCGCATTGCTGAAAGATTCGGCGGTAGTTTTAATACCGACGTTTATTCTTTTGGCAATTTTTTAAGGGTTAAAAAGAATTTACTTGGGGTTTTATCTAAAGAAGGTTCTGCAATGGCCATTAGAAAGGTTATATCAGAATTAAATCTCAAATGCTTTTCGAAAAATTTGGAAAATTTAGCGCCCTCTCTTTATAATCTTATAGTTTTACTTAAAAGTGCAAAAGTAGAAGTTCAAGACTTAGAAAGTGCAATGTCTAAAGTTAAAGGCGTGTTAAAAAACAAACTAACCGACGTTATTGAAATTTATAAAAAGTATTCGCAGTTTTTAGATGAACAAAATTTATTCGACCAAAGTTCGGTTTTATCCTATTTGCCGGACGTTTTAGAAACTGACGAGGGATTAAAGAATTCCGACGTGTTTTTAGTTGGGTATTCTTCTTTTACCGAGCAAGCAAGAAATATTATTAAAATTTTGCTTAAAAATGCTAAAAGCGTTACGGCTATACTCGTTGGCGGTGATAATGATTGTGTTTACGTAAACGAAAGTGTGGAAAGTTTTAAAAGGTGTTGTGTTGCCGTTGGCGCTACTATAAACGTAGAATACTGCCCAACAGTGCTTGATACAGAAAACAAAGCAATACTTAAAAATTTGTTTAATCCGTCACTAATTTTAGACCGTGTGGATACGGATAGAATATTAACGGTTACTGCAAATACGCCCACGGAAGAGGTGGAAGTTTTGGCAAGTACGATAAAAAAGCGTGTAATTAGCGGAAACGCTCGATATCGTGATTTTACGGTTGCAATTCCGAATAATAGTTCTTACGGTGGTAAAATCAGAAGAGTATTTTCTTCTTACGGTATTCCGTACTTTTTAGACGAAAAGAAAAAACCAACTAACAATCCACTTATAAGACTCGTTATTTCCTACATGGAAAGTTTTAGAAAAAATTTAGAAAGGGAGTCTTTAGCAGAGTTTTATAAAAACCCTTTATTTTGCGATGATAAAAATCTAAGCGACCGTTTTTATGCCTACGTTATAGAGTACGGTATAAATTTTGCACGTATAAAACAGCCCTTTAAATACGGCGAACAATCTTTAATACAAGAACTTGAAAATTTTAGACAAAAAATTCTTCGTAATTTTGAAAACTTTGATATTCATAAACTTTTATCCGATTTGTCCGTAAAAGAAAAATTGCAAGTTTTTTCTAATACCCTTAAAGATATGGGCGAAATTGAAGAAGCTGAAGTAAACGAGCAAATTTATGAATACGTCAATACTATTTTAAATGATATGGACGTATTATTATCGGGTGTAAAAATATCTTATACCGAAAGAAAAAGAATATTCATAAGCGGGGTAAATGCTTTAGAATTGTCCATAATTCCGCAATATAAAGACGCAGTATTCGTAGGTGGTTTCAAAGAAGCTTCGCTTGCTAAAGCAAATTGTTTATACGCTTTGGGTTTAACGGAAGCAGTTCCGGAAATTAAAGCCGACGTTGCCCTTTTTAACGATAAAGATATAAACGCATTATCAAAGTCAAACGTTATTATTGAACCTAATATTAAAATTGTAAACGATAGAGAAAAGGAAAACTTTTCATTAGCACTTGCTTCGTTTAACGATAAACTGGTTTTATCTTATCCTATCGTTAGTGAAAGTGGTAAAAAGAATTTTAAAAGCCGTCTATTCGACAGTTTAGATGACTTATTTAACGTAAAAGAATATTTCTATAAAGATAGATATTTAACCTTTAGCGAGGGGGTTAAAGCTTTCGCTATGGACGTAAAACGCTTTGCCGACTCTAAGATTACCGATTTTGATAACGCTTCTGAATTTTATCACGCAACTAAGGGCAACGAAACGGTTGACGGGTTGCTTTATAGGGCTCAAAAAACGGTGGACGGCAAGTTGAAAAAAGTCACGCAAGACATGCCAAAATACATATCTTCTCCCACTGCTATAGAAGAATTTTATTCCTGTCCGTATCGGGCGTTTATTAGCCGTATTTTAAGGGTTAAAGAAAGCGAAAATGGTAATTTTAGCGGTCTTGTGGCGGGTAACTTTTTACACGACGTTATGAATGGATATTTATCAAGGTACTCTGAAATTACTGACGAAAATTCCTTCAACAAGGTTATAGAAGAAGAAATTTTAAGGGTTATATCTTGCGAAGAATATAGCCGTCATATAGACGGGGATAGTAAAAACGACTTGGAAAGGGTTATAAAAGAAACTAAAGCCTATGCAACTAAAACGCAAGGGTATTTAAACGCTTCTTCTTTTAAGCCGAGTAAACTTGAAAAAAGCGTAAGTTTAAAATTGCTTGACGGAAAAGCCACCCTTTACGGAAAGATTGATAGACTTGACGAATGTGATGAATATTATAGAGTAATTGATTATAAAACGGGCGAGTACGACGTTTCTGCAAAAGCTTTGTTCTCCGGCAATAAATTGCAACTTTATTTATATTCTGCAATGGCGGAACAAAGTGGTGCGACGGATAAGAAGCTTGCCGGTACCTTTTACGCACCCATAAATCAACTGTACGTAGAAAAGGATAAAAAAGTAAACTACTTGTTAGACGGTAAAGTTTTAGAAGAAAAAGACGTGTTAAAATTACACGGTGATATAGACGTAAATAATTCGCAATACGTCAAGGTAAATTCACGTACAAAAAAATCGGTAGTTTTATCAGCAGAAACACTAAAAGCACACGTTAAGTATGCTATTAAAATGTGTGAAAACGCCATTGAAGATATATCAAATGGTTTTATAGCGTCTTCGCCACTTTCCGGAGCGTGCAAATACTGTAAATTTAGTGGCGCTTGTGACAAGGAAAATTTTATTGAAAGACAAATTCAGGGCGTGTCGAGTGATACGGTTGTATCAGCTATAGAAGGAGGAGAAGTAAATGAGTGATAAAAAAACTAAAACTACTTTAACTCCCGAGCAATTAAGGGTAATAGAACACGCACGTGGCAATTTATTAGTGTCTGCGTCCGCAGGTAGCGGGAAAACGCATACTATGATAGAGCGTCTCATTAAATTAGTTTCCGAAGGGAAAACAAGTATAGAAAGGGTCTTGGCGTTGACGTTTACCGAGGCTTCTGCTTCGGATATGAAAAAAAAGTTACTTTCTGCGCTTACCGACCGTGTTAAAAAAGGTGGGGATAAAGGACTATTGAAGGAAATTGATAAAATCCCTTATGCCGATATTTCCACTATAGATTCATTTTGCAATAGATTGGTTAAAAAATACTTTTTTATTGCAGGTGTTTCACCCGATTACGGTATAGCCGATGATAGTATAGGTTTGATACTAAAAACTCAAGCAATGGACAAGACGTTCCGTTATTATTACGCCTTAAACGACCAAGATTTTTTAAGTTTAGTAGATAAAACTTCGACAAATAGAAAGGACGGCGGATTAAGAAAATCCGTGCAGTTTATTTATGACCACGTTGAAACCGAAATAGACTTTGACGGACTTTTTAACGCTACCCTCAATGCTTATTCCTTAAATTCGTTTAAGAGTCAGTTAAGAACAATTGAAGAATACGTAGATAAAAATTTGTCTAAAGCGTTACGTTTTGTATGCCAAGCCGAAGATGGGTTATCTGAACTTGGTATAAATAAGCACGACGATTTAATCTCTTCGGTTAAAGACGTTATAATTAGAATTAAGGAACAAGTTGGCTTATATAATAAAAAGAAAGTAGATAAAATTTTTAAACGTTTAGACTTTGGTAAAAATAATCCTGAAGAAGCGGTGTATTATTTTAATAAAGTTAAGACTGCAGTGGGTATCGTAAAGGATATTGGTGTCGATTTAGACAAATATTTATCAACCGAAGAGAACGACGTTATTAATCTTGACGAATTAAAAAAGAATTCTGAAAAACTATTCGAGATAGTAAAAAAATATAAAGAATTTTACGATGCTGAAAAACGTGAGGAAAACCTTTTAGACTTTGCCGACGTAGAAAGATACGCATTAAAAGTATTACAAGCACAACAAGATATCGCAATGGAATACGACTACGTTTTTATTGATGAATATCAAGACGTGAACGGTATTCAAGAAGAGATAATTAACGCAATCACGAACGATAATTTATTTATGGTTGGTGACGTTAAGCAAAGTATTTACGGTTTTCGTGGTTGCAGACCCAATTATTTTGAAGAAAAATATAATTCTATGAAGGTAGTTGAAGGTTGCACTGAAAAGCTAAACCATAACTTCCGTTCGGCACCAAAGGTAATATCTGCAATCAACAAAGTATTTTGCTATGGTATGGAAAAGGAGCATTACGGTAGCGATTATAAAGGCCATTCGGAGTTGATATACGGAGGATTATTCGGTGACTTTGAAGGACGTGCAAGTTTCGATTTACTTATAAAACAAGCGAATAAGTCCGAAAAAGAAACGCCTAGAATTTACGACGTAAAAGAAGAAATCAAAAAACCACAAGAAACGGAAGCGTCTGACACGCTTACGTTAATTGCTCAAATAATTAAAGAAGAGCTTGGCAAAACGAGATACGATATAAAACAAAATAAAGAAGTCCCCGTAACTTACGGGGATATAGCCGTACTTACCCGTGCACGTTCTACCGAATACGTTACCGACGTTATAAGGGGCTTAAGTTTAATGGGAATACCCGTTACTTCGGTTGCCGAAGAAAACGTTGCCGAATATCCGGAAGTAAAAACCTTAATCTCGCTATTTAGATTGATAAATAATTTTACTGATGACGTTGCGCTTTTAACGGTTATGAAAAGTTCGGTTGGTAATTTTTCCGATGAAGAACTTTTAGAGATATGTGCATATTCCGATGAGTTTAGAAAAGACGACTGTTATTCTTTGGGGTTTGCGCTTAATAGATACGCCAATGACGCTGAAGGGAAATTAAATATAAAATGTCTTGAATTTATAAAATATATAAAAAATATTAGATATTTAGCAGACTTTTTATCGGCAGGCGAAATACTTGATAGGGTAATGCAGGATAAGTTTGTTGAAGCAAATATTTTAGCAACTGACGTTTCCGAACAAAAGTTAGAAAGAATTAGATTTTTAAGAGAATGTTGTGACGTAAATGGCAAAAGTTATTCCGTTAAAGAAATGGTCTATGCTTTAGACAATAACGACAAGTTCTTAACCAGGCTATCCGGTGGTAAGGATAATGCGGTAAAGTTTGTGTCTATGCACTCTTCAAAGGGTTTAGAGTTCCCGGTTGTAATCGTTGCGGGAACCGAAAAAACTTTTACCGATATGGATGCTAAGGGACAAGTTCTATTCGATAGAGAGTTAGGCTTTGCTATAAAATTTTATAACGAAGACGACAGAGTAAGTTACAATACTCCGTTAAGATGGCTTTTTAGTATTAGACGAAAGGACAATCTTTTTAAAGAAGAATTGCGTTTATTTTACGTTGCGTTAACAAGGGCTTCTTCTTCACTTCATATTGCTTGCGTAGCAAAAGAAGATTTAAGAGGGAATAGTTTTGACGGTGCGTCTAAATACGTGAACTTTATTCCTATAGACCTTGAAAGTAAGATATATTATCAAAATGATATCGAAGACCTTTCTGCGTCTAAGGAAAAACGCCCCGTTTTAATTGCTGAAGCTGAAAAGCAAGACAGTGAAATTAAACGTAATTTAAATTATATTTACCCTTACGTTTTCGATACCGAACTTCCATTAAAAGCAAGCGTAACCGAACTTAATGCTCTAAATAAAGAGGAATATTATAAAGTAGAACAATTCTTTTTAGAAAGTAATAACGAACTGGCTATTAAAAAGGGTATAGTTGCTCATAAAATTTTAGAGTATTATGATTTTACAAGTAACGACACTGCTTTGCAAACTGCAAATAGACTAATATATAGTGGTGTTTTAACTACTGAAGATGTATCTTTAATAGATTTGTCCGCAATAGACAATGCTCTTTTTAGTGGCGCTTTTGATAAAATAAGAAAGGCTAAGCTATACAGAGAAAAAAGCTTTTTATTAAATCTACCTATAAACACTATAAAAGACACTTCTTCTAAAGAAGAAATTTTGGTTCAAGGTCAATTAGACTTACTTGGCGTTCTTAGTGACGGTGCAATAATTATAGACTATAAATATTCCACGTTAACTAAAGAAAGGCTTAAAAACAAGTATAGGACGCAACTAAATATTTACTCTTATGCGGTAGAAAAAATATTAAAACTAAAAGTTAAAGAGAAGTTTATAGTAAACTTACTTTCGGGCGAGACGGTAATAATCGACTGAAAAATACAATAAAACCTAAATAAACCGTAAATTATTTTTATTTCAGCGCTTAAAATAGACGTGATATGGAAAATGTAATTTACGGTTTTTTTGTTACAACTTTATCAGTATTAAAAATAGATTTTTTTACGTTACTTTTTATAATAGTGGAAACTATAGTTTGTATATGTTTATTTGTACTAAAGTTTTTTAGTAAGATTAAAAATTCCACTTTTTTTGCGTTGATTATTCCGATAACTTTACTAATTTCGTTTATTTACACGTTTACCGTTTGTTCGAGCTTAAGTAATGTTAAAAATATTATATTCTACTGTGGGGTATACTTTTTTTGGACTTTGTTCGAGGTTGTATTTTTTATAAAAATCAATAAAGAAATTAGACAAGAAAAAGAACTTGATGAATTTATAGACCAAGAGATAGCAAAACCGTTAAGTGATAATTTTAGGGTGGAAAAAATTAGTGTAAAACCACAAGTAGAAGAACCTAAGTCTTGTTGTGGGGTAGATTTTACGCACGTTAAAAACGTGTTAAATAGGCTTGAATACTTAAATTTGTCTCCGACTGAGAAAAAACAAATAAGAAACATTAAAGAAACTGTGTACTTTGCCGAAAAAGAAGGTGCCGAATATTTAGACAAGCGTAAAATAAACGACGGGTTATCAGATTTACTTAAAATAATGTCAAGATATGGCGTGTAAGTGTGTAAAATCTAAAAAAAATATTGATTTTAGAAAAAGTTTGTTGTATAATAATAAAAAATTATAATTTTACGTTGATGCGGAGGATGAAATGTTTAAAAGAAAAAAGATAGAAAATACTTTAGAATACGGTATTATCGTTGATAAAAAGGAGTATTCTTCTAAACTTGAGGATCATAATAGACTTCGTGACAACGTGCTTTTTTTGAATGCGGACGAAAATAAAAAAGTTATTCAAATTGCCTCGTCTGTGCAGTCGGAAGGAAAAACCACGGTTATATCAAACCTTGCGGTAAACCTTGGTTTATCCGATAAAAAGGTTGTTGTTTTAGATTTAGACTTTAGAAAACCGCACTTGCATCATATGTTCGGTGTAGAAATGGGTAAAGGTATTGCCGAATTCATGCTTGATAAAACGGATAGTGTCAACGTAATAAAACACACCAAGTACGAAAACGTAGATATTATTACAAGAGGTAAAAGAATTTCAAATCCGTCCGTTGTTTTTATTTCTGAAAAATTTAAGAATTTTTTGGAATATTTAAAAACTCAATACGATTACGTTTTGCTTGACTGTGCGCCTGTACTTCAAATTTCGGACTATCTTAATATTACACCGTTATCGGATGGCGTGGTTTTCGTAGTTTCTTACGGAACTACTACCAGAAATCAAGTTCAAGACACTATTAAAGAATTACAAAAAGCCGGTGCTAATATTTTAGGTACTGTACTTAATAAATACGAAAACAAAAAAGCTTTCGGGTACGGAAAGTATTACGGAAGATATTATACAGACCGTATCTATGGCGAAAAAGAAGAAAAATAGATATTGACTTATGATAGATATTCACTCACACGTATTGCCTTTTATTGACGATGGTTGCGCTTCGCTTGAAGAATCGGTTGCACTTGTTAGTGAACTTTTTAATAAAGGTGTTACCGATATAGTTTGTACGCCACATTACAGTGGGAAATTTAAGGCAACGGAATCAGATATAACTGAAAATATATTAAAGTTATCTTACGTACTTAAAGAAAAGGGTATAGACGTTAATCTTTATTATGGTAGGGAAGTTTTTATGGGACTTACCACGTTAAAAGAGATGCAACCTTTTAGTGAGTTCACGTTAAACGGAACGGAATTTGCCTTAATAGAATTTAGTTTTAACGATTATACTGAGATTTGCGAATACGTTTATTCTTTAGTGTTAAAGGGTGTAAAACCGATAGTGGCTCATTTTGAGCGATACACTTACGCAGATCTAAATACCGCTTTAGAGGTTAAAAGGTTAGGTGGACACGTATCAATAAATGCAAGTTCCTTACTTCCCTTTAATTTAAATCGTAAACGTGCTTTAAGATTACTTAATAATGGTGTTGTAGATTTTATAGCTTCCGACGCACATTTTGGCAGAAAAATTGTTATGGATAAAGCGTATAATGTGGTCAAGCGTAAATTTGGCGAACGTGGTGCAGACGTTTTGTTTAATCTTAACGCAGAACTAATAATAAAAGGAAAATAATAATTAAAAGTTTGGTTTTTCCAAACTTTTTTTTACGAAGGATATAATATGGATAAAATAATTGTTGCCATTGGTGGTGGCGAAATAAAGAATAAAACCACTTGTAAAATAGACGCTTTCGTTGCGGATTTAATAAAAAAACATGCTAATGGTGAACGTGGTAACGCACTTTTTATAGGAACTGCCTCGCACGATTCTATGCCGTATTTTAATAGTTTTAGAAAGACGTACACTTCCGTTCACGATATTAAAGCCGAAGTTGGGTTGATAGTGTACGGTGAAATGGATATAAATAAGATTGCCGATAAAATTCAAAAAGCCGATGCGATTTACATTGGTGGTGGTGACACCTTATTTATGCTTGACAAGTGGAAAGAAACCGGGCTTTACGATTTAATCGTAGGCGCTTATAACGACGGTAAAATCATTTGTGGACTTTCTGCCGGTGCAATTTGTTGGTTTAAGGATATGTACACCGATTACGAAATTATGCGTGGGCAAAGTTCGGATTACGTTTTAAAAAAGGGCATGGGTATTCTTGACGGTTTAATGTGCCCACATTTTAATCAGCGTGAAGAAGATTTTTCTAAGGCATTTATAAATAGTGATTTTGATTTTGCTTACGGTGTGGAAAACGACTGTGCATTAGTTTTTGTCAACGGCGAATTAACGAAAAGCGTTTCATCGGGTGGCAAGGCTTATAAAATCACTAAAAGTGACGATAAAATAATTAAAACGGAAATATAAAATGCAAAATTACGATAAGTTAATGCAGTCTATATTAGACGGGCTCGACGGAAGAAAACCAACTTTATTATTACATAGTTGTTGCGCACCGTGTTCGACTGCAGTAATAGAAAAATTAAAACAGTATTTCGAATTAACCGTATTTTTTTATAATCCTAATATGGATACGGAAGAAGAATATAACCTAAGACTAACAGAGCAAAAAAGACTTTGCGAAATGCAAGGTATTAAGGTGATAGAAATAGGTTATAACAGTGACGCTTATAATTTAGCAGTTGTCGGTTTAGAAAATGAAAAAGAGGGTGGAAGCCGTTGTTGGAAATGTTTTGAACTTCGCCTAAAAAAAACGGCGGAAATAGCAAAGGCGAAAGGATTAGAATTTTTCACTACTACTTTAACGGTAAGTCCGTTAAAAAACGCCAATAAACTTAACGAGATAGGTTTTATGGTGGAAAAGACTTACGGCGTTAAATTTTTGCCGTCGGATTTTAAAAAGCATAACGGATATTTAAGAAGTATAGAGCTTAGTAAAGAATATAACTTATATCGCCAAAATTATTGTGGTTGTAAGTATTCTAAACGATAAAATTAAATAACTATAAATTCCCCGTATATTAAATACGGGGTTTTGTTTTTGTTAAGAATGTATTCTTTAGAAACGTTAAACTTAAAACATAAATCGTTTAAGGTGTCCGTTGGTGATATAAAATAAACGTTGCCAATGGGCACGTTTAATATTAAAAGATCGCCTACTTCTATTTCTTGGCGTAAAAAATTATCGGCAATAATAACCGTTGACGGAATTTTAAATTTTAAGGATATAGACTTTAAGGTATCGTTAGGTTTTACTCTGTAAAAAAAACTTTCCATAGTCTTATTATATTTTTGCGTGAATAGAATATTACCGATGAGAAGATTTTATAAAACGGTAATGATAGTTACCGTGTTTTCGGTTTGTGAAAAATTTTTAGGCTTTTTGTATCGTGTGTACTTATCAAGGACTATCGGGCCTGAAGGTATGGGGGTATATCAAGTGGCGCTTTCGGTATTTGCGCTATTATTTACCATAACTTGTTCGGGTACGCCTATAACCGTGTCAAGACTAATGACTAAATATCGCCAACAAAAGCGTTTTGATAGGGCGAGTAAGGTGGTTACGGCAGGATTAGCGTTCACCGTTTTTATAGCACTGCCCATAACTATAGGGTTTTATTTATTTAAGGGTGGATTTTCGGTAATTTTTACAGATAGGCGTTCAAGCAAAGTTTTTTACGTGGTATTACCGGCGCTTGTTTTTACGTCGGTATATTCGGTATTAAGGGGAGTTTTTTGGGGCAATAAGGACTTTTTAAGCTATAGCGCCATAGAACTTTTAGAAGAACTTTGTATGATAGTGGTGGGGGTTGTTCTAATAGAGCGTGCCACCGACCTTTTTAGTGGAATTTTAGGCGCAGGCATTGCCGTTTTAATTTCTTACCTGTTTTCTTTTACGCTTGCAAGCATAGTATTTTTCGTTAGAAAAAATAAATTAGCAAACCCCAAAACGGAATTTAGACCGTTACTTTCGTCCGCATTACCGGTTACTGCTATGCGCACGGCAAATTCTTTGGTGAGTTCGTTGGTTTCGGTAGTGTTGCCTATACGGTTGATAGCGTCTGGACTAAGTAGTGGTCAAGCGATGAGTGCTTACGGTGCAATGCTTGGTCAAGCAATGCCGTTGCTTTCTATTCCGTCAACTTTAATAGGTTCTTTTATATTGGTACTCGTTCCAACCTTGTCCGAAAATTATTATTCTAATAATCACGAAAACCTTAAAACTGATATAGAAAAGGCAATAGGTTTTACGCTTACGGTATCGTGTTTGTTCGTACCGGTGTTTACGGTGTGTGGTGAAGAAATAGGTATGCTTATATTCGGAAACGCCGAAAGTGGAAAGTATCTAACGGCTTCGGCTTTTTTAATGATTTTTATGGGGACTTCTTCAATAACCTCAAGCGTATTAAATTCTATAGGGTTAGAGAATAAAACGCTTATTTATTTTATCATTGCAACGGTGTTTATGCTTTTGGCAGTAATAGTTTTGCCACCGTTTATAGGTATTTATTCTATCGTTTTTGGTTTTGCCTTGGTTTATCTTATTACAACCGTGCTAAATTTAACCTTGCTTAATAAATCGGTAAAAAGTAAGCCGGAATACTTAAAAAATTCGGCAATAACAATTCTATCGGTTTTGCCACCCACGGCGTTTGGATATTTAATAGAAAATTTACTTATAGGCTATTTAGGTAACTTTTTTACACTTGTTAGCTGTATGTGTTTAATATTTGGTTTTCATTTGCTAACTAACTTATTGTTTGGAACAATGTCAACAAGCGACTTAAAAAAACTATTTCCAAGCATAAAAAAACGAAAGCTCGTCAACTAAATAACGTTTGGCTTTCGTTAGATTATTATTTATTAGATTGGTTATAAATACTTGTTTAAGGTTTTTTCTATATCCTTTAAAATAGAACTAATCAATTCTTGTTTTGTTTTGACTAAATTTATATCTAAAAAAGTGTTTATATCTACGATTGGTTTAAGGGGGCGACCTTGTTTGATAGGTCTATAAGGTTGGTTTTTACCACTTTCAATTAACAAAATTTGGTCTATCAACTCTTGTTTTTTTAAGGAAGAAGGTGCTTTTACACCTATTTTTCTTGCAAGGTTACGCAAACTGTGAATATTTATTTGATTTAAATGTTCAATATTGTAATCCATATTATACCCATAAAAAAGTGCGCCCATAGAGAGCGCACGAAAAACGCATCTCTCAATATTGCTACATATTTTACCTAATCATAAGGGAGAGAATACATTTTTACCAATAGTATTCCCTATGAAAAGGCATATTAAAATATGTAGCATGATTAGTATAGCACATATAAAAATTTTTATCAAGTAGTTTTTTAAAGTAAAAACTCAGCTATTTTAAGCTATAAAAAAGTGCGCCCATAGAGAGCGCACAAAAAACGCATCTCTCAATGTTGCTACACATTTACCTACTTATAAGGGAGAGAATACATTTTTACCAATAGTATTCCCTACAAGTAGGCATATTAAAATGTGTAGCGTAATTAGTATAGCACATATAAAAATTTTTATCAAGTAGTTTTTTAAAGTAAAAACTCGGCTATTTTAAGCTATAAAAAAGTGCGCCAACCGAAGCCGACGCACTAAAACGCGGACTCCAATTGTCGCCAAACAATCTATCGTAGTATAGGTGAAACCTTACCATCAAGAAGGAGCCGCATTTTTACAAATTTGGTTTTCTTAATGGTATTGCCAAAAAAAGGTATAATATTCCTATAAAAGAAAAACACCCACGACTACGAATACTTAAATTGTTTGGCGTTATTAGTATAGCATATATAAAAATTTTTATCAAGTAGTTTTTTTAAAGTAAAAACTTGGCTATTTTAAGCCATAAAAAAGTGCGCCAACCGAAGCCGACGCACTAAAACGCAGACCCAGATTGTCGCTCAACAAACCTTATGTGAAATGGGTTTAACACTTACATTAATGGAATCTGCATTTTATCAAATTCAATAATGTAAGTGTGTTCAAAAAAGAGTATAATTATCCTTTTAAAAGATAAGTAAACCCAATTATTACACATATTTAGTTTGCTGAGCGTAATTAGTATAGCATATATAAAAAATTTTATCAAGTAGTTTTTTAAAATAAAAACTCGGCTACTTTAAGCCGAGTTTTATAAATAAAATTTAATTTAGTGCTGTTATTTATCCTTTAGCGAAAGGGAATTTGTCTTTTGGAAGTATTCTATCTATTACTGGCATTAATAAAATGCAGACTATTGCGTTTACAACAACACCTATAAGTTTATAGGGGAGTAGTAGTAATAAACTTTCAAAGGACATGCCGTACATTAGCGTTAGCCCTAAAGTGTTTACTATAAAAGAATTTAAGAAAAAGCAAAGAGTAAAAGAAATTACGGATATTACGTATTGCTTTTTGTCAAACGCCGTAAATAGTACGCCGGGCACAAAACCCCATAACCCAGAACCTAAACCGATAATGGGACTATATGCGCCAAGAGGTGCAACTATTCCACAAATAAGGTCCCCCATAAAAGAGGCTACGAAGCCAAGACCACCGCCAAGGGTATAACCTGCAAAAAAGCCTACCGTTGCAACCAAGGATAGTTGAAGCGCATCGCTTACTTTTATGGTGAAATAGTTAGCGATAAACGCCAAGGCGGAAAATATTGCAGTATATACTAATTTTCTTGTCTTGTCTAAATTAGCACGTTTTTTTCTAATGGTTAAGGAATAAACGGCAATGAGTATAAGGGCAATAAATAGTGCTAAATAATAGTACCACCTTTTGGTGAAATTACCGAAAATTGCCTTTAAGTCAAAAGACGCAGGCGCAAGCATTAAACTGAACATAAAAAAATCTCCCCTAATTATAGAGAGACCGATAAAACCTTGCAATAAACGTAACACGTTTTAATGCAATAATAATAGCGGACGCACAAAAGTACCGCAGAAATCTAATCCTTTCGTTTGCGAACGACATCCCATTTCGCAACACTTTACGCACTTTTGCTACTCTATATTTTTATAGAACAATATTACCAAACTACAAAATAAAAGTCAATAAAAAAGAATAAAAAAATATGGCAATAGCAATACTAAAGTTATGGCGGTAATTTTTGTAAGAACCCTTATTATTTTTATAACCTTAATTATTGTTATTCGGCTTATGGGAAAGCGTCAAATTGGCGAAATGCAACCCTTTGAATTTATTATTACCCTTATTATAGCCGACCTTGCTTGCGTGCCTATGGCAGACGTATCTATTCCGTTAGTTTATGGAATAGTTGCAATTTTGGTGTTGTTCGTACTACATCAACTTCTAAGTTTTTTAGAAACCCGTGGCGACGTAATGAAACTTATTTTGTCCGGTAAACCAAGTATAGTTATCGACCGTGCAGGCGTAAATTTAAGGGAATTAAAGAAAAACAATATGGGTGTGGACGATTTAGTGGAATCTATGCGTGCATCGGGATATTTTTCTTTAGACGATTTAACCTATGCTATTTTTGAATCTAACGGCAAACTTTCGGCGTTAGAAAACGTTGATAAGTCTGAAAAAGAAAAAGGACTTTCCGTTACTTTAATAGAGGACGGAAAGACGGTGGAAAAAAACCTTAAACTTTTAGGTTGGGACGTGGATAATATTAAAACGATTATTCTTCCACACGTAAAAAAGATTAAAGACGTAGAAGTATTGACGGTTGACGGCAACGGTAGGGCGTATTTTAAGGCTAAAAAACAAAAGTACAAAATTTTAAATTTTACCTTAAAGGAGGGGGTTAGATGGTAAAGTCAATAATATCTATGTTAGTGGTTATTGCACTTTTAATAACCGGCGCCGTTTACGAAGCAGTTTTCGTCACCAAGCGTTTTGACGATTTTTCTAATGAAATCGACGTATTGTATCAAAAAATAGATTCCGAAAGTGCAGTGGAAGAAGATTGTTTAGCCGTTCAAAAAAGTTGGATAAAACGGAAAAAATATTTACACGTTTTTATTCCTCATAACGAAATTAAAGAAATTGATTTATGGCTATCAGAGTCAGTGGTTCTCGTTCGTGATAAACAGTGGACGGACGCTCTTTCTAAAGTAGAAGTATTGGGTGAGTTAATAGAGCAAATTCCAAAAGGGTTTAAACTTAGTATAGAAAACGTTTTATAAAGGGATAAAAAAATTGCTTTGGAAAAATCCAAAGCAATTTTAGTTTTAAATTTTAATTATTTGCATTCGTCTGCCTTGCCAGCGCAACCTAATACGTTGATAAGTTTGTGTTTAACGATTTCCTTAATGTTTGCTCTTGCAGGTTTAAGATATTCTCTTGGGTCAAACTTAGAAGGATTTTCGTTAAAGAACTTTCTAATAGTACCGGTCATTGCTAAACGTAAGTCAGAGTCAATGTTGATTTTGCAAACTGAAAGGGTTGCAGCTTCACGAAGTTGTGCTTCTGGTACACCGATAGCGTCGGGCATTTTGCCACCGTTGTCGTTTACCATTTTTACGTAGTCTTGTGGAACTGAAGATGAACCGTGTAATACGATTGGGAAGCCGGGGAGCTTTTCAGAAACTGCCTTTAAGATATCAAATCTAAGTGCAGGAGGTACTAAAATACCTTCTTCGTTTCTGGTGCATTGTTCAGGTTTAAACTTATATGCACCGTGTGAAGTACCTATAGCAATTGCTAAACTGTCAACACCCGTTCTTTCTACGAATTCGATAACTTCTTCAGGTTTGGTGTAGCTTTCTGCACCGTGTTCAACCTTAACTTCGTCTTCAATACCTGCTAAGGTACCAAGTTCGCCTTCAACGGTAATGTATCTGCCACGAGCAGCAACGTCGTGTGCGTAGTCAACAACCTTTTTGGTGAGTGCTACGTTTTCTTCGAAAGGAAGGTGTGAACCGTCGATCATAACAGAAGTGAATCCGCCGTCGATAACTGCTTTACAAGTTTCAAAGTCGGGACCGTGGTCTAAGTGTAAAACGATTGGAATATCAGGGCATTCGATAACCGCTGCTTCTACCAACTTTACAAGGTAGGTGTGGTTAGCGTATGCTCTTGCACCCTTACTTACTTGTAAAATAACAGGTGCGTTTACTTCTTTACATGCTTCGGTAATGCCTTGAACGATTTCCATGTTATTTACGTTGAAAGCGCCGATTGCATATCCGTTTTTGTATGCTTGTTCAAACATCTTTTTTGAGTTTACCAATGCCATTAGTAATATCCTCCAATATATAATTATTATAAATTTTGTCCGTGTGTACGTACGAATTTAAGTGCGTGCCCAAATTCCTACGAATACCATTATAAACTCTTTTTTCAAATTTAGCAAATAAATTTTAAATTTAATCTAAAATACTTTATAATTTTTACAGTTAGTTGTATAATATTATTCAGTTAAGATAAAAAAAGAGGTAATTATGATTGATTCAAGAATAGAAAAACTTGCCTACAACCTAATAAATTATTCTTGTTCGCTTAAAAAAGGCGAAAAGATTTTAATCGAAGCAAAAGGTATCGACTATATGTTAGTCAACGCCCTTATTAAAGAAGCGTATGCCGTTGGTGCGTATCCTTTCGTGGAAATTTACGATAATAGGGTAACCAGAAATTTGCTACTTGGAATGACTGAAGAACACGCTAAACTCCGTGCCAAGTTCGACGGTGCAAGAATGGACGAAATGGACGCATATATCGGTATTCGTGGTGGCGAAAACTGTAATGAAAATTCAGACGTTCCCGAAGAAAAAATGGGTATAGAAAGTAAGTATTATTCTCACCCCGTTCATCACGAAATTAGGGTTAAAAAAACTAAGTGGGTAGTGCTTCGTTATCCAAATCAAGGTATGGCTTCTCAAGCGGGTATGAGTACCGAAGCTTTTGAAGATTTTTACTTTAAAGTCTGCAATCTTGACTATTCTAAAATGGATAGGGCTATGGACGCCCTTGCTAAAAGGCTTGATAATGGCGATAAAGTGGAAATTACTGCAAAAGACACTCATTTAACCTTTTCTATAAAAGGTATTGGTAGTAAAAAGTGTTCGGGGGAAAGAAATATCCCCGACGGCGAAATTTATACAGCCCCAGTTAAAAACAGCGTAAACGGGTACATTACCTACAACGCACCGTCCGTAGAACAAGGCGTTAAGCACGAGAACGTTCGTTTAGAGTTTAAAGACGGTAAAATCGTTAAGGCTACGGGTAACTATCAAGATAAGTTAGACGCAATATTTAATACGGACGAAGGTGCAAGATATATTGGCGAATTCGCTTTCGGCGTAAACCCTTATATAGAAAAACCTATGGGTGATATTTTGTTTGACGAAAAAATTTCGGGTTCTATTCACTTTACGCCCGGCAGTTGTTACGACGATTGCTATAACGGCAACGTCTCGGCTATTCATTGGGATTTAGTTTTAATTCAAACAAAAGAGTACGGTGGTGGGGAAATTTATATTGACGGAGAACTTATTAGAAAAGACGGATTGTTCGTTCCGGACGATTTACTTTGCTTAAACCCCGAAAATTTAAAATAACGATATAAAATCGTTTGACTTAAAAAATAATAATAGATATAATATTAGCGGTAAAAAAGAAAAAATTATATAATTTTATATGGAGGACATAAAACATGTCAAAAGTAACTAAAGTTGCAATTAACGGTTTCGGTCGTATCGGCCGTCTTGCGTTCAGACAAATGTTCGGCGCAGAAGGTTATGAAGTTGTAGCAATTAACGACCTTACCAGTCCTGAAATGCTCGCTCACCTTCTCAAATACGATACCATGCAAGGTAACTACGTAGCACAAGGTCACACCGTAGAATCTACTGAAGATTCTATCATTGTTGACGGAAAGGAAATTAAGATTTCTAAGTGTGCTAACGCTGCTGAATGCCCTTGGGCTCAATACGACGTTGACGTAGTTTTAGAATGCACAGGTTTTTATACCAGCAAAGCTAAAGCTGAAGCTCACATCGTAGCAGGCGCTAAAAAAGTTGTTATCTCTGCTCCTGCAGGTAACGACCTTCCAAGTCGGAGGGCCAAGCGGTCTTAGGAAGACAA
>JAZSKQ010000001.1:0-61803 GCA_045534905.1 Christensenellaceae bacterium | reverse complement strand
ACGCCTTCCACATGAAGATTACAAACGACGGTAGCTTTGTTACTAGCAATCCGATGGCATCAACCATAGGCAACTACGTAACCAACGCTTCTAATGCTGCACACGTTAGGGTTTTAGTAAACTTTAAGACCGGTGAAGCTTATCGTGAATGTAACGGTTCGCTTACACTTTTCAATACTTTTATGGGATTGCCTACTTATGGTGAAGGTCAATACCCGACCGTATCTATGTTGTTTAACGGCTTTGATAGTCAAGGTAGTGTTCCTGAAGGTGAGGTTGCCCACTTAGCATTAACCAACGTTAAGGTTTATGACGATTTAGGTAACGACCTTGGTCTTAAGACTACTGGTAACTGGTTGGTAGATATTCCTGCTCCGGACGTATCTGCAATCAGAGGTAAATATCTTGAAGCAGACGGTGCTAAATGTACTTATCTTGCAAACGAGACCGCAACTACTTCTGAATGGATTATCTTTGAATGGACTAACCTTGCAGAAACTGCATTAGCTAGTGGTAGTGGTGCTGGTCGTTGCGAACTTAGTGTTACTGGTAGTTTTTCACACTCTACTGCATTCTCAGCAAACTTATGGTATGTATATAATAAGAGTCAATGTGAATTTGTTAAACTTGCATTCAATACTAAAACCGGCAATATTTATAGGTCAACGGACGGCGGAGCATACACTTTTGTTGGTCAATTAACTGAAGGTGTACACGACGGATCTATTGCAACATACGCATGTTTCTGTATTCATAGTAACAACAATGCAGTTATTGAAGGTGTAAAGATTTACGACGCAGAAGGTAACGACCTTGGCGTAGATCACGGCTTTAATGAAACTATTAACGTAACCTTTGAACTTGCAGACGTTGACGTTCAACCCGAATACACTACCAATGGAGAACTTAATTCAAGATACATTCTTTCTTGGTTTGTAAACGAAGTTGGAACTGATAAAGCGTTATATCCGATTTTTGGCTTCAGTTCAACTACCCACGGTTTCGTACTTAACGGTGAAGAAGTAAATCCTGAAACTCCCGTAAGTTGTGATACCTACATGGGTAAACACGCTTGGGTTATTCCGACCAAGGCAATAGCAAACAGTGCTAATATGGCGGACGTTGCGCCCACTATGATAACCTTTAACCAAGGCTATTCGTTCAAGTCTGGCACCACTACGTATATTATAGACGAGGCTTTTGCAATTTACTTCTCAGGCGAAGACGTACAAGTTGGACCAATCAATCCTATTAAGGTAGGTGTTGAATCTGAAGGATTCGTTTACGATTCATTATATAATGGTTACTTAGGTAACGTAAATATCAATTACGACGCTATTAGCGAAAGCATCTCTATGTTCAACGTTAAGGCGTACAAGAATAATCAAACTGAAGTCTTACTTAACTTCAAAAAGGTAGAAGTTGCAGACGGTATATTCGAAGACTTGTTAACTATTACCGAACTTGACGGTTCTTACGTAAGTGTAAGCGACGTTGGTCCACAATACTACGTAATTCGTGCAAACGATAGAGTTGGTAACGTTTACGCACTTAATAATGACGTGGTAATTCAAGTTAACGGCACAAAATTAAATATCTTTAATAGAGATAAGGTATTTAATATCGTTTACACCAATTTACAAGGCGCAACCAATACCAATCAAAAGACGTTTAGTTATGCAACTGATTTCAATATAGTACTTTCGGCACTTGCAAACCCCGCAGGCTTCGTATTCGAAGGTTGGACGGTTAACGGTGAAGAAATTACCGCAATTACTATGGGTATGTTCGGTAGTGATATCGTAGTTAACGCAGAACTTTCCGACGGTGCAGAACTTGTTGAAATTCTTGAAAAATCAAGCATAACTTTATACGATAGCATCTCGCTTACCTTCTTCGTTAAGGTTTCGGTAGTTGACGTAGCAAATCTCAGTGCAAACTTCGTGTTTACATATGACGATGAAGAAGCCCCGCTCACCAAGAACGGTGCAGTATTCACGCTCTATCAAAAGTTTAACGATAACACTGCAATCTACAAGGTAACTTACGACGGAATTTTACCGCAACACTTATGTGACGACGTAACCCTTACCGTATTAAAGAACGGTGTGTTTGCAGATGATTATTCAACGGCAGTAATCGACTACTTGTCAGCATTATTAAAGGTAACCGATCCAGATGATGTAAATACCGACGATATGGGCTTAGCTTACTTAAAGACCTTGGTTTGCGACATTATCGAATACGGTACTGCAATGCAAGACATGATAGTTCACGACCAAAATAATACGCCGAAGACTGCAGTTGGTTCGTACGACAACACTGCAACCGTATTTAACGGTGCAGACGGATTCGACGACTATAGAAAGACGGGCGAATATAACGAAAGATACTATTGGAAGACGGCAAAACTCGTTTACGATACCGTTCCTACCTTGGTATTTAACTTTATCGCTCCTGTTGATTCAAATCTTTCGGTAACTCTCCTTATGGAAGGTTATGACACTCCGATTGTCAACAGTCAAGTAGTAATGGCAGAAGACGCACTTCCCACTTACGACGTTGCCGAGTTCCAAGTTAAGTTCACTTTAACTCCTAATTATTTTGATAAGGTATTAGAACTCAACATAGTTGATGGAAACGAAAGCTTCGGTCAAACATTGTTCTATTCAGTAAACGCATACATTGCAAACATTCTTGAAGAAGCAAAAATTCTTGAAGAAGGTGGTGCAGTTTACGAAGAACAACAAGTATTAGAGAGAATTTATAATTACGGTGTTTCTACAAAGAAATATCTTGATTATATTTCAGGTGTAACCTATAACGTAACTTTCGACCTTAACGGAGGTTACGTAAACGGAAGCAGTTGCGACGCTCAAGTTGTAACGTTTGGTAAAAACCCCGTAAAACCGTCTGAAAATCCCGCACGTGAAGGTTATATCTTCAGTGGTTGGGACTACGACTTCGTAAGTGGTATTTCGGGTGATACCGTAATTACTGCAAAGTGGACGGCAAGAAACGACGTTTCTTATTACGTAGAATACTACGTACCTTCCGCAACCGGCGCAGGATATGAACTTGTTGATTCACAAGAAATGTTTGGTTCTACCGGTGAAACCGTAGAAGCACGCATAAAAGAATTTGCCGGATATGAATTTGACGATTCTATCGGCACTAATAGTGGCGTGGTTAGCGTTGACGAAACTTTGGTGTTAACCGTTTACTATTCTAAGATAGTTCTTCCGGTAATTGACGGTTGGACTTATAGTAACGTTTCAACCACCCCAATAACTACCAGCATTGCAAGAAATGTTGAATTAGGTTCTTTTGCGGCAACTTCACCGATGAACAAGTATAAGTTGGTTTACTCGGCAGATAAGCCGGTTAAGGGCGTAATCACCATTGGTGGTCACAGTGAAGACTTCTTCTTAGAAGCAGGCGAATACGTAACCTTTACTTCGTTTACCGACGACGTATTGGGTGATAGAGAACACTTAATACAATCAATAAGCGAAATACACACATTAAACAAGGCTGAAAACGGATTCAAGGCGGGTAATCCTTACCCAGAAAAGGTAACTGCAGGTTATACGTTTACCGGTGCAATTTCTATAACTATTGAACCGTACAACAACGAAACGGTAACCTTTAAGCCTTTACAATTTTCTATAACCAATCAAGTAGTAGAAGACAAGGTAGTTTATATTTCTAACGAAAGATTTAAGATTGGTACTCACCTATATTACGGTGGTGCGCTTACTTATTTTGAAGATTTGCAAGACGGCAGAACGGATATTGGTAACTTGGTAAATATTCAAGACGGTGGAAGACTTATTCAACAATCTTACTATGCAACCGACTCCGATGCTGACAATGGTATCGGCTACAACCCCGTACAAGGTGGTAACGGCTACGGCTTTAGTAAACTTATTGACTTTGAGGTAACCGGAGACACTATCTACGTAAAAACAAGAGCAAAATCTTGGTTAGATACGTCTGATCTTGGCTTGTCTGAAAGTTATATGGAAAACCGTTATATCTTAAAAGAAGATTACTTACAAGTAGATAACACCTTTATTGATTTCCTTGATGCTGAAAACGGAGACGTTTCTCAAGAATGTCCTGCAATCTACTTAGTAGGTGCTTTAAGCGAACTTGCACTTTACTTAGGTGATAAACCTTGGACTGACGACAACTTAAGTTTCTATAAAGAAAACATGCTTTTAGGCAATAGCCAAGGTAAAGGTGGTAGATGGATGAATGGTGGTGAAACTTGGGGCGCATGGCTCAACCCAGAAGGTTGGGGTATTGGTGCTTACACGCCAAACGCAAGCGGCTACGGTTCTTGGGTAACCGTTCAAGGTGAAGGTCAAGATACCTACAACCCATACGTAAATGCGACGTCTTATCTTACTTTAAGTAGGTCTTTCGATATTCAAAGATTTGAAAAGATGGAATACTCTTACATAGTAACCACCGGTACGGTTGAAGAGATAAGAGACGTGTTTAAGACCAATAAAGACGTTATTGAAAACGACTTCCCAGAATCTTTCGGTGATACGATAGATATGACGAATATCGACTTTAGTACATCTAATGCAAAAGAACTTACCCAAAGATACACCAATACTATACTTGATTACGACGAGGATAGAGAAGTAACCAGAATTTCCGTAACCGAAACGGGTATAGACCCAAGCTTTGGTATTTCGTTGCTTGGCAATTACACTAGACCGCTTGCTGAAATTTACAAGTACGTAGCCTTTGAGTATATGATTCCTGCTGAATTTGCCAACACTCTTGACGGCACTACGGCAAGCGTATACTTTGGTTTGCGTGAAGTAGAATGGTTAACCCCTTCACACGTTGCGTCGTTTACTTTAATAGCAGACGGCAAGTGGCACGTAGGTTACTTAGATATGACGAATACCGAATGGTGGTCGGGTAGAATTAACAGTATGAGATTCGACTACTTTAATATCGACGACTCTACCATTGGTTGTGAAATGTTCTTAAAGAGCGTTAAACTATTAGAAGAAGAACCTACCGACCCTGCATATGCAGACACTTATAATCCGGGTGCAAGAACCTGGCTTGTAAAAGGAAACGTTGCTAACGGTTACAATTATGCTATAGGTGACGGTAGTGGTGTCAGAGAAGACAAGGTGACTTATTTTGCACACGGTTGGTTCTTGGTTGGTAGCAAGATAGACCGCTTTGAATATTTAGTGGTTGAAAAAGGAACGAATGCAAACTACTACAAGTCGGCTGAGGCTGAAAAACATTGGAAGTTAGCAAACAGAACAATTAAAAGTTCTTACGACGTTGAAAGTTCGATTATAGGTGACGATGGTACTAGTGCGGGATATGGTGTACTTGTTCCGCTTAACAGATATGCCGACGGCAGTACCTACACTGTTTACACCAGAGTAATTACTAAGACCGGCGATGCTTGTTTGTTTGAAGTGTTTGACTATACTTACACTGCCTAATAGGCAATAAGCTTTTTAACAATGGAGGAAAAATAATGACGAAAAATATGAAAAAGATAGGGATTATAATTTTAACTCTATTGTTATGCTTTGCAACAATTTCGGGATGCTCTATTATAGGGCATCCCGAAGGAGAACATACTTACGTTAGCAAGGTCGTAGCCCCAACTTGTATAGATGGTGGCTACACTCGCTATACGTGTTCTTGCGGGGACTTTTATGATGAAGATCAAGTTCCTGCATTAGGACACGATTTTACAAACTACGTTTCTAACAACGATGCAACAACTACTAAAGACGGCACAAAAACTGCAATTTGTAATAGAGAAGGGTGTGATGTAACTGATACTATTACCGACGTCGGTAGTATGTTAGGAAGCAAAATTTCATTTAAAACGCTTTCAACCACCGGGCAAAACAAGGTGGCTTTTAGTCAAAAGAATTTTAATTTTGACCAAGAAATAACCGTTGCAGGCTATGCAACGTACACGGTTTATAAAAACCAACAAAAAACTCAAAAAATAGAAAATACGCAAAGTGTTTCTTTATCTACCGGCTTAAATACTTTCTACGTGGTAGAAACTGTTCCAAATAAAGCCGACGTAACTTATAAAATTGAAATTTACCGCAATAAAAGATTTCAAGTAAAATTTAATCTTGCAGGTGGTGAAAACGGTGGCATCGGTGACGTTATGGTAGAAGAAGGTACTTTGATTAAAGACGTTAAACCTATTCCGACTAGAGCTGGTTATAATTTTATGGGTTGGGACGTTGACGGTAATACGCCATTAACTGAAAACTTGATTTTAACCGCAAAATGGATGGCTTTAACCGATAGAATATATAAGGTAGAGTACTACTTACCAATCGAAGGAAGCGACGATTACGAATTAGCCGATACAGAAACTCTTGCAGGTACTACAGGACAAGAAGTTTCCGCTACGGAAAAATATTATGCGGGGTATAACGTAAACGTTGAAAAGAGTACCCTTAGTGGCGTAATTGCCGGTGATGGTAGTTTAGTTCTAAAAGTATATTATAAATTAGGAAATGCCGTTACCTTTAACCTTAACGGTGGCACGGGTGACGAGCAAGCATTTAAAACTCAATACGTAACCGACGGTTATTTGGCAACCGAACCCACTGCAATTCCAACTAAATTTGGTTATGACTTTGCCGGTTGGGATTTTGACTTTGACACAAAAATAACTGCAAACACTAATATTGTAGCTATATGGACGGCAAGAACGGATACTTCGTACAAGGTAGAGTATTATTTACCAATCGAAGGAAGCGACGATTACGAATTAGCCGATACAGAAACTCTTGCAGGTACTACAGGACAAGAAGTTTCCGCTACGGAAAAATATTATGCGGGGTATAACGTAAACGTTGAAAAGAGTACCCTTAGTGGTGTAATTGCCGGTGATGGGAGTTTGGTATTAAAGGTTTATTATAAGTTAGGTTATGCTGTTAAGTTTGACCTTAACGGTGGGACTGGTGACGAAGAAGCCTTCAAAACTCAGTACGTAACTGACGGATACTGGGCAACCGAACCCACTGCAATTCCAACTAAATTTGGTTATGACTTTGCCGGTTGGAACTTTGACTTTAGAACGCCTGTTACTACTACGCTAACAATAACGGCTAAATGGACGGCAATGGAGTGCGCTTATACCGTTAAATATTATAAGCCGGTTGGCGAAGTTACTAATCTTAAAATTGCCGAACCGCAAGGTTTTATGGCAAACGCAAGTGCACCTGCTGCAGAAGCAAGTTGGATTATTTTCGACTATTACCCTGTAAACAACGGTTTACGTGGTGGTAATCCGGAAAACGCTTTCCATATGTCAGTTACAAACAACGGTGAATTTGCTTCTAATAGAATGCCGATATATACCGGTAACTACGTAACTACTGCTGAACACGTTAGAGTATTGATAAATATTAAGACTGGTGAAGCATATCGTGAACGTAATGGTGAAGCAGTATCAATTACAACGTTTGAATTAACTACCTTAGAAGAAGGTCAATATTATACCGTAACCATGTTGTTTAACGGCTTTGAAAGTCAAGGTTCTGTTCCTGCAGGCGACGTTGCCCACTTAGTATTAAACAACGTTAAAGTTTACGATGATTTAGGTAACGATCTTGGCGTTAAAACTTCAGGTAGCTGGATAGTGCTTACTGAAGACGATTACGAATTGGCAGATACTGAAAGGCTTGCCGGTACTTTCGGTCAAGAAGTTTCCGCTACGGAAAAATACTATCCGGGGTATAACGTAGACGTTGAAAAAAGTATTCTTAGTGGTGAAATTGCCGGTGATGGTAGTTTAGTATTAAAGGTTTATTATAAGTTAGGTTATGCCGTTACCTTTAACCTTAACGGTGGGACTGGTGACGAAGAAGCCTTCAAAACTCAGTACGTAACTGACGGATA
Organism: Christensenellaceae bacterium; assembly: GCA_045534905.1. Lineage (GTDB taxonomy): Bacteria > Bacillota > Clostridia > Christensenellales > Borkfalkiaceae > UBA1259. The sequence goes on along the minus strand of JAZSKQ010000001.1, from coordinate 53,871 downwards.
CTTGGCAACCGAACCCACTGCAATTCCAACTAAATTTGGTTATGACTTTGCCGGTTGGAACTTTGACTTTAGCACGCCTGTTAAAGGTGCGACTGTAGTAAAGGCAATGTGGAACGAAGCGTATTGTGACTATACCGTAGAATATTATTTAGACGATAAATTAGAAGAAACCGATGAATTAGAAGGTTTAAGAGACGTTGAAGTTAAAGCAGTAGTAAAATACTTTAGCGGATACGAATATATTGAAGACCAAGGCGTTCTTTCAGGTATCGTTACAGAAGACGGTTCTTTAACCTTAAAGGTATATTACAAAAAGGTTGTTATGAATCAACCGACCGACTGGACGACTTATAACTTTAGCGACAAAACTTACACGGCTTCAACTAAAACTAATTTAACAATAAGTTCGTTTACGGTATCTAACGTAAATAAATATAAGTTAGTTTATAATCTTGACGAACCTGTTAAATGTTATCTTACGTTCACTTCGGGATCAATTTGGAATAAGACTACACATACCGAAGATTTCTTCTTAGAAGCAGGTCAAAACGTAACGTTTACTTCGTTCACGGACGACGTTTTAGGTGATAGACAACATTTAATTGATTCAAGAAGCGTTATTCATAATTCACCTTACGTTGCAGGTAGTCCTATACAAGAAAAGGTAACGGCAGGTAAAACGTTTAGCGGTACGGTATCAATTAGTTTTGAACCTATTCAATCAGTTACCGTAAACTTTAAGCCGATAAGTTTTAGTACTACTTATCAACAAATAGACGAAAAGGTAGTTTATATTTCTAACGAAAGATTTAAAGTTGGTACTCACCTATATTACGGTGGTGCGCTTACTTATTTTGAAGATTTACAAGACGGCAGAGCAGATATCGGTAACTTAGTAAATATTCACGACGGTGGAAGACTTATTCAACAGTCTTACTATTCTACCGACGTTGCTGCAAATGGTGGTGTTGCGTATAACCCAGTACAAGGTGGTAACGGATCCGGATTTAGTAAAATTATAGACTTTAGCGTGACTGAAAACTGTATTTATATTAAAGCAAGGGCTAAAAACTGGCTTGACCATACCGATACAGGGTTATCTTCCAGTTATATGGAAAACTGGTACACTTTAACCGAAGATTATTTAATAGTAGATAACTCTTTCGTAGATTTCCTTGACTCTAATAATAACGATGCGGGGAACGAACTTCCTGCAGTATATTTCGTAGGTGCGTTAAATCAACTTGTATTTTATACGGGTAGAAATCATTGGCAAGACGATACGTTAAGTTACTTTGAATTAGAAAATTTACTTCTTGAAAATAATGGTGGCAAGGGGCATTCTATGTTTGAAGACGGCGAATCTTGGGGCGCATGGCTTAACGCCGAAGGTTGGGGTTGTGGTGTTTACACGCCTAACGTAAGGGGATTTGCAGGGTGGTTTGCAGGCGATCATACTGATGAAACGTATAATCCGTATAAATACCCCACCTCATATTTAAGATTCTCTAAGTCTTATCCTATAAGACCTTTTGAAAAGGTACGTTACACGTATATTATGACTACTGGTACGATTGATGAAATAAGGGGAACTTTCAAAGAAAATAGAAACTACGACGTAAACGAATTTCCGGAATCTTACGCAGATCAATACGATATGACTAACTTTGATTTCTCTATTCCGCAAACGCAAGGGTTTACTCAACATGCTAGCCAAGTATTTTACGATACCGATTTGTCAAGGGGTGTGTTGAAAGTTTCGCCGATGGGTTCCGATCCGTATTTTGGAATCACGTTACTCGGTACAGAAAATAGACCGCTGACTAGTGACTATGAGTACGTTGCGGTAGAGTACATGGTTCCGAAAGAATATGCGGACTATCTCAACGGTTCTGTAGCACAAATTTACGTTGGGGTAAACGATCAACAATCTATTACGGGTTCGCAGGTCAAAACGTTTAATCTAATTGCAGACGGCAAGTGGCATATAGGTTACGTTTATTTTGGCGATTGCGATTGGTATATCGGCACGGTTAACTATATAAGATACGACCCGTGTGCGGGAAGTAGTCCTATCGGAACGGAATACTATATTAAGAGTATAAAGTTACTAAAAGATAAACCGGTTGATCCTAATAGTGAAGATGATTACGAGCCTACTCAAAAGACGCAACTACAAATAGGAAAAGATTCCCCCGGTCAAGTATACTTTGCAATGGATTATAAATATAGTACAAGCGATGGATATTCCTACGTGACCGGTTGGATATTGTATAAAGGCGGTATTCGTCGTTTTGAATATCTTATTTATGAAGTAGGTAGTATTGGAAGCGATGAAGAGGCGTATCTAAAGTCGGCAGAATCCGAATATTACTGGAGAATTGCTCCAAGAACTATAACAAGTACTAGAAACGATGCGTCCGATGCATACCCGGGTGTTCAAGGTGACGGAAGTAATGCCGGTTACACTATATGTATGCCTAACAAGTTCTTAGAAGAGGGCAAAACTTACAAGGTAGCAATAAGAGCGATAACGCATCAAAACGAAGCCTGCTTGTTGGATATTTTAGATTACCCACTACCTTTAAAAGAGTCATAAATAATGGATTAAAATATGTTTAAAAATTTACGTGCGGATATAAAAGCCGCTAAGCTTAACGACCCGGCTGCGAGAAATTCTTTTGAAATTTTCTTTACTTACGCAGGTGTTAGGGCGCTTAGATGGCATAGATGGGCAAGGCTTTTATATCGAATTAAATTAAAATTTCTTGCAAGGGCAACAAGCCAGTTTGCAAAGTTTTTAACAGGTATTGAAATACACCCCGCCGCCAAAATAGACGGCGGTGTATTTATCGACCACGGCGCAGGCGTAGTTATTGGTGAAACTGCCGAAATAGAAACGGGTGTAGTTATTTATCAAGGCGTAACCTTGGGTGGTAACGGTAAAGAAAGGGGCAAACGTCACCCTACCGTAAAAAAGGGCGCAACTATTAGTGCCGGCGCAAAAGTTTTGGGTGGTTTTACGGTTGGTGAATATGCTAAAGTCGGTGCGGGTGCAGTCGTTTTAAAAGAAGTTCCCGCATACGCCACGGTTGTTGGCGTTCCGGCCAAGGTGGTTAGGGTAAACGGCGAAAAAACGCACGACCTTATTCAAGAAAAAGCCGACCCCGTCCAACAAGAACTTTGCAATTTAAGGGAAATGGTTTTTGAACTTAAAGAAGAATTAGAAAGCTTAAAAAATTCTACCAAGAAGGACTAAAATATGAAAATTTACAATACTTTATCGGGAACTAAACAAGAGTTTGTTCCTATTGATGGCAACAAAGTAAAAATGTACGCTTGTGGTATCACCGTATCGGGTGAGGCGCATATCGGCCACGCCTATCAAGCGCTTATTTACGATATAATGAGAAAGTATTTAGTCAAAAAAGGTTACGACGTTACGTATGCAAGAAATTATACCGACGTTGATGATAAAATTATTGCCAAGTCAAACGAAACGGGCATCCCAGCAGACGAATACGCCAAAACCATGATAGACGTTATAGATAAGGAAATGGCAAGGTTAAAAGTCGGCGAACCAGACGTTTGGCTAAAGGCTACCGAAAGTATAGAAGATATTATAGCGTTCGTTCAAGGTTTAATAGATAAAGGTCACGCTTATGCAACCAAAAACGGCGACGTATATTTTTCGGTAGAAAGTTTCCCTTCTTACGGAAGACTTTCTCATAGAAATTTAGAAGACGCTAAAAACGGCGTTAGAATTGATAATGACGAAGAAAAACAAAACCCACTTGACTTTGCTCTTTGGAAATCGGCAAAGGCGGGCGAACCGAGTTGGACTTCACCTTGGGGCGAAGGTAGACCTGGTTGGCATATTGAATGCTCTACTATGAACATGAAAGCATTCGGTGATAGAATTGATATTCACGGTGGTGGCAGAGATTTGATATTCCCTCACCATGAAAATGAAATTGCGCAAACCGAAGCGCTTACCGGTAAACCTTTTGCTAATTTTTGGGTACATAACGGACTTATAAAAGTAAATGGTCAAAAAATGAGTAAGTCACTTGGAAACAGTTTGTTCTTAAAAGATTTACTTGACAGATATTCACCGGAGACTGTTAAGTTTGCATTGCTTCAAACCAATTATAGGGCGGACATAAACGTTACGGATAATTTATTCCCAGACGCCGAAAAACACCTTGTAGAGTTTTATTCGATAATTGCTCAAGCAAAAGCGAGCGGTATAGAAATTGCCGGCGAAAACACCGAAATAGACGCCGAATTTGACAAGGCTATGGATAACGACTTTAATACTGCCCTTGCCATATCTAATTTATTTACCTACTTTAAAAAGGTTAAGGCAAAAATAAATTCGGGTGATAAATCTGCCGGTGCAGACATTAACCAAATTATAAAAACTTATTCATTATTAGGTTTATTCGAAACGGACGAAAAAGAATTTATATCTAAGTACGGCGAAGCGCCCGTAGAAATTCCGGTAGAAATAGTTGAACTTGCCGAAAAAATGCAAAAGGCGAGAGCTGAAAAAGATTATGCCACTGCAGATAGTTTAAGAAATCAAATAAACGAATCAGGCTACAATATTAAAATCAATAAAGACGGCTACGTTGTAGAAAAAAAGTAGAGGCTACATAATGATTACTTCAAAACAATTAAGAGAGAACTGGATAAAATTTTACGAAGAGCGTGGACACCTAAACATAGGTGCAGTTTCGCTCATTGGTGATGGTACTACCGGTGTTATGTTTAACGTTGCGGGTATGCAACCACTTATGCCTTATCTTTTAGGGAAACCGCACCCATCGGGCAAAACCAGACTTTGCAACGTTCAAGGGTGCGTAAGAACGGTTGATATCGACTCGGTTGGTGACGCTACGCACTTTACTTTCTTTGAAATGATGGGCAACTGGTCGCTTGGCGATTATTTTAAAAAAGAAAAAACTAAATGGTCGTTTGAACTTTTAACTACCGTCTTTGGTTTTGATAAAGATAAAATTTGCTCTACCGTATTCGAGGGTAACGATTCGGTTCCGAGAGATGATGAAACGGCTGAATTATTAAAAGAATTAGGTATTAAGCCAGAAAATATTTTTTATCTTCCTAAAAAGGACAACTGGTGGGAATTAGAAGGTACGGTAGGGACTCCGTGTGGCCCGGATAACGAGTGGTTCTATCCAAGAACCCCCGGTCCTGATTCGTCTGATTTCACTACTTCTGATAGATACGTTGAAATTGGTAACGACGTTTATATGCAATATATGAAAGAGGAAGGCGGAAAGTACGTTGAACTTAAAAACAAAAACGTAGATACCGGCTTTGGACTAGACAGACTTTTAGTTTTCTTAAACGGTCTTAGCGACGGTTATAAAACCGACCTTTTCTTGCCAGTTATTACTTATTTACAAAAGGTTAGTGGTAAGGACTACGAAACGGACGAAAAGGCAAGAAAGGCTATAAGAATAATTGCCGACCACACCAGAACTTCAACCATGCTTATTGGCGATAAAAACGGTATAGTTCCGTCAAACACGGGTGCCGGATATATTTTAAGAAGACTTCTTCGTCGTGCAATAAGATACTGTAAGACTTTGGAAATAAGTTCTGAAGAGATGTGCAATATCGCAAAAATATTTATCGAAGATATTTACGACACTGCATATCCGTTATTAAAAGAAAAACAAGATTATATTTTAGACGAATTCAGAAAGGAAATTAAGAAATTCGAAGCGACTTTAGCTGCCGGTATGAAAGAGTTTGATAAATGTATTATCGGTATAGAAAGAAAGAATGCTTTTATGAAGCAATCTAACCCCGATTACGTTGTCGAAACCGAAATTAGCGGTAAACAAGCGTTTAGATTATACGATACTTTCGGTTTCCCGTTGGAACTTACTATCGAGCTTGCCGAGGAAAAGGGTCTTACCGTAGATAAAAACGGCTTTGAAGAAGCGTTTAAAATTCACCAAGAAAAATCTAAAGCACAGGTGGCGAGTGCTAAAGGTGGTTTAACTGAACAAACCGAAAAGACAACTGCATACCATACTACAACACACATTATGCTTGCCGGCTTAAGAAAAATGTTTGGTACGGGCACAGAACAAAAAGGTTCAAACATTACCGAAGAAAGATTGCGTTTTGACTTTAATTTAGACCATAAAATGACCGAAGAAGAACTTAAGGAACTTGAAGCATACGTAAACGACGTTATTTCTAAAAAGATAGACGTTGTTAAAATAGAAGTTCCTTATAAAAAGGCGATAGAAGACGGTGCTTACGGTGTATTTAATGCCGATAGCGACGACCAAATTGTTTCCGTTTACGTAATTGACGGTGTAGATAAACAAATTTGTGGTGGCCCTCACGTTAAAAACACTGGAGACTTAGGTACTTTTGTTATCAAGAAAGAAGAAAGTTCGTCGTCGGGTGTTAGAAGAATTAAAGCAGTTTTAAAATAAAAAGCTATTTCACCGAGCCTATTAAATTAGGCTCGGTGAAAAACAAAAGTAAAATGCAATAATTTACGTTTTTAATTTGACAAATTTTAATTATTGTATTATTATATAAAAGCCTTTTAAGACAAAAGTGAAATTTAACACAAGCAATTGATACGGCTAAGTTATATCAGTTGTAAATGCGCCGCTAGCTCAGCTGGATAGAGCGTCGGTCTACGGAACCGAAGGTCAGGAGTTCGAATCTCTTGCGGCGCGCCAACAAAAAAGACTACCAACAAGGTAGTTTTTTTTGTTGTTGTGATAGGAAGGTGGGCTGTTTGTTATAGGGAAGTAGAAAGGAGAGGGATAGTAAAAAAACAAACAGTTCGGCTTTGCCATCGTAGTCAAAGACGGAGATGTATCTCTTGCGGCGCGCCAACAAAAAAGACTACCAACAAGGTAGTTTTTTTTGTTGTTGTGATAGGAAGGTGGGCTGTTTGTTATAGTGAAGCAGGAAGGAGAGGGAGAGAAAAAAACAAACAGTTCGGCTTTGCCATCGTAGTCAAAGACTACCAACAAAGCGCTCTTCTCTTAGGGATTTTTTAGCCAAGATAAAAGACTAACGAAAATTTTCGTTAGTCTTTTCATTTTTGCTTTGCAAAACACACAACTTTGCCTGCAAAGTATAGTGTGCTACACTTTTGTACTAAAGTTTAATTCCCTTACATGAACTGTATAAGGAGCGTTTAAATTTACTTATGAACTAAAAGTTGTAAAAATACAAGTCGTAAGCTGTTACACCTATTGACGATAAGTCTTTGTCAATATTATAGAGCATTGTTGACATTGTAACAGATGCCAATTCTCTAATTGTAGAACGTAAAGAAGAATTAGTAATATTGTTTTGGCTATATCCTAATAGGTGATTACTTGTAAACGTGGTGGCGTAAATAGTTCCAGCCATTGTGTAACCATAAGTGTCTGTATAAGCCCAAGTATACGTTCCGTCAACGGTATCAATATATAAACCGACTAAATAATCAAAGCTACTACCGTTTGCATAGAAATAGAAAACAATTTCATTGTCTGCAACGTCGTAATTTAAAAATCTTGTATATTTTGTTGAATAATCACTTGAATAAGTGTAGCCAAATGTCACCTCGTATGTGTAGTTAGAACTATCATAGGTACCGCTAGATTTTGCATAGTTAACTATTTTAGTAAAAACGTCGCTTTCTAATTCATATATTTGTGCCAACGTTTTTGGACTTCCAAAATTCAAATTGTCTATTTCGTTTACTGAAATTGCAAAATTTAAGTTTTGTGATTCTTTTACAGTTAGGGTATTTATACCTATAACTTCGCCGTAACAGTTTATCAAAGGGCCACCTGAATTTCCGTTAGAAATTGCAGCGTCGTGTTGAACGTAATTTACACCGTCCAACGTTCTTTGTGCGTTGGTGATAATTCCTTTGGAAAACGTGTTGGTTAAACCTTTCGAACTACCTATAGCGTAAACGTCTAATCCAACGGAGTGTGTTTTTTTGCAAAGACTTAAAGGGGTTAGTCCAGTTTTTGAGATTTGTAAAACTGCTAAGTCAATATCTTTGTCATACGCTAAAACGCTGTTTACCGGATAAGAGATACCGTCAATATTTACTTTTGCTGAATATGCCTCGTCTATAACGTGATAGTTTGTTATAATTTGTCCGTCAGACTTGTAAACGAAACCCGTTCCTAATGAAAGTGCAGTACCAGATTTGTTATAAGTGGTAATTTCACAAACCGAATTTATAACATTATTATGGATATTTTCGGCAGTGAAAGTTTGCAAAGTAAAATTCTCAGTATAAGAGTCTCCACACAAACTGCAATTAAAAGTCTTTATTCCTTGTTGCTGACAAGACGCTTGTTGTGTAATTGTTTCGGAGTAAGAATGCGTTAAAAAATCTCCAGCTGTAAAGGTTTCCGTGCCTTTTTGTCCACAGGAGCAAGAGTAATAGTAAACAGCCTTAGAGTTACACGTTGCGTCAGATTTTTTATATGTATCTGCAAGATTTTGTTCTGTAAATGAATGTAAAAAATCTCCAGCTGTAAAGGTTTCCGTGCCTTTTTGTCCACAAGAGCAAGAGTAATAGTAAACAGCCTTAGAGTTACACGTTGCGTCAGATTTTTTATATGTATCTGCAAGATTTTGTTTTGTAAATGAATGCGTTAAAAAATCTCCAGCTGTAAAGGTTTTCGTGCCTTTTTGTCCGCAAGAGCAAGAATAATAGTAAACAGCTTTAGACGTGCACGTTGCGTTAAATTGTTTATATGTGTCTGAAAGATTTTGTTCTGTAAAAGAGTGTATATGTGTGGGTGAATTCGTGTTGGGAGGCGTTACAGTAGTTTCTCCACAAGCACCTATAGAAAGTGTCATAGAACAAAATGCGACAATTAAACATAAAATTCTTGTAATTTTTTTCATCTTTAGTATTCTCCTTAATGCTAATTGCCTTTCATTATATCCTACAAAATGTAGGAAGTCAAATAATTTCCTACGTTTTGTAGTAAAATATTTATATGAAAAACAATGAGTTTGGGAAGAAACTTAAAGAATTAAGAATCGAAAGGGGGCTTTCTCAGCGTAAGTTGGGGGAAGTTTTTAACGTGTGTAATCAAACTATAAGTTTTTGGGAAACTGGTAGTAGAGAGCCAGATTTAGACACTTTGGTTGCAATATCTCATTTTTTTGAAATTGAAATAGAATATTTATTAGAAAATAAATAAAAGGAGTTCAAACGAACTCCTTTTTTTATAAAACTATTTTTCTAAAATTAGAATATCGGCTAAGGGTTTTTTGGGAACGGAAAAACCGTCATCGGCGTTTTTAATATATTTCACGTTATTGCTATCGTCAAAAAAATTGCCGATAGAGTCGGAATAGCCAACGCCTATTAAGTAGGCGATATAAAGGCTACTATCAATTTCAAAAACCTTGCTTAGTTCCTGGCGATTTATTGCACCTAAAATGCAACTTTTTAATCCTTTTTCTTCTAAAAGTAAGGAAATTGTCATTAAAGAAATACCTAAATCGCACTCGCATTTACCCTTTAGGTTATCGTTGCATAAAAGAGCTATAAAAGCTTTGGGGGACTGGCTAAAGTCAGGGTCCCAATCTTTTAAGTATCCTGCGTATTTTATAAAAGGGAAGGCTTTTTTTCTTAAAGTTTCGTCAGTAATAATTGCAAATTTTACAGGTTGAAGATTCCCACCCGAGGGGGCAAGTCTTGCTAACTCTAAAACTTCTTTCAAGTCGTTGATATTTACTTTTGTTTGATTAAAAACCCTTGTGGTGCGTCTTGTTTTAATTAAATTCGAAAGGCTCATAAAAATCTCCTATAAAAACATTATATTATAAAATAAATAGTTGTCAACAAACAAATTTGCAAATGGATAAATTTGTCGTTGCTTATGCTAAAAAGTTGTGATACTTTGGAGATTATGTATGTTAAATGAATTTTTAAAAAATAAAGTTGTTCCCGTTGCAGTTTTAAATAGTATAGAAGAAACCGAGATATTTTAGGAAAAGAAGAACTTTTCGTTAACGGTGCAGACGGTATTGTGGGTGTAGAACTTATGGACGCAATTCAACTTTCCGGTTGGAAGAATGGCGAAGAAGTAAGTATTCCCGTTGACGAAGACGAATACTTAAGAATTCTTACCGAGAAGAGAAAGACTTCAAGATATAAAAAAGGTGAAAGTTTCGTAACTGATACTGCAGGAACGTTCGGCACCAAATAAATTTTAAAATCTTTGCATAACCCTTTAAAAAGCGCACATAATACTTTCAAGGGGGAAATTATGAGAGATAATAAGAAAAGCAAATCAACTGATGCAAAGAAAAAGAGCTCTACTAAAGCTTGTAAGTAATGGGAAAGAATAAAAAATCTAAAAAGATTAAAAGTTTTTCCTCACAAAGCAAATTCGATACGCAGGGTTCTTATACCGGAGTAGATAACGACGATAGATTCGCATTACCTATTCAAGATGCAGACGATTTGTAAAACAAAAGAGATTTCGGTAATTAAACCTGAAAACAATAAAAGACCTTGACTAATTTTAGTTAAGGTCTTTTACTTTATCCTTGAATTTTGTCAAAAATTATGTTATTATGTACAAAACGAACTTTTAAGGAATATTTATGGAAAAGGTAGTTGAGTTTATAAGTAACATTCTTTATAGTTATGCGTTGATAATAGTTTTAGTACTTGGTGGAATTTATTTTTCCATTAGAACTAAGTTTGCACAGTTTAGACTTTTAAAAGACCAAATAAAAAACGTTACTGATAAAAAAGGCGGTAAAAATGGTGTGTCGTCTTTTCAAGCCTTAATGGTTTCAACGGCGTCAAGGGTTGGCACGGGGAATATTATAGGTGTATCAACGGCGATATTGCTTGGTGGTTTTGGCTCTGTTTTTTGGATGTGGATTATAGCAATAATCGGCGGTGCATCGGCTTTTGTAGAAAGTACGCTTGCACAAATCTTTAAAAAGAAGGGCAAAGACGGCTGTTTTGGTGGACCTTCTTATTATATAGAAGACGGGCTAAAGTGTCGTACGCTTGCAATAGTTTTTTCTATTTTACTAATTTTAACCTACGGCGTAGGTTTTAACATGCTTGCGTCTTATAATTTGCAGTCAACCTTTTCCACGTTTAAGTTTTATAATGAAAACCTAACTCCTTGGATTATTGGTTTTATAGTTGCCGTGATTGTTGGGTACTGTTTACTTGGCGGTGGAAAGCGTATCGTTAAAATTACGGGTGTTTTAGTTCCAATAATGGGCGTTGCATATATTTTAGTTGCAATTATCGTTATGCTAATAAACATTACGGCATTACCTACGGTATTTGTTAGAATTTTCACCGAAGCTTTTGATTTAAAAGCAATATTTGGTGGTTTTGGTGGTTCGTGCTTTATGTACGGCGTAAAACGTGGCCTTTATTCTAACGAGGCGGGCGTAGGTTCTGCGCCGAACGCTTCGGCATCGGCAGAAGTATCGCACCCCGTAAAACAAGGTTTAGTTCAAACACTTTCAGTTTTTATCGATACGCTTTTGGTATGTACGGCAACTGCGTTTATGTGTATGTGTTCGGGTGTAGAGACTAATCCAGATATGTCTGGAGCGTCTTACGTTCAAGCCTCGCTTGCTAAAACTCTCGGTGGATTTGGGCCTATATTTATAGTAATAGCAATGGTACTTTTTGCAGTTACTACTTTAATAGGAAATCTTTTTTACGTAGATAAAGCAATAGTACACCTATTTAAAAAAGAACCTAAAAAATGGATTAGAAACGTATATTACATATTATTTGCACTTTTAATTTTTGTAGGGGCAGGGTTAAATTCAAGTTTTTTATGGAACTTGTCAGACGTGTTTATGGGCTTTATGGCATTAATAAATATTCCTGTAATTATTATTTTAGGCAAGTATGCTTTCCGTGCGCTTGACGATTATTCAAAACAAAAGCGTAAGGGTATAGAGCCTACTTTTTTAGCAAAGTCGATAGGTTTAGAAAACAAAGTAGAGTGTTGGCAAGACCAAGAATAGGGAGAAAAAATGGCGTTAAAAAGAGCAAAATGTTCATGCTGTGGACAAGAAAAAATTGTTGACGATAGAAACGTGACCGAAGTGTGTCAAGAATGTGGCGAACGTTTTGAAGTTAAGAATTCATTAGTAAAAAGTGAATCTAAAAAAAGTGTAAATATATCCTCTGTTTTGCGTAAAATAGGTTCTATCACTTGGCTTGTTTTAAGTTGTATAGGAACTATTATACTAACCATAGTTACCGTAGGTTTTATTTTAGATTTTTTAGATACTAAGAAAAAATAATTAAAAGAGCTTTTTGGTGAGCAAATATTTAATTTTTTTGGTTAAAATGCTTGACAAGGCAATTTATTGGTGTTAAAATTTTTTCAAATTTAATAGTAATGGCTACGACGAAGACGGAATCTGTTAAAGGTTTTTTTAGAGAGTTGGGGGCGGTGTAATCCCAATAAAATCGAACGGAATTCCCATCACTTCCGAGCTGGAAATCCCAAAGGTTTGTTCCAAGTAGGCGTTTCCCGTGTAGGCTACGTTAGTGCATAGGGGTTATTAGACCCTGAAGGTGGTAGTTTTATCTACAATTTGAGTGGTACCGCGAGTATATTATACCCGTCTCAAAGCAAAAGTTTGAGACGGGTTTTTGTTTTTAAAAAAATTAAATTATATATAAATTTTAAGGAGGTTAAGGTAATGAACACAAACAACAGTTTAAATCAGTTATCGGAAATTGCAACTAGAATTAAGGAGTTGCGTGAGATTATGGGATTTTCGATTAAGGAAATGACTGAAAAAACCAACGTTAACGAAGAAAGATATCTTTCTTATGAAAGTGGAAAAGAAGATATTCCGTTTTCATTTATTCACAAGTGCGCTTTAGCTTTTGGCGTTAATATGATTGATTTGCTTGAAGGTAGTTCGGCTAAACTTTCAACTTATACCGTAACGAGAAAGGGACAAGGGCAAGAAACGGCTAAAGAAGACGGCATAGATATTGCTAACCTTGCGCCAAAGTTTAAAGATAAACTTGCCGAGCCGTATTACGTCACTTACGAATATTCTCAATCACAACAAAATAAACCCATACAACTTGCCACTCATAGTGGGCAAGAGTTCGACCTTGTTTTAAGTGGTAAATTAAAAGTTCAAATAGGTGACCACGCAGAAATTTTAGGCGAAGGCGATAGTATTTTCTATAATTCTTCCGTGCCACACGGCATGATTGCCGTTGACGGAAAAGCATGTACTTTCGTTGCAGTCGTTATGTCGGGCGAACATACCGAAGAAAAAACGGTAAGAAAGAGTGTAATCTCTGCTAAAAAGAGTGAAAAACTCGTATGCGAAAAGTTTATAGAAACTAAAGAAACCTTAGACGGTAGATTGGAAAGTATTAAGTTTAAAAATACCGAAAGTTTTAACTTTGGTTTCGATATAGTTGATGAAATTGCCGAAAAATATCCCGAAAAACTTGCAATGCTTCATTTAGACAAGTTTAAAAACGAACGTCGTTTTACCTTTAAGGATATTAAGCGTGCGTCTAACCAAGTTGCTAACTACTTTACTTCGCTTGGTATTAAACGTGGCGATAAAGTAATGTTAGTTCTAAAGCGCCATTATCAATTTTGGTTCTGCATGGTTGCGCTTCATAAACTCGGCGCAGTAGCAATTCCTGCTACTAATCAACTTAAAGAACATGATTTTGAATACAGATATAATTCTGCCGGAGTAAAGGCTATCGTTTGTACTGCTGACGGTGATACTTATACTTTTGCCGAAAGCGCTGCAAAAAAATGTCCGCAAGTAGAAAAACTACTTATGGTTGGCGGGGCAAAAGACGGTTGGCGTGATTTTGATAAAGAATATAAATTATTCTCGGGCAAATTCGAACGTCCTGAAGATTGTTCACAAGGTGACGAAGCGGCGTTAATGTTCTTTACTTCGGGAACTACTGGCAATCCTAAAATGGCTGCACATAAACACACCTATGCTTTGGGACATTACGTAACGGCAAAGTATTGGCATTGTTGTGAGCGTGACGGTTTGCATTTAACTATATCAGATACCGGTTGGGGTAAATCTTTATGGGGCAAACTTTACGGTCAATGGCTATGTGAAGGCGCTGTTTTTGTTTACGATTTCGACAGGTTTGACGAAAACGATATTTTACCTATGTTTGCAAAGTATAATATAACGACTTTCTGCGCTCCACCTACTATGCTTCGTATGTTAATTCGTGGTGATTTATCTAAGTTTGACCTTTCATCAATACATCATATGACGACTGCGGGCGAAGCTTTAAACCCCGAAGTTTTTAACAAGTTTAAAGAAGCAACCGGTTTAGAAATAATGGAAGGTTTTGGTCAAACTGAAACTACGCTTGCTATAGCAAACTTATTTGGAACTACGCCTAAAATTGGCGCAATGGGTAAGGCTAATCCCCAATACGACGTTGACGTTGTTGACCCCGACGGCAACTCTTTACCTGCTGGTGAAGTTGGTGAAATAGTAATTCATACCGACAAGCAAGTTCCTTGTGGATTATTTAGAGAATATTATCGTGACGTCGAAAAAACTAACGATGCTTGGCACGACGGTTTATATCACACCGGTGATACTGCTTGGCGTGACGAAGACGGATATTTTTGGTACGTCGGTCGTGTTGACGACGTTATTAAGTCAAGTGGTTATCGTATAGGACCGTTTGAGATAGAATCGGTAATAATGGAACTTCCTTACGTATTAGAATGCGGTGTTTCAGCCGTACCTGATGAAGTGCGTGGACAAGTAGTTAAAGCAAGTATAGTTTTGACAAAGGGTACTGAAGGTACCGAAGAACTGAAGAAAGAAATTCAAAAATACGTTAAAGACCATACTGCACCGTATAAATATCCAAGAGTAGTCGTTTTCCGTGACGAACTACCTAAAACTATAAGTGGAAAAATTCAAAGAAACAAATTATAAACTATGGAAATAATTGACGCACACGCACACGTTTATCCCAACAAAATAGCCGAAAAAGCCACGAGAGCAATAGGTGAATTTTACGATATAGAAATGCAAATGTCGGCAGGCACGCCTGAAAATCTTATTATAGACGGTAAAAAGGCGGGGATAAGTAGATTCGTAATTCATTCGGTCGCAACGACGCCTCATCAAGTGCGTTCTATAAACGATTTTATCAAAGCCGAGGCAGACGCTCATAAGGAGTTTATTCCCTTTATGACTTTGCACCAAGATTTATCTGAAACCGAAGTAAAAGAAGAGATAAAAAGGTGTATAGATTTAGGGTTTAAGGGCATTAAGTTGCACCCAGATTTTCAAAAGTTTTATATAGACCAAGATTCAGTGCAAGTGATATATGAAACCGCTAGTGATAAATTGCCGATTTTGTTCCACGTGGGTGACAATAGATACGAATATTCCGCACCCGAAAGACTGGTTAAAATGGCAAAGAAATTCCCTAACGTTAATTTTATTGGCGCACACTTTGGTGGATACAGAAAATGGGATAACGCTTTAATTTACAAGGGTTTAAAAAACGTTTATTTTGACACGTGCTCTTCATTGGCGTTTATCAGTAGCGAAAAGGCAAAAGAAATTATTGATTTGCTTGGTGTGGATAGGTTCTTTTTTGCAACCGATTTCCCTATGTGGGACGCAACCGAGGAGTTGGAGCGTTTTAACAAAATTCAACTATCGAACGCCGAACGTGAAATGATATATAGTGGCAATATTAAAAAACTTTTGAAGCTTTAAAAAATTTTATTACTGTGTAAAAAAGTAAAAAAACAAGAAAAATCAAAAAAAGTGACTAAAACACCCAAAAAGTGTAGTCACTTTTTTTAATTTTTCCGTATAAATTGTAAGGTCAGGGGTTGACAAAAACAAATGTAAAGTATTATAATTACTTTACAAAGCATTGTCGGGCAAAAATTTAAGGCTGGGCAATGCTAAAATTTTTTATAAGGAGAGTGGAAAGATGTCGACAGCAAAAAAGATCTCGATAGCAGTGATATCCGTAGTTTTAACTGCGGTTATAGCCGTTGTTGCTGTGCTTTTATTCAAAAACGATAGTATGTTCAAAGACAACGCTGATTCTTACACGTTGACTCAAGAATACGTACTTAGTGACGCAGACGTAAAAGCAACCGACAGTAGTGACAAAGTCGTATCCATTACAAAAGCAGTTACTTTCGACTTGGGTGGTTATGCGTTAGACCTTAACGGTTACACGCTTAAAATCGCATCAAACGTTGAAGGCGCACTTGTAACGGTTAAAAACGGTACCGTTAAAAACGGTTCTTTAGTTATTTCCGTACCTAATGGTGATATTGACTTTGACAATGCGACAATCGCAGAAAACGTAGAGTATGAATTGGAGGCTGCAAGCCAAACCATTCGTTTCTCTAACGTAAAGAGTAACGGTAAGGGAACGGTTAAGTCCGATACCCATATCCAAATTAGTTATTCCGAAATGGCAGATATTGCTCTTGCAGGAAACGGTAGTTTGGAAGCGGGTGAGGGAACTAAACTCGGTAAACTTAGCGTTAATAAAGAAGCAACCGGTGCGAAAGTTGTTATAGCACCTACCGCTAAAGTTACAAGCTTGGCAGTTTCCGCTAAAGCAGATATTAACATAGCAGGTACCGTTGACGACGTTGAAATTAAAGCAGTTGCTAAAGTTGAAGTTACCGGTGCAGTTAAAAAGGTAAGTGTTTCTTCAGAAGCATCAAGTGAAACAGAAACTGCAGAAATTAAAATTGCACCAACTGCAGTTGTTGATAACGTTGACTTAAAGGGTAAAACAAATCTTGAAGTTCAAGGTGTTGTAGCAAACGTTGTCGTTGCAAGTGAAGCAGTTGGTACTAAGGTTGTTATTACCGGTGATCAAGCAGCGGCAGGCCGTGTTGTAATTAACGCTGAAAACACCGTTGTTGAAGACGAAAACAACGCAATTCAAAAAGTTTTGGTATCTACCGAAGTTGCCGATAAAGTTCAACTTGGTGATAACATAAATGCTGAAATCGTTGAAGACGCAACCGAATTAGAAAAAGTACATAACTACGCAATGTCTGAAGAAAAGGTATCGACTTGTTCGGAAGAAGGCTACAGAGTTTATAAATGTACCGAAGAAAATTGTGAAGATGGTTACACCGTAACTATTCCTAAAAAACCCCACAAAATAGAAGAAAGCATTATTAAACTTCCAAGCCAAATCTCAACCGGTATTAAGGGCTTCACTTGTTCAGAATGTGGTTACCACTACGAAACTAAGATTCCGGCTCTTAAACTTGAATCAGATTCACTTTATCAATTGATTTGCTTAATGCTTGGCGATAAAGACATGACCTTTAGCGTAAGTGAAGATGCAAAAATCAGTATTTACAGCGAAAGCAGTGATTACAATTATGCTGAAGGAATGAGAAGCTTGGTTGATATTAGAATTGCTAAAGCTTCTATAAGCGTAAAAGACGGTATGCCTACCGGCTTTATGAATTTTGAAGTTGTTATTGAAAACGCTGTATTTGACGGCGTAGGCGATATTAAGACTTTTGCTTCCGAAGACGCAGAAGAATTAGTTGTTTCGTTTAGCTTATATATCAACGAAGGTGTTGTTTACGGTCAATTCGTTGAAAACGAAGAAGTTAATAACGCAACTATAGGCTTAAATATTTTAGACCAAATTTTAATACAACAAACTAACGGCGCAATTAACGCTGACACTATTTTCAAGGCAATAGAAGTTTATAACTTCACCGAAACTGCTTTTGAAAATTACGTTCCTTTCGTAGAAGCAGTTAAAGAAGCATTAAATTCTAAAGAAGATGCAAATATCGGTGGATTATTAGTTTCTTTATTTGACGAATACTTGATTAAGGAAGAAGAAATTGACGGCAATATTCTTTATTCATTAGACGTTAACGGTCTTACCGCATTTACCGATAAGTTTGCGACGGCAACTTTAGCAGACGTAATAGAAGGTAAATTTGGTGAAGGTACAGTAGATAATTTAGTTGAAAAGATTAAGGCTCTTCCGACCTTGACCGTAAAAGAAATTGCAGATTATGCAATCGCTATTGCAGAAGAATATAAGTTTGACGTAGATTATACCTTTGACTTAATCGAAACTTACGTTCAAATGATAGCCGACGTTGAAATTGATATTCAAACGGCACTTGAAGAGGTTTATGACGTAACCATTATTGATATGATATTGGCAACGATGGGTTCTAACGCACCTAGCGTAGAAGAAATCGGTGGCAACAAAGTTATGTCTGCTGTTAAAGAAGAAGTTGGTGGTGAAATCGTTGGTGAAGGACCTGAAGGCGACAATGAAGACGTAGAACAACCTTCTGCACCTACCAAAGAACAATTAATTGCTCAATTCGAAGCAACAGTTGACTCTTTCGTAACTTTAGCAAAAGACAATACCGTTGATGAATTATATAACATTTTCGTTTACGGTGATCCGGAATACAAACCTATCATTGATAGAACTGAAGAAGACGAACCTATCTACGGTGACGTATTTGCGTTAAGCGCATTTATCAAAGATGGTTTAGATATGGTTGATAAGATGACTGCTGTAAGCGTAATTATAGACGCTGACGGTACCGTACTAGAAATTATTGCAGACGTTGCAGGTAATTCGGTAATTTATCAAGTATACGAAGGCGTATACACCGTAGCAGGATATTACGGATTATACGAAATAAAAGTTTCTTACGAAATAGAAACTAAAAAAGCAGTTGGCGCTTTAGGCGTTTATAACGACGAAAGTGGAAAATATGAAGAAGTATATACTGCAGAATTAGCACTTAACGGCGAAGAATTTAAGTATTCGTTAGTAGTTAAGACTATAGTAGAAGAAGCAGAAGCTGTAATTGCTGAAGCTAAATTTAATAGTGTAACCGACGAAAATGGTAAATTTGCATTTGAAGGTATTTTAAGTGCTATGGGTTACACCGTAGAAACTGAAATTTCTGAAGCAGATTTAACTGGTTACGTTACCGTTCTTATGGGCGAAAACGTATTTGCAGAAGTTAAACTTGAAAATACCGAAACCGGTAAACTTGCAACCGTAATGGCAATGGGTTACAAAGCAGAACTTGATTGGGTAACCGGTGCAAAGACTGTTAAAGCAACAGTTTATACTCTTGACGGTGAAACCAGTGAATTCGTTGAATGGTTATCTCTTGAATACGCTCTTGAAGGCGAAGATTTCGACTTTAAGGCAGTTGCAAAAATGGCGGACCAAGTAATGGCTGAAATTATTGCAAACTGGGATAAGACGGACGTTAAGACCATATTTAACGCTACCGGAAAGGCAATGGGTTACGACGTAGCTATTGACGCTGACAGTGAAACCGAAACCGCATCTTTAGTAGTAAGTATGGGTGAAGGCGAAGGTAAAGTAGAAATTGCTAAAGTTGAAATCGCTAACGACGAAGAAACCGGTATTCCTACTGCAACCGTATTCTATCAAGGTGAAAGACTTGGCTCCTTTGGATATAAGGGAACCGATTCAAAAGACTTTAACACTAAGTTTGACGTTGAATTCGCAGGAAACGGCGTGGCTTACGACGTTAAGGTAGAAACTCTTGCAGAAAACAAATATAAATTAACTTTCTATACAAAAGTAAACGTTGAAGGTGAAGAAGTTATTGAAAACTTAGAATTCATTGTTGAATTCGTTGAAGCTGAAAATACTATCACCGTTAAAGTTGACGCTTTAGTAACTATGAGTGGTTCAATCTTCGGCGAAGAAAGTACCATGCTTGATGGTGAATTTGCTTACACTATAACCAACGGCGAAGCAGGAAATATTGAAAAGATTGACGTAAGCGTTGACCTTGATAGATTCCAATTCATGATTGATAGTAACCAAGTAAACGGTGTAATACTTAACACTATTACGAAATACGCTGAAGCAGACTTTGATATTAGTTTTGACTTTACTAAGTCAGAAGAAGTTAACAAAGAAGATATTGCTGACATAGCTGAAAGCATGAAGAGGATTGAAACCTTAAAGTTTGGTTATGACGACGGTATTGTAGATTACTCTACTCAAGGCCAGTTCTATAACGCTTTGGCAGTATCTGCAGAATTTAAGAAAGCAGAAAACGGAAGTTATATCGAAGTTAAAGAAAGAGGGGTTTACGCTCATAATTACGAAATAGTAGAATACGTTGCATTGATTCCTGTAATTGATGATTGTTACTTACCTAACGGCGCATTGGTTATATCGGATATCTGCAAAGATTGGGTACGTATCTCATTAGATGCACCTGTTCAAGCAACTATTTACAAGTATGAAAATGAACAACCTATAGAAACTGGTGAAATTGTAAATAAAGACGTATCTTTCTTCCTTAGCTATAACGTAGTTACCGGCGAAGTTCGTCGTGTAGAAGAAGGCGTTCATGATTACGAAATTACTACTAACAAAATTGGTGATACTTGTCAACAAGGCTATGAGGCAACCTATGATTGCAAAAATTGTGAACATGAATACACTCAAACTTACTATGAATGCGTTCACGAATCAACCACTGAAGTCGTAGGTGAAACTCTCTGTAGTGAACATTCGGGAAGAAAAGTAGAACTTCACGTTTATAAGTGTATATGTTGTGGTGACGAATACTCATATATCGAAACTCCTTGCAATATGAGTCATGTTGGCACTGAACCAGTTGAAGCAGCTGATTTAGTTGATTTAGGTATAGATGCTACCAACTTCTACGAAGGGGACGTTGAAATTTATAGTTGTTACTATTGTCACGCAGTTGAAATGAGATATACTTTAGGCTTCTATGATGAGGCTAACGATAACTGTTATACTCTCACCCACATAGTATTTAGTTACGAAGGACAATTAAACGAAAACACCAACGAATATGATTACGAAGCTTTCGAAGTTTCTAAGTCAACTATCGAAAACGATTGCTTAGATCATAATGAACAAATAGGAAGCATATACTTTGATGATGCTAATGATGCAACTGAAACTGAAAACGCTAAGTATTTATCATATTTACGTTTAGTATTCGGTGAAGACCTAGTCAAGTTTGAAGATTTATGGCTTGGTAGTGCATACGTTTATGGTTGTGATGCGTGTGGAAAAGTTGAATACGTTGATTTAAGCGCAACAACTGCTTATAAGATTTCGACCTACAATTACACCAACTACGATTTTGACTTTACTTTATATTTTGAAAATGGTGAATTTGAATATGCACGTATAGACAGTTACGAAAACGCTTCTGCCGATTGGGACGAACGTATCTTCATGAAAATAGTTGAACCTTATATTACCGAACTTACGAACGATTATAACTTTAATGCAAGTAGAACAGTGGGCGTAATGCCAAATGGTAATATCTATGCTAATGGTGATATGGATTTACGTGTTGAGTTCACTATGCAAAAGCAAGAAATTAACGGTAAATATTATAACGATAAAGTTAACGTTTATATTAACAGTATCGAAGGTTACGTTGAATTAAGTTACTATGACGTTTATGATTGCAAAACCGATGTATACGTTTGTGATTTAACCGGTGAACTTTTAGGCTTTAGAGAGTATAAAACACACGGTTACACTACTGTAAACTACACCGAAACTGGTTGCTGTACTGAAGAGTCATACACTCAAACCGAAGTTTGCGATATCTGCGACGAAGTGACTTATAGTGATACGTATTATTATCATAGAAGTACAACGTATACAGATGGTTATCTAAACGAATATATCGAAGGTGATTTCTGTGCTACAACTCTTAATGCAAATGGTTATTTCCATGGTTGGCGCTGTTACCATTGCGATAAGTACAGAGAATTACATATTGAACTTTACGATAACTGGACGTTAACTAATAACGTTTATATCTATGCAGAAGATGTATTCTTTGACCTTAACGGTTACTCCATTGACCTTAACGGATATAATTTAATTATTTACTCTATCGCAGGTAGTAACATCGTTCTTACGAACGAAAATTATGAATCTGAAGGAGTTATCAATGATAGCGTAGGTACCGGATACTTAGTATTGTTTACTAATAGTGAAAAGGCTAATATAGACGTTACGTTCGTAACGTTGAACTGCGAACAGTTCTTTAGTGACGTAGATAGTAGAAGTACTATTGCAGATAGCTTCTACGAAACTACCGGACAATTCCTTAATGGATTTTTCGCAAATTTTAACTAATAATTGCAATTAGTTAATAACAACTAAAACTTATCCCCAAAGCCGATTGGCTTTGGGGATATTTTTATTTTGTTAAGGTGTAATAGTATTGTATTTACAATTTTATTATGCTATAATAAATAAAAATAAATTTGTTGGGTTTGTATGGGATATATAAAGGGCATTAAAAAAACTTTATGTGTGATTTTTGCAGTATTATTTACCGTTTCTTTTGCGGTATTTTTTGGTTGCAATTCGCAAGATAACCCGCCTTATATCGGTATTCCACAAACTACCGAGCAAAATATAACCTATTTAGAACAAACTAAAGCCAACGTAGAAGATACGGTAAATCAGTTTTTAACGGCTATTTATAAAGCGTGTGTTAGTTCAAACGTGTCGGAAAATTCTAAAGATATAATAGTCAAACACGCTAAAGAGGTTGCAGAAATTTTATTAAATCAAAACTTATCTCAAAAAACTGTTGATAATTTAATTCAAAGTATTTCAAGCAAAACTGAAACTTACGCAACGGCTTTTTACGGTGTTCAGTCGGGCAATGTAACCTCTCAAGACGTGGCAAATTTAAAAGAAATTTTAGGGTTGCTTTCTTCGTATATGGGAATTGATGCAACGGCTTCGGTAATATATCACGTTTGCGATTATTATTACGGATATTTGTATCAAAAATACTTAGAAGAGTATGCTCTTTACGGTTGGCAATATAAGTTAGATGATGCTGAAAAGGTTTTGGCATCTAAAAACACTCTTACGCAAGATATAACCTTAGCAAACTTTGTTCCAACCGTTAAACTTTTGTTTTTTATAGGGGAAATGGTTCTTGGAAGTTCACAGTCTAATTCTGCTATAAAAAGTTTAACTGATGCGGAAATTTTGTTGATATTAAAAACCCCCGACTTTAGTGATATAGATATGTCTATTAAGGGTTGGAAGTTAATTTTATCTATTACGTCTAAATTGTTTGTTAAGGGAAGTTATCATGCTCAGCTTTATAAAAAGGTTGAATTGAACGGGGACTTAGATTTAATTGCCGACAAAATGGAAGGCGTTATAGAAATTATTTGTTTGGTTCAGTCTAAATTTAATATTAAACACGCCGAATATTTGGTTAATAATCAAACGAACTTGTTTGTTAAAGAGTGTTTTAATTGCTTCACCGATAGCGATTGGATTGCCTTTAGTAATTTGACGGACTTTAATTTTGATAACGCTTATTATAATAATTTTGCAACCGAGTATTACGGAAGTAAATATACCGAATTTTATAACTCGTTAGAGTTTACGGATATTAAGGTGCTTAAAAATTCGCTTAACACGGGCGATTTTAACGACACGTTATTAAATTACTTTGCAGGGATTTTTCCCGCTGGATTTTATGGGGTAGAACTATGATAAAAATAAATAACGTTATAAAAAGTTATAACGGCGAAAGGGTGCTTAAGGGTATTGACTTAGATTTTACCGACCAAGAATTTGTGTCTATAATGGGCGCAAGTGGTAGTGGTAAAAGTACTCTTTTAAATATTATTGGTGGATTTTTAACCCCTGACCAAGGTTGCGTTTTATGGGAAAACGACAATCCTTTTGCCTTGTCTGAGGAGGATTTGGCTTTTAAAAGACGCACCTATATTGGTTTTGTATTTCAGTCTTTTAAGTTAATATCTACGCTAACGGCTAAGGATAATATTTTATTGCCGTTAACCTTGGGTAAAAAACTTGATAAAGATACTTTTAACTATTTTGACTTTTTATGTAACGAACTTGAAATCACGCCCCTTTTAGATAAATATCCCGACCAACTATCGGGTGGGCAATGCCAAAGAGTTGCGATAGCAAGGGCGCTTTGCTATAAGCCTTCCGTAGTTATTTTAGACGAACCGACCGGTGCGCTTGATAGCGTTATGGAAGTTAAAGTAATGGAACTTTTAAAAAGAGTAAACAAAGAAAACAAAACTACGATAATACAAGTCACCCATAGTGAAAAAGTGGCTTCTTATGCGGATAGAATTATAAGACTTAAGGACGGACTTATAGAAAAATGAAACTGTTTTTCAAACATTTAAAAAACAGTATAAAGCGTAGGCCTATGCAACCGCTTATTTTAATACTGACGCTTGCACTTGTAATGGTAGTTATTACTTCGTGCATTAGCGTTGGTCTTTTCGTCAACGGCGAAACGGCGGAGATACAAAAGGTGGAATACGGCACGGCAGATTTTACCGTGTCTCTTAACGCTACTTCAAAGTCCAGATTTATATTTGAAGAAAAGGTGGAAAAGGTTTTAGACGGCAAAGTGAACGCCGTGGGGACCTATGAGTTGCCGGTATTTTTTAAACAAACCAACCAAACTGCTTTTGGTGTTGCTATTGACTTTTTAGACGTTGAACAAATATTCTCGTTTGAATTTTCAGAATATTTAATAATGACGCCTGATGTATTAAACGAAAGTGCGTTAATAACACGTTCTTTTGCTAATAAGTATAACCTTAAACTTGGCAGTAGTTTCAGCGTAAACGTTTTAGGTTATGATAAAACTTATACCGTTACTGCAATATCCGAAACGCCGTTTATGGGTTACTACGAACTTATGGTTAACGTCACAGGTGTTATGAGGCTTCTTGCAACAGACTCTTTATTAGTGTCGGCTATAGGTGATTCATTTAAACCGAGTAGCACCATTTACGTAAACGTGCTTGACGGCTACAGTGTAAACGAGTGTATGTCTTTGCTTAAAGCACATACTGATTTTTCAGATAAAACTTTTGCTTTCGTTGCCAATTTATTGCAAGAGGAATCTAATCTTAAGCCGTTAAATATTATGGTTTACGTTTTAATCGCATTGTCGATGTTGCTTTGTATCGCCGTAGTATTTTGTTGCTTCTTTATAATTTCTAACGAACGCACCTTAGAAAACGCACTTTTTAAAGCTGTCGGTGCTTCACCTAAAAAAATGAACTTTTTGCAATATGCTGAAATTATCGTTTATTGGATTTTAGGATTGCCGTTAGCGTTTATACTATCCTTTCCGTTTTCTAAAATAATATATTCTGTTGTAGGCTTTAATTACGTTAGTTCTAAGTTTAACGTATTAGCGTTTGCACTCAGTGGAATTTTAGCGCTTGCCGTTTCCGTGTTTACGGCGTTTGCGTTTATAATCTCCGAACGCAGACCCAAAAAACTTAAAAAAGAATTGGGACTTTATAGGTATTTTTTACCTTTATTTGTTTTGACTTTTGTAACTACGTTACTTGCTCCTGTAAAACTAAAGTTCACTTTTACTGGGATAAGTCTGGTTTGTTTATTCGTTGCCGTGTTTACGGGGGTTCCTGTTTTATTTAAATGGATAAATACAGTGATAGATAAATTTAACGTTAAAAGACAAATTAAAAACAATGGCTGTCAAGTTCCGTCTTTTAGTTACGCTGTTAAAAACGTTAAAAGAGTTAGCGTTTTGCAAAACAGTTGTAGGCTTTTAGTTATAATATTAACTATTATCTTTACTATTTTAACTGCGGTTAAGTCGTCTGATATAGTAATTGGCAATTATAAAACGCAATTAAACGCAGACTTTGCCGTGCCCAATGCAACTGAAACTTGTAGAAATAAATTACAAGAATTAGACTCGGCTAAAAACGTTTATTCCTTTTTTATGGGGACTGTAATTATTAACCAAGAAAATACACCGATTTTTTCGGTATCCGACGTAAATGCTTTAAGTGATAGTTGTGACTTAACGAGACTGCCTAAAGAAAACGAGGCGTCTATTTCGGTTGGTCTTGCAGGTGGTAGAAACTTTAAAATAGGTGACGTTATAACCGTATCTTATGGTGAAATGAAATTTGATTTAACTGTTGCAGAAATAAGAGAAGATACTTTTAATGCTTTAATATTTAATAGCGAGTATTTTGGCATTTCACACGATACGTTACTTGTTGACGGTGTGGATAACGTAAACAAAGAACAATTAAGAAACGACGTCGTAGGAGCAGTCGCCTTGGAAATGACTACCGTTATACCTTGCGAGGACGTTTTTGAAAAAATATTCGTAGTTGCAAACTTATATATAGATAGTGGTTGGTTTATAACTCCGTTAATAATCTTATTTGCTTTTGTAGGTATGGTAGATAACGTGGTTATAAGTTATCGTGCAAGAAAAGATGAATTCGAGCTTTATAGGCTTTCGGGCATGTCTAAAAAATCGGTTAGAAGGACTATTTTATTCGAACTTATTATAACCCTTGCCTTTGGACTTGTGGCAAGTATGATTTGTTCTATATTTTCTATAACTCTCGTTGACCAAGCTTTGCGAACGTACGGATATAGAACCTTGCTTGCTTTCGGAATAATATAACGATATTTTTCAAACAATATGTGTAGGAGGATTTTATGAAATTAGCAGTAACTTATAAGGATGGAAAAATTTTTCAACATTTTGGACATACGGAACAGTTTAAAATATACGTAATAGAAGACGGTAAAATATTATCTGAAGACGTAGTCGATACTAACGGAAGCGGACACGGAGAGTTATCTTCGTTTTTATGTAAACTTGGAGTAACGGCCTTAATTTGTGGTGGAATAGGTGGTGGCGCACAAATAGCGTTAAAAGATGCTGGCATTGCAGTATTCGGTGGCGTTGAGGGTTTTGCAGACGACGTTGTTAAAACCTTTATAGAAGGTAATTTAAGATTTGACCCAAACGTAAAATGTTCTCACCACGACAAAGAGGGCGATAAAGAACACACTTGTTCTAATCACGGTTGTGGTGGCAATTGTGGTAATCACTAAAATAGAAAAAGAAAAAACAAACCTTACGGTTTGTTTTTTTAATTTTTCATTTTTCGGCGAAGTTTGTTTAGATGTCTCTCAAAACTTCCACTATCAATAAATTCTGCTAAAACGTACTGTTCTAAAACGGGTACCGAACAAGAAAAACCACCAAGTTTTTTTTGCCAAACTTCTAAAAGGTGATCGGGCAAAATCATGTATCCCATACGCATAGAAGGGGATAGGCTTTTAGAAAACGTGTTTATATATATAACCTTTTGTAAAGTGTCCAAAGAATAAAGCGTTTCGGTGGGACTTCCCGGAATAAAAAATTCACCTGCAAAATCGTCCTCTATAATATATTTTCCACCTTGTTTTACCGTGCTTAAATATTCGTAACGCTTATGAATAGACGCCGTTATATTAGACGGAAAACTATTAAATGGGGTGACGTGTAAAACGTCGAAAATTTTATTTTTTAGTTCGCTTGACTGTATGCCGTCAACACCCATGTTAAGCGGACAAACGTTTACGCCCATACCCTCGTAAACCCAACGTATTTGACTGTAAGACGGATTTTCTATGGCGTAAATTAAATCTCTGCCTAAAATTTTTACCACGCTTTCATATAGACTTTCCGCACCCGAGCCTATTATAACGTTTTTAGGATTTACGACCATTTTCCTATACCTTAAAAGATATTCGGCAATAGCGTTTTTAAGTGCTGAAATTCCACCGGCAGGGGACTTGATGAAAAGTTTATCACCTTTTTCCGAAATGATTTTTCTAAGCGTTTTGAACCATACCGAATATTCAAAATCTTGCGTTTCGTTTTCGGTATCGTCGGGTAGTAATTCTATCTCTTTCGTAGATGGTTTCGTGGGGTTGATAAAAGCATCGTCTATTCCGTTTACAAAATAACCACGTTTTTCTATAGGTAAAATATACCCTTCTTCAAAAAGCATACCATAGGCACGTTCCACCGTAATTATACTTACGCCAAGTGACTTGCTTAAATCTCTTTTGGACGGTAATTTCGTATTGGTTTTAAATCTTCCACTTAAAATACCGTCTTTTATATCGCTGTAAATTTGATAATATTTTTTCATATCTGGTCTTATAAAAAATTATTTTTTTGGTTATTTACATAATACCACATTGCTTTTATAATGTAAACGAAAAAAGTTAATTTTATAGGAGTTTTTATGAGTTATAAAAGAATTTTAACCATTCAAGACGTATCTTGCGTAGGGCAATGTTCTTTAACCGTTGCTTTGCCAATTATTTCTGCTTGCGGAATTGAAACTGCCGTTTTACCATCGGCAGTATTATCTACACACACTGCAGGTTTTAAGGGTTTTACTTTTCGTGATTTAAGTTCGGATATGCCTAAAATAAAAGAACACTGGCAAAAAGAAAATATAACCTTTGACGGAATTTATACCGGTTATTTAGGTAGTATAGAACAAATAGAAATGGTTAAAGACGTGGTTAAATCTTGTTTGGTTGACGGTGCGCCTTTAATAGTTGACCCTGCAATGGCTGATAATGGCAGTCTATATTCTATTTTTGATATGAGTTACGTAGAAAAAATGAAAGAACTTTGCGCTATTTCAGATTATTTGCTTCCCAATATCACCGAGGCGTGTTTTTTAACTGGTGAAGAATATAAAGAAGAATATGATAGGGCGTATATAGATACTCTTTTACAAAAACTTTGTGATTTAGGTGCTAAAACGATAGTGCTTACAGGTGTTTCATATAAGCAAGGTAGAACGGGAGTGGTAGTGTATAAAGACGGGAAATACGACTATTACGAACATCAAAAAATTGCAAAGGGTTGTCACGGTACGGGCGATATTTACGCATCGGCTTTCGTTGGAGCGTTAATTAATGGGAAAAGTGCAATGGAATCTGCAAAAATCTCTGCAGATTATACCTTAAAATGTATATTAGAAACTCAAAAACAAGAGGGGCACTGGTACGGTGCTTGTTTTGAACCCGTACTTTACAGTTTAATAGATGCAATAAAGCAATAAATTAGGAAAAGAATGCAAATATCCTTGACAAAAGGGCAATTATAATGTATAACTGTTAAAAAGAGAGGAATTTTGTATGAAAAATCTTATGGTGTACAACGGAGTCATGCGCATTAACGTGATGTGCAATTTTTTCCGTGCGTAAGATTTTGAAACTTTTTTCCATTTAATTTAGGTTAATCGGCAAGAAGATTTCAAAACTTCTTGCCTTTTTTATTAAAATATATAATTAAAATTTAAACGTTTACGCTTAGATTAAAGCGTTTTGCATTTTTTAATTATTAAAGGAGTGTTTTATGAAAAAATTTAGACCCGAAACTACGTGTATTCACGGTGGGTATCAACCAAAAAACGGTGAGCCTAGACAAATTCCTATTATATACAGTACTACTTTTAAGTACGATACCAGCGAAGACATGGGAAAACTTTTCGACTTAGAAGCAAGTGGATATTTCTATTCAAGATTACAAAATCCCACTTGCGACTACGTTGCCGCCAAACTTGCCGAACTTGAAGGCGGTACTGCGGGTATGCTTACTTCTTCGGGACAAGCTGCTAACTTTTATTCGGTATTTAACATTGCAAACGCAGGCGACCACGTTATAAGCAGTTCGGCTATTTATGGTGGAACGTATAATCTTTTTGCAGTTACTATGAAAAAAATGGGTATTGATTTTACGTTCGTTTCCCCAGACGCTACCGATGAAGAGTTGGAAAAAGCCTTTAAGCCAAATACTAAGGCAGTTTTCGGTGAAACCATTGCTAACCCTGCCGTTTCGGTATTAGATATAGAAAGATTTGCAAATATGGCACATAAACACGGTGTTCCGCTAATTATAGACAACACTTTTGCAACCCCTATAAATTGCAGACCTATAGAGTGGGGTGCAGATATCGTTACCCACTCTACCACTAAATATTTAGACGGTCACGGTTCTGCAGTTGGTGGTGCAATAATCGACGCAGGTAAATTCGATTGGTTAAAACACGCAGATAAATTCCCTGGATTAACCACCCCCGACGATAGCTATCACGGAATAGTTTACGCCGAAAAGTTTGGTCTTGGCGGTGCATTTATTACTAAGGCAACTGCACAACTTATGCGTGACTTTGGGTCAACCCCTTCACCGATGAGTGCGTACTTCCTTAACTTAGGTATAGAAAGCCTACCTCTTCGTATGCAAAAACACTGCGATAACGCTATAAAGATTGCTACGTTCTTAAAAAATCACCCAAAGATTTCTTGGGTAAGATGTCCTAACTTAGAGGGTGATAAATATTACGAACTTGCTCAAAAATACTTACCAAACGGTGGTTGTGGTGTAATAAGTTTTGGCGTAAAAGGTGGTAGAGCCAACGCCGAACTTTTAATGAAGAACTTAAAAGTTGCAAACATAGAAACTCACGTTGCTGATGCAAAGACTTGTTGTTTACACCCTGCAAATGCAACGCATAGACAAATGAACGACGCCGAACTTTTGGCGGCGGGCATTACCCCAGATTTAATTAGATATTCATGTGGTATTGAAAACCCTGACGATTTAATAGAAGATTTAAGTGAAGCGTTAGAAAAAGTACCCGTATAAGGAAAGGTGAAACATGCCTATTAAAATCCCCGATAAACTTCCGGCAACTAAAATTTTAAGGGAAGAAAATATATTTGTAATGACAGAAACGAGGGCGTTAAAGCAGGATATTCGTCCGCTAAAAATTGCGCTACTCAATTTAATGCCGACCAAAATTGATACTGAAACCCAGTTTTCAAGATTACTTGGAAACACTGCTTTACAAGTTGAATTAACTTTACTTAAAACTAAATCGCACGAGTCAAAAAACACTTCTAAAGAGCATTTGCTTTCCTTTTATAAGACCTTTGACGACGTTAAAGAAGAATATTTCGACGGTTTAGTTATTACGGGCGCACCGGTAGAAAATTTACCTTTTGCAGAAGTAGAGTATTGGGAAGAATTGAAAAATGTGATGGAATGGAGCAAAACTCACGTTCAAAGTACCTTGCATATTTGTTGGGGCGCACAAGCCGGTTTATTCTATCATTACGGGGTAGAAAAAATTCCTCTAAACGAAAAGCTTTTCGGTGTATTTACCCACAGGGTAAAAGATAAAAAATCGGTGTTAATGCGTGGTTTTGACGATGAATTTTTCATCCCACATTCAAGGTGGACTACGGTAAGAAAAGAAGACGTGAAAGCCGTTAAGGATTTAGTGATTTTAGCCGAATCCGAAAAGGCAGGTTTATGCGTGATTGCGTCTAAAGATTACAGAAAAATTTTCGTAATGGGACACAGTGAATACGATGCCGGCACCTTAAATAAAGAGTACGTTAGGGATAAGACGGCGGGTATTAAAATAAGCGTTCCGGAAAATTACTTCCCGAACGACGACGATACTAAAGAACCCGTCGCTAAATGGCGTGCACACGGCAATTTGTTGTTTAGTAATTGGCTTAACTATTGCTTATACCAAATGACACCGTATGATATCACGACTATAAAATAGTCAAAAATAGTAAAATCTTGTCGAGTTTTAGTCGAAAAATACCCCGCTAAAACAATTGACAATATTTAAAAGTTTTGTTAAATTATATATAAATATATAAAGGCGTTGAAAAAGAGTGCTTAAAAATAACTTTTTTATAGAGAACGGCGTTTGGTGAAAGTCCGTAAAAGTTTTTTAAGTTGTAGCTTTAGAGCCGAGAGAAAGAAAGTATTCGTATCAGTAGAATCTCTCCGTGTCGTCTGCGTTAAAGATTTGACTTTTAGAGTGGCAACTTTCGTTGCAATTTGAGTGGTACCGCGGGTTAATAACTCGTCTCAAAATACGTTTGGGGCGGGTTTTTTATTTCTCGCTAAAGGAAGAAAAATGGAAAATCTTACTATAAAAATTAAAGAGATAGCCAACCGTATTAAAGAACTTCGTGAAATAGAAAATCTTTCTATAAGCGATATGGCTAATCTTACCGGACTAACCGAACAAGAATATTTATCTTGCGAAGAAGGAAAAAGCGACCTTAACTTTGCCTTTATTTACCGTACGGCAAACGCCTTAAAGGTAAACGTGACAGATATTATAGAAGGTTATTCACCGAACTTGAAAGGATATACAGTAACTAGAAAAGGTACTGCGCCTAACGTAAGTAACGCACACGGTATGTCTTACTACAACTTGGCATCGGCATTTTCTAACAGAATAGCCGAACCACTTTACGTTGTAAGTAAGTATAGTGAAGAAGCGCAAGAAAAAGAGATTGAACTTACTACTCATAATGGTCAAGAATGCGACCTTGTTATAGAAGGTAATCTTTTAGTTCAAGTTGGCAACCACAAAGAAATTTTAGGCCCGGGCGACAGTATTTATTATAACTCTGACGCACCGCACGGTATGATAGCAGTAGGCGGTAAAGACTGTAAGTTCTACGCTATAGTTTTAAATCCAACCGGTGAACCTATTCCCGAACTTCAAAAAGCAAAAGTAATAAAGGACGGTGCTATAAAAACCGAAACCACTAAGAAGCCGAGAGTTTATCATAAATTTATCGACGTTGAAGTTTCTGAAAACGGAGTTCCTGAAAAAATTACGTTTAAAAATCAAGACAAGTTTAACTTTGCTTTCGATATTATCGACGCTATTGCAGAAAAAGACCCTAATAAACTTGCAATGCTTCACGTTTCTAAAGACAAGACCGAAAGAAGAATTACCTTTTTAGACGTTAAAAAAGAATCTAATAGATGCGCCAACTACTTTAAATCTTTGGGAATCAAAAAGGGTGATAAAGTAATGCTTGTTCTAAAGCGTCACTATCAATTTTGGTTTGCTATTTTAGGTCTAAACAAACTTGGTGCAATAGCAATCCCTGCGACTAACCAACTTTTGGCACACGACTTCGAATATAGATTTAACGCCGCAGGCGTTTCGGCAATTATTGCAACTTCCGACGATAACGTTCCAAACAACGTAGAAGAAGGTGCAAAAAACTGTCCGCAATTAAAAAATAAAATTTTGGTAAACGGCAATAGAGAAGGCTGGCGTTCGTTTAACGACGAATACACTATGTTCTCTACTAAGTTTGAAAGAACGGCAGACTCACCTTGTGGTGACGATACCTTGTTAATGTTCTTCACTT
The DNA here is from genome assembly GCA_045534905.1 of Christensenellaceae bacterium. Classification (GTDB taxonomy): domain Bacteria; phylum Bacillota; class Clostridia; order Christensenellales; family Borkfalkiaceae; genus UBA1259. The sequence goes on along the minus strand of JAZSKQ010000001.1, from coordinate 20,669 downwards.
CGGGAACGACCGGCTATCCAAAAATTGCAACTCACAACCATAAATATCCGTTAGGGCATTTCCATACGGCAAAGTATTGGCATTCCGTTGATCCGGACGGATTACATTTCACAATTTCTGATACCGGTTGGGCAAAATCAATGTGGGGAAAACTTTACGGTCAATGGCTTTGCGAAGGTGGACTTTTCGTTTACGACTTTGATAGATTCGACGCAAGCGAAATATTGCCTATGTTTGCAAAGCATAAGATTACGACTTTCTGTGCACCACCGACTATGCTACGTATGTTGGTTAAAGAAGATATTTCTAAGTACGATTTATCGTCTATTAAACATATGACTACTGCAGGCGAAGCGTTAAACCCCGAAGTTTACCGTCAGTTTGAAAAGGCTACGGGACTACACATTATGGAAGGTTTTGGTCAAACTGAATCTACTATGATGATAGGTAACTTTGCAGGCGCTCCACACAAGATTGGCTCAATGGGTAAGCCCACACCGATATATAACGTTTCGCTTATGGGCGAGGACGGAAAACTCGTTCCCGATGGTGAAACGGGCGAAATAGTAGTTGACGTTTCTAAGGGTATGCCGTGTGGCTTATTTACCGGTTATTACGGTGACAAGGCTAAAACGGATGAAGTTCTTCACGACGGATATTATCACACCGGTGACACGGCTTGGAAAGACGAAGACGGCTTCTATTGGTACGTCGGTCGTGTTGACGACGTTATTAAGTCAAGTGGTTATCGTATAGGACCGTTTGAAATAGAATCAGTAATTATGGAACTTCCTTACGTATTAGAATGTGGCGTTTCAGCTGCTCCGGACGAGGTTCGTGGACAAGTAGTTAAAGCAAGTATAGTTTTGACAAAGGGAACAGAGCCTACCGAAGAATTAAAGAAAGAAATTCAAAATTACGTAAAGACGCATACTGCACCGTATAAATATCCAAGAATAGTCGTTTTCCGTGACGAACTACCTAAGTCGGTTGGCGGAAAGATTCAAAGGAACAAGTTATAATGAAGGTACAAAACGCCAAAAGAATTACTTTATTCGTGGGACATTACGGTTCGGGCAAAACCAACGTTGCAGTAAACTTTGCACTTAAGCTTAGTCAATTTAAAAACAACGTTGCTATTGCCGACTTAGATATAGTCAACCCTTACTTTAGAACTAAAGATAGGGAAGAGGAACTTAAAAATAAAGGTATAAAACTTATTTGTTCGGAATATGCAAACACCAACGTAGATATCCCTGCACTCCCTCAAGAAATGTACGCCATTACCGACGATAAAAATCTTAACGTGGTAATAGACGTTGGTGGTGACGATAGAGGGGCGCTTGCTCTTGGAAGACTATCCGACGCTATAAAGCAGGAAAATGATTACGATATGTTCTTAGTCGTAAATAAGTTTAGACCCTTAACTCGTGACGCTGATTCGACTATAGAGGTAATGAAAGAAATAGAATACGCAAGCAAACTTACCTTTACCGGAATAGTAAATAATTCTAATTTAGGTAAAGAAACTACTGCTTTAGACGTAAACGGTTCTAACGCTTACGCTAAAGAGATTTGCGAGAGGACGGGGCTTCCTTTAGCGTTTACTTCGGTAATGGAAGAACTTGCAGATAAAATAAATAACGAAGGTGATATATTCGCCATTACGTTAGAGAAAAAATTGGTATAAATTGCTGTTACAAGCAGGAGGAAATAAAAATGGCAAAATTAACGTTTTTAACCGACAACTGTAAAGGTTGCGGATTATGTGTTGACGTTTGTCCTAAAAAAGTTTTAAGACTTTCTCCCGACAAAATCAACAAAAAAGGACATCACCCGGTAGAAGCGGTAAATGAAAAAGATTGTATTGCTTGTGCTTTTTGCGCTACTATGTGTCCCGACTGCATAATTAAGGTAGAGAGGTAAAGAATATGGCAGAAAAAGTTTTAATGAAAGGCAACGAAGCCATAGCAGAAGCTGCTATCTCGGCAGGTTGCAAGTTTTATTTTGGATATCCAATAACTCCGCAAACTGAAATTGCGGCTTATATGGCAAAACGTATGCCTAAAATCGGCGGTACTTTTTTACAAGCTGAAAGTGAAATCGCTGCAATAAATATGGTTTACGGCGTTTCGTCTACCGGTGAAAGGGTAATGACTTCTTCATCGTCACCTGGAATTTCATTAAAGGCAGAAGGTATTTCTTACCTTGCAGGTGCAGATTTACCAGCATTAGTTGTAAACGTACAACGTGGTGGTCCTGGTCTTGGTGGTATTCAACCAAGTCAATCAGACTATTTCCAAGCAACTAAGGGTGGTGGACACGGCGATTTCCGTATGATAGTTTTAGCACCTAACTCCGTACAAGAAATGGCGGAATTTACCGTTAAGGGTTTTGACCTTGCCGATAAATACCGTATGACTGCTATGATTTTAGCAGACGGTACTATGGGTCAAATGATGGAACCTGTATCTTTAGACTTTAAAAAGGCTGAAAAGGTTGAAAAACCTTGGGCTACTACCGGTACTAAAATGGAAAGAAAGCCAAATATTATAAATTCGCTTTCTTTAGTTCCTGAAGAACTTGAAAAGTTTAACTTTGCAAGATACGAAAAATACAAGAAAATAGAAGAAACCGAAGCAATGTACGAAGAATATTTAATGGACGATGCAGAAATTTGCGTCGTAGCTTTCGGTATTGCTTCAAGAGTATCTAAAAACGCTGTTGATAAGGCAAGAAGCCAAGGTATTAAGGTTGGTATGATAAGACCTATAACCTTATGGCCATTCCCCGTAGCACCCTTTAAAAAGGCTCTTAAAACTGCAAAACAATTTATTTCAGTAGAACTTTCTATGGGTCAAATGATAGAAGACGTAAGGCTTGCTACCGAATGTAAAGTTCCGGTAACCTTATGCAACCGTGCGGGCGGAATGATTCCTTCACCCGACCAAGTTTTAGATGCGATTATCACCGCAAACGGAGGTAAATAATATGGTAGTTTTTGAAAAACCACACGCACTTACCGACGCTCCTTTTCACTATTGCCCCGGCTGTACTCACGGCATAGTTCATAGATTAGTAGCAGAAGTAATAGACGAATTTAAAATTGAAGGCAAAACCATCGGTATTGCTCCGGTAGGTTGTTCGGTTATGGCTTATAACTATTTCAACTGCGATATGATAGAAGCGGCTCACGGTAGAGCACCTGCAGTTGCAACCGGTGTTAAAAGAGCTAATCCCGACAATATAGTTTTCACCTATCAAGGTGACGGCGACCTTGCGTCAATCGGTATGGCTGAAACCGTACACGCTGCTGCAAGAAACGAAAATATTACTATTATTTTCATAAATAACGCAATTTACGGTATGACGGGTGGTCAAATGGCACCTACTTCTCTCCCCGGTCAAGTTACCCAAACTTCACCTTACGGCAGAGACGTAAATCACTGTGGTTTCCCAATTAGGGTTAGTGAAATGCTCGCCACGTTAGACGGTCCCGAATATTTAGAAAGAGTTGCCGTTAACAACGTTAAGAACATTAAAAACGCTAAAAAGGCTATTAGAAAGGCGTTTGAAAATCAAATCAACAAGAAGGGCTTTTCTTTAGTAGAAGTAATCTCTACTTGTCCTACTAACTGGGGTATGACTCCACAAAAGGCACTTCAATGGGTAGATGAAAAAATGATTCCGCACTATCCACTTGGCGTATATAAAGACAGAAGCGCTAATAAGGAGGAAAATAAATAATGAATAAAGAATATTTGTTTTCAGGTTTTGGCGGACAAGGCATACTTTTCTCTGGTAAATTCATTGCAAATAAGGGACTTATTGAAGATAAAAACGTAAGTTGGCTTCCTTCCTACGGCCCCGAAATGCGTGGTGGAACGGCAAGTTGTTCGGTTATAGTATCGGACGAACAAGTTGGTTCACCAATAGTGTCTAATCCCGACGTTTTAATTGCAATGAATCTTCCTTCGTTAGACAAATACGAAAAAACAGTTAAAGCCGGTGGAATTATCGTTTTAGATTCTTCACTTATTGAAAGAAAGGTAGAACGTACTGACGTTAAAGCAGTTTACGTTCCTGCAACTCGCCTTGCAAGTGATAATGCAATGCCTACTTTAGCTAATATGATTATCGTTGGCAAGGTTATGAAAGAAACTGGCGAATACAACGAAGAAACCATACTCGCTACTTTAAAGAAAATTATTTCAGCAAAGCACGCAGATATGTTAGAAGTAAACTTAAAAGCAATTAAAATCGGTTCGGAATTTTAATTTGCAAGGGGTGTTTTATGGAAATTAAAATTGTAAAAAGTAATAACTTAAAGGCTAAACCTGATCCCTCGACCTTAGGCTTTGGTAAAATTTTTACCGACCATATGTTCGTTATGGACTACACCGCAGACAAGGGTTGGTTCGATGCGAGAATAGTACCGTTTGAAAGAATTTCTATTCACCCTGCATCAACCGTGCTTCACTACGGTGCAGAAATTTTTGAGGGAATGAAGGCTTATAGACGTGCAGACGGCAAAGTTCAACTTTTCCGTCCTATGGAAAACGTAAAAAGAATGAACGCTTCGGCAGAAAGACTTTGTCTTCCACAAATTCCCGAAGAAGACTTTTTATACGCAATAAAGAAGTTTGTAGAAGTTGAACAAGACTGGACTCCTTCATTAAACGGCACTTCACTATATTTAAGACCGTTTATGTTTGGTAACGATGAATCGCTTGGCGTACATACCGTACACAACGCTTCTCTTTACATTATCGCTTCACCTGTTGGTAGTTATTATAAAGAAGGCATTAACCCTGTTAAGATTATGATAGAAGACCAAGACGTTAGAGCCGTTCGTGGTGGTACCGGCTACGCAAAATGTGGTGGTAACTACGCAGCTTCTACGAGAGCGGGCGAAAGGGCTTCTAAAATGGGATACTCTCAAGTATTGTGGCTTGACGGTGTTGAAAGAAAGTATATTGAAGAAGTTGGCGCTATGAACGTTATGTTCAAAATTAACGGTGAAATAGTAACGCCTATGCTTTCGGGTTCAATTCTTCCAGGTATTACCAGAAAGTCCTGTATAGAAGTTTTAAAGAACAACGGCTATAAGGTAAGTGAAAGACTTTTAAGTATTGACGAACTTGCAGCTGCTATGAAAGACGGCACCTTAGAAGAAGCTTGGGGTTGTGGTACTGCGGCAGTTATTTCACCTATCGGCGAACTTATGTATAAAGACCAAAAGTTTATCGTAAACGGTGGTAAAATCGGTGAAGTTTCACAATTTCTTTACGATACTTTAACTGGTATTCAATGGGGTAAAATTGACGATACTTACGGTTGGACGTTGGAAATTTAAGAAAAAAAATAGTCTATATTTAAATTTTTAGCTAAAACAGTTGACTTTTTGTCAAAAAAGTTTTAAAATTACGACAAATTAAATGCTATGAAGATATTATGTTTATATCAAAAAGCGTTTTAAGAGAGCCGTAGTTTGGTGCAATACGGTAACGCATTGTATAAGCAGTCTCGTATCGGAGCAGAATTTCTGAAATAACAGTAAGAAATTACGGGTGGTCCCGTTACAGGCTAAGGATATGGTTGTATCCTACGAGTGGCCTTTTTAAGGCAATACGGGTGGTACCGTGGCTAAAAATAGTTAGTCATCCCGCAGAGAATTTTCTCTGCGGGATTTTTTATAAATATTTTAGAGGTGTGTTATGAAAAAAATAGTAGTGTCCGATATGACGTTGAAAATTTCTACCGAAGAACTAAAAAAAGAACTTTCTTTTAGGGAAAAATTAGCCGTTGCAAAAAACCTAAGTGCAATTGGCGTTGACGTTATTGAACTTCCGAGCATTACTAACGCAAAGGAAGATAAAGTAGTCTATCGTACGGTTGCCGAAAACGTTAAAAATGCAGTTATAGCAATAAATGCCGGTATAACTGAAGAGGAAATTTTTACTGCGTTCGACTGTGTGAAACAAGCAAATTTTAAACGTTTGCAAATTGCTTTGCCTATTTCTACCGTTCAAATGGAATATGCACACCACTTAAAATCTGCAAAAATGTTAGACAAAATTAAGTCTTTAGTAGGTATAGCCGTATCAACGGGTGCAGAAGTAGAATTTGTTGCAAAAGACGCTACGAGAGCGGAAAACGGTTATATTGAACAAGTTGCATCGATTGTTGCTGAAGCGGGAGCAAAAATCATCACTGTTTGCGACGATAATGGTGAAGCTTTTGCAGACGATTTTATAGACTTGGTTAAAAAGATTAAATCAGTTACCGATATTTCCGTTTACGTTTGCCCGTCGGACAAAATTAAAATGGCACCGTCTATTGCCGTAGAATGTTTCAAAAACGGTGTTGACGGTATTAAAACTTCTACTGTGGGAAATTATTTATCACTTGTTACTGCGTCTGATATTATACGTGCCCGTGGCGACGGTTTAGGTGTTAATAGTGGAATAGATTATACCGCTGTACACAATACCGTAAAAGGAATTGAAAGTATATCGAAAATTGCTAACGCTGAACCCGAAATCAATCAATATAAAGATAGTATAACCCTTGATGAAAACTGTTCTATCAAGACCATTTCAGACGAAATTTCGGCGCTTGGGTATGAACTTTCAGTGGACGACACGGGTAAGGTTTATGAAGAATTTAAAAGAGTTTGTCAAAAGAAAGGCGCTATTGGCGAAAGGGAGTTAGAAGCGATTATAGCAAGTACGGCTATGCAAGTTCCGTCAACCTATCACTTAAATAGCTACGTAGTTAATAGTGGTAACGTAATTTCTGCGACCGCTAACGTTACGTTGGAAAAAGACGGCAAAACTTTATCGGGCGTAAGTACGGGTGATGGTCCTATAGACGCATCTTTCCACGCAATAGAACAAATTATAGGTCACCACTATGAACTTGACGACTTTTCCGTTCAAGCTGTTACTAAGGGAAGAGAAGCAGTTGGCTCGGCGATTATTCGTTTAAGGGCTGATGGAAAACTTTATTCGGGTAACGGTGTTTCAACCGACATAATTGGTGCGTGTATTAGAGCGTACGTAAACGCACTTAATAAAATAGTTTACGAAAAAGACTAATAGGTGAATTATGAAATTAGTATTTTCAACTAAAAACGTTAAAAGCAGTTCTTTTATAGAACTCTGTAATATTGCCAAAGATTATTCTTTTTCAGGCTTTGAAGTTTTTGACGTAGATACCTTTAAAAAGAAAAATAAAGAAAGTGTTTTCGATACAAATAGTTCGGCAGGCGCAAAGCGTAAACTTATAAATAGACACATTAGCGTTTCGGCAGTTACCTATCCTAAAAACGTGGATAAAAATACCGACGCTAAAGATTTAGAAAAGTACGTAGATTACGCTATAATTTCGGGTGCGGAAAACGTGATAGTCGTTTTAAGTGACGACGCTAAAAAAGAAGACCTTAAAAAGGTTATGGATTTAGCCGTAAAGTCTGCTGAAAAATCGGGCGTAAATTTGCTTATAGAAACGGTTGGTAAGTATTCGTCAACTGAAGAAATTTTAGCCGTCATAAATTATTTTGAAACTCCGTGCTTAGGTGTTTCGCTAAACGTTAGAGAAACCTATTTTACCGGTAAAGAAATTGCTGATAAAACTATTCAAACTTTAGGCGCGTATATAAATTACGTTCGTTTGGGCGATAGAAAAGAAGGTAAAGACGTTCTTATTGGGGAAGGAGAGCTTCCCGTAGAGGAATTTATAAGGGCGTTTAAGTCGTTAAATTACGATGGTTACGTCGTTTGTGATTGGAATGACGATATTACTTCTTACGATATAGTTTTAACTCACTTTTATAACTTTATGAACGACTTGTCGTCTAATCAAAAGGAGTTTGAAAAGGTATATTATAACCGTACAAAAACAGGTACTCACCCATGGGAGAAATATTCGGTATTAGACTTGACTTTCTCTGAAGTGTTAGACGAAATGGTTAAGCGCTATCCCGACCAGTATGCTTTTAAATATACCACTTTAGATTACGTTAGAACGTATTCTGAATTCCGTGACGACGTAGATAAAGTTGCAGCGTCGCTTATCTCTTTAGGTGTAAAACCAGGGCATCACGTTGCCGTTTGGGCGACAAACGTTCCACAATGGTTTTTAACCTTTTGGGCAACAGTAAAGATTGGCGCAGTTTTAGTTACCGTAAATACGGCTTATAAAATTCACGAGACGGAATATCTTTTAAGACAATCCGATACGCATACTTTGGTTATGATAGAAAGTTGCTTGGACAGTAATTATAAGGATATTATTTCCGAACTTTGTCCCGAACTTAAAAATACCAAAAAGGGTGCGCCTTTATACAGTAAAAAGTTGCCTTTCTTAAGAAACGTAGTTACCGTCGGTTTTGAAATGGACGGGGCGCTTACTTGGGAAGAAATGCTTGAAAGAAGTTCGCTAGTGCCTAAAGAAGAAGTTATTCGTAGGGCGTCTAACGTAAAGCCTAACGACGTATGCAATATGCAATATACTTCGGGAACCACCGGTTTTCCTAAGGGGGTAATGTTGACGCATAGAAACATCGTAAACAACGGTAAAATTATAGGCGATAGAATGGATATTTCTACTGCCGACCGTATGATGATACAAGTGCCTATGTTCCATTGTTTCGGTATGGTGCTTTCTATGACTAACTTAATGACTCACGGTGGAACTATATGCCCAATGCCGTATTTTTCGCCGAAATCTTCGCTTGCTTGTATCAATCAAGAAAGAATAACTTGCTTTAACGGTGTTCCCACTATGTTTATAGCAATGTTTAACCACGAAGATTTTAAAAAGACGGATTTTTCATACATGCGTACGGGTATAATGGCTGGCGCAAACTGTCCTGCCGATCTTATGAGAAGGGCGTCCGTTGAAATGAATATGAAAGAAATTATAAGCGTTTATGGACAAACGGAAGCATCACCAGGTTGTACTATGGGTGAAGTAAACGAAGATTTAGACCATAGAGTAGAAACGGTTGGTACTGCTTTCCCCGGCGTAGAATGTAAAATTATAAATCCCGAAACGGGCGAAGAATTGCCCGACGGCGAACACGGTGAATTCGTTGCAAGGGGCTATAATATTATGAAAGGATATTATAAAATGCCAAGGGAAACTGCTCAAACGATTGACGCCGACGGTTGGCTTCACAGTGGCGATATTTGTATGAAAACTCCGGACGGATATTATAAAGTTACGGGTAGACTTAAAGATATGATTATCCGTGGCGGTGAAAATATTTATCCTAAAGAAATTGAAGAGTTTATTTATACTCACGAGAAAGTTAAAGACGTACAAGTAATAGGTGTTCCCGATAAGCAATACGGTGAAGAAATTATGGCTTGCATTATCTTAAAGAAAGGCGAAACGATGACCGAAGAAGAAATGAAAGATTACGTTAAGTCGCACATGGCAAGACATAAAGTTCCAAGATATATTGAATTTACCGATGCCTTCCCAATGAACGCTGCGGGTAAGATACTTAAATATAAAATGCGTGAAAATGCCATTGTAAAGTTGGGCTTGTAATTTTTTATTCTTGTTGACAAAAAGCATTTTTTATGCTACAATTACTTCGATATAAAACTAATAGGAGAAAATTATGAAATTAAGAAAAATTATTTTGTCGGTATTACTTTTAATAACCATAATAATGACTTCTACCATAACTTTCGGTTGTGGCGGAACTAAAGGGTTGGAATACGAACTAGGTGACACTGAAGACTTTTACGTTTGCATGGGTTTTAGTAGTGAAGTTGAAGAATATCCCGAGACTGTTGAAATATCGGGTAAATATAAAGGTAAAGCAGTAAAAAAGGTGGGTGCTTCTGCTTTTAAGAATAAGTCCACCATAAAAAAAGTAATACTTCCTGAAGGAATGGAAGAAATTAACTCTGCGGCGTTTAGGGGTTGCACTAACTTAGAAGAAGTCGTTTTCCCAAGCACTTTAACGTACGTTGGTTCAAACGTATTTAACGGCTGTAAAAAGTTAAAGAGTGCTGTTATTCCTAACGGTATGGATGAAGTTCCTGCAGGCTTTATTTACGGTTGCGAAGCTATTACTGAAATCACTGTTCCTGCAACTGTAAAAACTATTCAACCTAAGGCGTTCGGTAAAACGGGCATAAAGAAATTAGTATTCCCTAATAGTGTAGAAAAAATTATTAAAGACGCATTTGCTGATGCAACTAAATTAGAAGAAATAGATATTGGTATAGGTGTAGAAGAAATAGGTTCTTACGTTTTTGCAGGGTGTTCTGCTCTTAAAAAAATCACTTTGCATGAAGGATTAAATCGTATTAGTTCTTACGCTTTCCAAGGTTGTTCTTCTTTAACGGAAATTACCATTCCCGATAGCGTTCGCTTTATATATGGCTACGCTTTTGAAGGTTGTACTTCTCTTCGTAAAATGACGTTGGTGGGTCAAACCTCAACTGTTTGCAATAACCCTAAATGCGGTGCAAGCATAGCTCCTGAATCTAAACGTTTGGGCTTTACAACTCACTATCACACCGGTAAGTGGGTATCTGCTGAAGGTTATTCTGGTACACCGGGACATAACCACTGGATTTTCTCACACGATTTAGCAGATCCTAATCAAGCATGGAAATATTTTACTACAGACGAAGCAAGGTCTCTTCATAATCACGCAATGGGTGGTCAAGGAAATAAATGGAGTTATGATGAAAATAAGGACGTTTATTATTTTGATGGTGAAAAGATTTATTCTGGACAGCCTGGCAGCGGTGCTTATGCGGGACGTGACGTTGACGCAGATATTCGTGATTGGCAATGGCTCGATAGTAGAGGTCTTATATTCTACAATTATTAAACTAAGCAGAAGGACTTTGGTGGAAACCAAGGTCCTTTTTTATTGACAATACAGTTCTTTTATGTGACTATAGACAAAAATTTATATAATTGTGGAAGATATGAGATTTAGAAAAAGTATTTTGTCGGTATTATTTTTAATAACGGTAATATTGACGTCTACCTTAACTTTCGGTTGCGGTGGAACTAAGGGTTAGTATATGAATTTGACGACACCGAAGATTACTACGTTTGTATGGGGTTTGGTGACGAAATAGAAGAATATCCCGAAACGGTGGAGGTTTCTGCTAAACACAAAGGTAAGGTGGTAAAAAGAATAGGTGCTTCTGCCTTTAAGAATAAGTCCACTATAAAAAAGGTAATTTTGCCAGAAGGTTTAGAAGAAATTAACTCTGCAGCATTTAGGGGTTGTACTAATTTAGAAGAAGTCGTTTTTCCAAGCACTTTAACGTACGTTGGTTCAAACGTGTTTTATGGCTGTAAAAAGTTAAAAAGCGCAATTATTCCTAACGGTATGGATGAAATACCTGCAGGCTACATTTACGGCTGTGAATCACTTACCGAATTTACTATTCCCGCAACTGTAAAAAGATTCAACCTAAGGCGCTTGGTAAAATAATAAAAGACTTAGCATTGGGGCGTTCCTATAAGGGAATTTTAATTTAATACAAAAGTGTAGCCCACTATACTTCGCTTTAAGGCGAAATATGGTGGGCTTTTCTTATCCACAAAAGATTAAGATAATTTGGTTTTATTTTTAGCCTTGTGGCTAAAAGTTGTATTGCTTGTTTTACAAGCAGTTATATTTTGGCTACGCCAAAGTTATATTAAATAAATCCACAACTTGCCGTTAGGCAAATTTCACCGCCGTAGGCGATATCACCCGTTGTTAGACGGATATAACAAATCCGTTTGCGGATTTATTTAGTTGCCGAATCCCTTGTAGGGACTCGGCTTTGCTAAGTCTTTTTTGATGCTGATAAATCTTTATTGTTTTCTTTTTAACAGTTTTAACGGGTCTATTTCAAATTCGGTAAACATCATTGATAAAAATACAACGGCAAACCCACAAACTAACATGATAGAGAAAACCTCTTCGCCAAGTATTACGCTAAATAAGGCACCGAATACGGCTTCTAAAGATAGTATTAAAGCCGTTTGGTTGGGCGTTGTGTATTTCATGCCGAGAATTTGCGCCATTTGAGCGAACAACGTGCAAACTAAGGTTAGATAGCCTATTTTTAACAACTGTTCGCCATTAAGTTTAAACGCCGATATGCCTAACGTTGGAAGCTCAGTTGCTAAGGACAAAAGCATTAAAACTATGCCAACCACTGCAAGTTCTATAAATAACATAACCATATTGTCGTCACGGTTTTTGTGGCAGTTGTCTATGCAGATAATTTGCAATGAATAAAATACGGCTGAAACTACGGTTAAAAAGTTGCCAAGCATTACTAAGTCGCCCGTTTCTTCCGTACTTGATAAAGATATTAAACCTATCCCTATCAGACAAAGTACGGCAGATATTATGTTATATGATTTTGGCTTCCTTTTATAAAGTATCCAAAGTAAGAAAGGTGTTATAACGCAGTAAAGAGCAGTTAAAAACGCATTTCTACCGGGTGTGGTAAACTTTAATCCCATCGTTTGTACGTAATAGGCTATTGCTACAACTATTCCTAATAATACGCCACGCTTAAAAGCTTCTTTACTTACCTTTATAATTTTCTTATAAAATATAATAAATAGTACCAACGATGCCGAAACAAATCTTATACCTATAACGAAGCACGCAGGCACGTCTCTAATAGTTTGTTTTAGTATTGCGAAAGAAGAACCCCAAGCGATGGTTGCAAGAAGTAATAACAATTGCCCTATTAGGTTTTGTTTTTTTGTAAAAAGCATAATCAACTCCGTTAAAAAGTGGACTTAAAAATTATATAGCAAATAAAAAAATTTGGCAAGTAAATGATATTTGGAAAAATAATAAAAAAAATTTTAAAAATTATAAAAATATAATTGACAATTGTCGTAATTTTAGATATAATACATTAGCATTTGACGGCAGAACGCCAAAGAGTGTGCTTATGGCGGCGTAGCTTAGTTGGTTAGAGCGGCCGGTTCATACCCGGCAGGTCGTTGGTTCGTATCTGACCGCCGCTACCACAAAAACAATAAAGCGTAAGCGCTAAAATATATAACCGGCCCCTTGGTCAAGCGGTTAAAACACCACCCTTTCACGGTGGTATCATGGGTTCGAGTCCCGTAGGGGTCACCAAACAAAGTAAAGACGAACCCGTTTCCTTTAGGAGACGGGTTCGCCTTTGTTTTTATGTTAAAGCATAGTAAAAGTGGTTGAAATAATACCACTTTTTTGCTATAATTAGTATAGAGGCTAAAGATGAAAGTATTTTATGTTACAAATAAAAAACCACGTTCACATAATAAAAACGGCTCAAGTGATTCTTATAAAAAGGGATTACAAGACGAATTTCAATCGAAATACGCTCATTTGTATCAAGACTTACCGATTAAGGATACTACTTTACAAGCACGCATTATTTGCATACATCAATTTCAAAAAGGTTGCGTTCCCGATGTGGATAATATAAGCAAGCCTATAGTTGATTCGTTTACAGGAATTATCTATGAAGATGATAAGTTGATAGTAAGAAGAATTGCAGATATGCTTGAGCTTAAAGACTTTAATTTTATGATGGTTGAAGCAACCTCTATGCCACCAGAAATTTATCAAGATTTTGAAACATATTATTACAATAATGAAAAGCATATTGTTTTTTACGAAGTGACAGATTTTTTACCATCTCAAATTAAAATAGGAGAACTTTAATATGAAATTAGGTATTCATGAAATCAATAAAGGTATTTATATTTCCGCAAGAGAAAAAGTCCTTAAAGAACTTCAAAAAGAAGGATTTGATGCAACATTAGATTATCCTGTTGGTATTGATAGAAAAATCAAACTAGATTTATATGCCCAAAACAATACCGAAAGAAGAATCTATGAATTTAGAGTTGGAAAAAATAAAATACCCAAAGAACAATTTGTTTTTTTGCAAGAACAAGCCAAATTATTACAAGCAAGGCTTTTTATTATATATTTAGAAGTTCCAACCTCAAAGCGTATTAATTTTGCCAATATTGAACATATCATTGGAAAAGATATTGCTGCAAATCCCCCTAAGGAATTATTAAACATAGCGCCCAAAACAAAGATTTTAAGTATTGATTCTTTAGACATTAATGATATACTTATAGAAGGAGATGTAATAACCTTAAGAGGTCAAGGAATATTATTTATAGAAGCGCAGTACGGCTCCGAAATGCAAGTTGCACGAGACATGGGGAGATTTGAAGAAATGGATTTTGACTTTTGGTTTAGGTTGAAATATAATATATATAAACAAAAGGTAACCTATGCTTACTATAAAATTGATACAAGTTGGTATTATGAATAAAATGCAAAAAAGCGGTGAGGAAATTAATCCTCACCGCTTTTCTACCGCCTTTTGCGGTCTAAAACTTCATATACAATGCTCCTATGATTACAACGGAGCTACATTTTTTTGATTTTTAATATTAAGTTGTCGTTGTTTTTGCCATTCGGCATAATCTTTTTTACCCTTTTCAGAATTACAGTATTCTATTATAGTAGAGTACAAAACTCTTGCGATAGAATCTAGTTCCGCTTCGGGCAGTCCCGTAATGTTCTTGCGCCTCTTTGCCATTAATATTATAGTTTATCATTCTCCCTTTCAAATTGTTTCCTATATGGATTCCTCCTTTACACGTCCTCTCGTGTGTTCGTTTTATTTTCTCTTGTCATCTGCGACTTTGTATCTATCGTTCGCGTATTATCATTCTAAGTCGCACCAAATCTTAAATAAAACCTTAAATTTTCTATCCGTTCTCGACTACAACGGAATTACTTTGTCCACCAATTTTTCTTCTCGCTTGTGGTGGGCTTTTTCTTTTGCGAAATTACTTCCCGATAAATTTCGGGGTGTTCTTGCTTTAAACGGTCTAACACGGTAAGTGCTATCGAAGTTTTTACCTTGTGTTCTTTCAGAGCTTTGTTTTCCTTGTCAAGTTCTAAAACTTCGCCCATTGACGTATCCAACCGCTTTTTCAGGTCAGCGTTTTCTGCCGTTAGCGCAACGATTTGCTTTTTTAGTCCGCCTTTCGACCAAGAAAATTCACCGTTTTCAGCTTGCGTTAACGCTTCAGCATAAGCTTCCGTTTCCACCTTTTTACTTTCGGCTTCTTCTAAAATCTTTTTAGCCTTGTATTCGGCAGTGGATAAATGTTCAATGCTGTTGCCCGACTTACCTCGTTCCAATCCGTACTTTTGACCGACCTCTTTCCATATCTCCGTTTGAAGTTTTACAAGTTGTCCGTCAAACAATTCTTTTGCGCATAACTTCCCGTCAACAATAGGGATAAGGTTTAGGTGCATATGCGGATTCGTTTCGTCTAAATGGACGATTGCGGAAAGCACGTTTTCTTCTCCGTACTTATCCTTAAAGAAATTAGTAAAGTCGCGAAAAAATTGTTGTTGTTTATCGAGCGTTGCCACTTTGAAAAATTCAGGGCTTGCCGTCAATACGAAAGAACACATATAAACGGCATCTAAGCGAACCTTACGTTTTAGGTTTAAGTCCGAAATTCTATCTTCGATAACGTCAAGATATTTCCCTTGTGGATATACCGTATGATAGTTTTGGTGCGTTCTTGAACTATCGATACAAGCGTTATTTCCCTGATAAGTTTCGTCACGTTCGTTCTCTTCTTCAACGGGTGAAACGTCCGATTTTTTAAGTTTGTCTAAATTGCAAATGATGTAAATAAATTTGTCCTCCTTGAATATAAATTTTGAGATTTTGCAAAAGTGTAGCTCACTACACTTATTGCATAAGTTTCGTTCGTCCTGCGGAGCTTTTTCGTCCACTGAACTATAAAAATCCGATTGTTTAACAGCTATCGGCAAAGCCAAAAGTAAATCATTTTAACCACCTCCAAAAGTTTTAGGGCAAAAGAAAATCCCACAGTAGAAACTGTGAGACTTCAATTAAGTATTTAGTTGTGTTTTGCCCTCTCACTAATATAAGGACACACCTTGCCGTAAATTATGCAAGGATTTTTGAAAAGTTAAAAATTTTTATTTTTTTAGGCTTCTAATTTTTCTCGCTCTTTCTTAGGTAAACTCTTAATTATCTTTTTAAGTTGTTCGGAGATAGGGGTTGAGTTATCTTCTTTAACCACGAAGAACCCCAACTCTTTTTTAGCAAAGGCTAAAGTTTGTTTTGAGTATTTGCTTTCCAAGTAAGGCAAAAAGGTATTCTTAAAGTATTCCATAGGCGTTGTGTTTGCCTTCTTTGCGATTGCTTTAAGTTCTTTAATAAATCGGTTGTGTTTGCGTGGTTTCGGTTTTTTGAATAACTCTTGCCGTCTTTCTATTTCTTTTTGTAGATGTAAATACAACCATTGATATTCTAACGGCAAGTCGGTCATAAACTGCATAAAATACCCACGTGCGGACAAGTCTTTCAATGAAAACATCTCCGTATAAACGTTTCGGGTTGAATAATCTTCTAACTTATATCGTACCAAAAACTTTATGCCGTAACGATATAACTCGCTTTCCGTATAAAACCAACAACGTATTCTTTCATCTTCTTCGGGTAATAAGTTAGAAAGAAAATCTTCCATAGCAACGTTTTCTAAATGTTCTAATTTGCCCGTTCTTCGATAGTAGTCGTAGGTATAATCTACTTTTAACGTAATCTCATCACGAGTGCCGTCATCTAACTTAGACGTGTAAATAATTTCATCAAGTTCCTTTAATATTCGACTCACTTGGTATTGCTCCAAGTCTAATTGTTTGGCAATTTCTTCTTGCGTAAAGTCTTTAATATACGATAGCGTATATATATCTTGTTGTTCTTCGGTTAATCCCATTAAAATATTTTGTAAGTCCAATCTTTCACAAGCGTTTGCTTCGGTATAAAAACTTTCCGTATCGGCTTGATATTCCATTGGGTCGGCTTCATCACCATCTTCGTCTTGATAGATAGGGAAACGTGCAAAATATCTGTCGTCATAGTGTTTTAGGTTGCTTCTATATAGCCTCTTATTAAACAAGTACAACTCTTTCCATTGTCCGATGCTTATTTCCGTTTTTACAACTACGCCGTCTATCTTTTGAAAATAGTAAACCATCCCTTCCGTTTTTGCTCGTTTCGGAAAGCGGTTTAAGTAATATTCTTCATTTTCTTGATAGCACATCACGTCTTTTGCGTGGAGTTGAACACGTTTCTTCATTCTATTACACCTTGACGTTATTATATCATAGTAAATATGACAATTAGTGTCATATATTATAAAAAACTTTAAAGAAAATGGCAACTTTGAAATGTCCAAAAGTTGGGACATGTTGGGCAGAAAACAAAATATTTTTACTTGCAAGCAAAAAATTCTTGGCGAACGCAAAGTTTTCCTTGATTTTTATTTTTAGATGTGATATAATGGTATAAACTATAATATGGAGAGTTGTAAAAATGGCAGTTAGCTACAAAAAACTATGGAAACTTCTCATAGATAAAGACATGAAAAAAGAAGAATTACGTGTTGCAGCAGGTATTTCTACGAATACTATGGCTAAACTCGGTAAAAACGAAAACGTTAATACTGAAATGCTCGTAAAAATCTGCTCTGCGCTTAAATGTGATATAGCAGATATTATGGAAATTATTGAAACAGAAAAATAAAATATATGACACTTGTTGTCATATTTGTTGTAGTATAATTAAGAAAAGTTATATTTTGGATAAAAGCAATATGGTTAAAAAAAATTCAAATTTACAAGCCGCTAAAAATTTAAAAGATGACGAATTCTACACTACTTATGAAACTGTTGAAAGTGAAATTGCTCATTACATTCCGCACTTTGAGGGAAAAATAATACTTTGTAATTGTGACGACCCGTTCGAATCAAATTTTTGCAAGTATTTTTTACGCAACTTCAACACCTTAAAGTTAAAACGGTTAATTTGTACTTCGTATTCTTCTTCATCCGTAGTTGGAACGCAATTAAATTTATTAGACGATAGTCATAAGCATTTACGAAAGAAATCGGGATATGTTTTAGACGTTATTAAATTTAGCGATTCTATAGGAGAAATTTCAGAAGAAGAAATCTCAAATTTCTTAAGAACAGCTAACGTTATTAAAAAACTAGATGGTAACGGAGATTTTCGTAGTGATGAGTGTATCGAATATTTAAAGGCTTGTGATATAGTAGTTACAAATCCTCCATTCTCTTTATTTAAGGAGCTTGTAATGGAGATTATAAAATACGATAAGAAGTTTTTAATTATCGGAAATCAAAACGCAATAACATATAAAGAAATTTTCCCTTTAATACAAAACAATGAAGTTTGGACGGGATATCGTTTCGGAGAAATGAAATTTAGAGTTCCCAAGAATTCAAAGCCAAGGAAATATCGTTATTGGGTTGATGAAACGGGGCAAAAATGGAGAAGTCTTGGTAATGCAATGTGGCTTACTAACCTTGACAATAAAAGAAGGCACGAACTAATTGATATGACGAAGACCTATAACCCTCAAGATTATCCGAAATATGATAATTTCGATGCCATAAATGTAAAAACAATTAGAGACATTCCTTGTGATTATTATGGTATTATGGGTGTTCCAATTACTATAATCAATAGATATAATAGTGAACAATTTGAAATTGTAGGTGAAGCAAATCACGGTTCAGATAATGAATTTGATTTATTTAAGCCAACGATAGACGGAAAAGAAATTTTTAAGAGAATCTTAATAAGGAGAAAAACCAAATGAACGCTAAAATAAAAACTTTCAAAATTCTTGATTTGTTTTCGGGCGCAGGTGGATTTTCCTACGGAATGGAAAAAAATGAACATTTTGAAACAGTTGTTGCTGTTGATTTTAATCCTAACGCATTAGTAACGTTTAAGCATAATATGCCTAAAGCGCAAATTATAAACGGCGATATTACGAACCCTGAAATAAAAAAAGAAATAATTGAATTAAGTAAAAAACTTAATGTTAATATGATTATTGGTGGTCCACCTTGCCAAGGTTTTTCCTTAAAAGGAAAAAAATTAGGTTTGAACGATCCAAGAAATTATTTATTCAACGAGTATTTAAGCATTGTTGAAACTTTACAACCTGATGTGTTTACAATAGAAAACGTTAAAGCTCTTTTATCCACATCTGCAGGTTGGTTTAAGAATCAAATTATAGAGAGAGTTCATAGTCTTGGTTATCACGTTAGTTATGGCATTCTTAACGCATCAACGTTTGGCGTGCCTCAAGCTCGAGAGAGAGCAATTTTCCTTTGTTGTAAAGAAAAAGAAATAGGATTACCTATCGGTACTAGCGATATCGTTACTGTTAAAGACGCTATTTGAGATTTGTCTTATTTTGATTCAGGAGATGGAGCTTTTGAGCAAGACTACTTGTATGAACCAACAAGCGAATATCAAAAAGAACGTCGCAAAAATAGTAAAAAACTTTATAACCATAAGGCTTCTGACCATTCAGATATTGCTATTAAAAAGCTTTCAATGATACCACCTGAATGCGGTAAAGAACATTTACCCAAAGAATTATTGGGAAAACAAAAATTTTCTGGCACTTGGGGTAGGTTAAAATGGGACTCCGTTTCACCTACTATTGATACGAGATTTGATGCTTCTTCTAATGGAACAAATAATCATCCTTACCTAAATAGAGCTATCACGCCACGTGAAGCGGCAAGGTTACAATCTTTTGATGATGATTTTATTTTTATTGGCACAAAGGTTCAAATCAGACAACAAATAGGCAATGCTGTTCCCCCTTTAATGGCAAAAGCGATTGCAGATAAAATTTATGAAGAAATAGGAGTTTAAATATGAATACAGAAATGGCATACCTTCTTGGTATGATTCTCGGAAACGGCGAAATACAAAGAGATAACAATGAAACAAGAATTACAATAGATATTCCACATAAAAACTTATACACCGATGATTTAAAAGATGTTAGAGTGTATGTAAAAGCAAGTACCGTAGACATTCGTTCTATTGTTGAACCCCTCGTAGGTCATAATCTTACGGTTACTCAAACTAACCGTTCTACAATATTATCCTTTGTAAAGTCAAACGATGAATATATCACGAGAGAAATTGTTCGTTTTATAGGCGGTGGCAAACATCATTCTACGATGAGAATGAATCAAGATTTGTTTTCAATAACTACCGATGAAAAGAAATCACTTCTTCGTGGTATCGCAGATGTAACAGGTTATATTAGAAAAAGCAATATTGCTTATGGACAAGACGGCGCTCATAGAGTTTACATAGAAATACCTGGTAATTGGTATATGGTAATTGACATTGCAAATATGCTCAAAGACGTTGATGTTCCTGTACAAACTATAGATTTTGGGCATCCAAACTTTAGAGATGGCGAACTTAAAAAATATAATCAAGGTAAACCCTATTTTTGGAAGAAAGAACATCAAGTTAAAATATTTGCGAATGAATTTTTGCCAATTGGATTTAACATAAAACACAAACAAGAAGCTCTTGAAAAATACAGCGAAGAATTGTTAGAATTTATTGACCCCGTTAAGACTCATAAATTTTATTGGGAAAAGCCGATTAAGAGAAAGAATAGACCAACACATCCTCACGAAAATGATTCGTATTTACCTATAGAAATCAGAGGAAAACATTTTGATTCGTGGA
>JAZSKQ010000015.1:0-17835 GCA_045534905.1 Christensenellaceae bacterium | reverse complement strand
CTTGTGGCTAAAAGTTGTATTGCTTGTTTTACAAGCAGTTATATTTTTCGAGAGAAAAATTCAAGGTTCTGCTTTAGCAGGTTCTTATATTTCTCTCGAAGAAGTTATATTAAATAAATCCACAACTTGCCATAGGCAAATATCACTGCCGATAGGCAATATCACTCGCCCTTGACGAATATCACAAATCCGTTTAGGATTTATTTAGTTGCCGAATCCCTTGTAGGGACTCGGCTAAACGCCTTTTTTTATTAAAATTTATATATTTTTTGTCATATAAGTATTGTTAATGTTATTTTATAAGGTATAATACCTTTACTATCTTACCCCGATTCTGGTCGCTTTTACTTCGCCACTTAAAATATCTTTAATAGAATACTTTGCAGATGCAATTATAACTTTCGTACCGATTTTTACAGCTTCTTTAATATATTCTAATTTTGCTTTTGCACCGTTTGCGCCCGCCCTTGATGCACCCGAGCAATAATTTTCACATTCGTTAATATTTTCTAATACTTCTTCTATGGTACTTCCTGTAATTTCTTCTATTAAGGTAGAAGGGTCTTTACTATCTTTATAAATTCCGTTTGCAGACGTTAATATTAGTAAGGTTTTTGCTTTAAGTAAGCAAGCTATTTGTGACGCTGTTTCGTCGTTATCAACACATTCAACTATATGTTTGCCCTGGTTCTTTAAGGACTGAATTTCAAACTTTCTGGATTCTTCAGTTGAAACGGCGTCGTTATAATTTATTATTGGGATAGCGTTTTGATTTATTGCACGAAGGAGAGTGTTTTTTAAATGCTCTCTTTTATTTTCGTCGTTAAAATGTTGGTGTTCTACTAAAACCTGTCTTAAAGAGTATTTAGAATCAACGAATTCTCTATAAGTGGACATTAAAATAGACTGACCTTGTGCGGCGTAGTCGGTTTTTACGTCTTCAGTAGACCCTTCTAATTCTTTTCCGTTTCTTTTAATATAGTCAAGTCTTCCAGTTTCTGCAGCACCGCTCGTAATCCAAACGTAACCCGGTTTTAATTCTTGAGACAACCTTGCGATTAAAGTATAGTCTAAAATATTATTTTCTTTGTTTATTAACGCCATCGACCCGATTTTGCCGACTAATTCTACGTCAAATGCCATTTTATCACCTGTGCTTTAATTTTTTTATATTATATATCCTATTTATAAAAATTTCAACTTAATTTTTAATTTGATTTATATTTATTATTGCTTGTTTATAAATATTATAGCAAGTTTTAAGTTCGCTTATAGACATCGATTCGTTTGCGTCGTGCGCTCCAGATTTAGACCACTTAAAACTTGGACCAAAAGATACGCCTTTTTTAAATACCCTTGCAAACGTGCTTCCACCAATTGCGATAGGTTTTCCGTTTTCTCCGGTAACCGAATTATAGGCTGATATAAGTGCGTTTACAAAGTCACCGTCTTTATTTACGTATTGGGTGGGATGCTTTATCGTTGCGGTATATTCTATGTTAAAGGTATCTAAAATTTTTGTGATTTGTTCTTTTTCTATTGGATATGGGAAACGACAATCACATTTTAAATAGATATAGTTGTCGTCTTCTTTAACTACGTTAGGTGATAAAGTAGTAATCCCTTGTTCGCTTGATAGTCCACTTAAACCACCGTTATCGTTAAATAAAAAATTTACCACGTTATAAACGTTTTCACCACAATCAAGAAACAAGTTAAATAGTTTACCTATTGCGTTTATACCAAGTTCCGGGTGAGAACCGTGGCAGGTTTTGCCTATACTTTCTATTACGTTACCGTTTTTACTTAAACCGTGTTTATCAAGTAGTTTTTGGTCTATCTCAATATCCGTTTTTACGCTTGCTTTTCCACAAACGGCGTTAATTACGGTTCCACCGCATAATGAATAAAAGTTTTTTAATTTCGGTAATTTAAATTCTACTATTAAAATACCTTTTTCTGCATAACTTAAAGGGAAATCTCCGTCAGGGGAAAAACCGTATTCAGGAAGAATTGTTGCTTTTTGTAAATATTCTACGTCTTTCCAACCCGTTTCTTCATTAGAACCTAAAAATAGCCTAAATTTTTTGTTCGGAACAAACCCTGAATCTTTTAATTCCTTAAAGGCGTATAAGCATAAAAGCAAAGGCGCCTTATCGTCTATAACTCCCCTACCGATAACTCTATCCTCAGCTATGGTTAGATTAAATGGGTCGGTATTCCAACCGTCACCTGCAGGAACTACGTCTAAGTGACCGATTATTCCGAACTCTTCTCCCTCGCCAAAAACAATTTCGCCCGCATAGTTATTATAGTTTACTGTTTTAAATCCCATTTCCTTTGCAAGGGACAAAGTTAAATTTAATGCGACTTTATTATTTTCGCCAAAAGGTGCGTCTTTAGTGGGCGTTCCTTCCACCGTGTTTATTGAAACTAAATTTTTTAAGTCTAAAATAAAACTTTCAAAGTCTTTCATATATTCTACCTATTGCTAATTCATCGTTTATTATATACTAATATGAGTATTTTTGCAATAAAAGTACGTTTTTATTTTGTTTTTTGCAAGATGTATGTTAAAATGTTTATATTATGGACGAAAAGGAAAATTTACACCAAGGTCATAGACAAAGACTTTTGGAAAAATTTAACGCCAACCCGGATTCCGTTTCCACTTTTGAGTTAGTGGAGCTTTTTCTTTTTCCGTTCCTACCAAGAATAAATACTAACGATATAGCTCATAGACTGATTAAAACTTTTGGTAGTGTAAAAAATATATTTTCAGCATCGGCAGAAAAACTGATGTCCGTTGAAGGTATTGGTAAATCTACTGCAGCGGCTATCGTTGCAAATGCAAAAATCCTTACACATATTTTTGAACGATATTTTATTGATAGCGAACCTATTTGCTATAGAAGTTACGGTTTAGATAAACAAAAAGTTGTTGATTGTTTTAAGTCTAACTATTCTGAAAGCTTTATTGTGTTTTTGCTTGATAAAAAACATAGGGAAATTACAAGGCTTACTTTTGACGATAACTTGGCTTTTCAAGTTTCGGCAGACGTTCCGGAATTAACACGTGCTATTGCAGTTAATAAACCTTACGCTATTTTGATTGCACATAATCATACCAGTGGAAATGCTAACCCAAGCAGTATGGACGATACGGCAACGGCTAAAATTTATATGATTTGTAATATTCACGGTGTAGAATTTTCCGACCACGTTATCGTAGCAGGTAATAAGTCGTTCTCTTATAGAGGTAGTAGTAGGCTTATTTATATAGAAGAAAATTTTAATATCAAAAAGATTTTTGACGACATTGACAAAATTAAGGAGTGATTTATGGAAAAAATAAGAACTCGTTTTGCTCCCAGTCCTACGGGATATTTACACATTGGCGGACTTCGTACCGCCCTCTATGGCTTTCTTTACGCTAAAAAGCAGGGTGGCGATTTCGTTTTACGTATAGAAGATACAGATACCGCAAGATACGTTGAAGGCTCGGTTGAAATTATTTATAACACTATGCGTGATTCGGGTATTATGTACGATGAAGGTCCTGACGTTGGCGGAAACTTTGGACCGTACGTTCAAAGCGAAAGAAAAAATATTTATACCGAATATGCAAAAAAATTAGTAGAGCTTGGCGGGGCTTATTATTGCTTTTGTACCCCCGAAAGAATTGACACCTTAAGGGGTGAGGACGGAAATTTACGTTACGATAAACACTGCTTGAAACTTTCTAAAGAAGAAATTGAACAAAAAATTAAAAACGGGGAATCTTACGTTATTCGTCAAAACGTTCCGATTAGTGGTTCGGGTACTTATCATGATTTGGTTTACGGGGATATTACCGTTGACTATAAGGACATCGAAGACGGTATTTTAATTAAAAGTGACGGTATGCCAACATATAACTTTGCTAACGTAGTTGACGACCATTTAATGGGGATTACTCACGTTATTCGTGGTATTGAATACCTTTCTTCTACCCCAAAATATAATCTTATGTACGATGCTTTCGGCTGGGATAGACCAACCTATATTCACTTGCCACCTATTATGAAAGACGCACAACATAAGCTTTCTAAAAGAAACGGCGACGCTTCTTATGAAGATTTCGTTAATAAAGGGTTCGTAAAGCAAGCTATCGTAAATTACATTGCATTACTTGGTTGGAACCCAAAAAGCAACGTTGAAAAAATGAGTTTAGCTGAACTTATTGAAAACTTCTCTTTAGAAGGTATTTCTAAATCTCCGTCTATTTTTGACGAACTTAAAATGCGTTGGCTTTCAGGTGAGTACATTAAAGAAATGGGTGACGAAGAATTTTTATCTTACGCAATTCCTTTCTTAAAAGAAAGCAAGGCTTACGGAAAATACGACCAAAATAAACTTTTATCCTTAGTGCGTGGAAGAATTCAAATTTTTAGCGAGATTAAAGAAAAATTAGACTTCTTAGAAGAGTTTGGTGATTTTGATCTTGGACTTTTTGAAAATCAAAAGCAAAAGGCAAGTATAGAACTTGCTAAGGAAATTTTACCTAAAATAAAAGAGGCGTTAAACGGTGTTTCAGACTGGTCAAATCAAAATTTATTTACGGCACTTGTAGAATTATCTACCTCCCTTGAAATTAAAAAACAAGCACTTTTATGGATTGCAAGAATCGCTATAACTGCGAAAGAAGCAACTGCTGGTGGCGCAACCGAGATTGCAGACCTTCTTGGTAAAGAAGAAACTTTAAGAAGAATAGATTATTCTATTAACTTATTAAGTAAATAAGAGAAAAGTCCCTCTTTTGTGGAAACAAAAGAGGGATTTTTATAACGTTTAAATAATATTCTTTATTTAATATTTGAAAATAGATATTAAGGTTTTAAGGTGGCAACTCTATTATTGGTTGAAATAACCCTACTCAACCAATGGTATGTTGTTTTTTTTTGAGAATTTTATATACTATAATTGATGGAGGTAAGTTATGGACCAAAAAAGAATTGGACGATTTATTGCAGAGTGCAGAAAAAATAATAATTTAACCCAAATGCAGTTGGCGGAAAAAATGAACGTTACCGATAGAGCCGTTTCTAAATGGGAAACGGGCAGGGCAATGCCGGATTCTTCTATTATGCTTGACCTTTGTAAGGTTCTTAATATTACTGTAAACGAATTATTAAGTGGAGAAAAAATCAATATGGAAAATTACACCGACAAAAAGGAAAAAAAGCTTGTTGAAATGGTAAGGGAAAAAGAAAGGGGCGACAGACGGTTATTAAGGTTAGAAATCTTTATTTGTGTTTTATCTTGCTTGATACTGTTAATACCTATAGTAATAGTCAAGTTTATTCCTTTTGAAATGGAGTGGATTAACGTAATAATTGTCGTTGCAGGTTTTTTGATTGCCTTGATTGGCTTTGTAGTTTCGTTAAGAATTGAACAAATTGCAGGCTACTACGAGTGTAAAGAGTGTGGGCATAGATACGTGCCTTCTTTTTGGGCAGTAAATATTGCTCCGCATATGGGCAGAACAAAAAAAATGAGATGCCCTAACTGTGGTAAAAAGACTTGGCAAAAAAAGGTGATAAGTAAAGAATAAATTCTTTTGCAAAAGGAAAAGACTAACGAGATTTTTCGTTAGTCTTTTTTGTTGTTTTATAGTATTACTCAACTTCAAGATTTTCAAAAAGAAAAGAGTTTGTGCCTAAAAATTCCGTGACCGTTATGCCAAAGCCGTTTGCTAATCGCAATACCGTTGAAAGCGTTACGGTTTTGCTTTTGCCACTCATAATCCATTGCATATGTCCGTGTTGGATGCCTGAAAGTTGCTCTAAACGATACATAGTCATCTTTTTTAGAGATAGCAATTCAATTATTCTATTTGCCACTGCATCGTTTACAGTCACGTTTATCTCCCTCGAAAGCTAATATGAAAGAATTCTTTCATATGTTATTATAAGCTTTTCAAGAAAAATTATAAGAATGCATACATTCATATTATTTGATTATTTTTTATGTTGGTGTTATACTGTGAATGTATACATACATAACGAGGGAGAAATGATTATTACTTTTTGTGGACATTCTAATTATATTGGTAATAGTAGGGATGAAGAATGTTTGCTTAACTATTTTGAAAAAGTAATCAAAGAAAACGAAGTTGATTTTTACTTTGGAGGCTATGGTGGGTTTGATAGATTTGCTTTGAGTTGCGCAAAAAAATATAAGAAGACTCATAAAAATGCCAATCTAATATTTATTGCCCCTTATTTGGGCAACTGGCTTAACAGTAGAAAGGAATTTTTAGAAAGTTCTTACGATATGATAATTTATCCCGATATTGAAAACGTACCTAAAAAATTCGCAATAATTAAGAGGAATCAGTGGATGGTTAATCACGCTGACTATTTATTTGCCTACGTAAGGACGCATTATGGTGGAGCTTATAAAACTTTATTATATGCACATAAACATAAAAAGCGTTATACCAACTTATATATAGGTGATTATCAATTAGAATAAACTCTTTTTGTTGTTTTACAAGGTTTTTTCAAAAAATAACCAGTCGTTTTCAGTTTTATAAACGGCGTATCCTAATTTTGTTAACATATTATAAGACGGCAAGTTGTTTTTGTGGCATCTTGATTTTACTTTTTTTACTTTAAGTTTTGTTTTTAAAAAGTTTATTAGTCCCTTTACGCTTTCGCTTGCATACCCTTTTTTGTGATAATCTGGTAGTAATCTAAACCCTGTTTCTACAGTCCCGTTAAGTTCTAAATTCCAACAAACAACCTCGCCAATAAGCATGCCGTTTAATCTAATTGCAAAAGCATATTCTTCACGGGTGTCTATCATTTGTTTACAAAAAGCAATAAAGTGTTCGGGGGTGGGGGTGTTGTCGAATAAGTCTTCGTGATAATCGTAACCCCAATACTTATTTAACTCGTCGTCCATATAAAGTTTAAAGTAATTTTCTTTATCGTCTATGGTTATGTCGGAAAGAGTTAATCGTTCGGTTGTAATTACCGTGTCTTTAGGAATAAAGTCTATCGCTGTTAAAGGCGTGAAAACATATTTTTCTTTTAGTTCTATAGGACGATAACGCATTTTAGAAATTCTTAAACCCTCGTCACCACAGTCCTCTTCTCTATTGATTCTGTTTATAGTTTTGTCTGCAAAGGCCTTTACCGTTTCGCTTGCTAAGGTTGGGTAAATTCCGTCATAGTCTTTTAGCGCTTTTTCTATATGTACGATTAAAACGTCTTTACGTTTTTCAGCAACTGAAAGCCCAGTCATTACTCCGTCTATTTCTATATACCCTGCACAAAGGTTTTTTTGTACGGCTTTTTCTATAAATCCATAAGCACGATCTCGTTCCTTTTTTTCCGTCCAAGAAGAAACGTGACCGTCCGTTTTCTCAGTAAAGTCTATATAGAATTTATCTAAAAATTCTTTTACTCTTGGTAAATCTAGTTCGGTTAAAATGTTGAACTTATAGTTAGGATACGTCTTTTTGAATTTATTTACGTGGTTTCTTTGTTTGCTTAATTTGTTGCCAGAGTAAGAGATAAAATTCTCTTTTGGATAAATATAATCGCACCAGTCACGGTTAAAACTTGCCACGTTAAAGGGATAACGGTTTTCTAACTCTTTTTTTAACGCCGTATCTATGTAACAAAATTTTAGTTCTATATTATTTTGCTTGACGTATTCTTCAATCTCATTAAATGCTATATCTATATCGGCAGTGTCGTTTAATCTAATGGGATAATAAAAAGCGTTTTTATAAGAATAACTTGTTTCTTTCATTATAAAAAAACCGTCTATTACGGCGTAGTCTATAACAAAATCTTCACCCCAAACGTATTTCGAACCGAAAGAAAGGTCGTTGAAATCGGCAGGGTAAAGATATAAATACGGGGTTATTTTTTCTAAATCGTCTTTAATTAGTCTTTTGAAGTTTAACATACTTAATTAAAGGGGGTGAATTTTCACCCCCAATTTTACTTATTTTTTTCTGCCATATCTAAAAATTCTGAAAGTCTATCTAAATCGTCTCTCGTGTAGTAGTCGATATAAATTCTTCCCTTTTTATCGTTGCCGATAGCGTTTACTTTAGTTCCTAAAGTGCGTTGCATTCTAATAACGAGTTCCTTTAATTCTGCGGAAAGTTCGGCACGTTTTTTCTTTTTTTCTTTTTCTTCGGGGGTTAAGAAATAATCTTTAACTTTCTTTTCTACTTCACGAACGGAAGAGCCTTCCTTTATAATTTCTTGTGCAATTTTTAGTTGGTCAAGGTGTGGAATTGATACGATCGACCTTGCGTGCCCAGCAGAAAGTGAACCACTTTCTACTAATTTTATAACTTCCGGAGTAAGTGATAAAAGTCTTAATGTATTAGCTATTGCCGAACGAGATTTGCCTATTCTATCGGCAAGGTCTTCTTGAGTTAAACCGTAATCGTCCATAAGAGAACGCATAGCGTTCGCTGCTTCTATGGGGTTAAGGTCTTCTCTTTGTAAGTTTTCTATTAAAGAAATTTCTTTAATTTGTCTTTCGTTGTAAGTTTTCACTATTGCCGGTATCGTGGTTAGTCCTGCAAGTTTTGCAGCTCTAAAACGTCTTTCACCGGCGATAATCATAAATCTATCACCACTTTTATTTACGATGATTGGCATGATTACACCATGCTTACTTATAGAACTTGAAAGTTCGTTTAACGCAGTTGGGTCGAATACCTTTCTCGGTTGATTGGGGTTTGCAAAGATTGAACTAATTTCAATTTCGCTTACACCTGCTTTTGGTTCAGATTCTTCGTCAAAAAGTAGGCTCTTGCCGTAATCTTCTTCAGTCTCTGAAAAAAGTGCAGATAAACCTTTACCTAATCCTCTGGTTGTTTTCATTTTTTCTTACTCCGTTCTTTTTTATTTATCTTTTGGGTTGACGTGCTAAAAATTCTTCGGTTAATGCAAGGTATGCTTTTGCACCCGAGCATTTAGTATCGTGTAGCATTATCGGTACGCCGTGGCTTGGTGCTTCGGCAAGTCTGATGTTTCTTGGAATTGCCGTTTCATATACACGTTTACCGAAGAACTTTTTTATTTCGTCAGTAATTTGTCTAGAAATTATTGCACGATTATCTTTCATAGTTAATACTACGCCTTCAATTTTTAGGCTTTCGTTTAAGTGCTTAATTACTAACTTTATAGTGTTCATAAGTTGGCTTAAACCCTCTAATGCGTAGTATTCGCTTTGTATCGGTATTATTACCGTGTTTGCTGATGCTAATGCATTTATGGTTAAAAGACCTAACGAAGGAGGACAGTCTATCGTAATAAAATCATATACGTTTTTGGCTTTCTCTAACGCATTTTTTAGAACGTGTTCTCTATTTTTTACGTAAACGAGTTCTACTTCCGCACCGGCTAAATCTATATTTGATGGTAAAATATCAAGCCCGGGTATTTCGGTTTTTATAACAGCCTCTTCTAACGGCATATCGTCTATCATAACGTTATATACCGAATTTTTTATTTCGTTTTTGGAAAAACCTAAGCCCGTTGTCGCATTGCCTTGTGGGTCAAGGTCAACAATTAAACATTTTTTGCCTTTTTGCGCAAGATACGCAGACATGTTTACGCACGTTGTAGTTTTTCCTACACCACCTTTTTGATTTGAAAAAGCAATAATTTTTCCCATAATTCCGTCCTTTTTCCTTTTGGTATTTAATTTTTGTTAGGGCGTTTATTCTTGTTTGCCGTCGTTACTATCGTTCTCGCTATTTTCTATAACGGGGGCGTTTGTTTCGCTTTCAGCTTTTACTTGGTCGTTTTTTATAATGGTTGGATTTCTTCTTTCAAACGGATTTTCAACAAGCGACTTTTCGTTGTTTTCCATAAATTCAAGAATTTCTTCTACAGATTTTCCTTCCATTATCATATCGACTTCTTCGGTATAAATGGTTTCTTTTTCTATTAAGATTCTCGCCATTACGTCAAGAAGTTTTTTATTTGTTGACAACAACTTTCTTGCCTTATCTAAGCCTTCAGTTATAATTTCTTTTACTTCAGCATCGATTAGCGCAGAGGTTTGTTCGCTATAGTTTGCGTGTGACGACATATCTCTGCCGATAAAAATTTCTTTGTCTGAACCATAAGAGATAGGACCTACTTTTTCGCTCATACCCCATTCGGTTACCATTAGTCTTGCACGCTTTGTTACCATTTGAATATCGCCAGAAGCCCCTGCAGATATGTCTTTAATAATCAATTCTTCGGCAACTCTGCCACCTAATGCCATTACTATATCGTCTAACAACTTGGCTTTAGTTAAGTGATTATCGTCGTTATCGGGTCTTGTCATTGTATATCCACCCGCTTGACCACGTGGAATTATTGATACTTCGTGAACGGGGTCGCAATTGGGAAGAAGTCTTGCAAGTATTGCGTGTCCTGCTTCGTGATAGGCTGTTATGCGCTTATCCGTTTCGGTTACTAATCTACTCTTCTTTTGAGGTCCTAATAAAACCTTATTTATACCTTCGTATAAATCTTTATTCGTTATAAACGGTCTATCTGCTCTTGCAGCGAGGATAGCCGCTTCGTTAAGAAGGTTTTCTAAGTCTGCACCCGAGAATCCACTTGTCATTCTTGCAACTGTTTTAAAGTTTACGTCACCTGCAAGTGGTTTGTTTCTTGCGTGTACTTTTAATATTGCTTCTCTACCTTTAACGTCCGGAACGTTTACGTAAACTTGCCTATCAAATCTACCCGGTCTTAAAAGTGCTGGGTCTAAAATATCGGCACGGTTGGTTGCTGCCATTACAATTATTCCGTCGTTGGTATTAAAACCGTCCATTTGAACGAGGAGTTGGTTTAAGGTTTGTTCTCTTTCATCGTGACCACCACCTAAACCTGTACCACGTTGACGGCCAACTGCATCTATTTCGTCAATAAATACTATACACGGCATATTCTTTTTTGCAGTGTCGAATAAATCTCTTACCCTACTTGCGCCTACACCGACAAACATTTCTACAAAGTCGGAGCCACTTATGGAGAAGAAAGGAACACCTGCCTCGCCTGCAACTGCCTTTGCAAATAACGTTTTACCTGTTCCCGGAGGGCCTACTAATAATACGCCCTTAGGAATTCTTGCGCCAAGTGAAGAGAATTTTCTTGGATTTTTTAAGAAATCTACAACTTCTGCAAGTTCGGTTTTTTCTTCGTCTGCGCCTGCTACGTCAGAAAATCTTACCTTAGAATTTTGTACAACCCTTGCGTTTGTTTTTGCAAAATTCATTGCTCCTTTAGTTCCGCCTTGGGTTCCCATTATAAGGAAGAAAAATACTACTGCTACAAGTACTGTACCGAGTATTGGAAGAAGTGACGACCAAATTGAACCGGCATTTGGGTCAACCGTGTCGTATCCAATACCTGCGTTCTCTAAAAGGGCAGTAAATTCCGTAGTTGTATTATCTCTTGCGTAAGTTGTTCCGAATGAAACGACCCTTTTTATGTTATCTTTTGTTGCTACTACGTTAAAATTTATGTTGTAACTATCAAATACGACGTTATCGATTTTTAACGAATATCCCTCAAAAGATTTTAATTTACTAGTAAACGTTGGAAAATCTTTTTCGTTTATCTTTATTTCTTCGTACGTGAACGAATTGTCACCATTGAGACCAATGTTGTTATAGGATAATTCTACAATGTTTTTAAATTCTGACGTTTTTACCTCCGTTTTCGTTGAGCACATAGAAGTAAAAGACATCAATGCGATAGCTGCAATTATTATTGTTAGAATAATCCAAATCGTATGATTTTTTTTAGTTTTCAATTTCTAAAATTCCTCCTGACATATGTATGACATAATTATAAGCTATAAACCTTAAATTTTGGTTGAAAACTTTTATATATATAATATTATACATTAAATGTAAATATATTACAATCATTTTTTAATAAAAAATTTTAGACGTCTGTTTTTTAAAGTGAGGCGCATATTATTTTAAAATTGCGCCACTTTAATTAACGCAAAAAAATTTTTGGCGATATTGTTATAATTGTGTTTTTGCACATAGTTTTTATATTTTTAATTTAGTTATCCCAGTTGGTTTTATAAATGAGATATTTATTCAAACAACTTTCGAATCTATAGTGTCTTTTATTCTTTAGCAAACTTAAATTTTAATATAAATAATCGATTATATGTATAAATGTTTTATTTTATGGAAATAATTTATTGTGTAAATCTATAAAAAAACGGCTTTAGACGTTCTGTGGCGAAATTTAATAGAAAAAAATTTAATATCTTCCGCCAAAAAAGGTAAAATTTTTAATTTTGCGCATATCGTTTTATAGCTAAGTTTTGTTTCACGTAAAACATATAAAATTCATAGGGGTATTTATAGGCTTCTGTTTTTGTTTGTTTTTTTAAGTAATTATATTTAATTTTAATTAAATTATGGAAAGCGCCCCCTGATTTTTCAGTAATTTGTTAATAAAAAAGTTTCACATGGAACAATGGTGAAAAGAAATTTGTTTCACGTGAAACGTTGTTTTGATATTTGATAATATTAGTTGAGGATATTGGTATGGATAAAGAATACGTTTTTAGCAGCTTTAATGATTATTCTAATGACGGGATTTCAATGGCGTTAAAACAGTTCGTGCAAAATCAATCTGATGCAATAATAGTTGGCGTAGGAAGTGATTTGTTGGTTGGTGATAGTTTGGGTCCTTTAACATGCACTATGATTAAGAAAAGGTGCAGTTATAATTTTATATATGGAACGCTTGATAAACCGGTCACCGCAAAAGATATTAAGGTGTTGAGCGCCAACTTAAAGCTAATGCACCCTAAATGCAAAATTATTGCAATAGATGCGTCCGTTGGCTCTTTAGAAGACGTTGGGCTTATTAAAGTTTTTAATCGTGGAATAAAACCTGGGTTGGGTGTAAACAAAAATTTACCAATTATAGGTGACGTGAGTATAGTTGGAGTTGTTGCGCAAAAAACGCCGGATAATTCTTCGTTATTTAATTTTACAAGGCTTAATTTAATTTATAGAATGTCTGAGATAATTTCTGATGGTATTGGTAAATATTTAGCTAAGGTCACTTCTTAAAAACATATCTTTGCGTTGTGGGTTATAAAAAGGCGCGCGCAAAATACTAAAATAGCGCATATTTTATGTGTAAGGGTAAAAAATAGCACGCAATATCATTTCGATAAAAGCGTGCTGCTATTTTATTAAAATTTTTAGTCGATTTGGTCGGATAGGTCGTTATTTACGTCTTTATAGTAGGATAAATCTCTTAACGGCTCATTATAATTTTCAATGTATTCAAAACATTTGATTAGGTCGTTTGTAACGTAATATAAGTCAATAGTTGCTTTGTTTAAGCAATTTTCTTTTTCGGCGTTTTCCATCAGTTTTATTAATGGGTCGTAATACCCAAATAGATTAAGTAAAACCATTGGTTTGTTATGTCTGCCTAATTGTTTAAGTGTTAAAATTTCAAAAAACTCATCAAAAGTTCCTACGCCACCGGGAGCAATAATAAAAGCATCTGCTTTGCTTTCTAAGAGGCTTTTTCTCTCTCTCATATCTTCGGTGAAAATAAATTCAGTACAGTCTTCATAAAGTACGCCGTCGGCGTTAAAAAACTTCGGCGCTATTCCTAAAATCTTTGCGCCACCCAATTTTGCACCCCTTGCACTTGCACCCATGGCACCTGAAGCGCCACCACCAAAAACCAAATGGTGACCACGTTTTGCTAAGGTTTTGCCAAGTTCTTCTATTGCTTTAACGTATTTAATATCGAGCGTATTACTTGATGCTCCGTAAACGGTAATATTCATAAAATTCTCCTTTATAATTGCGTACCATACATATTATGTGCAAAAGTGAAAAAAGTTTGAAAAAGTTTTAAAAATTAAGGGAACGTGAGTCGTTCCCTTAATTTTTATTACTTAATAACTTTTTGACCGCCCATAAAGGGTTGTAGTACTTCAGGAACGTTAATGCTTCCGTCAGCATTTTGATATTGTTCGATAATTGCGGGGAAAACCCTTGACGTTGCTAAGCCTGAGCCGTTAAGAGTATGAAGGAAGGTTGCTTTTCCGGTCTTAGAATCACGGTATTTAGTGTTGTTTCTTCTTGCTTGGTAATCGTTAGCGTTAGAAACCGAACTAACTTCCTTATAAATGCCCATGGAAGGAATCCAAACTTCGATGTCGTAAGTTCTTGCCATGGAAGCAGAACAGTCGCCAGCGGCAAGCTTAGAAATTCTAAAGTGAAGCCCTAATTTTTCGATTAAAGATGCTGCTTTATTAACTAATTCGTCAAAAGCTTCCGTACTTTTTTCGGGATGAGCGTATTGAACCATTTCTACCTTATTAAATTGGTGGCCACGGATCATACCACGCTCTTCGGCTCTATAAGAGCCGGCTTCCTTACGATAGCAAGGAGTATATGCGAAAAATTTCATTGGAAGCTTTGCTTCGTCTATAATTTCGTTTGAGTACATGTTGACTAACGCAGTTTCTGCAGTAGGTAGCATGAAACGATTTTTTTCACGGTCTTCGTCGCAGTCAAGCCAATAAACTTCATCGGAAAACTTAGGAAATTGACCGGCACCAAAACCACAGTTATAACCTAATTGATGAGGCGGTAAAATAAATTCGTAACCGTCTTTTAAGTGTTCTGAAATAAAGAAATTAAGAAGCGCCCATTCAAGCTTAGCACCGTCACCACGATATAGCCAAAAACCACCGCCGGAAAGTTTTGTACCTCTTTGGTAATCGATAATTCCAAGTTTAGTGCAAAGGTCAACGTGATTTTTCATTTCGAAATCAAAGACGGGTTTAGAGCCAACCTCTTTAATAACCTTGTTGTTTTCTTTTTCACCGGGGAGTAAATCTTCGTCGGGAATATTTGGTATTCTTGCTAAGTCGTTAAAAATTTTCTTATCAAGTTCGCCAATTTTAGCATCAAATTCGGTAATTTTATCACCTAAAGCACGCATAGATGCAAAAATTTGATCAACGGGTTTGCCTTCTTTTTTAAGTTTAGGAATTTCAGCAGAAACTTTGTTTCTTTCGGCTTTAAGTTTTTCAACTTCGCCGATTAAATTTCTGCGTTCTTCGTCCATGGCTAAAATATCGTCAAAATTGACGGTGACGCCCTTTCTTGATAAAAGTTCGACAATTTTTTCTTTTTCGTTTTGAATTCTTCTTAAATCAAGCATAATTCTTCTCCGCAAAATATTAGTGGAAATATTTTACCACCGATTAAAATAAATGTCAAATGAAAAAAAATAACAAAAACAGTTAATTTGCTTGCTTTTTTCGCGCATATGTGTATAATATAAACAAGATGAAGTTTATGAAAGTGTGTATAATATAAACAAATGGTGAATTTTTATGAAAGATAGATTAATGCGACTAAAAGAGTTTATAGATAAGAGCGGAAAGGTCTCTTTTCACGATTTAGAAGAACATTTTAGAGACGTTTCTTCTATGACGCTTAGGCGTGACCTTCAACGTTTGGAATATAATAACGCAGTTCTTCGTGTGCCGGGTGGAGCGATATCGGTTGACAGTGTTTTGAAGGCTAAAGAATCGGACTTTGCTGAAAGAATAACCAAGTCCACCGCAGAAAAGCATGAAATTGCCGAAAAAGCAATAAAGATAATCGAACCTAACGAGTGTATGTTTATAGACGGTGGCTCTACGACAACGTATTTTGCAAGGGCTATACCCGATGAAGATTGTTACGTTTTAACTAACGCATTCGTAATTGCTGAAACGGTAATGCGTAAAAGCAAACCTAAAGTCGCCTTGCTTGGTGGGGATTTGATGCGCCCTAACTTTATTACCGTAGGTAAAACTTGTTTGGATTTTATCGACGGAATAAATATTCAAACGGCAGTAATGACGGCAACGGGGTTTGACCCTGAAAACGGCACCTTTACTTGCGGTATGCAAAACGAAGCGGATATAAAAAAGAAAGTAATTCAAAAAGCCGATAAAGTTATTATGCTACTTGACGGAACCAAAGTCGGCAAAAAAACCACTTATACTTTTGCCACTCTTGACGACGTAGATTGTATGGTGGTAGATTCCAGTTTTAGAAAGGAATTCAAAGAAAGAATAGAAAATAACGGCGTAAAGGTTTGTTAACCTTTAAGTTGCCTTTTAATATAGAACAAAATTTTTGTAACATTCCGTTTTTTTACTAGTTTTTTTTGGCCTCAAAACGGTAAAATAATTATCCCTAAAAAAGGGAAAGGAGTTTTTTATGACAAAGAAGAACAAATTACTTTCAATAGTTTGTTTGGCTGTTATCTCACTTGTATGTGCATGCGGTGTGATGTTCAGTGGTTCGGCGTTATCTTCAAAAGCGGAGGATATTACGTTTCCTACGCCTGACGTTTCTGGCGTAACAACTACTGACCTTAAAATTGCCGAACCGCAAGGTTACTTGGCAAACGCAAGTGCACCTGCAGCAGATGCAAAATGGATTATTTTCGACTATTACCCTGTAAACAACGGTTTACGTGGTGCTAACTCTTCAGACGCCTTCCACATGAAGATTACAAACGACGGTAGCTTTGTTACCAGCAATCAGATGGCATCAACCATAGGCAACTTCGTAACCAACGCTTCTAATTCTGCACACGTTAGAGTTTTAGTAAACTTTGAGACTGGTAAAGCTTATCGTGAAACGGGTGGCGACCCCCAAGAATTCAATACTTTTATGGGATTGCCTACTTATGGTGAAGGTCAATATCCGACCGTATCCATGATGTTTAACGGCTTTGAAAGTCAAGGTAGTGTTCCTGAAGGCGACGTTGCCCACTTAGCATTAACCAATATTAAAATTTACGACGATTTCGGTAACGACCTTGGTATTAAAACCAAAGGTAACTGGATAGGACTTACTGAAGAACCAGAAGAACCCGAAGAACCCGAAGAACCGGGATTCCCGACTCCTGACGTTTCTAACGTAGAAGCTACTGACCTTAAAATTTCTAGCCCGCAAGGTTACTTAGCAAACGCAAAAGCACCTGCTGCAGATGCAAGTTGGATTATTTTCGACTATTACCCTGTAAACAACGGTTTACGTGGTCATAATGACAAAGACGCCTTCCACATGAAGATTACAAACGACGGTAGCTTTGTTACTAGCAATCCGATGACATCAGCCATAGGCAACTACGTAACCAACGCTTCTAATTCTGCACACGTTAGGGTTTTAGTAAACTTTAAGACCGGTGAAGCTTATCGTGAAACGGGTGGCGAGCCTAAACTTTTCAATACTTTTATGGGATTGCCTAGTTATGGTGCATGTCAATATCCGACCGTATCTATGTTGTTTAACGGCTTTGATAGTCAAGGTAGTGTTCCTGAAGGCGACGTTGCCCACTTAGCATTAACCAATATTAAAATTTACGACGATTTAGGTAACGACCTTGGTATTAAAACCAAAGGTAACTGGATAGGACTTACTGAAGAACCTATTAATCTTAAAATTGCCGAACCGCAAGGTTACTTGGCAAACGCAAAAGCCCCTGCTGCAGATGCAAAATGGATTATTTTCGACTATTACCCTGTAAACAACGGTTTACGTGGTGCTAACTCTTCAGACGCCTTCCACATGAAGATTACAAACGACGGTAGCTTTGTTACTAGCAATGCGATGGCACAAAACACGGGTAACTTCGTAACCAACGCTTCTAATGCTGCACACGTTAGGGTTTTAGTAAACTTTAAGACCGGTGAAGCTTATCGTGAATGTAACGGTTCGCTTACACTTTTCAATACTTTTAT